>NZ_JBEXNE010000002.1:0-563780 GCF_040610915.1 Streptomyces sp. NPDC003300 | reverse complement strand
GGGGGGGGGGGGGGGGGGGGGGGGGGGGGGGGGGGGGGGGGGGGGGGGGCGGGGGGGGGGGCGGGGGCCCCCCCCCCCCCCCCCCCACGGCGATCTCTCGGCCGCACTGGGGGCAGCGGCGGCGGGGGGATGACATGGGGACAGTCTGGTGGGCCGTGGCCCGGGGGCGCGGGAGGCGGCCCGGTCGACGTGTCGCGGATTAGCCCGCGAGGGCGGGGTCGGTGGCCGCGTCCTCCGGCGCGGCGGCGGGGGACGAGCGGGGCGCGGTGGGCTCGGGGAGGGAGCGGAACAGCAGCCAGCTCAGGGCGGGCATGACGATGAGCGGGGTGAGAGCGGTACGCAGCGAGGTGGCGTCGGCGACCGCGCCGATGACGGGGGTGGCGAGGCCGCCGATGCTGACGGTGAGCCCGAGCGTGATGCCGCTGGCGGTGCCGACACGGGTGGGGAGGTAGTCCTGGCCGAGGGTGACCTGGAGGGAGAAGGGGACGTAGAGGCCGATCGAGGTGAGGGCGACGAAGAGGTAGAGGGCCGGTCCCGGGACGAGGACGACGCCCGCGACGGACGGGATCGAGACCAGATACGACCAGCGGGTGACGGTGACGCGGTCGTAGCGGCCGGCCAGCGAGCCGCCGAGGACGGAGCCGATCGCGCCGCCGATGTAGAGGACGAACAGCGCGGCGGTGCCCGCCACGTCACTGCCGCCCATGCGCTGCTTGGCGTACAGCGAGATGAAGGTGCTCAGGCCGATGAAGACGATCGAGCGGAAGACCACGGCCACGGAGAGCTTCACGAAGGACGCCCTGTCGTCGCGCCCGACGGCGACGGCGGCCGAGGTCCCGGTGGAGCGCCGCCGTTCCAGCTCGCGCAGCACCGGCAGGCACAGCACGCTGCCGACGAGCGCGGGCAGCACCAGCAGCGGGGTGAGGCGCAGGCCGCCCGTCGCGACGACGGCGGCGACCATGAGCGGGGCCAGCGCGAAGCCGATGTTGCCGCCCACCGAGAACCACCCCATCGCGCTGTGGCTGCCCCCGCTCGCGAGGCGGGCGACGCGCGCGGACTCCGGGTGGTACGCGGCCACGCCGACGCCGGAGACCGCGACGAAGACGAGCGTGAGCGCGTACGAGCCGCTGACGCCGCTGAGTGCGATGCCCGCACCGCCGAGGACGGTGCTCACCGGCAGCAGCCACGGCATCGCCCACCGGTCGGTGAGCAGGCCGAACAGCGGCTGGGCCACGGAGGACAGGACGGACGCGGCGAGCACGATGCCGGAGGCGGCGGCGTAGCTGTAGGCGCGTTCGGCGACGAAGTAGGGGACGAGGGCCGCGACGGCGCCCTGGTAGATGTCGACGCAGGCATGCCCGAAGGACAGCAGCGTGATCGAGGTGTTTTTCGGCACGTCACCCATGGTCTTCAGGCGGTGATATGTCGGGCTTCCGATAAACTGCCAACCAATGACGAAAATCCGCCATGAGCCGGTCGCGCCGACCCGTACCGAGCGGCTGGCCCCCGGCGCGGAGATCGACCCGCACCGGCACGACGACCACCAGATCGTCTACGCCGGACGCGGAGTGCTGGCCATCACCACGAGCGCGGGCTCCTGGGTCGCCCCGGCCACCCGTGCCATCTGGGTCCCCGCCGGTACGGTCCACGCCCACCAGGCCCACGGCGAACTCGAACTCCACCTGGTCGGCCTCCCGGAGAACGAGAACCCGCTCGGCCTCGACACCCCGACCGTCCTGGCCGTCGCCCCCCTGCTGCGCGAACTGCTCCTCGCCCACACCCGCACCCCCGACGACGGCAGCCCCGAACGGGCCCGCCTGCGCGCGGTGTTGCTCGACGAACTGCGCGCCTCACCGCAGCAGCCGCTCCACCTGCCCTGGCCGGCCGCGCCCCAACTCCGGTCCCTGTGCGCGATCCTGCGCGCCGACCCGGCCGACGACCGTACGCTGACCGCCCTCGGCCGCCAGGTCGGCGCCAGCGACCGTACGCTGTCCCGGCTCTTCAAGAGCGACCTCGGCATGACCTTCCCGCAGTGGCGCACCCAACTCCGCCTCCATCACGCCCTGGTGCTGCTCGCCGAGAACACCCCGGTCACCGCCGTGGCCCACCGGTGCGGCTGGTCGTCCGCCAGCGCCTTCATCGACGTCTTCCGCCGCACCTTCGGCCATACGCCGGGCGCCCACCAGTCGCGGGACCAGGCCGGATAGCTCCTGCGCGGACGGTCAGGGACCGGCCGTCGCCAGGCGAAGCGTCTCCTCGACGGCCGCCGGAATGTCCTCGACGGGGAAGAGGACGTGCCGCACGGTGCGGTCGGGGGCGAGGACGAGGATGAGCCGTTTGAGGCGGAGCCGCCCGGCCCCGCGGAAGGTCGGCAGCCGCAGGGCGGCGGCCAGACGCTGCTGGGCGTCGGAGAGCAGCGGGTACGGGACGGCTTCGGCGGTGGCGAAGGCCGCCTGTTCGTAGGGGAGTTGGGTGCTGACGCCGTGGACGGCGACGTCGGCGCGGCGGAAGTCGGCGTAGGCGTCGCGGAAGAGCCGGTTCTCCAGTGTGCAGCCGGGCGCGCCGGGGATCGGGTCCTCGCCCCAGTCGACGCCGGTGCCGGGGTAGGTGAACAGAACGGTGGCGGCGGCGTCCGGCGCGACGACGGGGCGCTCGGCGCCGTCGCTGGCGGGCAGTCGGAGATCCGCGGGCAGCCGCGCGCCCGTACCCGTACCCGTATCGGTACCGCCGCCCGCCAGGGCGTGCACGCGTGCGTGCTCCGCCCCGTCCGGCGGCGCGGTCGCCGTGGCCGACCCGTCGCCGAGGACCCAGCGGTCGCCCCAGTCCTGCATCGCCACCAGCAGCGGGAGCAGGGCGAGTCCCGAGTCGGTGAGCAGGTATTCGTAGCGGACCGGGCGGCGCTGGTAGAGGCTGCGCCGCAGGACGCCGCGGGCGACGAGCGCGCCGAGCCGTTCGGTGAGCACCTTGCGGGAGAGGCCGAGTCCGGAGGCCAGGGCGTCGAACCGCACGTGGCCGCGCGCGATTTCGCGCAGCACGAGCACGTTCCACCAGTCGGCCATCACCACGGCGGCCTGGGCGATCCCGCAGTCCTCGTCGGCGTTGTGCATCCTCATCCGCACAGAGTACATTCACTTTCTGAACTCACTTTGTTCTCGCTCGGAACTTAATCGTCGCCGTCCGTGTCATCGTCATCCGCGTCGTCGCCGTTCGCGTCGTCGCCGTTCGCGTCGTCGTCGTCCGCGTCGTTGTCGTCCGCACCGCACGTGAGGAGCACCACCGCCATGGCCGCCAGGAACACCATCACCCGCGTCGTCGCCCGCGAGATCATCGACAGCCGGGGCCATCCGACCGTCGAGGTCGACGTCGAGCTGGCCGACGGCTCCACCGGCCGCGCGGCCGTACCCTCCGGAGCCTCGACCGGCGCCCGCGAGGCGGTGGAACTGCGCGACGAGGACCCGGCCCGCTTCCACGGCAAGGGAGTTCGGCGGGCCGTCGACGCCGTCAACGAGTCGATCGTGGACGTCGTCGTCGGCCTGGAGGCGGAGGACCAGGCCGCCGTGGACGCGGCGCTGATCGAGCTGGACGGCACGCCCGACAAGTCCCGGCTCGGCGCGAACGCGATCCTCGGCGTCTCCCTGGCCACCGCCAAGGCCGCCGCGCACGCGCACCGGCTGCCGCTCTACCGCTACGTCGGCGGCGTGGACACCCGGCTGCTGCCGGTGCCGATGATGAACATCGTCAACGGCGGCGCGCACGCCGACAATCCGCTGGACTTCCAGGAGTTCATGATCGCGCCGATCGGCGCGGCCACCTTCGCCGAGGCCGTACGCATCGGCTCCGAGGTCTTCCACACCCTGCGCGGCGACCTGCTGGCCGCGGGGCACAGCACCGCGGTCGGCGACGAGGGCGGCTTCGCCCCCGACCTGCGGACCGCCGAAGAGGCGCTGGACTTCGTCGTACGCGCCGTCGAGCGCAGCGGGTACAAGGCCGGCACCGACATCACCGTCGTCATGGACCCCGCCGCGTCGGAGTTCTTCCGCGACGGGGTCTACGACTACACCGGCGAGGGCGTACGCCGCAGCGTCGAGCAACACGCCGAGTACCTGGCCCAGTTGGTGGCGAACTACCCCGTGGCGTCCATCGAGGACCCGATGGCCGAGGACGACCGCGACGGCTGGCGGCTGCTCATGGCGCGCCTCGGCGACCGCTGCCAGCTCACCGGCGACGACGTCTTCTGCACCAACGAGACGCTGCTGCGCGAGGGAATCCGCGACGGCGTCGCCAACTCCGTTCTGGTGAAGGTCAATCAGATCGGCACGCTCACCGAGACGTTGGCGACCGTCGGCACCGCGCACCGCGCGGGCTACACCGTCGTGATGTCGCACCGCTCCGGCGAGACCGAGGACACCACCATCGCCGACCTGGCCGTCGCGACCGGCTGCGGCCAGATCAAGACGGGTTCGCTGTCGCGCTCCGACCGCACCGCCAAGTACAACCAGCTCATCCGGATCGAGGAGGAGCTGGGGACGCAGGCGCGGTACGCGGGCCGCGAGGCGCTCGGGCTGCGGCGCTAGGGCGTGTCCGGGGGCGAGCGGGTCCAGGGAACGGTTTTCGTGGGGCGCCCGGCGAATGCGAGGCGAAAGGGCCGGATGCCGCCGCATGTGATAATCGTTAACGGTGTCTGGCCTCGCATGAGCGGACGCCTGATCTCCCCGCACCACCGGATTCCAGCGCGCCACTGGATCTCCACCGCACCACCGGATTCCAGCGCGCCACTGGAACTCCACCGCACCACCGGGACCGCCGCCGTGCCATCGACCCGCATCGACCCGCAGGGAAGGACGATCACCCAGTGGGAAACGACGAGCTTCCCCCGGGACAGCGCAAGGTCAGGGGCTGGCCCGTCTCGCACTACGGACCCGTGCCCAGATTCCGGGCGGACCGGTGGAGCCTGAAGGTGTTCGGCGCCACCGCCGCCGGCGGCGAACACACGTGGTCCCTTGAGGAGTTCAGCGCGCTGCCGCGCGCCACGGTCGCCGCCGACCTGCACTGCGCGTCCGGGACGACCTCGACCGGCCACGAGTGGTTCGGCGTCACCGCCCGCACCCTGCTGGACCTGGCGCCCCCGGCGCCGCACGCCACCCACGTCATGGCCTGGGCGGAGTACGGCTACAGCGCCAATCTCCGGCTCGCCGACTTCACCGCCGACGGCACCCTGCTGGCCACCCACCACAACGGTGACCAGCTCACCGCGGAACACGGCTTCCCCGTACGCCTGGTCGTACCGCATCTGTACAGCTGGAAGGGGCCCAAGTGGCTCCGTGCCATCGAGTACATGACGACGGACCGGCGCGGCTTCTGGGAGGAGCGCGGCCACCACAACCTCGCGGACCCCTGGAAGGAGCAGCGCTACACCCACCAGGAGGAGGACGGCGACGGCCCGGCGGTGTGACGACCGGCCTGTCGCGTCCCCCGAGCCCCGTGCGCGGAGGTCAGCGGCCCAACTCGGCGGCCCTGGCCGCGCGCAGGGCGAAGACGTGTTCGCGGCGGTCGGCCATCTGACGCAGCGCCTCGCGCCGGTCGCGCCGTGAGAGGCGGTCGAGGTAGAGGCGGCCGTCCAGGTGGTCGGTCTCGTGCTGGAGGCAGCGCCCGAACTGGCCGTTGCCCGCGATGACGACCGGCTCGCCGTACTGGTCGAAGCCGCGCGCCACGGCGTGGTCGGTGCGCGGCACGTCCACCGTCGCGCCCGGCACCGACAGACAGCCCTCGGCGTCGTCGACGAGCCGCCGGTCGGCAGGCGCGGGTTCGTCGAGCACGGGATTGACCAGGTGCCCGGTGTGGTGGACGCCGTCGTCGTCCCAGCAGTCGTACACGAACAGCCGCAGGCCGACGCCCACTTGATTGGCCGCCAGGCCCGCGCCGTCGGCGACGTGCATGGTGAGCACCATGTCCTCGATCAGCTCGGCCAGTTCCGTGGTCCCGAATTCGGTCACCTCGCGGCAGGGGCGGTGCAGGATGTCGTCGCCGGTGACGGTGATGGCGCGCACGACGGCGCGCTCGGACACGTCGAAGGGGCGGGAGACCAAGGGGCTCACTCTCCTCGGAGCGGTGGCGTCGGCCAGGAGCTTGCAAAGCTCTTTGCAAAGTAGCAGGCTTTGCAAAGTGACAGAAGAAGAGGCGGAGACCGGAACGTCGGCGGACAGCGGTCTGCCCGACCATGACGTACGCCGCGGCCTGCTCGGCCTGCTCGCCGAGGTCGGTACGGTCACGGCCACACAGGCGGCCGGGCGGCTCGGCTACAGCTCCGGCCTGTGCTCGTTCCATCTGCGGCAACTCGCGCGCTACGGCTACATCGAGGAGGCCCCGCACAGCGGTGGCCGCGCCCGGCCGTGGCGGATCCGGCAGGCGGGGGACCCGGAGAAGGGGGAGGGTCCCGCGACGGAATTCGTTGAGCTTGCCCGCGGGTTGGAGGACGAGAGCTACCGGCGCTGGCAGACCCAGCGCGACAGCGCTCCCGCCCCGTGGCGGCAGGACGAGGCGTTCAGCGCGGTCGCGTATCTGACCCCGGAGGAGATGGCCGCCGTGGCCGACGCGATCCGGCAGACCCTCGCCCGCTACCGCGACCGGGAGCCGAATCCG
The DNA here is from genome assembly GCF_040610915.1 of Streptomyces sp. NPDC003300. Lineage (NCBI taxonomy): Bacteria > Bacillati > Actinomycetota > Actinomycetes > Kitasatosporales > Streptomycetaceae > Streptomyces > Streptomyces sp. NPDC003300. The sequence goes on along the minus strand of NZ_JBEXNE010000002.1, from coordinate 557,141 downwards.
GCGGTCCGCCCCGCCGCGGCCCGTCCGGTCGCGGTCGTCGCACGGCTCTTCCCGCTGCTGCCCGACGAGGGCTAGGGCCTGAGGTCGCAAGGTGTCGATGCGGGTGTAAGGGAGCCGGTGCGGGAGAACCGGCGTCGGTCACAGGGCGTTGCGCGCGCCCCAGCGTCCGCGGCGCCTTCTTGTGCGGGCCGCCGAGGTGGCCCAGCAGCACGAGCGCCGGCTGTTCTGGGCGGGAAAGCGGCGGCCGGAGCGGGCCATTGACCTCACCCATGGCGACGTCTCGTTCACGGACGCCTTTTGACGTCGTCCGCGCGGTGAACCGCACAGAAGACAGGCGGTGTTGCGCTCGGGAAGCGACCGGGCGATCCCGGCGCCTCCGGTGACGTCCACGCGGGCCGTCCACGCCGTGAGGAGGACAGGGAGCACCCCGTCAGAACCGGCCTTCACGGGTTCCACCTCCTCGCCTGGGGTGACGGTCCTGCGGACGCTACCAACGGCGCATCGCCCGCCCAACCGGTTTTACGGCCAAGCCCGCCCCGGCTCCGGCGCGTCGGTGCGGCCGGAACGGATGGACAGGCTCCCCGCGTGGACGCCCGCGTGGACGCCCGCGTGGACGCCCGCGTGGACGCCCGCGTGGACGCCCGCGTGGACGCCCGCGTGGAGATCGTCCGGGAGATCAGCCCGGAGACCGGTCAGGAGCTCGTCGACGCCTTCGCCCGGCTGCTGCCGCGGCTGTCCGCGACGGCGCGGCCCCTCGCGCGGCTGGCCTTCCGGGCCCGCGAGTCGACGGTCTACCGCTTCCCGATCGACTAGGGCCTGTCCGGCCGATCATGGGCTTCCGTCCGGAGGTGCCGGGCCGATCTCTCCGAGTGCGGCCCGCGGTTCAGCAGTGACAGAGGAGGTCGAGGACGACGGCCTCTGCGTCGAGGTCGTTAAGGTAGCGGTTGGCCTGATCCCAGTAGTCGTCGTGGTCGGCGTTCATCCATGAGCCATCGAGGCTGATCAAGGCTGCGCCGGGCACGGCGCACCGTACCGACCACGACTTGGCGGCCTGGTGTTCCTGCGCGAAGTACGCGACTGGGTCGTTGAGCAGGAACGAGGTGTCGAAGTAGGGGTCTCCCTCGGCGGCCCGCTGGGCCACGTCCTGCACCAGCGGCTGGGCCAGGTGCTCTCGCTTGGCGTCGGCAAGGGAGTATCTGCCAGGCTCCGCCTTGTGGCGAGCGACGAAGTCGGTGAGCGGGTGGGCCGGTGGGTGCACGGCGGTCAGCTCACTCCAGACGCCGAACAGGGCGTCGTGCTTGCTCGCCGCTCGGGTGCGCATGGCGTCGAAGTCGAGCAGACCCCGGGGTCCGCCGTAGCATTCCAGCGGCCCGAGGGCATCGAGTTCGGCCTTCCCGCGTGGCACGGTTGAGGCCGTGAGGAGTCGGGGGTCGCCGTCGTGCGTGGGCAATACGAGGTAGGCGTTGTTCGCGGTGGAGTGGATGGTCCACCAGTCCCAGTGGCCACCCGGATTCCAGCCCTCGGGGTCGAGGTTGAAGTCGTAGGGCGCCATGGCTGCGGCTATCGCCTGTGGAACCTTCCGTGGTGTGGTCGGCGGGAGGCACACCGTGGCGAAGAACTTGGTCATGCTCAGGAGCGTAAGCCAGGGAATTGTCGGCTCGTGTGACTGTCGCCCCCTCGGATCGTTGTCTGGGCCATGGGGCGGGGCGATCTGACGGACACGGAGTGGGAACGGCTGCGGCCGTTCCTGCCGGTGGGAAATGGTCGGCGCGGGCGGTGGCGGGATCACCGGCAGGTGATCGACGGGATCTTGCATCGGGTGCGGACCGGCGTGCACTGGCGTGACCTGCCCGAACACTTCGGCCCGTGGAAGACGATCTATGAGCGGCACCGGCTGTGGTCGGCGGACGGAACCTGGGAGCGGCTGTTCCAGCAGGTGCAGGCCGCGACCGATGCCGCAGGTGAGCTCGACTGGGACATCGGTGTGGATTCCACGGTAGTGCGCGCACACCAGCATGCGGCGGGAGCCCGCATCACCCCGCCGCCCGCGCCGGGCGAGCCAAAAGGGGACGCGGGCGTGGAACACCAGCGCGAACCGCCGTGGCGAAGCCTTCACGCCCGCCTGGTGGAGGTGGTGAAGCAGGTGAGGGCCTGGGCCGCTCCCGGGGTGGCTTCACCACCAAGCTCCACCTGAGCGCCGAGGGTCGGTGCCGGACGCTGTCCCTGGTCATCACGCCTGGGCAGCGGGCCGACTGCACCCAACTGGAGCCGGTGCTCGACAAGATCCGAGTGCCGCGCACCGGGCCGGGCAGGCCCCACAAGAAGCCCGACAGCCTCGCCGCGGACAAGGCTTACAGCAATGGGCCCTGCTGGGACAGCCTGCGCCGACGGAACATCCGGCACACCATCCCGGAGAAGACCGATAGCCAGGCCGCTCGTCACCGCAAGGCGTCACGCGGCGGACGGCCACCAGGCTTCGACAAGCAGCGCTACAAGAAACGCAACACCGTCGAGAGGGCCATCAACAAGCTGAAGCAGTCCCGGGCCGTGGCCACGCGCTACGACAAACGCGGCTATGTGTACCTCGGCACCGTCACCGTCGCGGCCCTCGTCATCTGGCTCCGCACATGATCGACCGGACAGCTCCTAGCCGGGCCCCGGGCTTTTCTGTCCCACGGCGAGCGGGCTCTACGGCGAGCGGCCCCCACACCGAGCGGTCCCACGCCGCGCGGCCTCACGGCGGCGGTCCCACCATGAGCGGGGTCCGCCGTTACATCGGGCTGCGGTCATTTGCCTAAAGGCTTTAGGTATGTGCATGATGGACTTAGGTAACGAGGAGGACGGCTGTGGTGCGCGTAGGGCTGACACGGGAGCGTTTGGTGCGGGCGGGGGCGGAGCTGGCCGACGAGGTCGGGTTCGACGCGGTGACCGTCTCCGAGCTGGCCAGGCGGTTCGACGTGAAGGTCGCGAGCCTGTATTCGCACGTGCGGAATTCGCACGATCTCCAGACCGGGATCGCGCAGCTCGCACTGGCGGAAATGGCCGATCGCGGTGCCGCCGCCCTGGCGGGCCGGGCAGGGAAGGACGCGCTCGCCGGACTGGCGAACGTGTACCGCGACTACGCCCGGGAGCACCCCGGACGGTACGCGGCGGCCCAGTTCCGCCTCGATCCGCAGGCCGCCGCCGCGAGCGCGGGCGGGCGGCACGCGGAGATGACACGGGCGATCCTGCGCGGCTACGACCTCGACGAGCCGGACCAGACGCACGCGGTGCGGCTGCTCGGGAGCGTGTTCAACGGCTACGTCGGCCTGGAGATGGGCGGCGGGTTCAGCCACAGCGCGCCCGACACCCAGGACACCTGGGAACGCGTCATCGACGCCCTCGACGCCCTGTTGAAGAACTGGCCGGAAAAAGACGGAAGTTGAAAAGCAATGCCTACCGAGAACGACGCACGGACCGAGCACGGCGACTGGACCACGACCCTGTTCACCACGCCCGAGGGCGCGGAACTGGTGCGCGGCGCGCTGGAGTTGGAGCCCACCGGACACGGCGTACTGCCGCACCGGCTGCCCGCGCGGGCCCGCGCCCAGTGCGCCGACGCCCAGCTCGCCATGGCCGAGTCCCAACCCTCCGGCGTACGGCTGGTGTTCCGCACCCGCGCCACCACCGTGGAGCTGGACACGCTGCCCACCAAGCGCGTGTACGCGGGCGCGCCGCCGCGCCCCGACGGCCTCTACGACCTGCTGGTCGACGGCCGCCCCGCGGGCCAGGGCAGCGTGGCCGGCGGCCACACCCTGACCGTCGACATGAGCACCGGAACCGCCGAGCACAAGCCCGGCGACCCCGGCACCCTCCGCTTCGCCGAACTGCCCGACGCGGACAAGGACATCGAGATCTGGCTGCCGCACAACGAGACGACCGAGATTGTCGCGCTGCGCACCGACGCGCCCGTCGGGCCGGTCCCCGACCGGGGCCGTAAGGTCTGGCTGCACCACGGCAGTTCGATCAGCCACGGCTCCGACGCGGCGAGCCCCACCACCACATGGCCCGCTCTCGCGGCCTCCCTCGGCGGTGTGGAGCTGATCAATCTGGGCCTGGGCGGCAGCGCGCTGCTCGACCCGTTCACGGCCCGCGCCCTGCGCGACACGCCCGCCGACCTGGTGAGCGTGAAGATCGGCATCAATATCGTCAACGCCGACCTGATGCGGCTGCGCGCCTTCGGCCCCGCCGTGCACGGCTTCCTCGACACCATCCGTGAGGGCCACCCGGACGCCCCGCTGCTGGTCGTCTCGCCGATCCTGAGCCCGATCCACGAGAACACCCCGGGCCCCGCCGCCTTCGACCTCGAAGCGCTCAGCACCGGAAAGCTGCGGTTCCGCGCCAGCGGCGACCCGGCGGAGCTGGCGGCGGGCAAGCTGACCCTGACCGTCATCCGCGCGGAACTGGAGCGGATCGTCGCCGAGCGCGCGGCCACCGACCCGCACCTGCACTACCTCGACGGCCGCGAACTCTACGGCGAGGCGGACTATGCCGAACTGCCGCTGCCCGACGAGCTGCACCCGGACGCCGCCACCCACCGGCGTATCGGTGAACGCTTCGCCGAGCGGGCCTTCGCGGAGAGCGGCGCCTTCGCCGCGAGCCGGTAGCAGTACCCCTGAACAGGGCGGATGTGCGTCCGGAACCCCTCCCGGCGCAGGTGGTGACAATGGGCGACGGCCGCCGCCCACCGCCCGACGAAGGGGACTGAGATGGACCACCCGCCCCAGGCCGCACCGGACCCCGAGCCCCGGCACGTATCCGAACAGGACGGCGTGCCGAAGCCGCCGCCGGGGCCCCCGCCGGGTTATCTGCCGGGGCAGCGTCCGGGCCCCGTTGACGGGAACGGGGACGGCTGCGCGGGCCGGGCCATCGCCGGAGCCGTCAGGGGCGCGGGCGACGGCGGGCGCTCGCGCGACCCGCTGGCCGTCGCCCTCGCCAACGCCTCACTCCTCAGCGCCGGTTACCTGCTGCTCGGCCGCCGGGGCGTGGTCCTTCGGCAGCGGGTGATCGCGCTCGCCGTCCTCCTGCCGATGCTGCTGGTCGCGGGGCTGCTGCGGCTCGACGCCTCGCGGACCGAGGGCAAGGTGGCCGCCGCGCGCCGGAGCGGCGACTGCGCCCAGGCGTTGAGCGCCCAGGACGGTCTCTGGTTCGGCCCCCGCGTGGCCGACGCGCCGCTGACCGCGAGCGGCGACCGTACGGTACGGGCCTGCCACCGGCTCGGCGTGGCGCAGCACGAGCTGACCACCGGACTGAGCGGTGACACCCACGCGTTGACGGCGGGCTTCGACGGCCTGGCCGCCGTACTCGCGGATCTGCCGGGCCACGAGAAGATGGTCGACACCGTGCTGAACGGCTTCCTCGGCCGACTGCCCACCAAGGTGCCCTGCGACACCGTCACGGTCACCGACTGGCTCCGCCAACACAATTCCGTCCAGGGCGACTTGGGCCGGGCGGCGGCCGTCGTCCCGAAGACCGCGCCCGCCGCGCTCGTCGGCTGCGGTGACGACCTCATGGAGGCCAAGGAGTGGGCGAAGGCCCGCGACCGCTACCAGCAGCAGCTCGACCAGTACCCCGGCGACCGGCTCGCCGCCAAGGCCCGCAGCGGCGTCGAGCAGGCCACCTTGACCATCGAGCTGGACAACGTCCGTACGCTGCTGGGCACTTCGACCGACACCGAGCCCGACTACTGCTCGAAACCGGCGAAGTACAGCGCCGCCGCGCCCTACCGCAAGGGCACCCACCACGCGCTGTTCTACGGCGACGACGAGTACACCCGCAAACTGCCCGGCTCCTGGTCGGCCGACGACGTCACCAAGGCGGTACTCGTGGTGTGCGTCGGCGACAAGGACAACGGCACGACGGTCACGACCTGCCCGTACGAGAACAAGCTGCTGCCCGACTTCCCCCGCGAGGTGAAATTCCGCAAGATCGCGATCCCGGTGAAGGTGTTCGAACTGCGCACCGGCAAGCTCGTGTCGAGCCGTACCGTGCAGATCGGCGGCGGGAGTTGCCCCGGCTCCCTGTCGTACACCACCTACGGCACCATCGACACCGGGCCGCCGTCCGAGGTGTACGTCACGCCGTCCACGTCCGACATCCGGTCCGCGTTCAGACCGCTGCGCTGTACGCGGACCGGTCGCGGAATCGCCCGCGAGTGCGTCGCGGTGCTGCCGATGGACGCGGGCCGCGATCCCGACGATGCCGAGGTGGCCGCGCTCGTCGGTGAACTCAGCGTCCGGGACGAGGACTTCCGGACCTGGTGGGCGCGCCACCAGGTCCGCGGGCCCCGGCAGCCGGGCGGGCGGCGCGACGACGAACCGGCCGACCGGGCGTAGGCGTACCGGGGCTGGCCGACCGGTCCTGGTCAACCGGACTGGTCAACCGGGCCTAGACGTCGGCCAGTACGCGCTCCAGGGCCGCGCGCCCGGCGACTCCCCAGGTGGGCTTTCCGCCGGGCAGGCCCTTCGCGGCCGCCTGTCCGACGCTGATGAGACCGAGCGTGGCCCGGACCGCGTAGCCGCGGGCGCGGCGGATCGTGGCCGGGTCCGTGCGGCCGTAGGCGGCGAAGAAGCGGGGCGCCGCACCCGCGGGCAGGAGCAGCCAGGCGGCGGCGAGGTCGTTCGCCGCGTCGCCCGCGCACAGCTCGCCGAAGTCGATCACGCCCGCGAGGGTGCCGTCCGTGACGACGACGTTCGCGGGGTGGAGGTCGCCGTGCAGCCACGTCGGCGGGGCGGTGCTCTCGGGGGCGGCGACGGCGTCCGCCCAGACCCGCCGGGCGCCGTCGGCCAGGCGCGCGTCGAGGCCGCCTTCGGCGAGGGCGGCCACGCCGTGGTCGAACCCGTCGGCCAAGGACTTCAGCGGGACACCGCGGTCCGGGTTGGCCGGTGCGTCGGCGGGTGCCTCCCGGTGCAGCGCCGTGAGGAACCCCGCGAGCGCGTCGGCCGCGTGCTCGCCCCGGCCGATCGGCGTGAGGTCCGCCGGGCTCCCCGGCACCCACCTCGTGACGGCCCACGGACGCGGGAAGCGCGCGGACGGCTCACCGTCGCGTACCGGCGTCGGAACCGGCAGCGGCAGGCGCGGCGCCAGCAGCGGGAGCCACCGCCGCTCCTTCGCCAGCAGCGCCGGTGCGCGCGGCGTACGCGGCAGCCGTACGGCCAACTCCTCGCCCAACCGCCACAGTTGGTTGTCCCAACCGCCGTCCACCGGACGCAGTTCCAGCTCCGCCAGGTCCGGGTGCTGCTCCCGCACCAGCCACCGCACGACCTCCGCGTCGGCCGTCACGTGCCCGTGCCCGTCCACTTCCACCACGCGCCGTCCCGCCTCTCGCCGTGAGGTTCCCTCTGTGACCGTATCCCCACAGACGCGCCGTCCGCGCCGCCCGCCCCCTCCGGCGGGTGGTGAGGTGCGGGAGCGTTCCCCGCGCCCCTGAAAAAGTCGGCTCGCCGTCCGGACGAGAGACGGTGCCCCGTCAGGGGCGCGGGGAACTGCGCGGGTAACCCATCACCGGCCGGTGGTCCGGGGACGGCCGAGTGCCCCGTTGGGGCGGGTGGTGAGGTGCGGGAGCGCTTCGGCTGAGCGCGTAGTTCCCCGCGCCCCTGAAAAGCAGGCCCTGCGCCAGCGCGGCGCGCCTTCCCCGTGCGCCCGGGGCCCGCGCCCCCCACCGGCGGGTGGTCCGGGGACAACCGGATTGCCCCGCTGGGGCGGGTGGTGAGGTGCGGGAGCGTTCCCCGCGCCCCTGAAAAGGTCGGCTCGCCGTCCGGGCGAGAGACGGTGCCCCGTCAGGGGCGCGGGGAACTGCGCGGGTAACCCATCACCGGCCGGTGGTCCGGGGACGGCCGAGTGCCCCGTTGGGGCGGGTGGTGAGGTGCGGGAGCGCTTCGGCTGAGCGCGCAGTTCCCCGCGCCCCTGAAGAGCAGGCCCTGCGCCAGCGCGGCGCGCCTTCCCCGTGCGCCTCAGGGGCCCAAGCCCTTGGGAGGGTCGCCCCCGGCGGGGGGCCTGGTAAAGGGCCGTCTTCCTCCGCCAAGCGCGAGCGTACGGCCTTGACGGATGGGACTGTGAGCGCTAACACTTAGCAGCATCACGGAACGGAGAGCCATGTCTCGCACCGCGGACCCGGCAGCGCCCCGCAGGGCCCCCACCATGGCGGATGTCGCCCAGGTGGCGGGCGTCTCGCATCAGACGGTGTCGCGGGTGCTGAGCGATCACCCGAATGTGCGGGACACCACGCGCGCGGAGGTGCTGCGGGCGATCGAGGCGCTGGGGTACCGGCGCAACTCGTCGGCGCGGGCGCTGGTGACGCGGCGGACGCTGACGCTGGGGGTGGTGGCGTGCAATCCGACGCTGTTCGGCCCGGCGAGCACGCTGTTCGGGCTGGAGGAAGCGGCGCGGGACGAGGGATACATGGTCTCCGCGGTGACCCTGCGGCGGCACACCCCGAAGGCGCTCGCGGACGCGATCGACCACCTCAGCGACTGGGGGGTGGAGGGCATCGTCGTGATAGTGCCGGAGCGGGAGGCCGTCGCCGCACTGGCCGAGCTGAAGCTGCCGTTCCCCGTCGTCACGGTGGAGGGCGGGCACGGCCTGCCGATCCCCGGCGTCTCGGTGGACCAGGAGCTGGGCGCGCGGCTGGTCACGGGCCATCTGCTGGCCGGCGGCCACCGCACGGTCTGGCATGTCGCGGGCCCGCAGAACTGGCTGGAGGCCGAGGCCCGCGTGCAGGGCTGGCGCGCCACGCTGGAGGAGGCGGGCGTCGAGGTGCCGCCGCCGCTGGTGGGGGACTGGACGCCGCTGTCGGGCTACCGCGCGGGACAGGAGCTGGCGGGCCGGGTCTCGGCGGGCTCCGGGCGCCGCGGTTCACCCGAGGTGTCGGCCGTCTTCGTGGCCAACGACCAGATGGCGCTGGGGGTGTTGCGGGCCTTCCGTGAGGCCGGTCTCTCGGTGCCGGGCCAGGTCGCCATCGCGGGCTTCGACGACATCCCTGAAGCCGAGTTCTTCGCGCCGCCGCTGACCACCGTCCGGCAGGACTTCACCGCGGTCGGCCAGGCCAGTATCCGGCTGCTGGTCGACCAGTTGGAGTCCGGCACCACCCGCGGCGGCGAACGCGTCGTCATCGAACCGCGCCTGATCGTCCGCAGCAGCAGCAACCCGTCCTGAGGGCGGCGGTCCGTACGGGCGGCGCACGGCACCGCGGCACGGATCGCAGCACGCGTCGCCACAGGTCCGGCCACCGGACCGGTACCGAGTCCGGCAGCACGTCCCGCAGAACATCCCGCAGCACCTCTCGCAGCACATCCCGCAGGACAGAACAGGACCGCACCGCCGCAGAGTTCACACCGCAGGGCAATCGGTACGCGACCGGCTGCCGGAGCCCCCGGCGCATGGGGAGACACGCATGATGACCGATCCTCCCGCCGTCACCGTCGGCATCGATTTCGGCACGCTGTCCGGGCGCGCCCTGGTCGTGGCGGTCGACGACGGCAAGGAGCTGGGCAGCGCCGTCCACGAGTACACCCATGGGGTGGTGGACGGCGCGCTGCCGAACGGCCGTGAGCTGCCGCCCGATTGGGCGTTGCAGATTCCGCAGGACTGGCGGGACGTGCTGCGCTTCGCCGTGCCGCGCGCGCTGGAGGCCGCCGGGGTGCGGGCGGAGCAGGTCGTGGGAGTGGCGACGGACTTCACCGCCTGTACGGTGCTGCCCGCGACGGCGGACGGCACGCCGCTGTGCGAGCTGCCGGACATGGCCGAACGCCCGCACGCCTACCCGAAGTTGTGGCGGCACCACGCGGCCCAGCCGGAGGCGGAGCTGATCGTGCGCCGCGCCGGGGAGTCCGGGCAGCCGTGGCTCGGCCGCTACGGCGGGCGGATCTCCAGCGAGTGGCAGTACGCCAAGGCGTTGCAGGTGCTCCGGGAGGACCCGGAGGTCTACGCGGCGGCCGACCGGTGGATCGAGGCGGCCGACTGGATCGTCTGGCAGTTGACCGGGGCCGAGAACCGCAATCCGTGCACGGCCGGTTACAAGGGCATCCACCAGGACGGCGGGTATCCGGACGCCGCGTTCCTGGCCTCCCTGCACCCGGACTTCGCCGGCTTCACGGCGAAGCTGGACCACCCGCTGTCCCAACTGGGCACCGCCGCCGGGGGTTTGAGTGCTTCGGCCGCCGCGCTGACCGGGCTGCGCGCGGGCACGGTCGTGGCGGTCGGAAACGTCGACGCGCATGTCACCAGCGCCGCCGCGCGGGCCCTGGACCCCGGCCATCTGCTGGCGATCATGGGGACCTCGACCTGTCACATCATGAACTCCGACGTGCTCGCCGAAGTGCCGGGCATGTGCGGGGTGGTCCGCGACGGCGTGGTCCCCGGCCTGTGGGGCTACGAGGCGGGCCAGAGCGGGGTGGGGGACATCTTCGCCTGGGCGGTGCGGACCGCGACACCGCAGCCGTACGCGCTGGAGGCCCGGCAGCGCGGCATCAGCCCGCACGAGCTGCTGACGGAGAAGGCCGCCGCCCAACCGGTCGGCGGGCACGGGCTGTTGGCGCTCGACTGGCACAGCGGCAACCGCTCCGTGCTGGTGGACCACCACCTGTCGGGGCTCTTGGTAGGGCTGACGCTGGACACCCGCCCCGAGGACATCTACCGGGCGCTGGTCGAGGCGACGGCCTTCGGGACGCGGACCATCGTGGAGGCGTTCGAGGGCGCGGGGGTGCCCGTCACCGACTTCACGGCGGCGGGCGGCCTGCCGAAGAACACCTTCCTCATGCAGACCTACAGCGATGTGCTGAACCGGCCGGTCAACGTGCTGTCCTCGGAGCAGGGCCCGGCGCTGGGCGCCGCGATCCACGCGGCCGTCGCGGCGGGGGCCCACCCCGACATCCGCACCGCCTCGGCCGCGATGGGCCGCCTGCGCCGCAACGCCTATCTGCCCGACCCCGCGCGCGCCGCCGCCTACGACGACCTCTACGCCGAATACCGCGCCCTGCACGACCACTTCGGCCGGGGCGGTAGCGATGTCATGCACCGCCTGCGGACGCTCCGAGGGCGGGCGCAGGCGGACACCCCGGCTCAGCCGTAGGGCGGCGTCTCGTGGCACCGCTCTTTGTTAGCGCTCACCCAGAATGTTAACGCTCACTCCCTGCCGAGGTCCCGTATGAGCAGTCACCCCTTTCCGCCCCCTGCCGCAGAGGCCGTCGTACGCCTGCGACAGCAGGTCAGCGACCTGCATCAGGAGCTGGTCCGCTACCGGCTGGTCGTCTGGACGGCGGGCAATCTCTCGGCGCGCGTGCCGGGGCACGGCCTGTTCGTGATCAAGCCGAGCGGTGTGGACTACGACCGGCTGACACCGGACGCGATGATCGTGTGCGACCTCGAAGGGCGGGTGGTGGAAGGCGACTTGTCGCCGTCCTCGGACACCGCCGCGCACGCCTACGTCTACCGGCACCTGCCGGAGGTCGGCGGGGTGGTGCACACCCACTCGACGTACGCGTGCGCGTGGGCGGCGCGCGGCGAGCCGGTGCCGTGCGTACTGACCGCGATGGCCGACGAGTTCGGGGCCGAGATCCCGGTCGGGCCGTTCGCGCTGATCGGTGACGACTCGATCGGCAGGGGCATCGTGGAGACGCTGGCCGGGCACCGCTCGCCGGCGGTGCTGATGAAGAGCCACGGGGTGTTCACCATCGGCAAGGACGCCCGCGCGGCCGTGAAGGCGGCGGTGATGTGCGAGGACGTGGCCCGTACCGTGCACATTTCCCGGCAGTTGGGCGATCCGCTGCCCCTCACCCGCGCCGACATCGACCGGCTCCACGACCGCTACCAGAACGTCTACGGGCAGCAGGCGGCGGCCGATCGCGCTGATGCCGCCGATAGCGCCGATTCCGGCGGCCCCGCCGGGCCGCCCCCCGCCGGCCAGGAGCCGCAGGCCGTCGTGCGCGACGGTCCGGCCGCCCCCGTTGACACCGCCGATCCCGCGGATACCGCCGCCCCCGCCGACCGAGGAGCCCTGGCATGACACCGTCCGACGAGCGCGAGGTCTGGTTCCTCACCGGCAGCCAGGGCCTGTACGGCGAGCAGACGCTGCGGCAGGTCGCCGAGCAGTCGCGCGCCATCTCCGACCGGCTCGCCGCCACCCCCGGCGGCCCGGTGCGGATCGTGTGGAAGCCGGTGCTCACCGACGCCTCCGGCATCACCGGCACGGTCGTCGACGCCAACTCCAGCCGGGCGTGCGTGGGTCTGATCGCGTGGATGCACACCTTCTCGCCCGCGAAGATGTGGATTGCGGGCCTCGACCTGCTGCGCAAGCCGCTGCTGCATCTGCACACCCAGGCCAATGTCGAACTGCCGTGGTCCACCATCGACATGGACTTCATGAACCTCAATCAGGCCGCCCACGGCGACCGCGAGTTCGGCTATCTCCAGGCCCGGCTCGGCATCGCCCGCAAGACGGTCGCGGGCCATGTCTCCGATCCCGCCGTCGTGGCCCGCGTCCACACCTGGATGCGCGCCGCCCTCGGACACGACGCGCTGCGCCGTCTGAAGGTGGCCCGCTTCGGCGACAACATGCGCGACGTCGCCGTCACCGAGGGCGACAAGGTGGAGGCGCAGTTGCGGTTCGGCGTCTCGGTGAACACCTACGGCGTCAACGACCTGGTGGCCGTCGTGGACGAGGTGGACGACGCGGCCGTCTCGGAGGTGGTCAAGGAGTACGCGAGCGCCTACCGGCTGGCGGGCGAGCTGGCGGCGGGCGGCGAGCGCCACGACGCGCTGCGGTACGCGGCCCGGATCGAACTGGGTCTGCGCGCCTTCCTCACCGAGGGCGGCTTCTCCGCCTTCACGACCAACTTCGAGGATCTGGGCGGCCTTCGGCAACTTCCGGGCCTCGCGGTGCAGCGGCTGATGGGCGACGGGTACGGCTTCGGCGGCGAGGGCGACTGGAAGACGTCGATGCTGCTGCGCACCGTGAAGGTCATGGGGGCCGGTCTGCCGGGCGGCACCTCCTTCATGGAGGACTACACCTACGACCTGACGCCGGGCGGTGAAGTGATCCTGGGCGCGCACATGTTGGAGGTCTGCCCGACGATCGCGGCCCACCGGCCCTCGTGCGAGATCCACCCGCTGGGGATCGGCGGCCGGGAGGACCCGGTACGGCTCGTCTTCGACGCCCGGCCGGGGCCCGCGGTCGTCGTGGGCCTGGCCGACATGGGCGACCGCTTCCGGCTGGTCGCCAACGAGATCGAGGTCGTCGCGCCCGCGGAACCGCTGCCCCGACTGCCCGTGGCCCGCGCGGTGTGGCGGCCCGCGCCCGATCTGCGGACCTCCACCGAAGCCTGGCTGACCGCGGGCGGCCCGCACCACACCGTGCTCTCCAGCGCCGTCGGCGCCGAGGAACTGGCCGACCTGGCCGACATGCTCCGCACCGAACTCCTCCTCATCGACCACGACACCCAACTGCGCCGCTTCACCCAGGAGATCCGTTGGAATCAGGCGTATTACCGCCTGGCGGGCGGCCTCTGACCCACCGTCAGAGCTGCCCTCACCCCCGCACCCGCCCCGCGCCGTACGGCCGACCGCGTCCGCGGGCGCGGCCCTGTCCGCGCGCCCCGCCGCGGGGGGAGCCGCACCGCGACGGCCACCGCGCCGGAGGCGGGTTTTTCTCTGTGCAACGTCTTGACGACCGATCAGTGAGCGCTAACACTCATAGGCGACAGCTGACGGCGCGCCTGGCGATCGGGTCAGTGGGTCCGGCCTGTTCAGCGGCGCGCTCAGCAGCCGGAACACCCGTCGGCGCCGTAAGAGATCGGCGAGTTACCGCGAGGAGAGAGCAGATGTCCCGCTCTGCGTGATTCTGTTCCTCACTCATTGTTAGCGCTCACAAAACTGGCTGAGAGGCCACTGCCCGAACAGGATGCAGCCATGCGCGACGCCCGAAAGGCCCTTGCCCGGCACGGACGATGGGGAGCCGCAGCGGTGACGCTTGCGGTGGCCCTCTCCGCGACGGCGTGCAGTAAGAGCGGTGCCGGTGACTCGTCCGCGGCGGACGCGGCGAGCGGCGGGAGCCCCGCGGCGGTGACGATCAAGGGCGACATCGCGTTCAACGACGCGAATCTCGCGAAGCTGGACGCGGCGCTGAAGGCCGCGCTGGCCGGGAAGGACCTGTCGAAGCTGCACGAGGCCATGGTGGTCAACGTGGCGGTCGACTACTGGAACGCGGGCAAGTCCGGCTTCACCAAGGGCCTCGCCGACCTCGGCGTGAAGGGCGTCTACCAGGCGCCCGCCAACGGCCGTCTGGACCAGCAGCTCTCCCTCATCCAGACATTGCGCGGCCAGGGCATCACGGGCTTGAGCGTGTCGGCGATCGACCCGACGGCGATCAAGGCGCCGATCGCGTCCGCGAAGAGCGCCGGGATACCGGTGCTGGCGATCGACTCCCCGCTGCCGCCGGAGGACGGCGCCGACCTGTATCTGGGCACGCCCAACTACCAGGCGGGCCAGAAGGCCGGTGAGGCCATGAAGCAGGCGCTCGGCGGCAAGGGCCAGGTCGTCGTCCTCGTCGGCTCGCTGACCACGTCGAACGCGGTGGAGCGGATCCAGGGCTTCGAGGACGCGCTCAAGGGCACCGGCATCAAGGTCGCGCAGAAGCTCAGCGACGGCATGGACGCGGCGAAGGCGCTCACCAACGCGCAGACCGCGATCCAGACCAACCCGAACATCAACGGCCTGTACGGGGTCTACTCCTATGACGGACCGTCAGCCGGGCAGGCGGTGCAGGCCGCGGGGAAGTCGGGCCGGGTGAAGATCATCTCGGACGACAGCGACCCGCAGACGCTGAAGTTCATCAAGGCCGGTGTCATCCAGGCCACCGTCCTCCAACAGCCCTACCAGCAGGGCTACACCGGCGCCTATCTGCTGGCCGCGTTCAAGGTGCTCGGCAAGGAGGCCACCCTCCGGATCGTCAAGCCGTATCTGGAGTCGGACGGCACCACGCTCAGTTCGGGCGTCGGCCTGGTCACCCAGGCGAACCTGGCCGCGTACCAGACCAAGCTGACCGACCTGGGCATCGGCTGATGGCTTCGGGTCCGGCCCCGTACGAGGCCCCGCGGTCCCCGGCCCCGGCTCAGACCCCGGCCTCCGCCCCGGACGCGGCCCCGGCCCCCGAGGTCGCCGTCCGGCTGCGGTCGGTGAGCAAGTCGTACGGGCCGGTGAAGGTGCTCGACATCCCGAGCCTGGACCTGGCCCGTGGACAGATCGTCGCGGTGGTGGGGGAGAACGGCGCGGGCAAGTCCACCTTGATGGGCGTACTGTCCGGCACCGTCACGCCCACCACCGGCAGCATCGAGATCGCCGGTACGCCGCTCCACGCCGGACGGCCCGACCACTCCAAGGAGTTGGGCGTCGCCCTGGTGGCCCAGGAGTTCCCGCTCGTCGGGCAGTTGAGCGTGGCGGAGAACCTGCTGCTGGGCCGCCGTCCCGCGCGGGCGGCGTCCCGCACCCTGGGCCGGGTCGTCTACGACCGCGCCGGTACGAGGGCGGAGGCGCGCGCACTGCTCGCCGAAGTCGGCGTCAGCGGGGTGGACGTGGACCGGCCGGTGGAGCGATTCCCGGTCCCCGTACGGCAGATGATCGAGATCGCCAAGGCGTGGGGCCACCATCCGCTGGTGCTGATCCTGGACGAACCCACCTCCTCGCTCGGCCCGGTCGAGGCCGAGCGGGTCCTCGGCCTGGCCCGTACGCACGCGGCGGCCGGCGGGGCGGTGCTGTTCATCGGCCACCGCCTGGACGAGGTCCAGGCCGTCGCGGACCGGGTGATCGTGCTGCGCAGCGGCCGGATGGTGGCCGATCTGGCCCCGGCGGAGGCGAGCGAGGAGCGGATGATCCGGGAGATGGTCGGCAGTGAGCTGGCCCGCGCCGACCTGGCCCCGCCGTCCTCCGTCGAGCGCACGACGACCCTGTCGGTACGCGGGCTGACCGCGGACGGCCTCGGGCCCGTCGACCTCGACGTGAGGGCGGGGGAGATCGTCGGCGTGGCCGGGCTCATGGGCTCGGGGCGCAGCCGCCTGCTGCACACGCTGATGGGCGCGCAGCCGCGTACCGGTGGCACGGTCGTCTTCGACGGCGCCGACTTCCGCCCGCGCCACCCCGCCGACGCGGTGGAGGCGGGGATCGGACTGGTGCCCGAGGACCGCAAGGTCCAGTCGCTGCTCCCGGCGCACTCGGTGCGCTGGAACGTCACGCTGGCCACGCTGCGCCGGATCAGCGCGCGTGGAGTCCTGCGGCCGAGGGCGGACAAGGCGCACGCGGCCCGGATCGTCCAGGACCTCGGGGTGCGGCTGCGCAGCCAGGAACAGCTCATCTCGGACCTGTCGGGCGGCAATCAGCAGAAGGTGGTGTTCGGGCGCTGGCTGGCGACCGAGCCCCGGCTGCTGCTCCTGGACGAGCCGACCCGTGGCGTGGACGTCGGGGCCAAGGCGGAGATCTACAGCCTCATCGACACCGCGGCGCAGGACGGCCTCGCGGTGCTGGTGGCCTCCTCGGAGCTGGAGGAACTGCTGTGGATCTGCCACCGGATCGTGGTGATGGCGCACGGCCGGGTGGTCGCCGACCTTCCCCGTGACCGGTTCGGCAAGGAAGCGATCATGACCGCAGCGGCCGGTACGCGGAACGGCGCGCCCGGCACGCGCGAGAGGGACGGGGCCGGGGCGCGGGACGGAACCGGGGAACAGGCCGGGACGCTCGGGCCGCGGACCGGCACCGGCCGCCTCGCCGACCGTCAGGGCAAGGCACGCGCATGAACGACAACAGGCCCCTGCCGATGACCGCCGTCGGCGTCGGCACTCACGGGAAGGCGAGGCCATGACCACCAGCACCGCACCGATCGAGGCCACGGAGGACGCCGCCAGCGGCGGCCGTACGTCGCCGGTCCGCCGCCTGGCCGAGACGCCCGAGGTCGGCGTGGTCGCGGCCTGCGTCGTGGTCTTCGTCGCGCTCGCGCTGGACAAGTCGACGTTCGCCAGCGCCGTCAACCTCCAGGGCATGGGCTTCGACCTGTCCCAGTACGGGCTGATCGCGATCGGCGAGTCCCTGGTCATCCTGACCGGCGGCATCGACCTGTCGGTGGGCGCGCTGCTGGGCACCAGCGTCATCCTGATGTCCTGGTTCAACGTCCGCGCGGGACTGCCCGCGCCGCTCGCGATCCTGCTCACGCTGGCCGTCACCGGCACGGTCGGCCTCGTCCACGGCCTCGCCGTCACCCGGCTGAGAATGCCGCCCTTCGTCGTCACCCTGGTCACCTACACCGTCGCGCAGGGCGTCACGCTGGCCATCACCTCCGGCACCTCCATCACCGGCATCGACGGCACTTTCGGCGACCTGGGACAGACGTACGTGGCGCAGATCCCCCTCCCGCTGATCGTCTTCGCGGTCGTGGCCGTGGCGGCGTGGTTCTTCCTGGAACGCACCTACACCGGCCGCCAGGTGTACGCGGTCGGCGGCAATCCCGAGGCGGCCCGGCTGGCGGGCATCCGCGGCGACCGCCGCATCGTCTCGATGTACGTGACCAGTTCGCTGCTGTCCGGCTTCGCCGGGATCTTCGTGCTCGGCCGGATGGGTGTGGGCTCGGCCAGCGGCGTCGGAGTCGGGTGGGAGCTGTCGGCCATCGCCGCGGCCGTCATCGGCGGGGTGAGCCTGGTCGGCGGACAGGGCCGGATTCTCGGCATCGTGGCGGGCACGATCCTGCTCGAACTGATCAACAACGGCCTGACGACGCTTCAGATCAACTCCAACTACACCAATATCGTGCTGGGTTGTGTGCTCGGGCTGGCCATCACCGCCGACCGGCTGCGGGCGAGAAGCGTGGCCCGCCGCGGCTGACCCGGCATTCAACCGACCGCGGACCGGCCACCGCCCCGCCGCCGCCCGCCCGTCGCCGGGCCACTGGCCGCCCGCCGCCACGCCGCTGACCGACCGCCGCCCGGCCGTCGCCGGGCCACTGGCCGCCCGCCCGCCGGTCAGCCGCCGATCAGGGACTGTTCCGCCCCCGGACGCACGGCCGTCCGGGGGCCGCGCCGCGTGGCGCCGCCCTCCTTCGAATCCGGCTGAATCGTTTCGGCCCGAATGGTTGCGTCACCCATCGGAGACTGCGACACTTCCCGTCGCTATGCGACTCGTTCGCACATATATCAACAGGGAATCTGCTCTTTCCTGGCTGTTCATGAGCGACCGCTGAAGCTCGCGACCACTCCCGCACGTGACGTGGAGGTAGGAATGGCTGTTCATCGCACGTACCGATGGGTGCTGCGGCGCTGTCTGGCCCTGGGGGTCACCGCCGCGCTCATGGTCGGTCTCGGCGTCGGCGTGGGGGCCGCCGCCGAACCGCCGGCGCGGGCGCCGGGCACGGCGCACGCGGGCGCCCCGCACGCCACCCACTCGGTCACCTACGACGGCTATTCGTTCATGATCGACGGAAAGCGCACCTACCTGTGGGGCGGCGAGTTCCACTACTACCGGCTGCCGAGCCAGGATCTGTGGCTGGACGTGCTCCAGAAGATGAAAGCGGCCGGATTCAACGCCGTCTCCCTCTACTTCGACTGGGGCTACCACTCGCCCGCCCCGGGCGTCTACGACTTCACCGGCGTCCGCGACGTGGACAAGCTCCTCGACATGGCCGACGACCTCGGCATCTACGTGGTCGCCCGACCCGGCCCGTACATCAACGCCGAGGTGGACGGCGGCGGTTTCCCCGGCTGGCTCTCCACCAAGGCGGGGGACACCCGCACCGGCGACCCGGCGTATCTGAAGTACAGCGACGAGTGGCAGACGCAGATCGACCGGATCATCGCCCGGCACCAACTCACCGACGGCAAGGGCTCGGTGATCGAGTACCAGGTCGAGAACGAGTACTACGACGGCAGCGCGGCGGGCCGCGCCTACATGAAGCACCTGGAGGACAAGGCCACCGCGGACGGCATCAAGGTGCCGCTGGTCGGCAACAACAACGGCACCTTCAACTCCGGTGACGCCGAACTGGCCGTCGACGCGGCCGACTCCTACCCGCAGGGCTTCAACTGCTCCAACCCCACCCGGTGGAACGGCGTGCCCGACATCAGCTACGACCACGTCCCGGGCAAGCCGCTGGCCACCGCCGAGTTCCAGGGCGGCGCCTTCGACCCGTGGGGCGGCCCCGGCTACGACAAGTGCGCGCAGCTCATCAACGACCAGTTCGCGGACGTGTTCTACAAGCAGAACATCGCCGTCGGCGCCACCTCGCAGAGCTTCTACATGCTCTACGGCGGCACCAACTGGGGCTGGCTGGGCGAGCCGCAGAACTACACGTCGTACGACTACGGTGCCGCGATCCGCGAGAACCGGCAGCTCGACCCGAAGTACGACCAGGACAAGCTGATCGGCTACTTCACGCAGGCGCTCGCGCCGCTCACCAAGACCGACGCGCTGCCCGCCACCCCGACCGACAACGCGAAGATCGTCGACACCGCGCGCCGCAACCCCGACACCGGCACGCAGTTCCACGTGCTGCGGCACTCCGACTCCACCGCGACGACCACCGACAGCGGGCACGTGACGATCGACCTCGGCGCGCACCCCGGCTACACGTACGACGACGTCGACCCGGCGCTCGCGTACACCGGCGCCTGGTCGCACGTCGGCGCGGAACAGAACTACACCGGCGGCGACTACCAGCACACCGAGTCGTTCTCCGACACCGCGGGCGACAGCGTCTCGGTCGGCTTCACCGGCACCGGCGTGAAGTGGGTCACCAACCTCGACGGCAACCACGGCATCGCGGACGTCTACCTCGACGGCGCCAAGGTCAAGACCGTCGACCTGTACGGCGCGACCAAGCAGAACCAGTACGTGGCCTACCGGGCGACCGGGCTCGCCGCCGGGGCGCACACCCTGAAGATCGTGGCCACCGGCACCAAGAACACCGCCGCGTCAGGGCAGTTCGTCACCATCGACGCGATCGACGTCGACAACGGCCAGGGCTCCACCGCCCCCGTCTACACCGTCCCGCAGCAGCCCGGCACGGCGCTGACCCTCAACGGCCGCCAGAGCAAGATCATCGTCGCAGACTACAGCCTCGGCGGTAACCAACTCCAGTACAGCACCTCGGAGATCATGACGAACGCCACCATCGGCGGCCGTGATGTCGCGGTGCTCTACGGCGACCACGGCTCCGACGGCGAGACCGTCCTGCACTACGCGACCCGCCCGACGGTCACCGCCACCGGCGGCGCCGTCACCTCCGCCTGGGACCCGGCCACCGGCGACCTGCGGCTCAACTACGCCCACACCGGCCTGACCCGCGTGCGGATCAGCGGCGGCGCGCACCCGCTGCTCCTGCTGCTCGCCGACACCGACACCGCCAAGACCTTCTGGCGGCAGGACACCGCCGCAGGACCCGTGCTGGTGCGCGGCACCCACCTGCTGCGCGGCGCGGTCTCGAACGGCTCGGCGCTCGCCCTGACCGGCGACGTCGCCACCGACGGCGCGATCGAGGTCTTCAGCACCGCCGACTCCGTGACGTGGAACGGCAGGAGCGTCCGTACCGCCACCACGGCCACCGGCAGCAGGACCGGCACCGTACCGACCGCGGCGGCCGTCAGCCTGCCCGCGCTGACCGGCTGGAAGCACATCCAGGAGTCGCCCGAGTCGGCCGCCGGCTTCGACGACTCGACCTGGCAGGTGGCCGACAAGACCACCTCGAACAGCCGCACCACGCCCGCCACCTTGCCGGTGCTGTTCGCCGACGACTACGGCTTCCACACCGGAAGCACCTGGTACCGCGGCCGGTTCACCGCCACGGGCAAGGAGACCGGCATCACGCTGTCCGCGCAGAGCGGCGGCGGCGCCGCGGCCTCCTCGGTCTGGCTCAACGGCACCTTCCTCGGCAGCGCGACCGCGGACGGCCAGAAGACGTACGCGTTCCCGGCCGGAGTGCTCAAGACGACCGGCGACAACGTCGTCTCGGTGCTCACCGTCAACATGGGCCACGAGGAGGACTACAACCCGCCCAACGGCAACAAGGCCGCCCGCGGCCTGACCGGCGCCTCACTGGCCGGCGCGCCGCTGGACACGATCACCTGGCGGCTCCAGGGCGTACGCGGCGGCGAGACCCCCGTCGACACCGTGCGCGGCCCGCTCAACTCCGGCGGCCTGTACGGCGAGCGTGCCGGATACCCGCTACCCGGCCACCCCACCGACGGCTGGACGCCGGTCACCCTGCCGACCACCGACACCACGCCCGGCGTCTCCTGGTACACCACCGACGTCAACCTCGACCTTCCCAAGGGCCAGGACACCTCGCTCGGCCTCACCTTCACCGACGACCCGTCCCGCAAGTACCGCGTCGAGATCTACGTCAACGGCTGGAACATGGGCAACTACGTCAACTACGTGGGCCCGCAGCACAGTTTCCCGCTGCCCAACGGCGTCATCGACCCGCACGGCAGGAACACCGTCAGCCTCGCCGTGTGGAATCTCGACGGCACGACCGGCGGACTCGGCAAGGTCGCGCTGACCGACTACGGCAGCTACGCCTCCTCGCTGACCGTCGCCCGGAACCAGAGCCCCCGCTACGACAAGGCCCGTTACGCGATGCCGGGCGCCCCGGCCTCCGCGGTCTCCCTCCAGGTCCCCGGATCGGTGGGCGGCGGCGCGACGTTCACCGCGACCGCGACGGTCACCGTGCCCAAGGGCGGCCCGACCGCCACCAAGGTCACGGCGGCACTCGACGTACCGCCGGGGTGG
The DNA here is from genome assembly GCF_040610915.1 of Streptomyces sp. NPDC003300. Taxonomy (NCBI): domain Bacteria; kingdom Bacillati; phylum Actinomycetota; class Actinomycetes; order Kitasatosporales; family Streptomycetaceae; genus Streptomyces; species Streptomyces sp. NPDC003300. Next base: position 535,349 of record NZ_JBEXNE010000002.1, on the reverse strand, counting down.
ACCGTGAGCCCGCGGTCCGCGCCCGCCGTCGTCGACCGGATACACGGCGGCTCCTCGGCCGCCTTCACCTGGAAGGTCACCGCGCCGCAGAGCCCCGCCAAGGTCAACTCCCTGACGGTGAAGGCCCGTCTGACGCAGGGCCGGTCCACCACGGCCCCGCGTGACGTACGGATCGTCGGGGCGGTGCCCGCGCCGCCGCCGGCCGGGGACAACCAGGTCAGCGACCTGGAGTTCCTGTCCGCGACCAACGGCTGGGGACCGGTGGAACGCGACCAGAGCGTCGGCAACACCGCGTCCGGCGACGGCACCCCGCTGAAGCTGGGCGGCGTCACCTACGCCAAGGGCCTGGGCATCAACTCGCCCAGCGACGTGCAGATCTACCTCGACGGGCGCTGCACCAGGTTCACCGCCCTGGTCGGCGTCGACAACGGCGATCCGGGCACGGTCACCTTCTCCGTGACTCTCGACGGCAAGGCGCTCACCACCACGCCCGTGCTGAACGGCGGTTCGGCCCCGGTCGCGATCGACGTGCCGGTCACCGGCGGCCAGGTCATCGACCTGGGCGTCGGCGACGGAGGCGACGGCAACGGCAACGACCACGGGGACTGGGTCAATCCGACCCTGACCTGCACGGGCTGACCGCGGCCGACAGCGGCGACGACGACGAGCCCGCGCCACCGCGACCGCGGTGCGCGGGCTCGTCGTCGCGCTGCCTCTTCTCCGTGGAGCGGCTACTCCTCCTCCAACGGGCCGAGGTCCGGGGCGTCGCGCAGGTCGTCCTCCTGCGCGCAGTTGAGGCGAGGGTTCACGGCCCCGACGGGGCGGGGTTCCCGTCCTCCGAGGCCGGGTGGCGGGGGGTGAGGTGGTTGGGGAGCCAGTCGAGGCGGGTGGCCTCTTGGTGAGGGCCACCGCCCTCGTGACCGTTGAAGTCGTAGATCTCGATCTGCTTGTCGGCGTGCGCGTAGGCGTTGAAGGCGGCGAAGACGGTGGACGGCGGGCACGTCTGGTCTTCGAGCGCGGTGGAGAAGAGGGCGGGGGCGTTGGCGCGGGCCGCGAAGTGGACGCCGTCGAAGTAGGACAGCGTCCGGGTGACCCGGTCGACGCTCGCGCGGTGGGTGTTGAGGTAGCGGCCCACCTCGCGGTACGGGTCGCGGTCGGTGAGCCGGATCGCGCGCGGGAAGTCGCACAGGAAGGGGACGTCGGGGGCGACGGCCGCCAGGTCCGGTACGAGGCCCGCGACGGCCAGCGTGATCCCGCCGCCCTGGCTGGTGCCGAGCGCGACCGTACGCGCGGCGTCGGTCAACGGGTGCGCGCGGCCCGCCTCGACGGCGCGCACCGCGTCGGTGAACACCCGGCGGTAGTAGAAGGATCGCGGGTCCTCGATGCCACGGGTCATGAAACCGGGGACGGCGGGCCCGCTGCCCGCCTCGTCGGGGGTGTCACCGACGGACCAACCGCTGCCCTGGCCACGGGTGTCCATCACCAGGTGCGCGAAACCGGCCGAGGCCCACAGCAGATGGGTGTGCGGCAGGCCGCGCCCACCGCCGTAGCCGACGAACTCGACCAGCAGCGGCAGGGGTTCGGCCGCGTGGGCGGGCGCCACGAACCAGCCCTTGACCGGCTGGCCGCCGAAGCCCGCGAAGGTGACGTCGTACACGTCGACCGTCGAGAGCCCGGTCCGTACCGGCTCGAACCGCGCCTCGAGCGGGTGCGCGCGGGCCTCCTCCAGGGTCTGCGACCAGAAGGCGTCGAAGTCGGCGGGCTCCGCGGACCGGCTGCGGTACGCGCGGAGTTCGTCGAGGGGCAGGTCGAACAGGGCCATCGGGTCCGCCTTCGTCAGTCAGGGCTTCGCTGTGAACGTCGTTCGGGGCGTGGCTACTTGTAGACCTTGCCGGGCTGCGGTGTGCCCGGCGCGAGGAGTTGGGAGACGGTGACGAAGGTGTAGCCGCGGGCCTGGAGCGTGGAGACGATCGGCGCGATCGAGGCGACCGTGCCGTTGTAGCCCTTGTTCGTCGGGTCGACCAGATCGTGCAGCAGGATGATGCCGTCCGGCTTGGTCTGCTGGAGGATGCGCTTGGCGATCAGCGCGGAGTCGGTGGTCCGGTAGTCCTGGCCGTTGGCGCTCCACACCACCTCCGCCATGCCCAGGTCCCGCGCGATGGCCGTCACCTTGCTGCTCGTACGGCCCTGCGGCGGGCGCAGCAGCATCGGCCGGACGCCGGTCACCTTCTGCACCGCGTCCCGCCCCTCGGTGATCTCCTTGCGGATCTCGGACGAGCTGATCTTGGTGAGGATCTGGTGGGACCAGGTCAGCGTCTCCACCTCGTCGCCCTGCGCCACCATGTCCCGCACCATCTGCGGGTGCTTCATCACGTGGTTCTTGCCGAGCGTGAAGAAGGTCGCGTGCACGTGGTACTTCCGCAGAATGCTCATGATCTGCGGCGCCCGCACGCTCGGCCCCGCGTCGAAGGTCAGCGCCACGCACTTCGCCTTCCGGCAGTCCACGGGCCCGTCCGCACCCTGCGCGAAGGCGGCCGTTGTGCCGTCCGCCGCCACATGCTTGCGCGCGGCCGACGGCGACGTGCTCTGGTACCCGTTGCACCCGGCCAGCCCGAGCCCCAGCGCCGCCGTGACCACGACCGCGGCCCCGAGCCGCACCCGCCGCCCGGCCTCGGCCCCGATTCCGGCCCTGCGTGCCCCGGTCGTGCTGCGCATGCGCGAGTTCCCCCTCGTCGTGACGGACGCCCGCTCGCGCGGACCGTCCAGCACTCTATCCACGCCGTATCCGCCCACCTCACGCCCCCCTCGGCCCGGACAGCGCGGGCGGCCGGGGCGGCGGAGCAGGCCGGTGCAGGCCGCGGTGGCCGGGAATAATCGGGCGCGGCCGTCCCGGGGATCGGGTTAGCGTCCGGCGCGTGAGCAATGACGACGGACACGACGACGGACACGACGACGGACATGACGACGGGTACTTCGGCGAAGACGTGGCCGGGCGGTACGACGCGGACACGAGTGAGGAGTTCGATCCGGGCGTGGTGCGGCGGACGGTGGACTTCCTCGCGGACCAGGCCGGCGGCGGGCGGGCGCTGGAACTGGCCATCGGGACCGGCCGGATCGCGGTGCCGCTCGCCGAGCGCGGTGTGCCGGTGGCGGGCATCGACATGTCGCGCGCGATGGTGGCCCGGCTGCGGGCCAAGCCCGGCGGACGGGACATCCCCGTCACGATCGGGGACATCGCGACGACGACGGCGGAAGGGTACGCGGCGGGGACCGCGGACGGGAACGCGAGCACGGACGGGATCGCGGGCGGGAACGCGAGCACGGACGGGACCGCAGACGGGAACGGGAACGGTGACGGCGGCGGATACGCGCTGGCCTACCTGGTGTTCAACACCGTCATGAACCTCGCCACGCAGGAGTCACAGGTCGCCTGCTTCCGCAACGCGGCGGCGCACCTGCGCCCCGGCGGCCGGTTCGTCGTGGAGGTCATGGTCCCCGAACTGCGGAAGATCCCGCACGGACAGAACGTCGTGCCGTTCCACACCGGCCCCGACGGCTGCTCGTACACCGTCTACGACACGGTCACGCAGGACGCGACCTGCCACTACGTGACGGTCACCGAGGACGGCAGGGGACAGGTCACCTCGACGCCGTTCCGCTACGTCTGGCCCGCCGAGCTGGACCTGATGGCCCAACTGGCGGGCATGCGGCTGCGGGAGCGGTGGGCGGGCTGGTCGCGCGAGCCGTTCACGCAGGACAGCACCCGGCACGTCTCGGTATGGGAGAAGGAAGCGGTCTGACCCGCCGGGACGGTGGCCTTACGCCGGGATCGGGACGGCCGTGCCCGTGACCTGGATGTACGGGGTCGCGGGCGGCGGGACGGTGACCGTGAGGGTGGCCGGGCGGCCGAGGTCGTGGCCCTGGTGGAGGGTGAGGGTGGCCGGCGGGGCGACCAGGCCGAGGTCGCGCAGGTACGCGCCCAGGGCCAGCGCGGCGGCGCCGGTCGCCGGGTCCTCGACCACACCGCCGACCGGGAACGGGTCGCGGACGTGGAAGACCGACGGGCTCTCGCGCCACAGGAGTTGGACGGTGGTCAGGTCCACGGCGGTCATCAGCGCGGCGAGCCGGTCGAAGTCGTAGGCGAGGTCGGCCAGCCGCTCGCGGGTGGCCGCGGCCAGCACCAGATGGCGGGCGCCCGCGTACGCGACCCGGGGCGGGAAGGCCGGGTCGAGGTCGGCGGCGGGCCAGTCGAGGGCGGCCAGCGCCTCGGCGAGGGCGTCGGGCGCGATGTCCTCGACGTACGGCTCGACGCTGGTCATCGTCGCCAGCGGCGTACCGTCCGGGCCGGTCGAGACGGTGACCGGGACGTCGCCCGCCCGGGTGCGGAACAGCAGGTCGCCCGCGCCGAGTCGGTCCGCCACCGCCACGGCGGTGGCGAGGGTGGCGTGGCCGCAGAAGGAGACCTCCGCCTTCGGGCTGAAGTACCGCACGGTCAGCGTGCGGCCGTCCGTCGCCGTGACGAAGGCGGTCTCGGAGTAGCCGACGTCGGCGGCGACGGCCAGCATGCCGGGGGCGTCGAGCGCCGAGGCGTCGAGGACGACCCCGGCGGGGTTGCCGCCTTCGGGGTCGTCGGAGAAGGCCGTGTAGCGCAGGATGTCGGGCCCCGAGGGTGTCGTCATGACCGCTCCAACCCGGCGCCGTCCCGCGCGTATTCCCGTGGCTGTCGCCGCCGGGCGCGGCGCGCCCTCAGCCGCGTCCGATGAACGGCATCGCCGTCGCCGTCACCGTCGCGAACTGCACGTTGGCCTCCAGCGGCAGCTCGGCCATGTGCCGCACCGTACGGGCCACGTCGGCGACGTCCATCACCGGCTCGACGGCCGTGGTGCCGTTCGCCTGGAGAATCCCGGTCCGCATCCGGGCCGTCATCTCGGTCGCCGCGTTGCCGATGTCGATCTGGCCGCAGGCGATGCGGTACGGGCGGCCGTCCAGCGACAGCGACTTCGTCAGGCCGGTCATGGCGTGCTTGGTCGCGGTGTACGCGATGCTGTGCGGGCGCGGGACGTGGGCCGAGACGGAGCCGTTGTTGATGATCCGGCCGCCGGACGGGTCCTGGTCCTTCATCCGCCGGAACGCCGCCTGCGCGCACAGGAACGCGCCGTGCAGATTCACGTCCACGACGGCGCGCCACTCGTCGTACGACAGGTCCTCGACCGGGACCGGCGGGCCGAACATTCCGGCGTTGTTGAACAGCAGGTCCAGGCGGCCGGGGGCGGTGTCCCACGCGAACAGCCGCTCCACGTCCTCCGGACGGGTGACGTCGGTCGGTACGGTCAGTGTCCGTCCGGGGCCGGCCGCCGCCAGCTCCGCCGTCTCGGCCAGCGCCTTTTCGCGGCGGCCCGCCAGCAGTACCGTCCAGCCCGCCGCCGCCAGTTCCACCGCGACGGACCGGCCGATGCCCGAACCCGCACCCGTGACGACCGCGACTCGCTCGTTCTCGCTCATGGCACCGCAGGTTATGCGCTGGGCGGTGCGAGGATGAATTCGCCCGCCCGCCCACCCGCCCGCCCCTTTTCCGTGGAGGCCCCCGGATGCCCTACGCCGAACCGCTCTCGTCCGACCAGGTGGCCGCGCGGCTCGCCGGGCTTCCCGGCTGGGAGGTGCTGCCCGGTGGTGACGGGGCCGCCTCGCTCCGGCGGGTCTACCGGTTGGCGCACCTTCCCGCCGCGATCTTCGCGCTGCACATCGCGGGGATCCAAGCCGAGCTCGACCATCACTCGGAACTCACCCTCGGCTACGACACCTTGACGGTGGCCCTCACCACCCACGCCGCCGGTGGGCGCCTCACCGCCAAGGACTTCGACCTCGCCGCCCGCATCGAGGCCATCGCCCCGGCCCACTCCGCCGCCTGAGCCGCGGCGCTCCCGCGGGTCACCACCCGCCCCGGCGGGGCAGTCCGGTGGTCTCCGGACCACCCGCCGGTGGCGGGTTGCTCGCGCGGTTCCTCCCCCGGCCTTCGGCCGGGAGGCGCCCCCGGCGCCCGTGACGGGGCACGTCCCGGACAGGCCCTAGTCGATGCCGGGGTAGGTGACGCCGGTGTGTTCGCGGATGGTGTCGAGGGTTCGCATGATGGAGAGGGAGCCGGCGAGGGGGACGAGGGGGGACTCGAGTTCGTCGGCGCGGAGGCAGCGCATGACTTCGGCGGCCTCGTAGGCCATGGTGCCGCGGGTGAGGCCGTCGGCGACGACGTCGGAGAAGAGGACGGTGCGGGGCTCCTCGCCCTGGCGGTGGACGACGAAGCGCTCGGGGTTGAAGAAGCCCTCGGGAAGCTCGATGCGGCCGGCGCTGCCGGTGACGACGGCGCGGGCGCCGGTGTCGGCGGTGATGGAGCAGGTCAAAGTGGCGACGGCGCCGTCGTTCCAGCCCAGGACGATGCCGGTGTTGTCGTCCACGCGCTCGGGCGTGAGGTGGGACCACGCCCGGACCTCGTCGGGCTCGCCGAGCAGGAGCTGGGCGAAGGAGACCGGGTAGACGCCGAGGTCGAGCAGGGCGCCGCCGCCCTGGTCGGGGTCGCGCAGCCGGTGGGTGGCGGGGAAGTCCCCGGAGAAACCGAAGGCGGCCGAGACGTCCCGCACCTCACCGATCAGGCCCTCGGCGATGAGCGCGAGCATGTGCCGGATCAGCGGGTTGCAGTACATCCACATGGCCTCCATGAGGAACAGGCCGCGGTCGCGGGCGAGGTCCACCAGCTCGTGCGCCTCACGGGCGTTGATGGTGAACGCCTTCTCGCACAGCACGGCCCGCCCGGCCTCCAGACAGATCCCGGTCGCCTCGCGGTGCGCGGAGTGCGGCGTGGCGACGTACACCACGTCGACCCCGTCGTCCGCGGCCAGCTCCGCCCAGGAGCCGTACGCGCGCGCGATCCCGTACCGCTCGGCGAACGCCTTCGCGCCCTCGAGGGTGCGCGAGCCCACGGCGACGACCTCCGCGTCCGGCAGCGTCAGCAACGCCTCGGTGAAGGTCGCGGCGATCCCGCCGGTCGCCAGGATGCCCCAGCGGATGGTCCGTACGCCGTCGTCGCTCATCGGTCGGTCTCCCACTCGTCGGTCAGGGTCAAAACGTGGTCTCGGTCGTGCGCGATCACTGGAAGGATAGAGAACGGTTCAACTACCACCTACGGAGAGTGCCGTGCAGGACGCCGGGCCGCCCATACCCGCGCACACCGCTGACATCACCGATGTCACCACCACCCACACCACCACCCCTACCCCGACCATCGGCACGCAGCGCCGTACCGGCCTGCTCGTCACGCTCGTTCTCGGCGGCCTCACCGCGGTGCCGCCGTTGTCGATGGACATGTATCTGCCCGCGCTGCCCCAGGTCACCGACGCCCTGCACAGCACCGCGGCGACGGCGCAGCTCACCCTCACCGCCTGCCTCGCGGGCATGGCGCTCGGCCAGCTCGTGGTCGGGCCGCTCAGCGACCGCTGGGGACGCCGCCGTCCCCTGCTGACCGGCATGGTCATCTACATCCTCGCCACCGCCGTCTGCGCCTTCGCGCCCTCGGCGGGCCTGCTGATCACCTTCCGGCTGATCCAGGGCCTGGCGGGCGCGGCGGGCATCGTCATCGCCCGCGCGGTCGTCCGCGACCTCTACGACGGCGTGGAGATGGCCCGTTTCTTCTCCACCCTGATGCTGATCTCCGGCGTCGCCCCGATCGTCGCCCCGGTGATCGGCGGCCAGATTTTGCGGATCACCGACTGGCGCGGCGTCTTCGCCGTCCTCACCGTGATCGGCGTCCTGCTCACCCTGGTGGTGTGGCGCTGGCTGCACGAGACGCTGCCGCCCGAGCGCCGGCACTCCGGCGGGCTGCTGGGCACCTTCGGCGCGGTCAAGCGGCTGCTCGGCGACCGGATCTTCACCGGGTACGTGCTCTCGGGCAGCTTCGCCTTCGCGGCGCTGTTCACCTACGTGTCCGCGTCCGCCTTCGTCATCCAGGACATCTACGGCGCCTCGCCGCAGACCTTCAGCCTGCTGTTCGGGCTGAACTCCATCGGCATCGTCGGCGTGGGCCAGCTCAACGGCAAGGTGCTGGTCGGCCGGGTCGCGATGGAGAAGATCCTCACGATCGGGCTCGCGCTGATCACCACCGCCTCGGTGGCCCTGGTGCTGCTGACCACCGGCGTCTTCGGCCGGGCGGGACTGCCCGCCGTCTCCGCCGCGCTCTTCGTGCTGATGGCGTCGATGGGCCTGACCCTGCCCACCGCGAACACGCTGGCGCTGCTGCGCGTCAAGCGGGACGTGGGCTCGGCGTCCGCGCTGGTGGGCACCTCGTCCTTCCTGATCGGCGCCCTCGCGTCGCCGCTGGCCGGAGTGGCCGGTGACGGCACCGCGGTGCCGATGGCCCTCGTGCAGTTGACCTGCGCACTCGTGGCCGTCGCCTGTTTCGTCGGGCTGTGCGTGCGCGGGCGTCGTACCGTGGAGGGACCCTAGGCGGCACGCGGGCCATCAGGCGGCTCGCGGCGCGGACCATCAGGAGGCCCGCGGGCCATCAGGAGGATGCGATGTCCGATACCGCGGACGAGAGCCCCGGAAAGAGCGTGGGCGCGCGTACCGACCGGCTCGCCGAGCCGGGCGACGACGAGCGCACATGGGCGTTCAAGAGCGCCGACAGCTCCCTGCGCACGGGCGCGGAGGGGGCGGCCGACGGCTCGGTGAGCCCGGAGGACCTGGTACTGCTCTCCGGCCGTGAGCCCACGCCGGAACGGATCGAGAAGGCCCGCAGAGCACTGGAGGAACATGGCGCCGCCGCTGTCGAGAGGTACCTGCCCTGAGGCGGGTCTCGACGCCGCAGAGCTGAGCCGTATCGTCCCCGCGCTGGCCGCGTACACGCGCCCGGCGCCCGCGCACCCCTGGTGCGCGGGCGCCGTCGTGCTGGCCGGCCGGGGCAGGACCGTCGCGTTGCACGAGGCGGTCGGCTGGGCGGTGCGCTACGGCGCGTACGACGAGAGCGCGGACGTCGGCGTGGAGCTGCCGCCGGGGCAGTGGGTGCCGATGCGCGAGGACACCGTCTTCGACCTGGCCTCGCTCACCAAGCTCTTCACGGCCACCGTCGCGGCCACCCACCTCGACCAGGACCGGGAGGTCGCCGCGTACGTGCCGGAGTTCGGCGCGGCGGGCAAGGGCGCGATCACCGTACGGCAGCTCCTCGACCACACCTCGGGCCTGCGCCCCGAACTGCCCTTCTACGACCGGCCGACGGCGCAGGGCCGGGCGCGGATGCTGTGGGACGAGGAGCCGGTGCACCCGCCGGGCACCCTGCGGGTCTACTCCGACCTGAACCTCATCGCGGTCCAGTACGCGCTGGAGGCCGCCACGGGCCGCCCGCTCGCGGTGCTGATCAGCGAGGAGGTCACCGGCCCCCTCGGCATGCTCGACACCGGCTTCAACCCGCCGTCCGCCGCGCTGTCGCGGATCGCGGCCACCGAGGACCAGCGGCGGCCGTGGGGCAGGCTCGACCGCGGCATGGTGCGCGGGAGCGTGCACGACGAGAACGCGTACGCGATGGGCGGGGTCAGCGGGCACGCCGGGCTGTTCTCGACGGCCTGGGACCTGGCGCTGTTCTGCCGGGCGCTGCTCGACCGGGGCGGGCCCTGGGGCGGCTTCGAGACCGACCAGGCGTGGTTCATGGGCGAGTTGGCCGGGCGCGGCGCGTACGGGCACACCGGTTTCACCGGCACGAGCCTCGTGGTCGACCCGGAGAGCGACAGCTTTCTCGTGCTGCTCGCCAACTCCGTCCACCCGACCAGGACCTGGCGCGACGGCAGCGCGCCACGCGCCGCCGCCGCGACCGGACTGGCCAGGGCGATCCTCAAGGCCGGAACCGCGGGGCCCGTGTAGCGGCCCCGTTCGACGCGGGGCGCCCGTGCGGCCGTTGAACATGAGACGCCCGTGCGGCCGTTCAATGCGGGGCGCCCGTGCGGCCGTTCAACGGACGACGCCCGTGCGGCCGTTCAGCGGAAGATGCCGGTGTGGCCGAGCGAGTAGCGGCCCGGCTGCGGGTAGACGGCCAGGCCGTGCGGTCCCGAGCCGACCGGGATCTTCGCCAGGGTGCGCCCGTCGGCGGTGTCGATCGCGTACACCTCGCCGTCGTACCGCCCGGACAGCCACAGCACCTTGCCGTCCGCGGACACCCCGCCCATGTCGGGGCTGCCGCCGCCCTCGATGTGCCACTTGCGGACCAGCTTGCCGGTGGCGAAGTCGAGCAGCGAGATCGAGCCCTCGCCGCGGTTGGAGATGTACATCACCTTCGAGTCGCGCGAGACGTACAGGCCGTGCGCGCCCTTGCCGGTGCGCAGCAGCGTCGGCTTGGAGAAGGTGTCGCCGTTCATCACCCACACGCCGTCGGCCATCATGTCGGCGATGTACCAGGTCTTGCCGTCCGGCGAGATCTTCACGTCCTGCGGCATCGCGCCCTCGAACGGCAGCCGCTGCTGGCCGACGACCTTCATCTCCGCCGTGTCGACCTTCAGCAGTTCGCCGGAGAACTCGCAGGACACGATGAAGTACCGGCCGTCGGGCGAGAAGTCCGCGTGGTTCACGCCGTAACAGCTCACCGGCACGGTCTTCTTGACCGCCATCGTGTGCGCGTCACGGAAGACCAGCTCGCGGTCGAGCGACGCCATCACCACCGCGTACTTGCCGTCCGGCGTGAAGTACAGGTTGTACGGGTCGTGCACGTCGACCGTCGGACCCGCCTTGCCGGTGGCCGGGTCGAGCGGGGTGAGGGTGTTGCCGACGTCGTTGTTGACCCACAGCGTCTTCAGGTCCCACGACGGCACCACGTGCTGCGGCTGCTCGCCGACCGGGATCGTCTCGATGACCTTGTACGTCTTCGGGTCGATGACCGAGACCGTGTTGGAGTCGGTGTTCGGCACGTAGACCCGCGAAGGGAAGTTCCGCACCACGGGGGACAGCGCGTTCGGCCGGTCGGCGGCGTAGACGTCCTTCGGGTCGAGCGGCGGCGGCATGCCCGGCAGGCCCTGCCCGGCGGCCGGGACGCGCGGCGCGGACTGCGGTGTCGCCCCGGCGGCGGCTTTGGCGGCCTTGGCGGAGGCGGTCGCGTGCGGGTGCCCGCCGGTGGCCGTCGTACCGCAGCCCGCGGTGAGCACACCGCCCGCGAGTACGGCGACGGTGGCGGCGCCCGCCACGAGGAGCGTGCGGGCGGAGACCGCGGGCGGCCGGGAGTGGCCGGGGGCCGGGTGCGGGGAACGGAACGGGATGCGGCGCATCAGGTCAGCAGCTCCGAGGTCGTGACCGCGCGGAGGCCCCGGCGGTGCAGGTCGTCGAGGATCCCGGGCAGCGCGGCGACCGTGCCGGAGTGCCCGAAGTGCAGGGAGACCACCGAGCCCGCGCGGGCCTGGGCGGCCACCGCGGCGCGCACCCGGTCGGCCCCCGGGTCGGTGTAGTCGAGCGGGTCGACGTCGTACGACAGCACGTGCGGGTAGCCCGCCTCGCGGGCGAGTCTCACCACCAGCGGGGTCGCCATCCGCGCCTGGGACGGGCGGAACCAGCGGCCCCGCGAGCCCGTGAGCTCGGTCAGCCGCCGGGCGCAGCCCTCGATCTCCGCGGTGGCCGCGGCGGCGTCCATCGCGCCGATGTCGCCGTGCGTCTGGGTGTGGTTGCCCAGTTCGTGACCGCCGTCCAGAATCCGGCGGGCGAGCCGCGGATACGTGTCGAGCCAGGCGCCGACCGCCAGCACGGTCACCCGCGCCCCGGCCTTCTCCGCCTCGGCCAGCAGCGCGGTGGCCAGCGCCGGTTCGCCCTGGCCGTGGAAGGTGAGGGCGAGCCGCTCGCGGTCGCGCGGGCCGTGCTCGATCTGGTCGGGCAGGCCGGGCGGCAGCGGCGGCGCGGACGTGGCGGGCTCCCCCGCGGGCGCGTGCGGCGGGGACGAGGGCGCGCCGGTGGGGGCGGGGGACGTGGGCGAGGACGACGTGCCGGGCGCGGGGGCGGGTGCGGCGCCGGACGGACGGCCGTCGGAGCACCCGGCCAGCAGCGCCCCGGACGCGGTCACTTGCAGCAGATTTCGGCGGGAGATGGACATCGGGCATCACCTTATGACGTAACGCCACTTTCGGCCCATGTCGCCGGGCCCGCGTCGCGCGGAGTCGCACGGATGAGTCAGTCCGCTGGGCCGCCTGCCATCATGGGCCGACGAAGGCACCGCGCCGCGGTGACCGGGGGGTGGACCGCGGGTGACCGCGAAGAGGTGCGTGGGGGGCTGCGTGGCCGGGACAACGGCGGGGACGGGTGCCGGGACGGACGACGGCACGGATGCCCGTGCGGGCGACGGCGCCGACACGGGCGCCGGTAGCGGCGTGGGCATGGACGCGGGCAGCGCCGCGAGTGCCGGGACCGCGCCGGGGACATACGGCGGTGCGGGCGAAGGTCCGGCCGCCGCGACGGACGACGGTGCGGGGGGCCCGGTGGTGGCGCGCGGCACGCGTACCGCGCCTGTCCGCGACGCCGGATTCCTGACCGCCGTCCGGCGGCTGCGCGCCGCGCAGAAGACCGCCAAGGGCGTGTCGCTCTACTCCCGTTACGTGAACCGGCCGGTCGGCCGGGTGCTCGCCGCGGGGGCGTACCGGATCGGACTGACGCCCAATCAGGTGACCCTGGTCAGCGCCGTGTTCAGCGGCGTGGCCGTCGCCGCGCTCGCGCTCGGCCGCCCCTCGTGGCCGCTGGCCCTCGCCGTGTGGGCGGGCCTGGTGGTCGGCTTCGCCTTCGACTCCGCCGACGGACAGCTCGCCCGGCTGCTCGGCGCGGGCAGCCCGGCGGGGGAGTGGCTCGACCACGTCGTCGACTGCGCGAAGATCACCGCCGTGCACGCGGCCGTGCTGATCACCTTCTACCGGCACTTCGACCTGCCGGGCGACGGCTGGCTGCTGCTGCCGCTGGGCTTCCAGCTCGCCGCCGTCCTGATCTTCTTCGGCGGCCTGCTCACCGACAAGCTCAAGCCGAAGGAGCCGAAGAGCCAGGGGGCGGCCCCCGCGCCGTCACCCCCGCCCTCACGGCTGCGCGCGGTCGCCCTGCTGCCCGTCGACTACGGCGTCTTCTGCCTGGTCTTCCTGCTGCTCGGCAGCCAGAGCGCCTTCAGGACCGGATACCTGGTCCTCTTCGCCGTGCACGCGCTCTTCCTCGCGGCCTTCCTCACCAAGTGGTTCAGAGAGCTTCGGAGGGTCTGACCGAGGGCTGCGCCGGCTCGGTCAGCACGTCGAGCGCCTTGCGGAGCTGGGTGCTCGACGTGTGCACGGTGTACGGGAAGTAGACGATCTCCACGCCCACCGTCGCGAAGTCCCGCTCCAGACGGCGCCCCTTGTCCGTACCGCGCCAGTCGTCGCCCTTGAACAGCACGTCGAAGCGGACCTGCTGCCAGGTCTCCAGCTTGTCCGGCACCGTCTCGACGAAGGCCGCGTCCACGAAGCGCACACTGCGGACGATCTCCAGCCGCTCCACCAGCGGCACCACAGGACTGCGGCCCTTGGCGAGCTGCGCCATCTCGTCCGAGACGACGCCCGCGACCAGGTAGTCGCACTGGCTGCGGGCGTGCCGCAGGATGTTGAGATGCCCCACGTGGAAGAGGTCGTAGACCCCAGGCGCGTAACCGACCCGATGTGACATAAAACGACCCCCCGGTCGTACGGTGAGCTGTGCGACGCTCCCCAGCGTCGCGGAGTCTCAGACGATAGCCGTGCCGTGTTGCGGTCAAGCGGCGATTAGCGAAAGTACAACCGATGGTAAGCGGGCGTGTGCTCTCCTGGTGAACAGCTAGGGTGGGCACTTGTTCGTCATTGGCGGTCTCTGGGGGGTCTGGGGACGCCGGGGGAAGGGAACACTCCGTGGCTGAGTCCGGCGCGCGCCGCCGTCTGCTGCTGGTCTCCACGAATTACGCGCCTGAGCACGCCGGGATCGGTCCGTACGCGACACAGATCGCCGAGCACTGGGCGGCGAACGGCGACGAGGTGCACGTCCTGGCCGGTATGCCGCACTACCCGGCCTGGCGGCTCGACCCGGAGTACGCCCGGGTGTGGCGCACCGAGGAGCGGCGCGCCGGGGTCAGCGTGCACCGCCGCAAGCACCTCGTGCCGCCGCGCCAGAGCGCCGTCACCCGCGCCCTGTTCGAGGCCACCGTGCTCGGCCACGGCCTGCTCGCGCCGCCCGCGATGAACCGCCCCGACGCGGTGATCGCCCAGATGCCCAGCCTCGGCGGGGGCCTGGTCGGCGCCCGGATCGCCCGGCGGCACGGCGTCCCGTACATCCCCGTCGTGCAGGACCTGATGGGCGCGGCGGCGGCGCAGAGCGGCATACGCGGCGGCAGCAGGGCGGCCTCCGCGGCCGGCGCGGTCGAGGCGTACGCGCTCAAGCGCGCCACGCTGGTCGGCGTCATCCACGAGAGCTTCGTCGCCAAGGTCGCCGCGATGGGCGTGCCCGAGGAGCGAATACGGCTGGTGCCCAACTGGTCGCACGTCAAGCGCCCGAGCAGGCCGCGCGAGGAGATGCGCGCCAGGCTGGGCTGGCGTCCGGGCCAGACGGTGCTGCTGCACTCCGGGAACATGGGCCTCAAACAGGGCCTCGAAGTGCTCGTCGAGGCCGCGCGCCTCGACCCGGCGCTGCGCGTGGTGCTGATGGGCGACGGCAACCAGCGCGAGCACCTGCGCTCGCTGGCTGGCGGCCTGCCCAACCTGGAATTCGCGCCCCCCGCCGATGACGACGACTTCCCCGACATGCTGGCCGCCGCCGACGCGCTCGCGGTCACCCAGCGCGCCTCCGTGCTCGACATGAGCATCCCCTCCAAGCTCACCTCCTACTTCGCCGCCGGGCGGCCGGTCGTCGCCTCCGTCGCGGCCGAGGGCGGCACCGCCCAGGAAGTGGAACGCTCGGAGGCGGGAATCGTCGTCCCGCCGGAGGATCCGCGTGCACTGCTGGACGTAGTACGCGCTCTGGCCGATGATCCTGGTAGGGCCGACGCGCTGGGGGCGCGCGGGCCCGAGTACGTGGACGCGCATCTCAGCCGCGAGGCGGGTCTCGCGCGGATCGACGCACTGCTCGCGGAGGCGCTGGGGGCGCCCCGCGAGACGCCTCCTGAGGACGGGGAGGCCCGGGAGCCCGGGACGGCCGGGGGAACCGGGGAGATCGAGGGGGCAGTGGGCAAGTGAGCGACACGACGCGCGCCACCGAGGCGCAGGACGAACCGGATCTGCTCCGCGACCAGTTCCGCCAGCTCATCCGCTACCGGGCGCTGATCGTGGCCGGTGTGCTGGTCGGCCTCCTCGGCGGCGCCTGGCTCGCGCTGACCGGTGCCGACTCCTACGCGGCCACCAGCGAGGTACGGATCAGGGCCGCCACCGTCGACCCGTTCGCCACCGGCGCCTCCGCCGACAAGGGCATCGACATCGGCTCCGAGCGGCAGACCGCGGTCAGCAGCACCGTCTCCGACGCGGCGGCGAAGATCGTCAAGGCGCCGGCCGACGCCATGGAGCACTGCCTCCAAGTCACCAACCCGCCCAACACCCTCGTCCTGCGCTTCACGTGCAGCACCGGGAACGCGGCCAAGTCCGCGCTGTGGGTCAACGCCTTCACCAAGGCGTATCTGGAGAACCGGCAGGCGCAGACCAAATCCACCATCAACACGATGGTCAACGGCTACAAGGCCCAGCTCGACCCGCTCAACAAGCAGCGCGACGACCTGCTCAAGCAGATCGACAACACCGTCAACGCCCAGGTGATCAGCGCCCTGACCACCCAGCAGACCAACCTGCTCTCGCGCATCCTCGAACTCAACGGCAACATCAGCGGCCTGCGCGCCCTGGACACCACGCCCGGCTCGATCATCAGGCCCGGTGTGGCGCCCAAGGCCCCCGCGGGTCCCGGACTGCCGATGATGCTCGGCCTCGGCGGCGGCGTCGGTATCGCGCTCGGCCTGCTGGGCGCCTGGGTCAGGCTGGTCTTCGACCCGACCGTCCGCTCCGAGGGCGAGGTCACGCGCACGCTCGGCGCCCCGGTGCTCGGCACGCTGCCGCGCGGCCGCCGCCGGCGCGGCAGCGGCCCCGCGTCGCTGCTCGCCGAGGGGCAGAGCGGCGGACGGCTCGCCGAGGAGTACCGCGCGGTCGGCTTCCGGCTCGCCCACGACAAGCGCTTCGCCGACCGGCGGCGGCTGCTGGTCGTCGCGCCGCGCGGCAGCAGCGACACCGCGGCGGGCGTCGCGGTCAACCTGTCCGCGTCCTTCGCCGAGATGGGCATGGAGGTGCTGCTGGTCGAGGCCGACCTGCGCACCCCGTCGCTGTCGGCCCGGCTGCGCACCGCCGACGGCGGCGCGCGCCCCGGCTGGGCCCGCTCGCCGGGCCTCGGCGAGGGCGGCTGGCCCGCCGGGCTGCAAGTCTCCATCGACGCGGGCGAGTCCGGCTCCTTCGACCTCGTGCCCGGCCGCCGGGTGCGCAATGTGGCCCGCGCGCTCACCTCGGCCCCGGCCACCAGGCTCTTCTCCGAGGCCGACACCCCCGGCGCCGCCGTGGTCGTACTGGCCCCCGCGGTCCTCGCCTACGCCGACGCGCTGGCGCTCGCCGACCGGGTCGACGGCGTGGTCGTGGTCTGCGACCCGCGCGAGGTGCACCGCGCCGACCTCGTCCGCGTCCGCGAGCTGGTCAACGCGGCGGGCGGCGCCGTGCTCGGCGTGGTCCTGCACTCGGCCGCGGAGACCGGCGGCGGGCGCCGCTTCCGCCTCGGCCGCCGCAGGGCCGCCACCGGCCGCACCGGGAGCGGCGGTTCCGGCGGTGGCGGCGGGATACCGCAGCAGCCCCGGCACCACGACGGGGAGCCGTCCGCCCAGGCCCACAGCCCGGCCGCTCCGGAACGACACCCGGTCCCTTGACGGGCCCCGACCCGCGGCGCCCCGTCACCCACCCGGTCACGACGGCGGCCGTGGGCCCCGGGGCCGAGTTCGCGTACGGCGGCCCGCCCGATCCCCCGGGCGGCTCAGCGCCGTCCGCCCCGACCGACGCGTCGGCGGACGGCGAGGACGAGTCCGGCGACCCGGCCGGGTCCGGCACGTCCAAGGGCGGGCCCGGCACCAAGGCCGCCATCATCAGCTCGGTGGCCGACCAGGGCGTCGCCGCCTTCACCAACATCATCGTGCTCGTCGTGGCCGCCCGGCTGTCCAGCGCCGCCGGATTCTCCGTGTTCTCCATGGTCTACATGGTGTTCACGGTGCTGCTGGGCGTCGGCGTCTCCTACGTGGGACAGGCGCTGGTGCTGGAGCGCGGCGCCGCGCAGGTGCGGGCGGCCTGCCGCAGCGCGGCCACCTTCACCGCCGTGGCGTCCACCGTGATCGGCTTCTCGATGGCCGCGGGGCTCGCCTTCGTGCCCGGCGGCACCGCGCGCGGCCTCGCGGTCCTCGGCCTGGTGCTGCCGATCGTGCTCACCCAGGACGGCATGCGGTACTGCTTCTCCGCCCTGCGGCTGCCGCACTACGCGCTCGCCGCCGACACCGTACGACTGGCCGTCGCCGTACCGGCGCTGGCCATGCAGCCGCACGGCGCGGGCGCGGTCCGGCTCGTCGCCGTCTGGGGCGTGTCCGCCGTGCCCGCGCTGCTCGTGGGCGCCGCCCTGCTGTGGCCGAAGGTCAAGGGCGCGCCCGTGGACCTGCGCAAATTCGTCCGCCGCGGGCACCTCGGGCAGCGCTTCGTCATCGAGTTCGGCGTCGGCAACGCCACCAGTCAGCTCGCGGTCGTCGGCCTCGGCCTGTTCGCCGCGCCGCTGGCCGTCGGCGCCCTGCGCGGCGCCACCACGCTCTTCGGCCCGATGAACGTGCTCTTCAACTCCGCGACCGCCTTCGGGCCGCCGCTGCTCAACCGGGTCCGCGGCTCCGACGACAAGGTGCGCGCGACCGCCGTCCTCGCCACCGTCCTCGCCTGGATCGCGGTGTCCTGGACGGTCGTGCTGATGCTGCTGCCCGCCCATGTGGGCCGCCAACTGCTCGGTGACACCTGGGCGTCGTCGTCCGCGCTGCTGGCCGCCTCCGGCAGCCAGTACGCGTGCATCGCGCTGGGCACCAGCGCCCTGCTGACGCTGCGCGTGCTGCGGCCCCGCGCCACGCTGCCGATCCAGGTGGTCTTCTCGCTCGCGTCCGTGGTCTTCATGCTCGCCGGCTACCAGTGGGACGGCGTGATGGGCGCCGCCTGGGGCCTGGCCCTGGGCTCCGCGCTCAAGGCGGTGGCGCTGTGGCTGCGGATCGTCGCCGTCAAGCGCGCGCCCGCCGCCGCCACCGACCCTCAGGCGCCGGACGCCTCCGCCGAGGGCGTCACCGCAGGATCTTCCGCCGGTCCGCGCTGAAGGTCGTCACCAGCAGCAGGCACACCGCCGCGATGCCGATCCGGCCCGACGCCTGGAGCAGCGGGCCGCGCAGCAGGATGAAGGAGTAGCCGCACACCAGCGGGATCACCACGGCCATCACCGTGCCGGGGCGGCCGTCCTCCAGCGTGCGCTGGGCGTATCTGCGGTCGCCGCGGGCGCAGAAGTAGCCCAGCAGCAGGAAGCCGCCGGTCATGCCGACCGGGCCGAAGTCCAGCCACAGCTCCGCCCACAGCGGCGACGACAGGTTGGTGTTGGTCATGCCCATCCACTGGCCGACCTGCACACCGGAGTCCAGCGGCTTGCCGTGCCAGATCGAACGCGGCACGAAGAAGAAGACGTCCGCCGCGAGCTGCCGCCCGTGGGAGTGGCCCTCGCCGGACTGCACGAAGGTGATGGTGTTCGCGAACATCCCGATCTGGTCGTAGTCCTTGAGCGTCAGCGGCTCCAGCGCCGACGTCGTCTCCACCGGGTGGTAGCCGCCCGAGTCGTACCGGAAGCGGTCGAGGAACGGGAAGAGCAGCAGCGCCGCCACCACGCCCGTCACCAGGGCCGTGCGGTACATCACCGGGCTCTTGGGGAAGGCCGTGAACAGCAGCGAGAACACGACGGTCAGGAACCAGTACCGCGGGTTGGAGATCGGGTTGTTCACGATCACGTTGATCAGCACCAGGCCGGTGAGCGCGGCGATGGCCAGCGGCCTGCGGCGGGCGATCCGGGACGTGATCATCCAGCGGATCAGGAAGAGCATGGCCAGCAGCGCCGGTACGGTGCCGAAGCCGCGGATGAAGGCCGAGCCGACATGGCTGTCGCCGCCGCTGCCCGCGAGACCGCTGGCCTGCACCGATTCGCTGATGCCCTGACGGCTGGAGAAGAACACGGTCGGGCCGCCGAGCTTCATGATGCACAGCGCGCTGCCGAGGTACGCGACCACGATCAGCAGCCACAGGCGGCGCCGCGACACGGACGCCTGCGGGCGGGCCTTGCGGATACGGGCCGCCGGGCGGTGCCGGGCCAGCAGCGCGCCGACGTCGAAGGCCACGCAGCCGATCAGGACGAGCGTGATCGCCGTCGTCGTGTCGGAGCGCGGGCCCACCACCGGCGTCGGGACCTGCCCGATGACCGCCTGCGCCAGCGGGGCCACGCCCATCGCCACGTACACGAACAGCCAGAACGCGCCCTGGATCAGCCGCCGTCGCCGGGTCAGCACCATCGCCGCCAACCGGCCGCCGCCGTACACCGTCAGCGTCAACTGGAGCCAGTACGCGGTGTCCCGCACGCCCGTGCCGGGCTGGGCCGCCACGTACGCGGGCAGGAACCCCACCAACGCGATGACCAGCGGCACCGCCAGCGCCCGCGACAGCGCCGCACGCGGCACCGACGTCGTGGCCTGCGCCTCGTCCGGGCCGGGCCGCTCCAGCGGCCCGCCCGCACCGGCCTGGTCCTGTGCCACGTCCAGGGCCATGGCCCACCCCCTTCATGCTCCCCGCGCCGAGTCTATGGCCTCCGGCCGGGAGGATCAGGGCGTCCGGGGCCGGAAGTGCCCCGATGAGGGTTCGGTGTCGATATTGTGAACCCGAGGCGCGGGGGCGCCGAAAATCAGGGGTGGGGAGTCATATGAAGGTGCTGCATGTCGTCACGCTGCATACGCCGACGAACGACTTCGGCGGCCCGACACGGGTGGCGCTGAATCTGTCCAAGGGCCTGCGGGCCCGGGGTGTCGACGCCCGGATCGCGACGCTGGGCGACGGCTTCACGGGCCCGCTGCCGACGGAGCTGGAGGGCGTGCCGTCGTTCGTGCACCAGGCGCGCCACGTGCTGCCGTTCGAGGTGAGCGGCATCACGTCGCCGGGGCTGCTGGCGAAGGCGCGCCGGATGGTGAAGTCGGCGGACGTGGTCCATGTGCACCTGATGCGGGACCTGATCACGCTGCCGTTCGCGCTGGTCGCGCTGGAGGCCGGGGTGCCGCTGGTGATCCAGACGCACGGCATGATCGACCCGACGGAGAAGCTCTTCGCGAAGGCCGTCGACGTCCTGGGCATGAAGCGGGTGCTGCGCAAGGCGGACGCGATCTTGCACCTGACGCGGATGGAGCGCGACGGTGTGCAGGCGGTGGTGCCCGACACTCCGCTGACCACCTTCCACCGGCTGGTCAACGGCGTGACGTTGCAGGACCGCAGGCCCGCGCGGGCCGACCGCCCGCCGACCGTGCTCTATCTGGCGCGGGTGCAGAAGCGCAAGCGCCCCGAGGACTTCGTGTCGGCGATGCCCGTGGTGCTGGCCAAGTACCCGGACGCGCGCTTCGTGCTGGCGGGCCCCGACACCGGCGATCTGACCGGCCCCATGCGGGAGCTGGCGGCGAAGCTGGGCGTGGCGGACTCGCTGGAGTGCGTCGGCGCGCTCGGCCACGAGCAGGTGCTGGAGCAGCTCAGGAAGTCCGATGTGTACGTGCTGCCGTCGGTGGTCGAGCCGTTCGCCGTCTCGATCCTGGAGGCGATGTCGGTCGGCCTGCCCGTGGTGGTGACCCGGACCGGCGGCCTGTCGCCCGACGTCGAGGCGGCGGGCGCGGGGCGGATCACCGACAGCGACCCCGACGCGGACAACGGCCCGCTGGTCGGCCAGGCGATCCTGGAACTGCTCGACCCGGCCGCCAACGAGGAGGCGTCGGACGCCGCCTGGCGGCTCATCCGCGACCGCTTCTCCATCGGCGCCGTCGTCGACACGCTCATGGAGGTGTACGGGGGCGTCACCCGCGCCGGGTGACGCCCCCGCGTGCGCTTCCGGACCCCGGGTCCCGGAGCGCGGTCCGCGGGCCGGCCCCGGGAGGACCGGGGCCGGCCTCGGGCGGCGCGATCAGCGACCGCGGGTCACGGCCGACCGCGGGTCACGGCCGACCGCGGGTCACGGCCGACCGCGGGTCAGGGCTTGCGCCCCTCCCGCGTCTTGAGGCCGATCTGCCAGCGGTAGAAGCTCATGGCGAGCGCGTAGTCGAAGCCCGCCCGGCCGTCGAGGAAGCCGCGCTTGTAGACGTAGGCGTAGGTGAAGGACACCAGCGGCTTGAACGGCGCCTTGTGGAAGAGCTGGCCCTGGCGGGTCTTGACCTGCCGGATCTCCTCCTTCACCCGGGGGTTCAGCTCCAGCCACGCCTCCCAGTCGGAGTAGCGGTTGTGCCGCTCGAACCAGGTGCGCACCGGGTCGAGATCCTCGTGCTCGATCGGTGAGCGCAGCCGGGCGGCCGACGGCGCGACCGGCTGATAGTGGCCCTCCTGCTCGCCCATGCCGGGCGCTTCGAGGTCGCCGACCTCGGGAAAGTGGCAGCGCGTGCGGTCCAGCAGCGCGCGCTTGACGATGGTGTAGCCGTGCCGCAGCCGCCGCCCCGCGAACCAGTAGCCCAGCGGGATGTCGAAGGCGGCCACCGACGGCGGCCCGGCCGCGAAGGCGGCCTTCAGCTCGGCCAGCAGCTCGGGGCTCGGCGTCTCGTCGCCGTCGAGGAAGAGCAGCCAGGGGATCTCGGTGCGCACATGGTCCAGACACCACTGCTTCTTTTTGGGGTACTTGCCGTCCCACGCGTACTCGACGATCTCCGCGCCGAGGCCCTCGGCGATCTTGCAGGTGTCGTCGGTGCTGGCCGAGTCGACCACCACCACGGCCTCGACGTGGTCGATGACCGACGACACCGTACGGGCGATGTTCTCCGCCTCGTTCTTGGTCGGTATCGCCACCACGATCGGGAGCTTGCTCATGCGGTCCCTCCGTTCATCTCGGTCTCGTCCTGCGGCTCACGGCGCATCGCTCACCCCGTGCCCGCGAGCCACGCGTAGCAGCCGCTGGAGGTGACGCCGCGCGCGGCGGCGGGGACTGTCATCCGGGCGCCGCTGCCGGCCGACAGGGTGCCGTTCGAGCTGGTCACCCGCCAGGTGCAGTGCGTCGACGGGTGCGGTGCGCGGTAGGTGCCGGGCGCGACCGACGTGCCGGGGACGGCCTTCGCCGCCACCGTGAACGTCCCGTCGGCGAAGCCCCGCGCGGCGGCGTCGATCACCGGCTGCTGGTCGGGGCAGAGGCTGCGGACGGCCGCCGCCGCGCCGGACCCGCTGATGTCGCCGGTGACGATCGCCCCGGCCGCCGCGTCCTTGTCGATCTTCGCGGTACGGGTCAGCCGGTCGCAGATCTCCTGGCCGCCCTCGAGGACGGCCACCGGGTCGGTGCCCTTGGGCACCCGCCCCGACAGATACGACTTCTGGGGCTTGCTGAAGGTCCCGCCGCCGGGCGGGGTGAGCTGCGCGTCCGGCACCTTCGGGGCGTCGGCCGCGGACCCCGGCGCCTCGGTGCTGTCGTCCGAACCGGCACCGGCGTCGGGGCTCGTGGTCGCGGACGGTCCCGAAGTGCCGCCCGTGGCCGTCGCGGAGACGCCGGGCGACGCCTTCGCGTCGGTCCTCGCCGTGTCGTGACCGCCTCCGCCACCCCCGGCGCCGCAGGCGCCGAGCAGCACCGCCGCCGCCGTCACGAGGACGGCGGCGGCAGTGGCGGAGCGGTGTTTCCGGGTCACCCGGCGGTCCCGAGCGCGTACTGGTTCGCGATCTGGGCCGGGCTGAGGACCGTCGGGAAGACGGCCGCCTCGTCGATCGAGCCCGCGAAGAACTGGCTCTTCGGCTGGGAAGGCCAGCCGTTCAGGTTGTCGCCGCCGACCCGCCAGAAACCGTCGTAGTTCTGGCTGGTGGTGACGGTGGCGTCACTGCCCTTGAGGACGCCGTCCACGTACAGCCGCATCCCGTTCGCCCCCTGCGTGGCGACGACCTGGTGCCAGTTGCCGTCGTTGTAGCCGCCGGTGGGCGTGGAGACGATGCGAGTGCTGCCGGTGTAGGCGCCGAAGATGAGCTGACCGCTGTCGGTCATGTAGACGTGCTTGTCGTAGTTGCCGCTGGTCTCGGTCGCCAGGTTCCCGAAGCCGATCAGCTTGCCGCCGGAGGTCGTGGTGGTCTTGAACCACGTCTCGACGCTGTACGCGGACGGTGTGGGGTGCGAGCGGTCGCTGTACGTCCACTGGGTGGAGCCGTTGAAGGTGTACGCCTTCGAGCCGGGCACCGCGCCCGGCGAGACGGCGTGCACCGGGCCGCCGACGCTGATCCCGCTGTCGTCGGCCGCGGAGGCGTCCGCGTTGTACGAACCGGCGGCGGCGTCGTAGCGCCAGTACAGATTCGCGCCGTCGGCGAGGACCTGCGTGGCGTACGGCTCGGCCGTGGCCGGGACGGTGGCCGCCGCGTTCGGCGACTGGGCGCTGGTGTTGACGCCGTCACTGGCCGACACCCGGTAGGTGTACTTCACGCCGGGCGTGACATTGGTGTCGGTGAACGTGATCTGCGGGCGGATCCAGGGCTTGGAGTCGCCGCTGACCGTGTAGACGGGGGTGGCCGCGCCGTTGCGGTACACGTTGTAGATCAGCGTGCCGTCGTCGTTGTCGGTGCTCGACTGCCAGGTCACCTTCACCGCACTGGGGTCGATGCTGCTCACCGCGGTCTGCGGCAGCGTCGGGGCGCCGGTGTCGGGGCCGTCGGCGAAGCGGGTCAGGCCCTGCTGCGCGCCGCCGTTGACGGTGGTGAACTCGCCGCCGACCCACATGTAGTCGTGGCCGCCGGACGACGAGATCGCCATCACGCGCGGGCCGATCTTCTCGCCGATCCCGTCGTTGGTGTCGGGGTACCACGACAGCAGGTGCGGGTCGGTGACCGACTCGGCGACCAGGTGCTTGCGCGTCGAGTTGGGGAATTCGCCCATGCTGGAGCAGTCGTGGGCGTGCGAGCCGCTGTAGAGCACGGTGCCGTGGACCACCAGGCTCTGCGTGGCGCCCAGGCAGGTGTCCCGCCAGATCTGGTTGAAGTCGGTGAGGCTGAGCGCCACCCGGCCGTCGAACACGCCGCCGCCGGTGCCCTCGTTGGCGGTGTAGAAGGCGTTGCTCGCCGGGTCCACGATGATCGACTTCGTCACCGAGGTCGCGTCGAGGAACCCGGGCGGGTACGCCTTCGTCAGCGCGCCGGTCGTGGTGTCGACCACGGCGAGCGAGTGCGAGTAGGTGCCGCCGACGTAGTTGAAGTCACCGCCGATGATGGCGTTCTGGCCGTCCGGGGTGATCGCCAGCGCCCGGCCCGGCAGGTCGGCGTTGGGCGACCACGGCAGCAGGGCGCCCGCGGTGTTCACCGCGGCGAACTTGCCACGGGACTGGCCGCCGACCGACGTGAAGTCGCCGCCGAAGTACACGGCGTCCGAGGTCGCGGCGATGGTGCGCACCGTGCCCGAGGCCGCCGGGTGGAAGGTCGTGCTGACCGCGCAGGTGGCCAGGTTGATCGCGGCCAGGCTGCTCACCCCGACGCCGTTGACCGCGCCGAAGAAGCCGCCCGCGTAGAGCGTCTGGCCGTCGGGCGAGACGGCCAGCGCGCGCACGGTGGCGTTGTTGGAGCCCACCGTGAAGTTGAGCTGGCAGCCGGTGGGCGCGCCGGTCGCGGCGTCGAAGGCCGCGAAGTTCGCGACGGACGTCTCGTTGGTCCCGGCCGCGGACCCGGCGGGCCGGATCGCGGAGAAGGTGCCCCCTGTGTAGACCACGCCGTTCGCCTGGGCCATGGCCCACACGATCCCGTTGGTCTGGTACGTGCTGAGATTGTCGGCGGTGATGCCGACCGGTGGTTGGAGCGCGGTCGCCGATGGCGACGACATCACTCCCAGCGTCGCGGCTGCCAGCAATATGGCAGCCGAGAACACCGGCAATTTACGCATGAGTTGCCCCCCAGGCCCCTGATGTGTTGCAACGGCCGATACGGCCGTCGTGATGCACGGCAGAGTAGGGGGTTCCGCTTAGCCCGGTCTGCCTTTTTGACGAATAAAGTGACATCACATCATCTGTCGATGCGAATCGTGGCCCCCGACAACTGGTCCGCCACCTGTCGGATGTCCGCGTCGACCATGATCCGGGCCAGCTCCGCCACCCTGACCTGCGCCTTCCAGTCCAGCAGGTCCCGTGCCTTGCTCGCGTCGCCGATGAGCGCGTCGACCTCGCTGGGCCGCTCGTATTTCGGGTCGTACCGGACATGCTCGGCCCAGTCCAGACCCGCGTGCTCGAAGGCCACCTCGAGGAACTGCCGTACGGTCGCGGCCTCGCCGGTCGCCACCACGTAGTCCTCCGGCTCGTCGCGCTGGAGCATCCGCCACATCGCGTCCACGTACTCCGGCGCGTAGCCCCAGTCGCGCACCGCGTCCAGATTGCCCAGGTAGAGCCGGTCCTGGAGGCCGGCCTGGATCCGCGCGATGGCGCGGGTGATCTTGCGCGTGACGAAGGTCTCACCGCGCCGCGGGGACTCGTGGTTGAACAGGATGCCGTTGACGGCGTACATCCCGTACGCCTCGCGATAGTTCACCGTCGCCCAGTAGGCGAAGACCTTCGCGCAGCCGTACGGGCTGCGCGGGTGGAACGGGGTGCGCTCGTTCTGCGGCGGCGGGGCGGCGCCGAACATCTCCGAGGACGACGCCTGGTAGATCCGCGCCTCGATGCCGCTCGCCCGCAGTGCCTCCAGCAGCCGCAGCGCGGACAGGCCGGTGACGTCCCCGGTGTACAGCGGCGCGTCGAAGGAGACCCGCACATGGGACTGCGCGCCCAGGTTGTAGATCTCGTCCGGCCGCAGGTCACGCAGCAGGCTCACCAGCGCGATGCCGTCGGTGAGATCCGCGTGATGCAGCACGAAGGAGCGGTTCTTCTCCTGGGGGTCCTGGTAGATGTGGTCGATCCGTTCGGTGTTGAACGTCGACGAGCGGCGCACGAGTCCGTGCACGGTGTAGCCCTTGGACAGCAGCAGCTCCGCGAGATACGAGCCGTCCTGGCCGGTGACGCCGGTGATGAGCGCGGTCTTGCCCATGTGAGTCCCCCCAACTGGTCGGGTTGTGCTGTATTTCGTACGTAAAGATGGGTTGGCACCCGATCGGGTGAAGTGTGCTGGCAGAATGCCGTTCCATGACAGACCTACTGCCGGACGCGGCCCGGATCTTCGTCGCGGGCCACCGCGGCCTCGTCGGCTCCGCCGTGGCCCGCCGCCTCACCGCCGACGGCCACCAGGTGCTCACCCGGGGCCGCGCGGAACTGGACCTGCGGGACGCGGCGGCGACCGCCGCGTATCTGCGCGACATCCGGCCCGACGCGGTGGTGCTCGCGGCGGCCAAGGTCGGGGGGATCATGGCCAACTCGACCTACCCCGTGCAGTTCCTTGAGGACAACCTCCGGATCCAGCTCAGCGTCGTCGCCGGGGCCCACGAGGCGGGCGTCGCCCGCCTGCTCTTCCTCGGCTCCTCGTGCATCTACCCCAAGCTGGCCCCGCAGCCGATCCACGAGGACGCGCTGCTCACCGGCCCCCTGGAGCCGACCAACGAGGCGTACGCGCTCGCCAAGATCGCCGGCATCGTCCAGGTGCAGTCCTACCGCAAGCAGTACGGCGCCTCGTACATCTCCGCGATGCCCACCAACCTCTACGGCCCCGGCGACAACTTCGACCTCGCCACCTCGCACGTGCTGCCCGCCCTCATCCGCCGCTTCCACGAGGCCGAGCGGGACGGCGCGGCCGAACTGACCCTGTGGGGCAGCGGCACACCGCGGCGCGAATTCCTGCACGTGGACGACCTCGCGGCGGCCTGCGCGCTGCTGCTGCGGGTCTACGACGGCGCCGAGCCGGTCAACGTCGGCTGCGGCGAGGACCTGACCATCCGCGAACTGGCCGAGACCGTCAGGGACGTCGTCGGCTACCGCGGCACGATCGGCTGGGACACCACAAAACCCGACGGCACGCCACGCAAGCTGCTCGACGTGTCCCGTCTTCAGGCGCTCGGCTGGCGGCCGGAGATCGCGCTGCGGGACGGGATCGCCGCGGTGTACGCGGACTGGCGGGCGACCGCCGGGTCTGTGGCCGGAACAGTGACTCACTAGTACGCCCCGCGTCCGTCGACCACGGCCCGCAGGGTGCGGGCCATCACATCCGCGTCGCCCGAGAGCGACCAGTTGTCGACGTACCGCAGATCGATCGCGAGGGTCTCGTCCCAGGACAGCTCCGACCTGCCGCTGACCTGCCACAGACCCGTGATGCCCGGCTTGACCGCGAGGCGCCTGACCTCCACCTCGTTGTACCGCGCCACCTCGTCGGGCAGCGGCGGACGCGGGCCGACCATCGACATCTCGCCGCGCAGCACGTTCACGAGCTGCGGCAGCTCGTCCAGCGACAGCCGCCGCAGCAGCCGCCCGACGCGGGTGACCCGGGGGTCACGGCGCATCTTGAACATCAGGCCGTCGTTCTCGTTCGACCCGTGCAGATCGGGCTTGCGCTGCTCCGCGTCGACCACCATCGTGCGGAATTTCCACATGGTGAACGGCACACAGCCCTGCCCGTACCGGATCTGCCGGTGGAAGGCCGGGCCCTGCGAGGTCAGCCGGACCGCCGCCGCCACCAGGCCGAAGACCGGGGAGAGCAGCAGGAGTCCGAGCCCCGCGCCGACCCGGTCGAGGGCCGACTTGAGCACCGGCTGGACGCCGCGCCTGGACGGCGGGGCGATGTGAAGCATGGCCAGGCCCGCGGGCGCGTCCAACTGCACCCGGCGCACGGCCACATCGATCAGCCCCGGCAGCACCGCGAGCGGCAGGCCCGCGTCGTGCAGGGACCAGGACAGCCTGCGCAGCCGTTCCGCGGACAGCCGCGGTCCCGGCGCCACCAGGACCAGCTCCGCCCCGTGGTCGCGGGCGGCGCCGAGCACGATGCCCGCGTCCTCGGCGAGACCGGACGGCGCGACCGCGCCGAGCCGTGCGGTGACCGGGGCCCCGCACTCCAGCTTGGCGTTGCCCACCGGGACCACCCCGACCACCACATACGCGTGTTCGGTACGGGCCGCGAGGTGGCCCACCACATGGTCGGCGGAGCTCGGCTCGCCGATGACCAGCACCCTGCGCACGGCGTGGGCCTCGCGCCGGGCGGCGATCAGATGGTGGTGGGTGAGCATCCGGCAAGCCGTCGTCAGCACGGGACCGGCGGTCAGCCCGGCCAGCGCGTACGACGGTTCCGCCACCTGATCGAAGGCGGTCCTGAGCACGGCGAGCACCCCGAGCAGCATCAGCCAGTCCCGGAGCACCGCCCCGGCGCCGCGGTGCTCGCCGAGGACGTCCGCCGCGTAACGCCGCCTGACCGCCTGGACACCGACCCAGGCGAGCGCCGCCACGGCGGCGCAGACCAGCGGGTGCGGCTGGCCGGTGGCATGGAAGATCGCCGCGACCGGGAACGCGATCCCGAGCACGTCGACGGTGAGCGCGAGCGGCAGATACCACCGCGCCTTGTCACTGAACCTGCCGTGCCCGCCGTAAGGGCCGGGCACAGCGAGGGCACCGGTGGAACCCGATGCCCTCCTGCCGAACGCGTGCGCGGCTTTCGCGCGCACGGGTCTCGTATCGGCACTCATGGGTATGACCGGTAGAACCCGGTTTGCTTCGACACGCCGCATGGACCCCCCTGGCACATCGCGACCGACGAGGCGCTCTACCACTTCCCCAAGGGGTAGTGCGCCTGGATAAGAGCGAACGCTAGGCCAACACGAGGGCTTTCCGCTGCGGTTTACGCAGATTCGAGCCGTTGTTATGACCGAGTTAACACAAGTATGGATATCGAATGGCCACAGAGTGTAAGGAGGCCGTTACGGGTGTGCACGACCCTTACCCTTGGGACTTGTGTCCACTGTGCACCTACCCGACGACCTGCGTACAGCCCTGTCGGCGCGACTGAGCGCCACGG
The DNA here is from genome assembly GCF_040610915.1 of Streptomyces sp. NPDC003300. NCBI lineage: Bacteria > Bacillati > Actinomycetota > Actinomycetes > Kitasatosporales > Streptomycetaceae > Streptomyces > Streptomyces sp. NPDC003300. The sequence continues at coordinate 506,148 of NZ_JBEXNE010000002.1, read as the reverse complement.
CCCCCACCAGGGCTTCCGCCGAGGTGGAACGCCTCATCGAAACATATCGTGGCAAGTCGCCGACGTCAGCGCCCATTCTGCGGGACGCGGCGTCGGTGGCGGCTTACGCGGCCTACCGTATGCCCGCCACGTACGCGGCCGTCAGGGCCGCGCTCGAGGCATTCCGTTTGCAGGCCGGGCAGTGGTCGCCCGCGACCCATCTCGACCTCGGCGGCGGGACCGGCGCGGCGACGTGGGCGGTGGCCGACGCGTTCCCGGGCGATCCCTCGGCGAGCGCGCACACCTCCACCGTCCTCGACTGGTCGCAGTCCGCCCTCGACCTGGGAGGTGAACTGGCGCGCACCGCCGAGTCGCCCGCCCTGCGCGCCGCGCGCTGGACCCGGTCGCCGCTCGGCGGCGGACCCGCGCTGCCCGCCGCCGACCTGGTCACCGTCTCGTACGTGATCGGGGAGTTGACCGCCGCCGACCGCACCGCGCTGATCGACGCGGCCGCGGTGGCCGCCACCGGGGCGGTGCTCGTCGTCGAGCCCGGCACCCCCGAGGGGTACGCGCGCACGATCGCCGCCCGCGACCGGCTGCTCGCCGCCGGGCTCACCGTCCTCGCGCCCTGCCCGCACGACGCGGCCTGCCCGGTCACCGGCGACGACTGGTGCCACTTCGCCGCCCGCGTCCAGCGCAGCTCGCTGCACCGGCAGGTCAAGGGCGGCTCACTGCCCTACGAGGACGAGAAGTTCAGCTACGTGGCCGCCGCGCGGTTCCCCGCGGCCCCCGCCCCCGGCCGCGTCGTGCGCCACCCGCAGATCCGCAAGGGCCTGGTCCTGCTCGACCTGTGCACCGCCGACCGCGGCCTGGTCCGCGACACCGTCAGCAAACGGCACGGCGACACCTACCGCGCGGCCCGCGACGCCTCCTGGGGCGACCCCTGGAGCTAGCGCCCTACAGCCAGCCGTAGCGGTGGAAGGCGCGGTAGCACAGGAAGGACAGCGTCGCCATCACGCCCACCATCAGCGGGTAGCCGAAGGACCAGCGCAGCTCGGGCATGTGGTCGAAGTTCATGCCGTAGAAGCCCGCGATCATCGTCGGGACGGCGAGGATCGCGGCGCCCGCGCTGATCCGCCGCATATCGACGTTCTGTTGCACGGCGAGTTGGCTGAGATTGGCCGCCAGCAGACCGTCGACCAGCTCGCCGTAGCCCACCAGCCGCTCGCGGACGTGGGTCAGGTGGTCGGCGACGTCGCGCAGATAGCGGGCGACCTCGGCGCCGATGAGCCGGTCCGGCTCCTCGCTCAGCCGCTGCAAGGGCCTGGCCATCGGGTGCACGGCCCGCTTGAACTCGATGAGCTCCCGCTTGAGCTGGTAGATCCGCTCGGCGTCGTCGCGGTGCGAGTCGGCGAAGACGTCGGCCTCCAGGTCGTCCACATCCAGCTCGACCTCGTCGGCGACGTCCAGGTAGTCGTCCACGACCTGGTCGACGATGGCGTGCAGGACCGCCGAGGGGCCGTGCGCCAGCATCTCCGGGCTGCTTTCGAGGGCGTGCCGTACGCGGGTCAGCCCCGGCGCGCTGCCGTGCCGCACCACCACGACGAAGTCCGCGCCGAGGAAGATCATCAGCTCACCGGTGTCGACCACCTCGCTGGTCGCGGTCAGCTTCTCGTGCTCGACGAAGACGATCGTCTTGACCACCATGAACAGCGAGTCGCCGTACCGCTCCAGCTTGGGCCGCTGGTGCGCGGTCACCGCGTCCTCGACCGCCAGCGGATGCAGCCCGAACACCTCGGCGATCTCGGTCAGATGCTCCGCCTCCGGCTCGTGCAGCCCGATCCAGGCGAAGCCGCCGGTGTGCTTCCTGGCCTCCGCCAGCGCCTCGCGCGGCGGCAGCGACGCCACCCGCGAGCCGTCCGCGTACACCGCGCAGTCGACCACCACGTCCGCGGTGCGGCGGCGCTGCTCGGGCACCGTGCCGTCCTCGCCGAGGGTGTGCCAGGTGCCGCCGCGCCGCCACTGCCTGCGGCCGCCCGTGCGGCGGGCGAGCCGCCTGGGGTCGATCAGCCGCGGGTCCAGACGCCGGCCAGGGGTGATGCCGCGTTCTTCGGTGGTCATCGTGCCTTCTCCAGTACCGCCATGGCCGCGTTGTGCCCGGGAACACCGCTCACCCCGCCGCCGCGGGCCGCGCCCGCGCCGCAGAGGAAGACGTTCTCATGCGGGGTGCCGACGCCCCAGCGGCCTGTGGCGTACGTCACCTGGTCCGCGTCCGGCGCGGCGTACGGCCACGACAGGTCGCGGTGGAAGATGTGGCCGCCGGGCAGGCCCACCTCGCGCTCCAGGTCCAGCGGCGACTTCGCCTCCAGACACGGCCTGCCGTCGCCGTCCAGCAGCAGGCAGTCCGCCAGCGGCTCGGCGAGCACCGCGTCGAGTTGCGCCAGCGTCGCCTCCAGCAGCGCGTCCTTCGCCCCCGCCGGGTCCGCCGCGAACAGCCGCGCGGGCGTGTGCAGTCCGAACAGGGTCAGCGTGTGGACGCCCCGCCCGGCCAGTTCCGGCGAGAGGATCGACGGGTCGGTCAGGCTGTGGCAGTAGATCTCCGACGGCGGCGCGTCCGGCAGGCGCCCCGCGGCGGCCTGCTCGTACGCGGTCGCCAACTGCTCGTAGCCCTCGGCGATGTGGAAGGTCCCGGCGAACGCCTCGCGCGGGTCCACCGAGGTGTCGCGCAGCCGCGGCAGCCTGCGCAGCAGCATGTTGACCTTGAGCTGCGCGCCCTCGGGGGCCGGACCCGGCGCCGCCTCGCCCAGCAGCCCGGCCAGCGTGTGCGGCGCCGCGTTGACCAGCACGTCACGCGCCCCGACCGTCACCTGCCGCCCGTCGCGCTCGTACGTCACCTCCGCGCGTACGCCGTCCGCCGCGATGCCCGTGACCTCGGCGCCGGTGACGATCTCGGCGCCCGCCGCGCGGGCCGCGTCCGCCAGCGCGTCGGTGAACGCGCCCATCCCGCCCACCGGCACGTCCCAGTCGCCGGTCCCGCCGCCGATCACGTGGTAGAGGAAACAGCGGTTCTGCCGCAGCGACGGGTCGTGGGCGTGCGTGAAGGTGCCGATCAGCGCGTCGGTGAGGACCACGCCCCGCACCAGGTCGTCAGCGAAGGCCGCCTCCACCGTCTCGCCCAGCGGCCGCTCGAACAGCGCCTCCCAGGCCGCGGAGTCGCCGATCGCGCTCTCCAGCGCGGCCCGCGAGGGCAGCGGCTCGGTCAGCGTCGGGAACACCGCCTGCGCGACCCGCCCGGTCATCGCGTAGAACCGCTGCCACGCCTCGAAGTCCCGGTCGTCGCCGGTCAGCGCGGCGAACTGCTCCCGCGTACGGGCCGCGTCGCCCGCGTCCACCAGCAGGCCGCCGGTGCCGCGCGGGGTGTACGAGGAGATCCGGCGGCGGCGCACCGCGAACCGCAGCCCCAGCTCGTCGGTGATCCGCGCGGGCAGCAGGCTCACCAGGTAGGAGTAGCGCGACAGCCGTGCGTCCACCCCGGCGAAGGCCCGGGTCGACACGGCCGCGCCGCCCGTCGCGGGCAGCCGTTCGAGCAGCAGCACCCGGCGGCCCGCGCGGGCCAGATAGGCGGCGGCGACCAGCCCGTTGTGGCCGCCGCCGACGATCACCACGTCATGCCGTGCCCCGCTCGAAACGTCCATCCCCGCACCCTATGACGCGGCGGCGCACGGCATGGGGCGGTCGGGACCGGGCGGTTCAGCTGGTCGGCTGCCGAGCCGCCACCACGCCGAGGCCCCCGGCCGGGAGGACCCGCGGCGTGGCGTGCGCGGGCTCGGGCCACGCGCCGGTCAGCCGACGGCCGGGCGCAGCTCCATCGTGCAGCACTTCACGCTGCCGCCGGCCTTGTGCAGCTCCGACATGTCCACCGGGACCGGCTCGAAGCCCCGGTCGCGCAACGGCCCGAGCAGGCCGGTGGCGGTACGCGGCAGCAGGACGTTGCGGCCGTCGCTGACCGCGTTGAGGCCGAGCGCGGCGGCGTCCTGCGCCGTCGCGAGCAGCGCGTCGGGGAAGAGCCGGGCCAGCACGGCGCGGCTGCCGGGGGAGAAGGCGCCGGGGTAGTACATGATCTCGTCCCGCGCGTCGTCGAGCACGGCCAGCGCCGTGTCCAGGTGGTAGTAGCGCGGGTCGGTCAGCTCCAGGCCGATCACCGGACGGCCGAAGAACTCCTGCGCCTCCGAGTGCGACAGCGGGCTGCTCCGGAAGCCCTGGCCCGCCAGGATCCATGTCGCCGTGACCGCGAAGTCGCCCTCCGCCTCGTTGATGTGCACCGGCTCGCGCGGATCGGGAAAGCCGTTGCTCCTGAACCACGCCAGGTGCGCCGGGGCCTCGGCCTCGCGCTCGGGGTTCGCGAACCTCGCGCCCAGCACCTTCCCGTCCACGACGGTCGCGCCGTTCGCCGCGAACACCATGTCCGGCAGGTCCTCCACCGCGTCCAGCAGCTCCACGGTGTGGCCCAGCGCCCGGTACCTGTCGCGCAGGTCCTCCCACTGGAACAGGGCCAGTGCCGGGTCCACCGGCTTCGTCGGGTCCATCCACGGGTTGATCGAGTACGTCACTCGGAAGTGCGCCGGTGGACACATCAGGTACCGGCGGGGTGTCGCAGTGCGCAAAGAGGGCTCCTCGGGGGGTGGTGAAGGGCCGCCTCCGGCGGACGGTCGGCCCCCCGGAGTTCGTACGTACGCCCTGATTCTGCGCCTCCCGCTGGGGTCCCGCACCACCAAGTACCCCAAAGGGTTCCCCCCTTTCCCCCGTACGGTTCCTTCGCTTCGGGCGGCGCGCCGGTCTTTTCAGGGGCGCGGGGAACTGCGTGCTCAGCCATGACGCTCCTGCGGGTCACCACCGGCCCCGGTGGGGCAGTTCGGTTGTCTCCGGACCACCGGGCCCGGTGGGTGGGGGGTCAGCGGAGGGGGAGGATCAGGGGGGTGCCGCTGCGGGGGTGGGGGAGGACTTCGACGGGGTGGCGGTAGACGGCGGAGAGCCGTTCGGCGGTGAGCACCGCCGCAGGCGAACCGTTGGCGGTGACGCGGCCGGAGGACAGGACGGCGACGCGGTCGGCATGGGCGGCGGCGAGACCGAGGTCGTGGAGGACGACGACGACCCCGCGCCCGAGAGCGGCCTGCTCGCGGCAGACGCGCAGGACGAGCTCCTGGTGGTGAAGGTCAAGGGCGGCGGTCGGCTCGTCGAGCAGCAGCAGCGGCGCGCGTTGGGCGAGCACTCGCGCGAGCGCGACGCGGGCCCGCTCGCCGCCCGAGAGCGCGGGATAGGCCCGCTCGGCGAAGCCCGTGACCTCGGTGGCACGCATGGCCGCCGCCACCGCGGCCTCGTCCTCGTGGGCGAGGACGGTCCCGGCCCACGGCGCGCGCCCCATGCGTACGACCTCGTCGGCGGTGAAGGGGAAGGCGAGCGGCGAGGACTGCGGGAGCACGGCCCGGCGCAGGGCGAGCTGCCGGGCGGTCCAGCGGCCGAGGGGCGCGCCGCCGACCCGCACCTCCCCGGAGTCGGCGGGCACGTCACCGGCCAGCGCCCCCAGCAGCGTGGACTTGCCCGCGCCGTTGGGCCCGACCAGGGCGAGCACTTCGCCCGCGTGGACGGCGACGCCGACCCCGTCGAGCACGGGGCGCCCGCCGAGCCGTACGACCAGGTCGTGGGCCTCGGCCAGGACGTCGCCGGGGGCGGGCGGCGGCGGGAGGGACGTACGGGCCCGGCGTCGTACCGCGAGCGGCCTCATGCCCAACCCCCCTGCCGGCCGCGGGTCCTGCGCAGCAGCCAGAAGAAGAAGGGGCTGCCGACGAGGGCGGTCAGCACGCCCAGCGGCAGCTCCGCGGGCGAGGCGAGCGTACGGGCGGCGAGGTCGGCGGCGACCAGGACGAGCGCGCCGCCGAGGGCGCTGCCCGGCACCAGGAAACGGTGTCCCGGCCCCGCGGCCATCCGCAGCAGATGCGGCACGACGAGCCCGACGAAGGCGACGATCCCCGCGACCGCGACGGCCGCCGCCGTCAGCAGCGCCACGATCAGGATCACCGCGATCCGCATCCGTTCGACGTCCACGCCGAGGTGCTTGGCCTGGCGTTCGCCGAGCGCCAGCAGGTCCAGGCGGCGGGAGAAGAACGGCGCCACGGCGAGACCCGCCAGCGCGCAGGGCAGCACCGCGAGCACTTTCGGCCAGCTCGCCTGGGCCAGCGAACCGAGCTGCCAGAAGGTGATCTGGGTGAGCTGCGAGTTGTCCGCGAAGAAGACGAACAGGCCGATGAGGGCGCCCGCGAAGGCGTTCACCGCGATGCCGGTGAGGACGAGGGTGACGACCTCCGTCCGGCCGCCGGACCGGGACAGGCCGTACACGAGAAGGACGGTCAGCAGCCCGGCGACGAAGGCGCACACCGTCACCGACCAGGTGCCCGCGAAGGTCAGGCCGAGCGCGATCGACCCGACGGCGCCCACCGCGGCGCCGGACGAGATCCCGATCACCCCCGGCTCGGCCAGCGGATTCCCGAACACGCCCTGCATCAGCGCCCCCGCGCACCCCAGCGAGCCGCCGACCAGCAGCGCCAGCACGATGCGCGGCAGCCGTACGTCCCACAGCACCGACTCCGCCACCCGGTCCAGCCGGTGGCCCCCGAGGCCGCAGCGGTGCGCCACCGACGCCAGCACGTCCCCCGCCGGAATCCCGTACGCCCCGATCCCGGCCGACACGACGCTCAGCACGACCAGCCCCGCGGCCAGCACCCCGATCAACACGGTCGCCCGGCCACGCCGGTTGGCCTGACGGCCGGTCGGCCGCGGCCCGTCGTCCGCGATCCCCCCGGGCCCGCTCGCTTCCTTGGGCCCCGTGTGCGTATGCGCCGCGTCATCGTGCGCCGGTACGGAGTCCGGGGTTCCTGGGCCGGCGTCCCGAGCGGGAGCCGCAGTCGTGGTCGGCCGGGTGTCGTCGTCCGTCCCGGCGGGCGCGGTGTGTTCCTCGTTCGGGGAGGCCGTGGTCGTCATGGGCCGGGTCACCGGGCCTTTTGGTGGATGCCGGTGGTGAGCCGGCGCAGGACGGAGTCGGTGCGGGGGCCGAAGTTGAGGAGGGTGCCGTCGTCGATGGCGACGACACGGTGGTCGAGACCGGCGGGGGTCTGGGCGACGCCCGGGACCTTTTCGAGGCCGCTGACCCCGCCGACGGAGTCGAGCCCCTTGGTCATGACGAGGATGACGTCGGGCGCGGCCTTCACCAGGGCCTCGCTGGTGATGGGGGTGAAGTCCTTGTCGAGGCCGGAGGCAGTCCCGGCGTCGACGCCGCCCGCCGCCGCGATGAGGGAGTCGGCGCCGGAGCCGCGCCCGCCGATCAGGTAGACCGACGCGGTGCCGCGCAGGTAGAGGAAGGCGACGCGCGGCTTGTCGGACGTGCTCGGAATCGTCGCGCGGACGGCGTCGATCCGTTGCGCCGTACGCGCGCGCAGCGTGTCACCCGCTGCCTTCACACCGAGCGCGGCGGCCACGGCGTCGATCCGCGGGCCCACGTCGTCGAGCGAGGTCGCCGTCTTGACGACGACGAGCGGGACGCCCGCGTCGCGGATCTGGCGGATCGCCTCGGCCGGGCCCGTGGTGTCCTCGGCGAGGACGAGGGTGGGGTGCAGGGACAGGACGCCCTCGGCGGAGACGTCGTGGGCGCGGGTCACCACCGGCAGCTTCGCCGCCTGCGCGAAGGTCGCCGTGATGTCGCGCGCGACGACGTTCTTGCCGAGGCCCAGCGTGAAGACGATCTCGGACAGCCCGCCGGTGAGCGGCACGATCCGGTCGGCGGCGGTGACGGTGACCTTCCGGCCGTCCGCCGAGGTGACGGTGGCGGGCAGTACGGGCACGGGCGCCGCACCGGCCAGCGGTTCGATCCGGTCGGCGTCCGCTCCCGCGCTCGACGTCGCCCCCGTACCGCTCGCGGACGGCCCCGCCTTCCCCGCCGAGCCGCCGCACGCGGTGAGCGCGAGTGCCAGCAGCCCGCCGAGCAGCGAGAACGCCACGCCCCGCGCGGCGCACGCGTTCCGCCGCACGGAAGCGCGGCGCCGCGAGCGACCGCGCCCCGAGCCGCCGGCTTCCGGGGCGGCCTGGAGGCTGGTCGGCTGTGAACGGGCGGGGTACGAACGCGGGGTTGGTGACGCGGCGAGGTCCGGGGCGGCCCGGACGGCGGTCGGCTGTGAACGGGCGGGGGACGAAGGCGGGGTTGGTGACGCGGCGAGGTCCGGGGCGGCTCGGACGGCTGTCGGCTGTGGACCGGCGGCCGGTGGGCGGGTGGGTTCCGGCGCGGTGCGGTCGCCCAAGTCGGCCTGGGCATGCCCGCGTTGCGGAGTGTCGGCGTCCGGGGCGCCCAGGGAGCGCCCGGCCTGCGAGCCCGTCGTCGGGAAGCCCGCGGCATGCGGCTCGGCATCCGCTCGGTCGGGACGTCGTTCGGAACCTGTTCGCACTGCCAACCCGTCCCTTGCCGTGGTGCCGTCATGTCGTGATGCCGCTGTGCCCGCGCGCCAGCGCGTTCGGCGACGTCGCGGGAGGGTTCCCCGCCGGTCGGTGATTAGCTTAGGTTAGCCTTACCTGAGTTTGCCAGTCCTGGAGGGGTCCATGCCGTTGTTCCGTCATGCCCGCGTGCGCCGTACCGGCGGCCGGGCCGTCTCGCTCACGGCCGTGAGCACCGCGCTGCTCGGCGCGGTCGCGCTGACCGCGCTGACCGCGGTGCTGCCCGCGTCAAGGGCGGACGCCGCGACGAGCCGTACGGTCGCCGGGGGACGGCTGGACTGGGGAATCAAGGCGTCGTTCCAGAGCTATGTCACCGGGCCCATCGCGAAAGGCAGTTGGGCGATGACCGGCGGCGCGGGCACCTTCGGCAGCAACCAGTTCCGCTTCCCTTCGGCGCGGGGCTCGTACGATCCGGGCAGCGGCGCGCTGACCGCCGCCTTCGCGGGCGGCGTCCACTTCCTGGGGCACCGGCAGGCCAGCGGCGCCTATCAGCTCGACCTCACCATCAGCCGTCCCACCGTCAAGATCTCCGGCGGCCACGGCACGCTCTACGCCGACATGCGCAGCAAGGACAAGAACACCGGTCGGGTCACCACCACCGCCCAGGTGCCGCTCGCCTCGCTCGCCGTCGGCGGCGTCAACACCCGCGGGGTCACCGGGCCGCAGATCACCCTCAGCGGCATCCCGGCCACCCTCACCTCGCAGGGCGCCCGCGCCTTCGCGGGCTACTACACCACCGGCACCCCGCTGGACCCGGTCAGCCTCTCGGTCGACCTGCGCGCGCCCGCCTCGCCGACCACCGCCCCGCCGCGGACCCCGACCGGCGGCGCGAGCGACAAGGCGTCGGGGAAGCCGACCGCCACCTCGACGGCCGTGCCCGGCACGGTCGTTGACGCCGCCGCCGACTGGGGCGTACGCCGCACCTTCCGCGAGTACGTGACCGGCGACATCGCCAAGGGCCGCTGGACGGTGGCCGACGGCGCGCGGGACGGCGGCGCCCTGTTCCGCTTCGGCGCGGGCCGCGGCACGTACGACGCCTCGCACCACTCGCTGGACGCCCGGTTCGGCGGGACGGTGCGCTTCGTCGGGATGAAGGCGGCGGACGGCACGTACGGGCTCGACCTGTCGATCAGCGCGGTCCGCGTCACGGTCACCGACGGCAAGGGCACGCTGTACGCGGACGGCGAGCCGTTCATCACCTTCACCGCGCCCGCCGCGCTCGCGCCGAAGAACGGCCTGATCTCCCTGACCGAGGTCCCGACCACGCTGACGGCGCAGGGCGCCAAGGCGTTCAACGGCCTCTACACCGCGGGTACTTCGATGGACCCGCTCACCCTCTCCGTCGCCCTCGACAAGGCGGCGGCCCTGCCCGCGCTGCCCGACATCGGCTCCGACCCCACGGCGTCCGCCACCCCGGCGGCGTCCCCGGCGCCGAGCACCGCACCCGCCGCGCCGCGCACCGAGTCCGCCGCGGACAGCTCGCACGACGGCGCGCCGGTCGGCCTGCTGGCCGGCGGGTCGGCCGCGGTCCTCGCCGCGGCGGCGGTCGTCTTCGCCGTCGTACGGCGCAAACGCCGTACCGAAGAAGGCGGCTGACGGCGCGTCACCCAGACGTCGGCTGACGGCGCGTCACCTCCCCCCGCACCTCGCACCACCCGCTCGAACCGCAGCACCGCAGGACGCGTACGGCCGCATGCAGCGTGCGGCCGCAGGGTCCGTACGCCCTCCGTACGGCCGCATGCCCGCACCGGGCACCACCGCACCGAGCACCACCTTCCGAGGAACACAAGGAGCACACCACCCCATGACCGCCCGCCTCAGCTCCCGCGCGCTCGCCCTGGCCATAGCCACCGCCACCGCGGGGGCGGCCACCGCCCTGCTGGTCCCGGCGTTCGCCGCCGCCGACTCGCCGTCGTCCCCGGCCGTACCGCTCACCGGCGGCACCTTCGACTGGGGCGTCAAGCAGTCGTTCCGCTCGTACGTGACCGGCCCCGCGGGGGGCACCATCACCACCGCGGACGGCGCGACCGCCAACTCCAACGGCACCTTCCACTTCACCAACGGCCAAGGCTCGTACGACACGTCGACGCACGGCGTGACCGTCGGCTTCGACGGCAGCGTCGAGTTCGCGTCCACGCTGCACGGCTTCGACATCAAGCTGGCCGACCTCAAGGTCGTCACCGTCGGCACCACGGGCAAGATCACCGCCGACGTGACCGCCGCGGGCAGCACGTCGAACGACGTGGAATTCGCCACGCTCGACCTGTCGAACGTCAGGCCCGGCGGCGGCGCGGGCGGCGCGATGACCTTCAACGGCATCCCGGCCACGCTGACCGCCGACGGGTCGAGCGCCTTCAACGGCATGTACCAGCCCGGTACGGCGCTGGACGCCGCGGACCTGTCCGTCACTCCGGGCGCCGCCCCGACGACGACGCCGACCACCAACCCGCCGACCACCAACCCGCCGACCGGCGAGCCCACGGGCGAGCCGACCGCCACGCCCACCACGACCGCGCCCGGCGGGCCCGCCGCCGTCGTGGACGGCAACCTCGACTGGGGCGTCAAGCAGTCCTTCCGCTCCTACGTCACAGGACCGATCGCCGACGGCAAGGTGGAGCTCACCGACGGCGCCACCGGCACCGCCTCCGGCTACCGCTTCCCCAAGGGCGCCGGCACCTACGACGCCGACACCAAGACCCTCAACGCCTCCTTCTCCGGCGGCGTCCGCTTCCTCGGCCACCTCCAGCAGGGCACGTACGCGCTCGACCTGAAGTTCGGCAACTTCGCGGTGGCCACCAAGGGTGCCACCGGCACCCTCACCGCCGACGTGTCGGCCAAGGACATGGCCTCGGGCAAGGTCACCGACTACAAGGGCATCGCCGTGGCCACCCTGAGCGGTGTCGCGCCGACCGCCGACGGCGACGTCGTCACGGTCTCCGGCGCCTCCGCCGTGCTCACCGAGGACGGCGCGAAGGCGTTCAGCGGCTTCTACAAGGCGGGCGACGCGCTCGACCCGGTGACGGTCGCCGTCTCGCTGGACGACAGCGCCACCCTGCCGACCGGTTCGCCGAGCCCGTCGGCCGGTTCGTCGGGCGGTTCCTCCGACGGCGGTACGACCGGCGGCTCCACCAGCGGCGGTACGACCGGCGGTTCCGGCAGCACGGTCGGCGGCACCGGCAACGACTTCACCACCGACGGCGAGCTGGCCTCCACCGGCTCCGGCACCCCGTCCGCCGCGCTGCTCGCCGCCGCGGGCGCCCTGGTGGTGACCGGCGCCGCCGCGACCGTCACCGTGGCCCGCCGCCGCAACACCGTCTGACGCAACACCGTCCGACGCGAAGACGCCTGACGCAACACCGTCTGACGCGGCACCGTCCGCCGCGAAGACCTCAGGCACAGCCGAAAGCCGGGCGGCCCACCGTGAGTTCAGGTGGGCCGCCCGGCTTCGCGGGGGTCGTACGGACAGCGCGCCCTCACGCGGAGAGCGGGAAGGCGTCCCCCAGCTCTCGGAAGACCGCGATGTTCAGCGCGAAGGCGGTCCTGCACTCCTCGACCACCCGCTGCTTCTCCAGGTCGTCGACCGCGAGGCCGTCCAGCAGTTCGCGGTACTCGCGCTTGAAGGCGGCCGGGTTGTCGATGCCCTCGAAGACGTAGAAGCGGACACCGTCGCCCTTGCGGGCGAAGCCCCAGGTCTTCTCCGCGACACCGCGGACGACCTGGCCGCCGGAGAGGTCGCCGAGGTAGCGGGTGTAGTGGTGCGCGACATAACCGGCGGGCCACTCGCGGGCGACCTCGGCCACCCGGGCCGCGTACCGGGCGGTGGCGGGCAGCGCGCTCGCGCGGTCCTTCCAGCCCTCGCCGAGCAGGTGGTCGAGGTCCTGTTCGAGGGAGGCGACGCGCAGCAGCTCGGTGCGGGTGAAGGGCGCGGCCACCGAGTCGTCGGCCAGCAGGTGCGCGCCCTCCTCCAGCGCCCGGTACACGAACCAGAGCTGCTCGGTGTAGCGCGCGTACGCGTCCACGCCGAGCCGCCCGCCGAGCAGGTCGTCCATGAAGGTCGAGTCGTGCGCCTCCTGGTGCTGAGCCCGGGTCGCGGCGCGGATCACGGCGGAGAACGGGGATGCGGCGGACGGTGCGTCCGGAGTGGCCGACGTGTCCGAAGTGGCCGACGGAATCGACGTGGTCAAAGGAACCTCCTGGTCAAGGCTGTGCGCCGACCTCGATCCTCCCAACTTAGGCTTACCTAAGTCAATAGGTTGCCGACATGATGTCGGAAACGGCCGCCACGGGAACACTTCCACCCCGGGTGGGTGTTCATTCCTGGCAAGAGGGAGGATGTGCTCCACCGTCCGCGTACCGTGGTCCGCGGGACGGGAGTGGCGAGGAAAGGAGCCCGATGGCAGGCAAGAGCAGGGTGTCCGACTGGTTGCGCCGCCGTACGGAGAGCGCTTCGGGCAACAGCCGGGCGGCCAGGGCGGCAGCCGCCGCTGCCGCCGACGACCTGCGCCGTGACGAGCTGATCCAGGCGGCCGTCGCCGCCTCGTATCCCGTCGCACCGGCCGTGCACCCCGAGGGCTTCGGCTGTTCGTGCGACCGGATCGGCTGTCACATCCCCGGTGTGCACCCCGTCTCGCAGGCGTGGCAGACCCAGGCGAGCACCGACCCGCAGCGGGTCGCCCAGTGGCTCAGCGGCCAGCCGCTCGCCAACTTCATCACCGCCACCGGGCTCAACCACGACGTCCTCGACGTCCCCGCGGAAGCGGGCCGCGTCGCGCTGGAACGGCTGACCGCCGACGGCGCCACCATCGGCCCGGTCGCCCTCCAGGGCGAGGACCGGATGCTGTTCTTCACCGCCACCCGCGGCACCCCCGCCGACGAGGACGAGTGGTGGCCCTGCGCCCTCGACTGCAACCCGGAGACCGCCGACGAGCACCCGGGCATCCGCTGGCACTGCCGCGGCAGCTATGTGCTGCTGCCCCCGGCCCGGCTGCCGTCCGGCGGCACGGTCGTCTGGCTCCCCGACCTCGGCCCCGACCTCCCGCTGCCCGACCCGCTCCCCGTCCTCGACATCCTCACCGACGCCTGCGCCCAGTTCGCCTACGAACCCGAGCCGGAACCGGTCGCCCGCACGCGCTGAGCCCGTCCCCGCTGAGCCCGTTCCCGCTGAGGCCCGTCCCCGCAGAGCCCGTTCCCGCTGAGTCCCTACGCGCCCGTCGCCGAGACCAGGCCCGCCAGGCGGCTGAGGACGGCCGTTTTCGCGTCCGGTCCCGCGCTGCGGGCGGGGACCGTGGCGGCCTGCTGGGACATGCGGGAGAGGGTGACGGAGGTGCGGGGGGTGCCGGTCATCAGGGCCTTGGTGTCCTGGTCGATGCTGAGCTGGTAGCCCTCGCGGTACGTGGCGCGGGTCTGATGGCGACTGGCGAACAGCACGAGCGCGCCGCCGGACCTGGTACGCAGCGCGACCGGGGTGAAGTCGCCGCCCTCGGCGGGCTGATCGGCGTACTGCGTCACGGAGTTGGCCGTACGCCGGTTCTTGTCGCGCCCGGCCAGCAGCTCGGAGGTCGCCGGACCGTCGGCGAACGCCGGTGCGGCGGGAGCCTGTTGGAGATACGAGGTGTACGCCGTGCTCAACCGGCCCGGCTGCACGAGCAGATCGGTGCCCGCGGCCGGCAACGCCTCGACCAGACCGTCCTTGTCGGTGGCGAGGGCGGGCAGCGCGTCCGGTGCCATGACGGCAAGGAAGGACGCCTTCCACGGGTCGCCCGCGGTGAACCGGCGGAAGACCAGCAGCCACCGCGAGTCGCCGCCGCGGTTGGTCGCGGTGTCCGCCACGAAGAACTTCGGCCAGCCGCGCTGCCTCGGCACCAGGAAGCGTGAGTCGGAGAAGGCCAGCGGCGTGAACGACGCGTTGCCCTCGGGGTGGTTGGCGTGCTTGGCCCGCACCCCCGCCTCGTCGATGGCGCCCAGCGCGCCCGACTCGATCTCGGCGACCAGCGACTCGTCGTACGCCTTCGTCGCCGCGTTGTTGACCTTCGCGAAATTCGCCAGCACCTCGGCCGCCTCCGCGGGCCGTACCGACGCGATGTCCGCGCGCTCACCGTGCACGGTGACACAACCGGCCAACGGCACCGCCAGCGCGGTCGCCGCCGCCGCCAGACACAGGCTCCGACGGTTCATGGCAGGGTCAGCACCTCCGCGCCGTCCGCCGTGACCACCAGCGTGTGCTCGAACTGGGCGGTGCGCTTGCGGTCCTTGGTGACCACGGTCCAGCCGTCGTCCCACATGTCGTACTCGTGTGTGCCCAGCGTCAGCATCGGCTCGATGGTGAACGTCATGCCGGGCCGCATCACCGTCGTCGCCCGCGGGTCGTCGTAGTGCGGGATGATCAGCCCCGAGTGGAACGCGGTGTGGATGCCGTGCCCGGTGAAGTCCCGCACCACGCCGTACCCGAAGCGCTTCGCGTACGACTCGATGACCCGGCCGATCACATTGATCTGCCGCCCGGGACGTACCGCCTTGATCGCCCGGTCGAGCGACTCCCGTGTGCGCTCCACCAGCAGCCGCGACTCCTCGGCGACGTCGCCCACGAAGTACGTGGCGTTGCAGTCCCCGTGCACCCCGTGGATGAACGCGGTCACGTCCAGGTTCACGATGTCGCCGTCGCGCAGCACCGTCGAGTCCGGGATGCCGTGGCAGATCACCTCGTTCACCGACGTGCACAGCGACTTGGGGAAGCCGCGGTAGCCCAGGTCAGAGGGGTACGCCTGATGGTCCACCATGTACGCGTGCGCGATCCGGTCCAGCTCGTCGGTCGTCACCCCCGGGGCGATGGCCTTCGCGGCCTCCTCCATCGCGCGCGCCGCGATCCGCGAGGCGGTCCGCATCTTCTCGACCGTCTCCGCGTCCTGCACCTCGGGCCCGGTGTACGGCGCCGGCCCCGGCCTGCCCACGTACTCGGGGCGCGGGATCGAGGCCGGCACGTGCCGGGTGGGGGAGAGCTTGCCGGGAACGAGCAGCGACTGACCAGACATGCCGACGAGTGTATCCGCGCCCGATCGGGGAACATGGCCGCAGGCGGCCACCCGCGGCACCCCCGACCACAGGAGACGATCATGGCGCTGTTCAGGGCGAAGAAGCCGGCCGGAAAGCCCGGCGAATGGTTCTACTGCATCGAGCACCACAAGGTCGAGGAGGGGCCCGAATGCCCCGCCAAGGACCGCTTCGGCCCCTACTCCACCCGCGAGGAGGCGCAGCGGGCGATGGACACCGCCGCGGAGCGCAATCTCCAGTGGGACACCGACCCGAAGTGGCACGACACCGCCGACGGTGACGGCCAGGACGCCGGGAACGACAGGCCGGGGGGCTCCTGACGGAGCAGTCGGGCGGGGCCGGTCGTCAGGACGCGGTCGCGGGTGCCGTTTCCGTACCGCTTTCCGTGCCGCCTTCCGCTCCGCTCTCCGTCCCGCTCTCCGTCTCCGCCGCCGCCGGGTGCTGCCGCGCGTCGTACGACATCAGCTTCGGGAGAGCGGCGGCCAGGGCGACGACCGCCGCCGCGCACGCGACACCGCCGGTCCAGACGGAGGTACGGGCGGTGGTGAGGGCGGCCACGCCGCCGCTGCGGAGCTGACCGAGCTGCGGGCCGACCGAGTACGACAGCAGCTCGATCCCCGCCAGGCGTCCGCGCAGCTCGTCGGGGATCGTCTGATTCCACATCGTGGAGCGGCCGACGCCGCTGATCATGTCGCAGCCGCCCGCCGCCGCCAGGCACAGCAGTACGAGCCAGATCCGGCCCGTCCAGCCCGCCGCGGCCATGGCCAGGCCCCAGCCCACGGCCGCGTACACGACCATCCGGCCGTGCCGGTGGATCCGGGTGGTCCAGCCGCTGGTCAGGCTGACCGCCAGGGAGCCGACCGACCCGGCCGCGTACATCAGGCCCAGCGACCACGGCGCGTGCAGGTCGTCCGCGAGGAACGGGAAGATCGCCGCCGGGTACGCGAAGAACATCGCCGCCAGGTCGATCGCGTACGTGCCGAGGAGTTCCTTGCGGCTCCACGCGTAGCGCGCGCCCTCCGCGATCGAGCGCAGCGACGGCGGTTTCGCGTCGTGCGCGGCCGGTGAACGGCTCAGGCCCAGGCCGAGCGCGACGGAGAGCGCGAAGGTCGCCGCGTCGGCCGCGTACGCCCACGAAAGGCCCGCGTACGCGATCACCAGGCCCGCGACGGACGGGCCCGCGATGGCCCCGACCTGCCAGCGCAGCGCGTTGAGCGCCGCAGCGGCGGCGAGTTGGTCGCGCCGGACGATCCTGGGCACGATCGCGTCCAGGGCGGGCCGCTGGAGTCCCGTCAGCGCGCTCGACAGCGCCGCCACCACGTACAGCGGCCACACCACCGGGTGCGGCACCACCGTGTTGACCAGCAGCCCCAACGCCAGCAGGCCCTGCGCCGCCTCGGTCGCGTTGATCAGCAGCTTCCGGTCCATCGCGTCCGCGAGCGCCCCGCCGTACAGCCCGAACACGATCAGCGGCACCAGCTCCACCGCGCCGATCGCTCCCACCGCGACGGCCGAGCCCGTCAGCTCCTTGATCTGCACCGGCAGGGCCACGAACGTCAGGAAGCTTCCGAACGTCGTGATGGCTCCCGCCAGCCACATTCGCCGGAAGTCCGCCGAGGTGCGCCACGGCGTCATGTCGGGGAGCAACGCCCTCTTCCGCTTCCGCGGGGGTGGGGGGTCATCGGTCACGGTCACTGTCACGTAGGGCGATGCTCCCCGGCCCGGCCTCCCCCCGCAAAGCCTTTTTCCCCCCGCCCGACCCGCCCCCCACCGGGCCGGTGGTCCGGCGACAACCGAATCGCCCCGCTGGGGCGGGTGGTGACGTGCGGGAGCGCGGGCCGCACCTCACCACCGGCCGGTGGTGAGGTGCGGGAGGGCTTGTGAACGGGGTGGGGGTTACCAGCGGGGAGGTGGGGTGGAGAGGTGGTCGGCCAGGCGGGAGAGGGGGTCGCGGAAAGGGGGCGGCGAGGGGCCGTGGCCTCACCCGCAGCGGAGCTGACAAGGTGCTGGAGGACGTCGAGGGAGAGCGCGGGCGCGTCGGGCGAGGGCAGGCTCAGGACGTCGTGGGCGACGCCGTCGAAAGGGTGACCCTCCGCGGAAGCGGACAGGGCGAGGACGGTGGCGCCGGAGCGCCTGGCGTCGTGGACGCGTTCGAGGATGCCGGCCCCCGGCCGGTCGGGGGCGACGAGCAGCACGGTCTCGCCGCGCCCGGCGGCGGCCAGCCGCCGCAGACCGACGGCGAGATGCGGCGGCGCGCCCGGCGGCACGCGGAACCGCAGGAGCGTGGGGGAGAGTTCGGGCACCCCGCTCCAGGCGGCCTCGTCGTCGAGGTGCGCGGCGAGATGCCACGGCTCGTACGCGTCGGTGCCGACGAGCAACAGCGGTCCCGGCCCGCGCTGGACCGCGGTTCTGAGCGTCCCGCCGAAGGCGCGGGCGGCGCGCGGCCACTCCGTTCCGGCGAGCACTTCGCGCAGCAGCGCGACCCGTACGGCGTCCATGGCACGGCATCCTTCCGCCCCCGGAGTGATCCGCGCCACCGAACGCCGTCGAACACCGCCCGCACCTGGCAGGATCGCCGGTATGACTACCCCTGAGGACGTGAAGACCCCGGCCAAGGCACCGGCCAAGGACCCCTGGGAGCTGCCCGACGTGTCGGGCCTGGTGGTGGGAGTGCTCGGCGGCACCGGTGACCAGGGCCGCGGGCTCGCCTACCGGCTGGCCAGGTCGGGCCAGAAGGTCGTCATCGGCTCCCGCAACGCCGAGCGCGCGCAGACCGCCGCCGCCGAACTCGGCCTCGGCGTCGAGGGCGCGGACAACGCGGAGTGCGCCCGCCGCAGCGACATCGTGATCGTCGCGGTGCCGTGGGACGGCCACGCCAAGACCCTGGAGTCACTGCGCGAGGAACTGGCGGGCAAGCTCGTCGTGGACTGCGTCAACCCGCTCGGTTTCGACAAGCAGGGCGCGTACGCCCTCAAGCCCGACGAGGGCAGCGCCGCCCAGCAGGCCGCCGCCCTGCTCCCGGACTCGCGGGTCACCGCCGCCTTCCACCACCTGTCGGCGGTGCTGCTCCAGGACCCGGAGATCGCGGAGATCGACACCGATGTGATGGTCCTCGGCGAGGCCCGCGCCGACACCGACATCGTCCAGGCGCTCGCCGCCCGTATCCCCGGTATGCGCGGTGTCTTCGCGGGCCGGCTGCGCAACGCCCACCAGGTCGAGTCGCTGGTCGCCAACCTCATCTCGGTCAACCGCCGTTACAAGGCCCACGCGGGCCTGCGCCTCACCGACGTCTGAGCCGCATCGAGCCGTAGCCGCGCCGCATCCGAGCCGTAGCCGGGCCGGCCACCCGGGCCGGCCACGCGAGCCGTACGTCCGAGACGTACGAGCCCGTCCCGAGCGGTCCGGGGCATGGGGGACAATGGCGGACGACCGTACGCGTCCGCCCGGACAGGAGCCGCACCCCATGCCCCGCCTCGCCCTCTACGCCCTCATCGCGTGCCTGCTCGCCGTCGCCGCCGCGGTGGTGTCCTTCGCGCACGGCAGCTTCCTGGGCATCGTGTGGGTGCTGCTCGCCGGGCTGACCAGCAACATGTGCTGGTACTACTTCCGCAAGGCGAAGATGGACGCCGCCGCTGCCGCCGACGCGACGGGCCAGCCGCAGAGCTGACGTCACTTCCGCCAGAACTGGAACAGCGTGTAGCCGTAGTCCACGTAGTCGCGCGGCACGTGCAGCCAGCCCATCACGGTGTCGATGGCGTGGAAGAACTTCACGTTCACCGCCGGAATCCACAGCACACCGAAGACCGCCAGCAGGCCGAACTGTGAGAAGGGCTCGAACTGGCGGCGGGCGGCGGGCGAGAGCCACGGCTCGATGATGCCGTAGCCGTCCAGGCCCGGGACCGGCAGCAGGTTCAGGATCGCGGCGGTCACCTGGAGCATCGCCAGGAAGGCGAGCGCGCACAGGAACTCGGTCGGCCAGGAGTCCAGCGCGCCGAGCGCGAACGGCAGCATCAGCAGCACCGCGAAGGCGACGTTGACCAGCGGGCCCGCCGCCGAGATGAGGCTGTGCCGCCAGCGCCCCTGGATGCGGCCGCGCTCGATGAAGACGGCCCCGCCGGGCAGGCCGATGCCGCCCAGGATCACGAAGACCACCGGCAGCACGATGGACAGCAGCGCGTGCGTGTACTTCAGCGGGTTGAGGGTCAGATAGCCCTTCGCGCCGATGGAGATGTCACCGCTGTGCAGGGCGCTGCGGGCGTGCGCGTATTCGTGCAGACATAGGGAGACGACCCAGCCGGACACGACGAACAGGAAGACCGCGAAGCCGTGGTCGGAGGCGAACTGGCTCCACACCGCCCAGCCGGACACGGCCATCACCGCGACGATGGCGAGGAAGATCGGGCTGATCCTCCGGTCGCTGTCGCCGCGACGGTCGGCCCTGCGGATCGATGTGACGCTCATGGACGGGCTCCTGGCGTGGGCGGTGGGGCGCTGAGGCTACGGGAGGTCGTGCGCGGGCCCGGCGGCCCGACGGTGGGGGACCGACGGTGGTGGGGACGGACGCGGACTGAGGCAGCCGCCCGATCATGCCATCCGGGACGGAAACGACACAGGCCATGCCCGGGAAACGTCCGGCGGCGTGACCAGGTTCCAACGCCGCGTCACGCCGGGCCACCGCTGTACGGAGGCGCGCGAGCGGACGCCACGCCTCCGCCCCCGCGTGGACCGTACGCCCTCGCCGCCGCGGGCGGACCGGGGCCGACCGGGGCGCGGTGACCGTGCGGGCTCCGTAACAATGGGGCCGTGCGATACGCGATTCTCGGCACCACCCAGGCTCTGCGCGACGACGGCACGCCCGCCGCACTGGCGGGCGGTCGGCTGCGCGCGCTGCTGACAGCGCTCGCACTGCGGCCCGGCCGGGTGATCGGCGCGGACGCGCTCATCGACGAGGTGTGGGACGGCGACCCGCCCGCCGGGGCGACCGGCGCGCTGCAAGCGCTGATCGGTCGGCTGCGCCGGGCCATCGGCCATGACGCGGTCGGCTCGGTCGACGGCGGCTACCGGCTGGAGGCGGCGCCCGAGGACGTGGATCTCTACCGGTTCGAGCGGCTGGCCGACGAGGGGGCGCGGGCGCTGGCCGACGGCGACCCGGTCAAGGCCGCCGGGCTGCTCGGCGACGCGCTCGCGCTGTGGCGCGGGGCCGCGCTCGCGGACCTGCCCGACCGGGACACGGCCGCCGTCCGCAGCGAGGCGCTGCGCCGGGACGCCCAGCGGCAGCGGCTCACCGCGGAACTGGCCCTCGGCAGGGCAGGTCCGATCCTCCCCGAGCTGGCGGAGTTGGCCGCCGCGCACCCCCTGGACGAGCCGCTGCGCGCCCTCCACATCCGCGCCCTGCGCGCCGCGGGCCGTACCGCGGACGCCCTGGCCGCGTACGAGTCGGTCCGCCGTGACCTCGCCGACCAGCTCGGCGCCGACCCCAGCCCCGAACTGCGCGCCCTGCACGCGGAACTGCTGAACCCCCCGCCGCTGCCGGGTGACCGTCCGGTCGGGGGGAATCCGCCCGGCCCGGGCGGTTCCGCGGCCGGAAGGGCGCAGAGCCGCGCCCGCGGCACCCGAACGCCCACCCCCGGATCCGACACCCGCGGCCCGACCGCGGCCCCCGGCCCACGCCCGGGCGATCACGGACAGGACGGCCGGGACCACCGGACCGGACCCGCTTCCGGCGGACACGGGCAGGGCGGCCCGGCCGACTTCGGCCCCGGCGAGGCCGTCATGGGCGCCGCCGCGGGCGAGGCGGCTGACGGCGGTGCGTCCGGGCATCGGGGCGCGGCCGTTGCGGGCGGGGCCCGGCCCGTACCGGGGAACGCCCGCGCGCGGCTGACCAGCTTCGTCGGCCGCGAGGCCGACCTGGCCGCGGTGCGCGGCGACCTGTCGCGCGCCCGGCTCGTCACGCTCACCGGACCCGGCGGCACGGGCAAGACGCGGCTGTCGCAGGAGGCCGGTGACCTGGTGGCGCCCCGTTGGAAGGACGGCGTCTGGTACGTCGAACTGGCGCCGGTCAGCGATCCGCGGACGGTGCCCGAGGCGGTGATCAGCTCGCTGGGGCTGCGCGAGACGCTGCTGCACTCCGGCAGCGCCACCGAGGCCGCGCTGTCCGTCGAGACCAAGACCAAGGACCCGGCCCGGCAGCTCACCGACTACTGCGCGAGCCGCGAGCTGCTGCTGGTGCTGGACAACTGCGAGCACGTGATCGGCGCCGCCGCGACCCTGACCGAACAGCTCCTCGCGCACTGCCCGGGCGTCTCGGTGCTCGCCACCAGCCGCGAACCCCTGGGCGTGCCGGGCGAGTTGGTACGGCCGCTGGACCCGCTGCCGGACCCGACGGCGCTGCGGCTGCTCGCCGACCGGGGCGTGGCGGCCAGGCCCGGCTTCTCGGTGGACGAGGACCCGGTGGCCTGCGCCGAGCTGTGCCGCCGCCTGGACGGGCTGCCGCTGGCCATCGAGCTGGCCGCGGCCCGGCTGCGCAGCCTCTCGCCGCGCCAGCTCGCCGACCGCCTCGACGACCGCTTCCGCCTCCTGACCGGCGGCAGCCGTACGCTGCTGCCCCGCCAGCAGACGCTGCGCGCCGTCGTGGACTGGAGCTGGGACCTGCTGGAGCCGGCCGAACGCGTCCTGCTCCGCCGCCTGGCCGTCTTCCGCGGCGGCTGGACCCTGGAGGCCGTCGAGGCGATCTGCCCGGAGCCCGAAGGGACCGGCCCCGACGAAGCCGGCCCGGCGAAAGCGGCGGACGGCGCCCGCGAGGGCGTCCGCATCGACGCCCTCGACGCCGCGGCGCTGCTCGCCTCCCTGGTCGACAAGTCCCTCGTGCTGGCCGACCTCACCGACGACGGCGTACGCCACCGGATGCTGGAGACGATCTCGGAGTACGCGACCGAGCGCCTGGAGGAGTCCGGCGAGCGCGCGGCCGTCGAGCGGCGGCACCTCACGTACTTCAGGGAGTACGTGCGCACCGCCGACCCGATGCTGCGCGGCGCGGGGCGCGGTCAGCACCGGGGCGCGGGCGAGGAGGGCGTGGGCCAACTCGTATGGCTGGAACGGCTGGAGCGCGAGCACGAGAATCTGCGGGCCGCGCTGCGCCGGGCGGTGGAGACCGGCGACGAGCAGGACGCGCTGCTGCTGGTGCTGAGCTGCTGTTGGTTCTGGGAGGTCCGCAACTACCAGTCGGAGCGCCGCCATTGGCCCGCGGCGGTGGCCGCGATGGGTCCCGATCCGTTCGAGACGCCGCCCGCCCTCGAACCGCTGGACCGCGGTCCGCTGGACGATCCGCCGCCGCTGGAGGGCGAGCGGCTGCTGGAGGCCAGGCGCTGGGTGCGGATCGAGGACATGGCGTCCATGCAGGGCGAGACCGACTGGTGGGAGCACCCGAAGCTGGCCCGTATCGGCCGCGCGCTGATAGAGACCTACCCGCCGCATCTGCCGCAGTCCGCCCGCTTCCCCGGCATCCTGCGGCCCTACGGCGCCTTCTTCTCCGGCGACTTCTCCCGGCTCGGCCCGCTGATGGACGAGACCGTGGAGAGCTGCCGCGTCCACGGGCGGCAGTGGGAGCTGGCCTTCGCGCTGCAACTGCGCGCGAAGATCAACAACGACATCAGTGAACGGCTCGCCGACGCGCTGGCCGACATCGCGGAGAGCCGCGGGCTCTTCCAGCGGCTCGGTGACGAGTGGGGCACCGCGGAGACGCTGTCCGCCGAGGCGGAGGCGGCCTCCAACGGCGGTGAGTGGGCGCGCGCCGCGCAATGCTGCCGCGAGGGCATCGCGCTGGCCCGCAAGATCGGCTCCCACCAGCACGTACCGGTGCTCACCGTCCGGATGGGCGAGGCGCTGTTCCACTCGGGCGAGGAGGACGAGGGCGAGCGGCTGCTGCGCGAGGGGGTCGCGGACGCCGACAAGTACGCGGCGGCCAGCGAGGGCGCAGGCTTCTTCGGCCGGGTGCTGCTCGCCCAGGTGCTCAGCCGCCGCGGCAGGTTCGACGAGGCGCTGGAGCTGATCGACGACGCCCTCGACGCGACGGTCCGCCACGCCAACGGTGTGCCCGGCTTCATCAAGGGGCTGCTGCACGCCATGCGCGGCTCCCTGATCGGCCGGGCCGGCGACCCGGAGACCGGGCTGCGGCTGATCGACGACGGTGTCGCGGAGCTCAGCCGCCACCCGCTGGCCACCGTCATCACCCCGCGGCTGGCGATCATGCTCTCGCCCGGGGTGGTGGATCTGCTGACGATGCTCGCCACCGCGGACGGCGCCGAACAGGAGCGCGCGGTGCGCAGGGCGCGCCGCGCGGTGGCGCTGCTCAACGCCAACGGCCGCCTGCGGCCGTCCGTGATGGCCCCGGCCGAGCGGCAGGACATGGAGCAGGCGGAGGGCCGGCTGCGGGAGTTGCTCACCGACGCCGGGTACGAGGCCGCGCACGCGGAGAGCGACGGCCTCACCCTGGAGGAGGCCGTCGCTCTCATGCGTGACGTGGACTGACGCGAACCGGTACCGGGTGCCCGGCGGCCGGGTCAGGTCTTCTTGCGGAAGCGCGCCACCGCCAGCGGCATCGTCACCGCGGTGATGCCGACCGACCAGGCCAGCGTGATCAGCACCGGGTGGGTGACCGAGCCGCCGTTGATCAGCCCGCGGGCCGCGTCGGCCAGGTTGGACAGCGGGTTGACCTTGGTGAAGCCCTCCAGCCAGCCGGGCATGGTGGTCGGCGGCGCGAAGATCGAGCTGCCGAACTGAAGGGGCATCAGCACCAGCATGGCGACGCCCTGGACCGCCTGGGGCGTCTTCATGGCCAGGCCCAGCAGGATGAAGATCCACATCAGGGAGGCGCCGAACACCGCCGACAGGGCGATGGCCCCGAACAGGTGCAGGACATCGGTGTGGATGGACAGGCCGAGCGCGAAGCCCATGCCCAGCAGGATCGCGATGGCGATCATCATCCGGCCCATCTCGACGACGATCTTCGCGATGAGCACCGAGGACCGCGCGATCGGCATCGTGCGGAAGCGGTCCATGACCCCCTTGCGGAAGTCGTCGTTGACCCCGCTGCCGACGGCCATGGAGATGTTCATGCCCATCATGGCCATCAGGCCGGGGATCACGTAGTTCACGTACTCCTGCTGGTTGCCCTTGCCCGCCACCGCGCCGCCGAAGACGTACACGAACAGCAGGGTGAAGATGACGGGCATCAGGACCGCGTCGAACATCGACTCCGGGTCCTGCTTGATCTGGAGCATGTTGCGGCGCGCGAGCGCGCCGATGTGCCGGAGGTTGGCCCGCAGGCCGATCCGTCCCTCACCGGTGGCCGCTGCCTTCGCGGGCGCGGTGACCGTCGCCGTAGCCGCGCTCATGCCGCGACCTCCACTTCGTTCTTGTCGTCGATCCGGGTGTCCTCGTCCGGCCGGGCGTCGGGCTGGCCCGCGCCGTCGTCGGACTTCTTGCCGGTGATGGCGAGGAAGACCTCGTCCAGGCTGGGCAGGTGGGTGCCGATGTGCGCGATGGAGAAACCGCGGGTGCCCAGCAGGCCGACCACGGCGGTCAGTTGCTCGTCGCTGAGGATCGGCACGCTCACCACGCCGTCCTCGCGGTCGGCGGTGGCGCCCGCCACCCCGTCGAGTCCGGCGCCGGAGATCGCCTCGGCCATCGCCGCCACCATCGAGGGCTCGCTCGGCCGGATCACCAGGGTGCGCCCGCCGACCTTCGCCTTCAGCTCCTCCACCCGGCCGTTGGCGATCACCCGGCCGCGGTCGATGACCGTCAGCTCGTTGGCGAGCTGCTCGGCCTCCTCCATGTACTGGGTGGTGAGCAGGACGGTCGCGCCCTCGGAGACCATCCGCTGGACCTCGGCCCACACCTCGTTACGGGTGCGGGGGTCCAGGCCGGTGGTCGGCTCGTCCAGGTAGAGCACCGCCGGGTTGCCGATCATGCTGGCCGCCAGGTCGAGGCGGCGGCGCATGCCGCCCGAGTACTCCTGGGCCGGGCGCTTGGCGGCCTCGGTGAGCGAGAAGCGCTCCAGCAGCTCGTTGGCGCGGGCCTTGGCGTCCTTGCCGGACAGGTCGAGCAGCCGCCCGATCATGTACAGGTTCTCCCGGCCGGACAGCTTCTCGTCCACCGAGGCGTACTGGCCGGTCAGGCCGATCACCCGGCGGAGCTGCCGGGGCTGCTTGAGCACGTCGTATCCGGCGACCCACGCCGAGCCCGCGTCGGGCTGGACCAGCGTGGACAGCACGCGCACCAGGGTGGTCTTGCCCGCTCCGTTCGGGCCGAGCACGCCGAGTACGGTGCCCTGGCGGACATCGAGATCCACCCCGTCGAGGGCCTTGGTCTCACCGTAGTGCTTGACCAGACCCCGTACCTCTACGGCGGAGTGCCCGCCGCCGTCAGTCAGTCGCTTCGTCATGCCGACAACAATGGCGGGCGCCGCTGACACCGCGCCGACATCGCGCCGACAGCCGGGGACCGACCGTATCGGTGGCGTGTCAGCGACCTGTCAGCGACCGGTCACCGACCGGTCACCGATCGGTCGGTAATGCTAGAGCGGCACGCTGACCAGCAGTGTTCCGTCCGCCGCCCGGATCTCGAAGCGGCTGATCGAGTCCTTGTGCAGTCCTGCGGCGCCGTGCACGGTCAGCGGTCGCGGCTGGGCGTCCGTGCCGTAACCGGTCTCCGGCACCGCCCAGGTGGCCACCGTCTGGCCGTTGCCGTCCAGCGCGACCGCGACCAGGCGGCACGTCTGCGGGCCGCGCACGCCCGTCAGCCGCAGGTCCACCACGCTGCCCCAGCCCTTGTCCGCGATGCCGACGGTCGCCCTGACGCCGGT
Organism: Streptomyces sp. NPDC003300; assembly: GCF_040610915.1. Taxonomy (NCBI): domain Bacteria; kingdom Bacillati; phylum Actinomycetota; class Actinomycetes; order Kitasatosporales; family Streptomycetaceae; genus Streptomyces; species Streptomyces sp. NPDC003300. The sequence continues at coordinate 479,726 of NZ_JBEXNE010000002.1, read as the reverse complement.
CTCCGGGTTGGTCGCGGAGCGCTGGTCGGACGCGAAGGCCCCGGCGGCCGGGCGCCCGCCGCCGTCGTCGGTGGCCAGCACCGCGACCAGCGGTCCGCCGACCACCAGCACCGCCACGGCGGCCACCGCGGCCAGCCGCCGCCGCTTGCGCGCCCCGCGCTCGCGCGCCACCTGGTCCAGCAGCCGCCCGAGCATCGCGTCACCGCCGGGCGGGTGCGCGAAGGCGACGCCGTCCTCGCGCATCTCGTGGAGCACCGGCAGCAGCCCGCTCAGCTCGTCCAGCTCCCGGCCGCAGCTCTCGCACTCGGCCAGGTGCTCCTCGAAGCGGGTCATCTCCGCTTCGTCCAGCGCCCCGAGCAGATAGGCGCCCACATCGACGTGCGGTGTCATGAAGTGGTCACCCCTCTCTCCTCCAGCGCGTTCCGCAGGGCTCGCAGCGCGTAGAACACCCGCGACCGTACGGTGCCCTGCGGCAGTCCCAGTTCGTCCGCCGCCTCGTTGACCGTACGGCCGCGGAAGTATGTCTCGACCAGCACCTCGCGGTGCGCGTCCGACAGGTCCCGCAGGGCGTCGGAGATGGTCATCAGCCGCAGCGACCGTTCCAGCTCGTCCCTGGCGGGGAGCAGGTCGAGCGCGGCGGGCGAGGTCTCCGGCGGCCGGGAGCCGCGGCTGCGGTGGCCGTCGATCACGATCCGCCGGGCCACCGTCACCAGCCAGGGCCGCAGTGAACGGGCCGCCGGGTCGAGCTTGGCCGCGCTCTTCCAGGCCCGCAGCAGCGTCTCCTGCACCACGTCCTCGGCCAGGAACCGGTCGCCCGCGACGAGCCGCAGCACATAGGCGTAGAGCGCGCCCGCGTGCTCGCGGTACAGCGCCCGCATCAGCTCCTCCTCCGGAGCCGACACCGGCGGTTCCGGCGGTTCCGGCGGCCCGGGGGCGCCGGGAGGTGGTCCGTCCACGGCGGCATCCTGCCGTACCCGCTGCCGTGGGTCGAGTTCGCCCGTGCCGGGACCCATGCCGACCTCCTCCCGTTCCGCGCCGCTCCCCTCCCCGTATACGGACGCCGGGCCCGGATGACTCAGGCCGTTCCGGACAAAACCGTTCCGGACGGGAACGCGGGCAAGAACGCGGGCAAGTTTTCGGACGGAAACGAGAAGGGCGGCGCACCCGGCAGAACCGGGGCGCCGCCCTGCGCTGACGGGCGCGGGATCAGGGGAAGGGGATCAGTGGAAGGTGTGCTCCTCGGCGGGGAAGGCGCCGCCCACGACGTCCTCGGCGAAGGACTTGGCGGCGTCGCCGAGCACGCGGCGCAGATCGGCGTACTGCTTGGTGAAGCGCGGCACCTTGCCGCCGGTGAGCCCGGCCATGTCGGTCCAGACCAGCACCTGGGCGTCGGTGTCGGGGCCCGCCCCGATGCCGATGGTGGGGATCTGGAGCGAGCGGGTGACCTCGGCCGCCACCTCGGCGGGGACGAGTTCGAGGACGACGGCGAAGGCGCCGGCCTCCTGCGCGGCCTTGGCGTCCTGGACGAGCCGGTGGGCGGCCTCGTCACCGCGGCCCTGCACGCGGTAGCCCATGGTGTTCACGGACTGCGGGGTCAGGCCCAGGTGCGCCATGACCGGGATACCGGCCCGGACGATCGCCTCGGTCTGGGCCAGGGAGCGCTCGCCGCCCTCCAGCTTGACCGCGCCGACCCCGGCCTCCTTGATCAGCCGGGTGGCGCTGCGCAGGGCCTGCACGGGACCTTCCTGGTACGCGCCGAAGGTCAGGTCGCCGACGATCAGCGCGCGGCTGGTGCCGCGTACGACGGCGGAGGCCAGGATCGTCATCTCGTCCATGGTGACCGGGACGGTGGTCTCGTAGCCGAGGTGACAGTTGCCCATCGAGTCGCCGACCAGCATGACCGGGATACCGGCCTCGTCGAAGACCGACGCGGTCATCGCGTCGTAGGCGGTGAGCATGGGCCACTTCTCGCCGCGCTCCTTGGCCAGGGCCAGGTCGCGGACGGTGATACGACGGGTGCCGGTGCCCCCGTAGAGCGCCTTGGGGTGGTCGGCGGGCTGGGCGCCGGGCGTGCCGGTCGCGGTCGTGCCCTGGCCGGCCTGGGAGTCACGGCCCTGCGCGCGGGCAGCCGAAAGCTGCGTCATGGTGACGGCTCCTTCAGTCATCTCGAGGCGCCCTGACGGCGTCCCCGGATCCCTTCCATGCTGGCACGGCTCGCCCGGTCCGGAAAGAGGGGGCACGTTTTTGCCGCCCCTTTACGATACGAGACGGGATCGTATCGAATAAGACCTTAGGCTGACCTCCATGGCCGACAACTCGATAACCGCCCCGCCGTCCCACGTGCCGGAGGCGATCCACCGCCGCCGCTGGGCGATTCTCACCGTGCTGCTGTTCAGCCTCCTCGTGGTGGTGCTGGACAACTCGATCCTCAACGTGGCGATGAAGACCATCGCCCAGCCCTCACCCACCGGCCTCGGCGCCTCGCAGAGCCAGCTCGAATGGGCGATCAACTCCTACACCCTGGTCTTCGCGGGCCTGCTGTTCACCGCCGGCCTGCTCGGCGACCGCCTCGGCCGCAAGAAGGTCCTGCTCTTCGGCATGGTCGTGTTCGGCGCCGGCTCCGCGCTGTCCGCGTTCTCCGGCTCCGCGGGCGAACTGATCGGCTACCGCGCGGTGATGGGCCTCGGCGGCGCCTTCATCATGCCCGCCACCCTGGCGATCATCATGAACGTCTTCGAGCGCAAGGAGCAGCCCAAGGCGATCGGCATCTGGACCGGCGTGGTCGGCCTCGCCATCGCCATCGGCCCGATCACCGGCGGTGCGCTGCTCGAACACTTCTGGTGGGGCTCGGTCTTCCTGATCAACGTGCCGATCGTGATCGCCGCGATCGTCGCCATGTTCATCCTGGTGCCCGACTCGCGCGACCCGCGCCCCGGCCGCCTCGACCCGGTCGGTGTGGTGCTCTCCATCGTCGGCCTGGTCCTGCTGATCTACGGCATCATCAAGGGCGGCCAGTTCGGCGACTTCACCAAGCCCGAGGTGTGGGCCACGATCGTCGGCGGCCTCGTCGTCCTCGGCGCCTTCGTGCTGTTCGAGAAGCGCAGCGACCACCCGGCCTTCGACGTCACCTACTTCAAGGACCGCCGCTTCTCCGCCTCCGTCGCGGCCATCGGCCTGGTCTTCTTCGCCCTGATGGGCGTCACCTTCTTCATCGTCTTCTACACCCAGACCGTGCGCGGCTACAGCCCGCTCAAGACCGGTCTGCTGCTGCTCCCGCTGGCCGCCGCGCAGATGGTCTTCGCGCCGCGCGCCCGGCTGGTGGTCGACCGCTTCGGGGCGCGCGCGGTGTGCACCGCGGGCCTGACCCTCACCGCGATCTCCTTCCTCGGCTTCCTGCTGCTCGGCCAGTCCACGCCGATCTGGGTGCTGGAAGTGCTGTTCTTCCTGATGGGTACGGCGATGGCGCACGTCATGCCGCCCGCCACCGTCATGATCATGTCGTCGCTGCCGCGCGAGAAGGCGGGCTCCGGGTCCGCGGTCAACAACACTTTCCGGCAGGTCGGCGGGGCGATCGGCGTCGCGGTCCTCGGCTCGGTGCTGTCCACCGTCTACCGCAACGGCATCGACGACCACCTCGACGTCCTGCCCGCCGGCGCGCGGCACTCGGCGGGGGAGTCCATCCAGGCCACCATCGGGATCGCGGAGAAGCTCGGCCCCAAGGGCCAGTCGCTGATCCAGCCCGCGAACGACGCCTTCATCCACGCCATGCACATCACCGCCGCGTGCTCGGCCGCGGTCGCCCTGGTCGGCGCCGTCGTCACCCTGGTCTTCCTGCCCGCCAAGGAGCGGGTCGGACAGGCGCCCGACGCCGCGGCGGAGCCGGAGAAGGTGGGTGCCGAGCAGTGATCGACCCTCCCAGTACGTCGGCCGCGCGGCGCGGTCGCCCGCGCTCCGCGGCCGTCGACGGCGCGGTCATCGAGACCGTGCTGCGGCTGATCGCCGAGGGCACCTCGCTGTCCGAGCTGTCCATGGAGGGCATCGCGCGGGAGGCCGGGGTCGGCAAGGCCACGGTCTACCGCCGCTGGCCGGGCAAGGAGGCGCTGCTGATCGACGTGCTCGCCACGGTCGACTCCCACCCGCTGCCCGAACTGCCCGGCACGTCCTTCCGTGACGATCTGATCGTCGCGGTCGAGTCGATACGGCGGCGCGGTGTGGCCAAGCGGGAGTCCGCGCTGATGCGGACGATGCTGACCGAGGCGCAGAGCAGCCCCGATCTGTGGCGCTGCTACCACGACACGGTCATCGCCACCCGCCGTGAGGCGCTGGCCCAACTGCTGCGGCGCGGCATGGCCGACGGCGACATCCGGCCGGAACTGGGCAGGGACGTCGAGCTGCTGGTCGACTTCGTGACCGGACCGATGCTGGCGCGCTCCACGCTCCGGCCGGACGCCGAACTGTCGCCCGACCTCACCGAACGGCTGGTCGATCTGCTGCTCGACGGGATGCGCCCACGCGGCTGACCAGCGGCGGGGCGTACGGGAGTACACGGGGGCGCGGGGGATCTCCACCGCGCCCCCCACATATGTCCTCCGTGTCCCCGTCGTGTCACAGGTGGGGCCGATGCGGTGGGTGAAGGAACCCGCCGCACCCCGCTGTCCGTCGGTTCTCATAACGATCCCCTAAGGTCGGCAGAGCACCCGGCAAGGCAGTGAGGACCCTCATGACCCAGGCGCAGAGCGGCACGGACGCGACCACGGACGGCAGCGCCATGCCGCCCAGGAACGCCTCCGGAGCCCGCGCCCGGTTCCGTCACTGGTGGCAGCCCGAAGGCATGTGGCGGCGCGGCGTCATTCTCGCCGTCGTCGCCGTCCTCGTGGCCGTCCTGCTGCTCGTGCACGCCGACCTGCCCAACCGGATCGGCAACCTCGGCAGTCTGCTGGAGACCTTCCTGCCCTGGATCGGCCTGGCCGTGCCGGTGCTGCTGGTGGCCGCCGTGCTGCGGCGCTCCACGACCGCGCTGATCGCCCTGCTGCTGCCGTCGGTGATCTGGCTCAACCTCTTCGGCGGCCTGGTCACCGACAAGACGTCCTCCGGCGGCGATCTGACGGTGCTCACCCACAATGTGAACGCCGAGAACCCGGACCCCGACGGCACCGCCAAGGACGTCATCGCGGCCGGCGCCGACATCGTCGCCCTGGAGGAACTGGCCGAGAGCCAGGCGCCCCGCTACGCGCGCGACCTCGCCGCCGCCTACCCGTACCACTCGGTGCAGGGCACGGTCGGGCTGTGGAGCAAGTACCCGCTGTCCGGGGTGCGCACGGTGGACATCAAGATGGGGTGGACCCGCGCCATGCGGGCAGCGGTGAAGACCCCGGACGGCCAGGTCGCGGTGTACGTGGCGCATCTGCCGTCCGTGCGGGTGAAGTTCAACGCCGGATTCACCGCGGGACAGCGCGACAACGCGGCCGACGCGCTCGGCCGGGCCATCGCGGACGAGAACCTGCACAGCGTGGTGCTGCTCGGCGACCTCAACGGCACCATGAACGACCGGGCGCTGGCCTCGGTCACCTCGCAGATGCGCTCCACGCAGGGCGCGGCGGGCAACGGCTTCGGCTTCAGCTGGCCCGCGTCCTTCCCGATGGCCAGGATCGACCAGATCATGGTCAAGGGCATCGAGCCCAAGGCGTCCTGGACCCTGCCGAAGACCGGCAGCGACCACCTCCCGGTCGCCGCCCGCCTCCAGGTGCCGTAGCCCCTCCGCACACGGCTTTCCCGCGGCTCGGCGCGCTCCGCCGGATGGCGCACCGAGGTGGCGGCGCGGCGGCGGTTGCGCGAGCGTGACCCGCAGGTGCTCGTCGCCGGCGCCCGGTCCGCTGCCGTGAGGGTGTCGCCATGCAAGAACCGATGTCCGCCGCCGCGCGCAGACGCGGGTGGCGTGAGTGGCTTTCCCCCGCCCGGGCCGCCGTCGCCGCCGGGTGGTGCCTGCTGTCCGTCGCGGGCGTGTGGCTGGTGCAGCGCCTGGTGCGGGTCTCGATGATCGACGTGATGGTCTACCGGGCGGCGGGCTGGACGGTACGCACCGGCGGCGACCTGTACTCGCTGCGCGCCGACGGACTGCCGATGACGTATCCGCCGTTCGCGGGACTGCTGTTCGTCCCGCTGACCTGGCTGGACGTGGGCGCCATGCGCACCGCCGCGACCGTGGCGAATCTGCTGCTCGCGGTGGCCTTCGCCGCCCTGTCGCTGCGGCTGGTCGACCGGCGGCCGACCGTGGCGTCCGCGCTGCTCCTGACCGCGCTGGTGGTGTGGTGCGAGCCGGTCTGGGCGACCCTGCGCTACGGGCAGGTCAATCTGCTGCTCGCCGTGCTGGTGCTGGCCGACCTCACCTGCCGGGCCGACCGCAGGTGGGCGGGGGTCGGCATCGGCATCGCCGCGGGCATCAAGCTCACCCCGGTGCTGTTCGTCGCGCTGCTCGCCCTGGCCGCCTTCACCACCCGCGGGCGCGGCACCCCGTATCTGCGCCGCGCGTCGGTCGCGGCCGGGACCTTCGCGGCCACCGTCGGAGTCGCCGCGCTGGCCCTCCCGCACGACTCGGTCCGCTACTGGACCCAGGACGTCTTCTCGCCCGACCGCGCCGGTTACGCCGAAGAGGTCGCCAACCAGTCGCTGCGCGGCGTCCTGGCCCGGCTGACGCACAGCGGCGACCCCGGCACGCTCTGGCTCTGCGTCGCGCTCGCCGTCGCCCTCGCGGGACTGGCCGTCGCGGTGGGCGCGCTCACGGCCGGGGACCGGCTGCCGTTCGCCGCCGCCTGGGCCGCGGTCTCCTGCGGTGTGACGGCCCTCCTGGTCAGCCCGGTGTCGTGGACCCACCACTGGGTCTGGGCGGTGCCCATGGCTGTGCTGCTCGTCGCCGAGGGGGTACGCCGCCACGACCGGCGGTGGGTCTGGGGCGCGGCGGCGGCCGTCCTGGTGTTCTGCTCGTACGCGCTCTGGGCCCTCCCGCACGGCCGGGGACGCCCCGAACTGCGCGAGAACCCCGCCCAGATGCTCCTCGCGGCCTGCTACCCGCTGGCCGGGCTCGCCTTCCTCGCCGTCGCGGGCCGCGTGGTGACCACGGCGCTGCGCACCGAGTCCCCGCCCCCGGCCCGCGCGGCGCGCTCCCGCGGAGCCCGCCTCAGGTCCCGTACAGCCGGCTCACGTTCGCCCGCGGGGCGGGCCGGGAAGCGGCGGCCCGCCCCGCGGCGAAGCCGGTCAGCAGATTCTCCGTGACCTTGGTGACGAACGTCCGGGTGCGCTCGTCCATGCCGTGGTCGCGGCCCATCAGACCGGTGCCCGCCATCAGCCCCTCGACCCAGCGCATCGTCCCGGTGGCGAAGACGCCCGCGCCGCCGGGCACCGTGTAGTACGCCGAGTCCGAGTGGCTGGCGCGGCCGTCGCACACCAGCGGCGAGTGGGCGACGACCTCGATCGGCGCCGGGGTCGGACAGCCGGGGTCCACCCGGTCGTACTCGACGCCGACCAGGTGCGCGAAGCGGTCGCCCCGCGCGGCGCCGGTGCCCGCGAAGAGCCAGTGGTCTGCGCTCTCCACCACGTACGGGGCGTCGGTCGGATACCCCTCGTAGATGACGCCGGTCAGCGAGGACTCGGGGTCGGGGGCGGGCCGGGCGCGGAAGTCGTTGGTCGGCTTCGCCGGGTCGCGCGCGAGGCCGGGGTCGCTCTGATAGTCGGTCTTGTAGCAGACCACGGTGCGCGGTTCGCCGCCCCGGACGGCTTCGAGGCGGATCCGCCGGAAGCAGGTGTTCGCGCCGAGGAAGACCAGATTGGTGCCCGCGTCCCGCGCCGCCGTGACGTGCGCGCGCTGCTCCGGCGTCCAGTACTCGTCGTGGCCGAGCGCCACGGCCGTGGTCGCGCCGCGCAGCACGCCGGGGTCGCGGTGGACGTCGATCCCCGTCGTGTACGCCAGCGGCAGCCCGAGCCGCTCGGCGAGGACCACCAGGGCGCGCTCGTACACCAGGAACTTCTCGGCGCCGTTCTTCGCGTACGGCCGGTCGAACGACACGGCAAGCGACCGGTCTCCGTAGCGGCCGTCCCGGCCGTTGTAGAGGCTGTAGCCGCCCCAGTCGTTGTACGCCTGCCAGGTCGCGGGCGCGTGCATGATCAGGGTCCGGCCGGTGGCCGCGGTCGAGCGGACCACGAGCGGGACGTACCGCTGATGGCCGTCGTCGGAGGTGAGCAGCAGCAGATAGGCGCCCTCGGGCCAGCCGTCGGTGGGGACGTCGAGGCCGCGCTCCCAGCCCGCCGTCACGGTCCTGGTGGACCCGGACGTCCTGGGCCCCGGCTGCCGGTGCCCCGCCGTCCGCGGCGACGTCCACACCCGCGTGGCCTGCGACCCGCCGTACCAGCCGACCCGGTAGGCGGCGACGCGGAAGCCGGGCGCGGTCGTCGACACGTACAGCCCCACGCGCTCACCGGGCCGGACGCTGACCCTGTCGGCGTACCCCTCGATCGCGTCCGGCGGTCCCAGCGAGCGGATCCGCCAGTCGTCGGTGCCCGCCCGCCGGACGGGGGTGGGGCCGCTGGTGGGGGTGCGGCGCACCGCGGCGGAGCCGCTGTCGCACCCGGCCGCCGCCGCGCCGACCACCCCGGCGACGGCCGCGTGAAGCACGCGCCGCCGGGCCGGACCGGGCGGCGCGCCGTCGTCCGCGGGACGGGCGTACGGGCCGGGCGGCGGGCCCTGGGCGCCCGGCTGGGGCGCCGGGCCCTTCGCGGCCGGGTGCTCGCGTTCGTCGTCCACTTCCGCGTCCCCTTCTCGGTGCGCCGGGCGCTGGGGCGCGGCTCGGCTCCGTCAGGACGATCCTGCGCGTGATCCGGCCGCCCGCGGCTCCGGCGCGCCGAACGCGGCGGTCACCGGGCGGTGTTGGTCAGCTCTGCTCGCCCTCGCGCCAGCGGTTGGTGATCGGCAGCCTGCGGTCCTTGCCGAAGCCCTTCGCGGAGATCTTCGTGCCCGGCGGGTACTGCCGCCGCTTGTACTCGGCGGTGTCGGTCAGCTTGAGGATACGCGTGACCAACTCGGCGTCGAAGCCCGCCGCGATGATCGCCTCGCGGCCCTGGTCCCGGTCGACGTACATCTCCAGGACCCGGTCGAGGACGTCGTAGTCCGGCAGTGAGTCGGTGTCGACCTGGCCGGGGCGCAGCTCCGCGCTCGGCGGCTTCGCGATCGAGTTCTCCGGGATCGGCGGGGTCTCGCCGCGCGCCTCGGCGTCGGCGTTGCGCCAGCGCGCCAGCCGGAAGACGGTCGTCTTGTAGACGTCCTTGATCGGGCCGTACGCGCCGACCGAGTCGCCGTACAGCGTCGAGTACCCCACCGCCAGCTCGCTCTTGTTGCCCGGCGCGAGCACGATCTGGCCCTCCTGGTTGGAGATCCCCATCAGCGTGACGCCGCGCAGCCGTGACTGGAGGTTCTCCTCGGCGAGGCCGGTCAGCGACAGCGACGCCATGTAGGCGTCGAACATCGGGGCGATCGACACCGTACGGAGATTGAGGCCGGTCCTGCGGGCCAGCTCCGCCGCGTCGCCCTTGGAGTGGTCCGAGGAGTACGCCGACGGCATCGACACGCCGTACACGTTCGCCGCGCCGATCGCGTCGACCGCGATGGCGGCCACCAGGGCCGAGTCGATGCCGCCGGACAGACCGATCAGCACCGAGCGGAAGCCGTTCTTCTCGACGTACGCGCGCAGGCCGGTGACCAGCGCGCCGTAGATCTCGGCGTCGTCGGTCAGCCGCTCGGCCTCGCCGCCGGTGAACTCCGCCGGATACGGTTCGACCGGCGTCTCGGAGAGCGTCACATGGCGGATCTCCAGGCCGTCGGCCACCCGCCCGGACGGCGCCCGCCCGGGCGCGGCGGGCAGGTCGAGGTCGAGCAGCACGCACTCCTCGGCGAACTGCGGGGCCCGCGCGATCACCTCGCCGTCCTCGCCGACGACGATCGTGTCACCGTCGAAGACCAGCTCGTCCTGGCCGCCGACCATCGCCAGATACGCCAGCGTGCAGCCCGCCTCCCGCGCGCGCCTGCGCACCAGGTCCAGACGCGTGTCGTCCTTGTCCCGCTCGTACGGCGACGCGTTGACCGACAGCAGCAGACCGGCGCCGGCCGCGCGGGCCGCCGGGACCCGGCCGCCGTCCTGCCACAGGTCCTCGCAGATCGCCAGCGCCACGTCCACGCCCCGCACCCGGATCACCGGCATGGTGTCGCCCGGCACGAAGTACCGGAATTCGTCGAAGACCCCGTAGTTGGGCAGGTGGTGCTTGGCGAAGCGCAGCGCCACCTCGCCGCCGTGCAGCACCGCCGCGCAGTTCTGCGGCGCCCCCGCGGGCTGCCCGAACCTCGGCCGCGCGTTCTCGCTGCGGCCCAGATACCCCACGACCACCGGCAGCTCGCCCAGGCCCTCGTCGGCCAGCCGCTTCGCCAGCGCCACCAGGGCCGCGCGGCTCGCGTCCACGAACGAGGCGCGCAGCGCCAGATCCTCCACCGGGTACCCGGTGAGCATCATCTCGGGAAACGCCGCCAGGTGCGCTCCGCGCGCGGACGCGTGATGGGCCCAGCGCACGACGGTCTCGGTGTTCCCGGCGATGTCGCCGACGCGGGAGTCGATCTGATTCAGGGCGAGGCGTAGTTGAGGCATGGCCTCATCTTAATCGTCAATGCGACGAGATGTCGCCCGGGGTGCCCGTGCCCAGGGGGTCGGCCCCGAAGGGGCGCGGGGAACCGCGCGGCCACCGCCCGGCCACCTCGCGGTGCAGGGCAGGCCCCAAGGGGCGCGGGGAACCGCGCGCTCAGCCACCGTGCTCCCGCAGGTCACCACCGGCCCCCGCGGGGCGGATCGGTTGTCTCCGGGCCACCGGCCCGTTGTGGCTGGCCGCGCGGTTCCCCGCGCCCCTCACAAATTCGGCGTACCGCCCCGGTCAGGGAACCGGCCGGGGCCGCGCCCCGGAGAAGATCGGCTTACCGTCCCTCGCAAGAAAATCGTTTCAGCGGCGCAGCCAGACGGCGGTGTCGGCGGGGATACGGCCGTCGAGGAGAGGTCCGCTGGTGAGCAGGAGCTCACTGTGCGCGGGCAGCTCCGCGGGGGTGTCGGCCAGGTTGACGACGCAGACGAACGCGTCGGTGCGGCTGAAGGCGAGGACGCCCGGGTCGGAGTCGAGCCAGTGCATGGGACCGTCGCCCAGACCGGCCTCCGCGCTGCGAATCCGCAGCGCCGCCCGGTACAGCGAGAGCATCGACGCCGGGTCGGCGGACTGGATCTCGGCGGTGCGCCCCGCCCAGTCGGCCGGCTGCGGAAGCCACGGCTCCGCCGAACCCTCGGGGCTGAAGCCGAACGGCGAGGAGTCACCGGACCAGGGCAGCGGCACACGGCAGCCGTCCCGGCCGGGGTCGGTGCCGCCGGACCGCAGGTACATCGGGTCCTGGAGCTTGGCCGCCGGAATGTCCTCGACCTCGGGCAGCCCCAGCTCCTCGCCCTGGTAGAGGTAGACGGATCCGGGCAGCGCCAGGGTCAGCAGCGCGGCGGCCCGCGCCCTGCGGGTGCCCAGCTCCAGGTCGGTCGGGATGCCGAACGCCTTGGTCGCGAAGTCGAAGCCGGTGTCGACCCGCCCGTAGCGGGTGACCGTACGCGTCACGTCGTGGTTGCACAGCACCCACGTGGCGGGCGCGCCCACCGGCTCGTGCGCGGCCAGCGTCGTCTCGATGGACTTGCGGAGCTGCTCCGGCGCCCAGGGGCAGGCGAGGAAGTCGAAGTTGAACGCGGTGTGCATCTCGTCCGGCCGCAGATAGTGCGCGAAACGCACCGCGTCCGGCAGCCACACCTCGCCGACCAGGATCCGCGTGTTGTCGTATCCGTCGGCGATCCGCCGCCAGCCGCGGTAGATCTCGTGCAGGTCGTCCCGGTCGATGTACGGGTGCGGGGCGGCCGGGTCGCTGCTCAGATCGGGCAGCTCCGGGTCCTTGGCGACCATCGCGGCGGAGTCGATCCGTACGCCGCCCGCGCCGCGGTCGAACCAGAACCGCAGGATGTCCTCGTGCTCGGCCCGGACGTCCGGGTGGTTCCAGTTGAGGTCGGGCTGCTCGGAGTCGAAGAGGTTCAGGAACCAGTCGCCGGGCGTGCCGTCCGGGTCGGTCGTCCTCGTCCAGGCCGGGCCGCCGAACTGCGAAGGCCAGTTGTTCGGCGGCAGCTCGCCGTCGTCACCGCGGCCGGGGCGGAACCAGAAGCGGTCGCGCGCGGGCGATCCGGGACCGGCCGCCAGCGCCTCGCGGAACCACGGGTGGGCCGCCGATATGTGGTTCGGCACGATGTCGATGATCGTCCTGATGCCCAGCGCCAGGCCCTCGGAGATCAGCTTCTCGGCCTCGGCGAGCGTGCCGAAGACCGGGTCGATGTCCCGGTAGTCGGCCACGTCGTATCCGCCGTCGGCCATCGGCGACGGGTACCAGGGGTTGAACCAGAGGGCGTTGACGCCCAGCTCGGCCAGGTAGGGCAGCCGGGAACGCACCCCGGCGAGGTCTCCGGTGCCGTCGCCGTTGCTGTCGGCGAAGCTCCGCGGATAGACCTGGTAGATGACCGCGCCGCGCCACCAGTTCTCGTCGGCCTCGGGCTGAGGGGTGTCTGCCACGTCAACGTCCTTTCGGGCAGGTGGGACCCCGCCGCCGGCCCCGGAGGCGGGGATGTGGGCATAGAGGCCGGCGGCGGAGTGCTTGGGGGTGCGTTACGGAAGGCTTGCGGTCCGGTGACCCGTCAGCCCTTGAGGCTGCCCGCGGTCAGGCCGGACATGATGTTGCGCTGGAAGAGCAGGAAGATCAGCAGGGTCGGCACCGCGGAGATGGCCAGCGCGGCGATCAGCACGTTCTGCGGTACGCCCTGCGAGAGCGAGTTGATGCCGATGTTGATCGGCTGGTTCTTCGGGTCGGGCTCCACCAGCATCGGCCAGAGGAAGTCCTTCCAGACGTTGACCACCGCGAAGATCGACACGACGCCGAGGATCGGACGCGACATCGGCAGCACGATCGACCACAGCGTGCGCAGCGGCCCGGCGCCGTCGATCTTCGCCGCGGACATCAGATCCTCGGGAATCGAGTCGAAGAATCGCTTCAGCAGGAAGATGTTGAAGCCGTTGGCCACCGTGGGCAGCCAGATCGCCCACGGGGTGCCGATCAGGTTCACGTGCAGCAGCGGCAGGTCGAGGACCGTCATGTACTGCGGGACGATCAGCACCGCCGCCGGGATCATCAGCGTGGCGAGCATCATGCCGAGGATCAGATTGCCGAGCACCGGCCGGAGCTTGGAGATCGCGTACGCCGCCGCCACGTCGAAGACGAGTTGCAGCAGCAGCGCGCCGAACGCGTAATAGAAGGTGTTGAAGAGCAGCCGGGCGATCTTCAGCTCGCTCCAGGCGTCCGAGTAGTTGCTCGCCTTCGGGTGTTTCGGGAAGAGCGTCGGCGGATTCGCCAGGACTTCCTGGGCCGACTTGAAGCCGCCGGTCACCATCCAGTAGAGCGGGCCGAGGAACACCAGGGTGAAGACCAGGATGACCAGGCTCAGCACGGTCCAGTAGACGAATTTCGCCCGCGGTCGGCTCAAAGCGGCCGACGAGATCAGGGTCCGGTTTTGCTGGGTGAACGCTGCCATGTCCGTCTTCCGTCCTAGTCGCTGTTCCGGCTCAGCCGCGCGTACACACCGGAGAATCCGGCCAGCACCAGCAGCAGGAAAAGGCCCAGCGCCGCGGCGCTTCCGAAATTGTTGTAGCGGAACGCGTACTGGTAGACCATGTACACGACCGTCGTGGTGGAGTTCTCCGGGCCGTTGCCGCCGGTCAGCAGATAGACGTTGGTGAACTCCTGCATGGTCGCCACGATCTGGAGCAGCAGCATGAGTGAGAGCACCATGCGGGTCTGCGGGATCGTGACGTGCCAGATCTTGCTGAACAGCCCGGCCCCGTCCAGGTCGGCGGCCTCGTACAGCTCGCCGGGGATGTTCTGGAGCGCGGCCAGATAGATCAGCGTGGCGCTTCCCATGCTCATCCAGGTGGCCGCGATCACCACCGAGATCATCGCCGTGTGCGACGAGTCCAGCCATGCGGAGGTCGGCAGGTGCAGGGTCTTCAGAATGTGGTTGAAGAGCCCGTACTCCGGGTTGTAGAAGTACTTGAACAGCAGCACACCGGCGACCGGCGGAAGCATCACCGGCAGGTACACCAGAATGCGCAGGTACGCCTGTGCGTGCCGCAGTTCATTGAGCAGGATCGCCACGAAGAACGGCACGATGAAGCCGATCACCAGCGCGTACACCGTGAATTGCAGGGTGTTGCGCCAGGCCGTCCAGAAATACGGGTCGTGGTAGACCTGCTTGAGATTGTCGAAGCCCACCCAGGTGGTGACACCGCGCTTGGTCTTCTGGAAGCTCATGATGAACTCGCGGACCATCGGGTACCACGAGAAGAACCCGAAGCAGAGGACCGCGCCGATCAGGAAGCCGTACGCCTGGACGTTCTGCCGGACTTTACGGCTCAGGCCGGAACGGCGCTGCGTTCCATCGGGCTGACCAACGGGACGCCCGGCGTGGCGCCTACTCGATTTCTCGGGGACGGTTGTCGCCGCCATGGGTGCTCCTCGACTGAAGTGATGCGTCGGGCCGGTACCGCTGAGCGGGGGCCGGTCGCCGGACCGGCCCCCGCGGGCTGTCGTTACTGAGAGGCGGCCAGGAGGCTGTTGACCTGGGACTCGGCAGTGGAGAGCAGCTTGGAGATGTCAGCGTTCTTGTTGGTCAGAACACCGGACATCACCGTGTCGAGCACGGTGTAGATCTTCTGGGCGTTCGGCGGCTCGGGCTTCACGGGCACCTGGGCGTCGACGTACGTCTTGAAGTTCTCGACCGGGACGGTCGCGTTCGCGGCCTTGGTGGAGTTGTCCTTCTCCTTCGACGCGCCGGTGAAGAAGAAGGGCTGCGGGAGACCGACGGGCAGGCCGTCCGTCTTGTTCCGCGGGTAGTTGAACTGGCCCTTCTCGAGGGTCAGGTACTTGAAGTTGATCCAGGCGATGCCGGCCTTGATCTGGTCCGGGGAGGCCGACTTCTTGAACATGTAGTCGGCGCCGCCGAACAGCGAGGTCTTGCCGCCGGGGATCGGGGCCATGCCGAGGTCCTCGAACTTGGCCTTGTACTGCTGGACGACCAGCGGGATGTCGTCGGGAGCGCCGACGTACATGCCGACGACGCCGGTGCCCATCGCCTTCTGGACGTCGCCCCACTCCTTGCCCGGGGTGGCGGGCATGCTGTTGTCCGTCCAGCGCATGTCGTGCAGCGTGGTCAGCAGGGTCTTGGCGCTGTCGTCGTTGAACGTCGCCTTCTTGCCGTCCTCGGACACCATGGTGCCGCCGAGGCCGTACAGCTCGGACGTGAAGTGCCAGCCGCCCTGGTTGCCGCCGGCGTTCTCGATGAAGCCGTGGATGCCCTTGCTGCCGAGCTTGTCCTCGATCTGCTTGGAGGCGGCGCGGACGCCTTCCCACGTGGTGGGCGGGTTGTTCGGGTCCAGACCGGCGTCCTTGAAGATCTTCCGGTTGTAGATCAGGCCCATCTGGTAGTTCGAGGTGGGCAGACCGTACAGCTTGCCGCCGTCCTTGAGGACGTCGAGGACACCGGGGTCGATGTCCTTGAGGTTCGGGACCGTCTTGTCGTTGACGTATTCCGTGATGTCGGCCGCCTGGCCGGCGTCCAGCACCTGCTGGAGGTCGGTCATGTACGTGTAGAACGCGTCGGTCTGGCTACCGCCCTGGAGCTGGGCGGTGAACTTGGCCGGGTCCTCGCAAGGGAACGCGTCCTTGCTGTTGACCGTGACGTTCGGGTACGTCTTGTTGAACTCGGCGACGTCGTCGATCCACTGCTGGCGCTCGGCCTTCTTCGTGGTCGGCGGCTCACAGTCGACCGTGATCGACACCTTGGTCTTCGGGTCCAAGGGGGTGCCGGCGCTGCTGGAGCTGCTGCTGGCCTTCGTTCCCGGGTCATCCTTCTTGTCGTCGCTGCTGGAACACGCGGCAGCGGACAATCCGATGCCCGCGACCAGCGCGACCGCCACCAGTCTGCGGTAGCCGATTCTGCTCATGTTCAAAACCCTTTCCCCTGAACCACTGCGCGTCGTTGGACTGCGATCTGGGACCCCCGCGGCACATGGTGCACGTGATGCTCGGCGCAGTTGCACGCCGCCGTTTCGGGTTGGCTCAACGTACTTAACCCGATAGATGTCCGCAAGATGTCGCGCGAATTTCGCAAAGACACGACTTGGTTACGACGTCGGACGGCTCGCAAGTGGAAGCGGGGTCACCGGCCGTGTGCTCGCGGACGGCCCGTGACGGCCCCTCCGCGGGCCCGGCGCGGGCCGGGCCGGAGGGGGTGCCCACGGGCCCGGGAGGGTCGCCCGGCGGGCCCCAGGGGGCCGCGGCCGGCGGGTCGCCGGGGGAGCGGACGGCGGCGCCGGGGCGGGAGCACGGCTCTCCGCCCCGGCGCCGTGGTGGCATGGCTGAGCTCGGGCCGAGCCCGGGACGGGCTCAGCCCAGGTCCTGGCCCTGATCCTGGCTCGGGCCCTGGCTCAGGTCCGGGTTCGCGGGTGACTCGTGGTGCGGGGTCAGACGTTGGCGCGGGCCTCCGGGTGGGGGAGGCGGGAGGGGTGCGGGGCGGGACCGGTGGAACCGCGTACTACCAGTTCCGGTTCGAAGAACAGCTCGTCGTGGTCGACCGACGCCCCGCTGATCTCTCCGGCCAGCAGGTCCACGGCCGCCCGGCCCATCGCCTCGATCGGCTGCCGGACGGTGGTCAGCGGCGGCTCGGTGCAGTTCATCAGCGACGAGTCGTCGTAACCGATTACCGACACGTCCTCCGGCACCGACAGCCGCCTTCTGCGAGCCGCCCTTATGGTGCCGAGCGCCAGCAGGTCGCTCGCGCAGATGAAGGCCGTGATGCCGCGCGCGAGCAGCCGGCTGGCCGCCGCCTGGCCGCCCTCCAACGTGAACAGCGCGTGCTCGACGGTCACCGACGGGTCGACCCGGCGGGCGGCGGCGAGCTTGCGGCGCGACGGTACGTGGTCGGGCGGGCCGAGCACGAGGGCTATCCGCTGATGGCCGAGCGAGATGAGGTGGTTCATCGCCTGCTCGACCGCGACCGCGTCGTCACAACTGACGCGCGGGAAGTCGAGATGGTCGATGGCCGCGTTCATCAGCACGGTGGGCAGATTGCGCTCGGCCAGCCGCGCGTAGTGGTCGTGCGGTGACTCGGCCTGGGCGTAGAGCCCGCCGAAGAAGACCACGCCGGAGACATGCTGCTGGAGCAGCAGTTCCACGTAGTCGGCCTCGGAGACGCCGCCCGCGGTCTGGGTGCACAGCACCGGGGTGAAGCCCTGCTGCGCCAGCGCGCCGCCGACCACCTCGGCGAAAGCCGGGAAGATCGGATTTTGCAGCTCGGGCATGACCATGCCGACCAGCCGGGCGCGTTCCCCCCGGAGCTGGGTGGGCCGTTCGTAACCGAGCACGTCAAGAGCGGTGAGGACCGCTGCCCGGGTTCCGTCGGAGACGCCAGGCTTCCCGTTCAGCACGCGGCTGACGGTGGCCTCACTCACCCCGACCTTCTTTGCCACCTCGGCAAGTCGTCGTGTCATGGCGTCGATTCTAGTACAGGTGGCGCAAGTTTCTTGCGGTGAATTTGCGAGATCTCTGCAAGTCATCCAAATTTTGCGAAATCCAATCGACATCTTGCTGTCTCATGCATGACATCTCTAGGGTGTGCGTCACCTCTGTGACTCCAGTCAGAAGGGACACCCCCCACCCCATGGACAACAGACGTCGTTCCACGGCCTGGTTGGCTTCCGCCACCGCGGCGGCGGTCGTCGCGGGCGGGCTCGCGCTCGCCGTGACGGCCCAGTCGGCCAGCGCCGCCCCCTCCGTATCGACCGTCTCGCCCTTCGCCGTGAGCGGAGGCGCGAGCGTCCCGTTCACCGAGTACGAGGCCGAGGCCGCCGCCACCAACGGCTCGGCGGTCGGCCCCGACTACACCCAGTCCACCGTCGCCTCCGAGGCGTCGGGCCGCCGCGCGGTCAGCCTCAACGGCCAGGGCAAGTACGTCGAGTTCACCCTGACCGCCCCGGCCAACGCGGTGGATGTCGCCTACAACCTGCCGCGCGGCGCCTCAGGCACCGTCTCGGTCTACGTCAACGGCACCAAGATCAGCCAGAAGCTGGCGGTCACCGCGCAGTACAGCTACGTCGACACGTCGTGGATCGCCGGTTCCAAGACCCACCACTTCTTCGACGACTCGCGGATCAAGCTGGGCCAGAATCTGGCCGCCGGCGCCAAGGTCAAGCTCCAGCTCGACGCGGGCGACACCGGCCAGGCCACCATCGACGTCGCCGACTTCGAGCAGGTGGCGGGGGCGGCGAGCGCGCCGGCGAACTCCATATCCGTCGTCAGCAACGGCGCCGACGCCACCGGGGGCGCCGACTCCACCAGCGCCTTCAACACGACCATCGCCCAGGCGAAGTCGCAGGGCAAGGAGGTCTGGATCCCGTCCGGCGACTTCAAGCTGGGCTCCACCATCCAGGCCGACGGCGTCACCATCCGCGGCGCGGGCAACTGGTACTCCGTGCTGCACAGCTCGCACCTGATCGACCAGACCAGCGCGAGCGGCAACACCAAGCTGTACGACTTCGCCGTCTTCGGCGAGGTCAGCGTCCGCAACGACGGCTCGCCCGACAGCTTCATCACCGGCAGCCTCGGCCCGAACTCGGTGGTCTCCGGGATCTGGGTGCAGCGCGAGAAGTGCGGTCTGTGGCTGACCGGCAACAACAACAACCTCGTGGTGCAGAACAACCGCATCCTCGGCACCACCGCCGACGGCCTCAACCTGGACGGCAGCGCCAACGGCGTCCAGGTGAAGAACAACTTCCTGCGCAACCAGGGCGACGACAGTCTCGCCATGTGGTCGCTCGGCGCGCCCGACACGGGCAACACCTTCAGCAACAACACCATCGTGCAGCCCAACCTGGCCAACGGCATCGCGATCTACGGCGGCAGCAACAACACCGTCTCCAACAACGTGATCGCCGACACCAACGCGCTCGGCGGCGGCATCGCCATCTCCAACCAGGCGTTCCTCCAGCCCTTCAACCCGCTGTCCGGCACCGTCACGGTCTCCGGCAACACCCTGATCCGTACCGGCGCGCTGAACCCCAACTGGGGCCACCCGATGGGTGCGTTGCGCGTGGACAGCTATGACTACGCGATCAACAACGACATCCGGATCAGCAACACGACCTTCATCGGCAGCCCGTACAGCGACTTCGAGTTCGTCTCCGGCGGCGGCCACGGCTACACCATCAACGGCGTGACCGTCAGCGGCGCGACGGCCAGCAACACCGGCACGGTCGTGGTGCAGGCCGAGACGCCCGGCTCCGCGACCTTCACCAATGTGACGGCCACCGGCACCGGCGCGACGGGTACGTACAACTGCTCCTACCCGGCGAACCTGCCCGCCTTCACCATCAACCGCGGTGCGGGCAACAGCGGTTGGGACAGCAACTGGAACGACTGCTCCACCTGGCCGCAGCCGGGCTCGGGCAACCCGACCACCCCGCCGACCACGCCCCCCACCACCCCGGCCTCCGGCAACCTGGCCCAGGGGCACCCGGCCTCCGACACCGGTCACTCCGATGTCTACGTCGCGGGCAACGCGGTGGACGGCAACGCCAACAGCTACTGGGAGAGCACCAACAACGCCTTCCCGCAGTCGCTGACCGTCGACCTCGGCGCGGCCAGGACCGTCGGCCGGGTCGTCCTCAAGCTCCCGCCCGCCACGGCGTGGGCCCCCCGTACCGAGACGCTGAGCGTCCTCGGCTCCACCGACAACAACACCTACAGCACGCTGAAGTCGTCCGCGGGCTACACCTTCAACCCCGCGAGCGGGAACACCGTCACCATCCCGGTGACTCCCGCGAGCGCCCGCTACGTACGGCTGACCATCACCGGCAACACCGGCTGGCCCGCGGGCCAGATCTCCGAGTTCGAGGTCTACTCCTCGTAGCGTGAGGGGTCGCGCGCCGGGCGGCGGTCCTCCGACAGGAGGCCGCCGTCCGGCGTTTCGCCGTTCTCCTGGAGGTGCAGCGCGCGCAGCGCGATCTCGGTGGCGAACCGGTCGTCGGGGCGGGCGAGTTGGTCGCCGAAAGCGCGGTCGAGGATACGGATCCGGTAGCGCACGGTCTGCGGGTGCACGCCGAGCTGGTCGGCGATCTGCGCCGCGGTGCCTCGGGTGGTCAGCCAGATCCGCAGGGTGTCGATCAGCCGGGCGCGCTGGGTGGCGGTCAGCCCGACCAGCGGCCCCAGATAGCGCTTGGCGATCTGCGTGACCAGCGCGGGATCGCCCAATAACCACAGCGGCAGCAGATGGTTCTCGCTCAGCGCCACCGAGTCGTCGTCGATGATCCCGGCGTCGGCCAGCGCCAGTGTGTGCCGGGCCCAGCGCAGCGAATCCGCGGCCTCGCTCAGCGAGGTGGTCAGCCCGATCGCCGCCCGGCAGCCGTTGAGCGCCGCGTGCAGCCGCTCCCGCCGCTCGTCGGTGAACGGTCCCGGCACCAGCAGATGCGGCTCCGGGTCCGCGAAGTCCATCAGGATGTCCTTGTCGAGCGCCGCCCCGGCCGGACGCGTGTCGGGGGCGACCGCGATCAGCGTCACCTCCTCCGGCAGCGGCCACGCCGAGTGCTCGGCCAGCTCCGCCAGCGCGCTGCGGGCCACGGAGGCGCCGTTGAGAATCCGCCGCAACAGCCGGCGGCGGCGATTGTCGGGCTCCTCGCCCAGTTCCGCCATCGCCTGCACATAGCCCTCGCGGGAGAGTTCGGCGAGATCGCCCATGTACGCGAAGAGCGCGTCGGCGAAGGTCAGCATGAAGGACGCCGACAGGTTGTAGCGGCGGCCCACGCTGCGCACCCGGCGCAGCGCCACCTGGCAGCCGATGCGGTACGCGGCCTGGAGGTTGTCCAGGCTGCGGCCCTCGTACGCCTCGAAGCGGCCGAACTGGCGGCACAGGTCGTCGCGGAGCGCGGTGGTCGCGGTCGGCGCGGCCACCCGGTCGACGAAAGTGGCGATGCTCTGCTCGATACCGATTTTGATCACCCGGGCGTTCGGGCCCTCCAGCAAGTGGCCGTATTCGGGGATCGTGGTGACGATTTCCGTGGCCATCTCTTTTAAAAGGCTGGGGAGTTCCGGCCGCATGATGGCGGCGAACTCCCGTGGAATCGGACCGATTGATTCCGCCTGCTCCGGCGTCTGCCGCGTTACGGTCATGTCCGTACCCCCCTCCCGCGACGGCCCTGCTGGCCGGTGAACCGGTGAAGTGGTGTGCCACGCATGGTAGTCGCGGGCAACCTCGCTGCAACATAGACCAATCGCGTACGGAACGCAGCACCTTGCACACGGAAACGTGTCAGGCCCGCGACGGTGGGCGACGGCGACCGATGGCCATGGTTGCACTCCGGGTGATCGCCCGTCGGGCCGGCCGATGCGCGCACCGTGCGGCCGACTTGCTCACTTGCTTATAAAAAATCCCGGCGCACTGTTGCTTCCGTGACAGAAAAATACCCGAGAGTAGGGTCCGCCGGAGAATCTTGGCCGGGATTATTGCGCCTCCGGGTTACCCGTGCGTAACGTCCTGCTCCGCAAGGGCAACCGAGCGGAATCGGTGCCACGTTCCAGGTAGTGAGTCGTAACCGAATTCCCCTTCCCGCCACACATGGAAGACGCGGAAGCCGGTTTATCAGGTACGTCATCTCCCAGGAAGGATCAGCCCGTGCACAAGCTCTCCAGGACCGCCAAGGGAACCATGGTCACCGGTGCCGCGATGGCGGCGGCGCTCGGCCTCGCGGTCAGCCCGGCCTCGGCCGTCACGTACACCGTCTCGGGCAGCTCGTCGACCGGTGCGATCACCGCGACGGCCACCACGCCCACGCTGACCGACACCACCACGGGCACCAAGCTCACCTGCACCTCGTCGGCGGCCACCGCCACCGTGACCAACGGTTCGCACGGCGGCACCCTCGGCACCATCAACACCGTCTCGTGGAACACCTGCAAGGTCGGCGGCATCACCTTCTCCGTCGCCGCCCAGGGCACCCCGTGGACGCTGACCGGCACCGCCGCCACCACGTCCGCGGGCGTCACCACCGGCACGCTGACCGGCGTCAAGGCCACCCTGTCCGGTCTGTGCAACGCGACCTTCGCCGACCCCAGCGGCGTGGGCAACGGCGCCACCCTCAACGCCACGTACACCAACTCCACCCACACGCTGGCCATCACCGGCGGCACCCTCAAGGCGTACAACGTCTCCGGTCTGTGCCTCGGCCTGATCAACAACAACGACCTGGCCACCTACTCGGCCGGCTACGTCGTGACCCCCACGACGCTGAAGGTCGTCTCTCCCTGAGCCCGCCCCTCGCGTAACACCGGCCGCCGCGACCGCTGAAGCCCGCGCCGGCCGAACCGGGACCCCGGACCGCCGCAGTGGCGGCCGGGGTCCCGAACACGCACTGGAGGACAAAACTCCGCTTGTGTTTTGTCATTCGGTGACAGGAAATCCGCCCCGGTCCACGCCGTCGAATATTCGTCCGGTCGATCACTTGTGGGGCCTTATTACTCGACCGTAATGTCCTGCGTCGCCGACGCCTTCCTGAGGAGTTCCGTAATGAGGGGTGCCGTGAAGCCGCGCCGCGCGGTGCGGTTCGCCGCTGTCGCAGCGGCGGCGCTCCTGGCCGGACTGCTGCCAGGACCCGACTCCGCGGCCAGCGGCCCGGACGGCAAGGTGACCCTCGGATACGCGTGCGCCTTCCCCGCCGGTACGGCCGCCGACGGCTCCGGCGGCACCGACAAGGCCGTCGTCCAGGACGTCACCGTCGCGCTGGTGCAGAACTACCCGGACACCGCCGTGGTCGGAAAGCCCATCCAGCCGGGCGACCTGACGGCGACGGTCACCATGCCGCGGGCCGGCGCCGAGGCGCTGCTGCCCGCCGGCACCACAGCCCTGACCGGCGCCGCGAGCCTCACCGCCCATGTCGCGCAGGGCACTTCGCGAGCGGACGCCGTATGGCCGGGACTGACCGCCCCCTCGACACCCCTCAAGGGCGACGGGGACCTGGTGCTCACCTTCGGCGGCGCGGTGCCGCCGCTGACGGTCACCGCCTCCGGCGAAGTGCGCTTCACCGCAGGGGAGTTGGACCTCAAGCTCAGCCCCGTGACCGACCCCGCGTCCGCACCGCCCGACTCCCCGAGCACCGGCACCGACAGTGCGACCGGCACCGACAGCGACAGCGCGTCCGGCGCCGACAGCGCGACCGGCACGGCCGCGGACTCCGCCGGTACGGGCCAGGCCGCCAAGGACGCCGCCGACATCATCGGCACCTGCGCCCCCAAGCCCGACCAGGGCGACCTCCTCGGTACCGTCTCCGTCCCCGGCACCCCCGGCGGCTCCTCGGGACCCGGCCACGCCACCGCGCCCGGCGGCTCCTCGGCCGCCGCCCCCACGCCGCGCACCGGCTCCCGCGCGGGCGTCGGCAAGACCGGCGAGGGCGCGGGCGACGGAGCCCCCGACGCCGCCCGGTCCGACGGCCGCAACACCATCACGCTGGCCTCGCCCCCGCACTCCGGCGTGCACGACTGCGAGGACCCGCCGGAGGGCGACACCGACCCCGCGGTCATGGACTCCATTCCCCGGCCGCCCAACGCCGTCCGCAGCCCCGGCCCCGGCGACCCGCCGTTCCCCCCGTACTCCCAGTGCGGTTACGTCACCGGCTACTCCAACGTCTTCAAGCTCAAGGGCGCCGCGGTCATCAACGACCTGACCAAGAAGCCGACCCGCGTCACCGTCGTGCAGAAGAGCATCTGGACGGAGTTCACCGACCCCGACCCGCTCAAGCAGTACTTCGAGATCGACTCGATCGCGAAGCTGGCCCTGCCGCCGTCCGACACCACCTTCCTGACCTTCGGGTTCGTGCCGGTCACCGCCCGGATGGAACTGCTCCCCAAGGGCCTGATGACCGTCGTCACGGTCGGCACCAGCAACCTCGGCACGATCACCACCAGCACCATCTACGGCAAGCAGGAACTGCGGCTGTCCGACGTCAAGGTCAACGGCGTACCGCTGGACGTCGGCGCCGACTGCCGCGCCTCGGCGCCGCTGGACATCAAACTCGTCGGCTACGACCGCAGTTCACTGACCGGCCGCCCGACCGGACCCACGGACTACGGAGTGCAGGACGGCGGGCCGCTGGCCCAGGACGACCTCTACATTCCCCCGTTCACCGGCTGCGGCAGCCACGGAGAGAACCTGAATTCCCTCTTCACCTCGGCGATATCGGGGCACGGCAACTCACTGAATCTCATCCAGGGACCGCTGTGCGTGCCCATCGCGGCCTCGGGATGCGATCCGGAGATCGCCTTTCCCGAACCGCCCCACCACTGATCAGCTCCGGGAGGTGCAATGGGAATCGAAGTGATCGTCGAAGGACTCACCAAGTCCTTTGGTACGCAGAACGTCTGGCAGGACGTCACGCTCACACTGCCGCCCGGTGAAGTCAGCGTGATGCTCGGCCCTTCCGGAACCGGCAAGACGGTATTCCTGAAATCGCTCATCGGCCTGCTCAAGCCCGAACGCGGCCGGGTGCTCGTCGGCGGCGTCGACATGGTGAACAGCCCGGAGCGCGACATCTACGAGGCGCGCAAGATGTTCGGCCTGATGTTCCAGGACGGCGCGCTCTTCGGGTCGATGAACCTCTTCGACAACATCGCCTTCCCGCTGCGCGAGCACACCAGGAAAAAGGAGTCCGAGATCCGCCGCATCGTCATGGAGCGGGTCGACATGGTCGGCCTCCTCGGTGCCGAGGGCAAACTGCCGGGCGAGATATCCGGCGGCATGCGCAAACGCGCGGGACTCGCCCGCGCCCTGGTGCTCGACCCGCAGATCATCCTGTGCGACGAACCCGACTCCGGCCTCGACCCGGTCCGCACCTCGTTCATCTCGCAGCTCCTCATCGACCTCAACGCGCAGATCGACGCGACGATGCTGATCGTCACCCACAACCTCGACATCGCCTCGACCGTGCCCGACAACATGGGCATGCTCTTCCGCCGCGAACTGGTCGCCTTCGGCCCCCGCGAGCTGCTGCTCACCAGCAACGAGCCGGTCGTACGGCAGTTCCTCAGCGGACGCCGCGACGGACCGATCGGGATGTCGGAGGAGAAGGACGAAGCGGCCCTGGCCCGCGAGCAGTTGAACGGCCGCGAGCTGCCCGCGGCCCCGCGCCGCGTCGCGCCGCAGCTCGAACCGTCACCCGGACTGCCGCCCCGGCAGGCGGTACAGCGCCGCAGGGCCCGCGTCCTGGCCATGTGGGACCAGCTCCCGGCCGCGACCCGCGAAGCCGTACAGGCCGGACTCGTCCCCGTCCAGGGGGAGCCCGCATGACCGCGCCCGTACGGGTCCCGGGAC
Source organism: Streptomyces sp. NPDC003300 (assembly GCF_040610915.1). NCBI lineage: Bacteria > Bacillati > Actinomycetota > Actinomycetes > Kitasatosporales > Streptomycetaceae > Streptomyces > Streptomyces sp. NPDC003300. The sequence continues at coordinate 454,173 of NZ_JBEXNE010000002.1, read as the reverse complement.
CGGGACCCGAGCCGACCCCGCCGCGCCCCGAACGCGTCACCGTGCCGCGCCGCCCGATCCCCGGCACCGGCGCGCTGCGCGAGACCGGGCAGCTCATGACGCTCGCCGCCACCACCGTGCGCGACACCTTCCGCAGGCCGTTCCAGATGCGCGAACTCATCGAGCAGTTCTGGTTCGTGGCCAGCGTGACGATCCTGCCCGCCGCTCTGGTCTCGATCCCCTTCGGCGCCGTCATCGCCCTGCAAGTCGGCTCACTGGCACAGCAGTTGGGCGCCCAGTCGTTCACCGGCGGCGCCAGCGTGCTGGCCGTCATCCAGCAGGCGAGCCCGCTGATCGTCGCCCTGCTCATCGCGGGCGCGGGCGGCAGCGCCATCTGCGCCGACCTCGGCTCGCGCAAGATCCGCGAGGAACTGGACGCGATGGAGGTGATGGGCGTCTCCCCGGTGCAGCGGCTGATCGTGCCGCGCGTCCTGGCGACGATGCTCGTCGCGGTCTTCCTCAACGGCCTGGTCTCGGTCGTCGGCACCGCGGGCGGCTACTTCTTCAACGTCATCGTCCAGCACGGCACCCCCGGCGCGTACCTGTCCAGCTTCTCCGCGCTCGCCCAGCTCCCCGACCTGTACATCAGCGAGATCAAGGCCGTGATCTTCGGCTTCATCGCGGGCATCGTCGCCGCCTACCGCGGCCTGCACCCCAAGGGCGGCCCCAAGGGCGTCGGCGACGCGGTCAACCAGTCCGTCGTCATCACCTTCCTGCTGCTGTTCCTGGTGAACGTCGTCCTGACCGCGATCTACCTCCAGCTCGTCCCGCAGAAGGGAGCCTGAGCGATGGCGCTCCTGGACAAGGACACCCCGCAGGCCGAGCCGCCGCCCGACGGACCACGGCCGCGCCGACGCCGGAACACCGGCCGCTGGCTGCACTGGCTGGACGAGACAGGCGACCACTTCATCTTCCACATCACCGCCGTGCTGTGGATCCCGCGCACCCTGCGCCGCTACCTCAAAGAGGTCCAACGCCTGCTCGCCGAGGTCGTGTTCGGCAGCGGCGGCCTCGGCGTCATCGGCGGCACCGTCGGCGTGATGATCGGCATGACCCTCGCCACCGGCACCGTCGTCGGCCTCCAGGGCTACGCGGCGATGAACCAGCTCGGCACCGCCGCGTTCACCGGCTTCATCTCCGCCTACTTCAACACCCGCGAGATCGCCCCGCTCGTCGCGGGCCTGGCCCTGTCGGCCACCGTCGGCGCCGGATTCACCGCCCAGCTCGGCGCGATGCGGATCAACGAGGAGATCGACGCGCTGGAGGGCATGGGCCTGCGCAGCATGCCGTACCTGGTCACCACCCGGATCATCGCCGGGGTCGTCGCCATCGTCCCGCTCTACGGCATCGGCCTGCTCAGCAGCTACGTCGCCTCCCGGATGGTCACCGTCATGTTCAACGGCCAGTCCGCGGGCACCTACGACCACTACTTCAACCTCTTCCTGTCCCCGCAGGACGTCCTGCTCTCCGGACTGAAAGTGCTGATCTTCAGCGTCATCGTGATCCTCGCCCACTGCTACTACGGATTCACCGCCAAGGGCGGCCCCGCGGGCGTCGGCATCGCCGTCGGCCGCTCGGTGCGCAACGCCATCGTGATCATCTCGATCACCGACTTCTTCCTCAGCCTGGCGATCTGGGGCGCCACCACGACGGTGCGGGTGGCGGGATGACCACCACCGACACCCGTCCCGCCGGAGCGCCCCCGGCCCCGCGCCGCCGCCCGACCGGCGGCGCCACCGCCCGCCGCAGGACCGCCGGCGTCGTCTTCCTGCTGGTGCCCGCGCTGCTGGCCTGGCTCGCGGTCGCCGTCTACGACAAGACGTTCAGCGACACCGCGACCGTCCACCTGGAGACCGGCACCGTCGGCAACGAGATGCACCAGGGCGCCGACGTGAAACTGCGCGGGGTCGTCGTCGGCCGGGTCGCCTCGATCAGCGCCGACGGCGACGGCGCCCGGCTCAACCTCGCCATCGACCCCGGCCAGCTCAAGCGCATCCCCGCGGACGTCACCGCGCAGATGCTGCCCACCACGCTGTTCGGCGAACGCTTCGTGGCCCTCGTACCCCCCGCGGGCACCGACACCACCGGCGGCGGCCCCACCCTCGCCGCCGACAGCACCATCGCCCAGGACCGCTCCAGCGACGCCATCGAGCTCCAGCAGGTGCTCGACAACGTGCTGCCGCTGCTCACCGCCGTCCAGCCGCAGAAGCTCGCCGCGACCCTCAACGCCGTCGCGACCGCGCTCGACGGCCGCGGCACCCAGCTCGGCACCACCCTCGTCCAGCTCGACCGCTACCTGACCAAGCTCAACCCCGAACTGCCCGTGCTGAACGACGACATCAAGCAGCTCGTCACCGTCAGCCACGTCTACAACGCCGCCGCGCCCGACATCGTGCAGGCCCTCACCGACTTCACCAGGACCAGCGGCACCATCGCCGAGGAACAGGCCGACCTCAACAGCGTGTACGGCAGTACCACCGCCACCGCGCAGGACCTGACGACGTATCTGCGGCAGAACAAGGACACCATCATCCGGCTGACCGCCGACAGCCGCGGCACCCTCGGGCTGCTCGCGAAGTACTCCCCGTCCTTCCCCTGCACGCTGCGCACCCTGGCCGCCTTCGTCCCCGTCATGGACAAGGCGCTCGGCAAGGGCACCCACGAGCCGGGACTGCACGTCGACCTCACCAGCGTGCCGTCCCGCGGCAAGTACGTACCCGGCAAGGACACCCCGGTGTACGACGCGAGCGGCGGCCCGCAGTGCTACCCGGTCCCGTACACCGGCCGCGGCGGCGCACCGGCCGCGACGCACTCCACGAAGTCCGCGACCTCGCCGACCGCCACCACGTCCACCGCGTCCACGGCGTCCACGGCGTCCACGTCCAGCGTGACCACCACCGACTCTCCGGCCAACTCCCCGCAGGAGAACGAGCTGATCAACGAACTCCTCGCGCCGGGCATCGGCACCGACCCCGGCTCGCTCCCCGACTGGAGCAGCCTGCTCACCGGTCCCGTCTACCGAGGGGCGGAGGTGACGGTGCGGTGAAGCGCCGCAGCCTCGTCGGACCGATCGTCAAGTCGCTGATCTTCATCCTGGTCACCGCGCTGGCCACCACCGTCCTCGCGGTGAGCATCGCGGGCGGAACCGACGTCGGCGACACCACCGGCTACAACGCCCGGTTCACCGACGCCACCGGCCTCACCTCGGGCGACAGCGTCCGGATCGCCGGGGTCAAGGTCGGCCAGGTCGACTCGATCAAGGTCGTCGACCACCGCGTCGCGCAGGTGCACTTCTCGGTGCAGCGCGCCCGGAAGCTGCCCGGCTCGGTGACCGCCACCATCAAGTACCTCAACATGGTCGGCCAGCGGTACATCGACCTCCAGCAGGGCACGGGACCGGTCGGCCAGGCGCTCGCCCCCGGCGACACCATCCCGCTCCAGCGCACCACCCCGGCCCTCGACCTCACCCAGCTCTTCAACGGCTTCCAGCCGCTGTTCCAGGGCCTGTCGCCCAAGGACGTCAACCAGCTCGCGGGCGAGATCGTCCAGGTGCTCCAGGGCGAGGGCGGCACCGTCGACAGCCTGATCAGCAACGTCGGTTCGCTGACCACGACGCTCGCCGCGAAGGACAAGGTGATCGGCCAGGTCATCGACAACCTCAACTCGGTGCTCACCACGGTGAACACCCGCGAGGCCGGGTTCAACGACCTGGTGACCTCGCTCCAGCAGCTCGTCAGCGGCTTCGCCTCCGACCGCGAACCGATCGGCCAGTCGATCACCGCGATCTCCCAACTCACCACCAGCACCGCCGGGTTGCTCACCGACGGCCGCCAGCCGCTGAAGGACTCCATCGCCCAGCTCGGCCGGCTGTCCACCAACCTCGCCGACAACACACCGCAGTTGGAGAACTTCCTCACCAAGACCCCGGCCAAGCTCCAGACCATCGGCCGGCTCGCCTCCTACGGCTCCTGGCTCAACCTCTACCTCTGCCAGGCCACCGTCGCCGGGGTCACCACCTCCGACGGCAGCAAGCCGCCCACCGGCATAGCGATCACCGAATCGAGGTGCCGGTCATGAACCGCCCCCGCATACCGACCCCGCGCCTCCGCTTCCGCGCCCCCGCGCGCCGGGGCCGCCCCCTCTTCCGGCCGCTGCGCGAACGCAGCCCCGTCCTCGTCGGCACCGTCGGCCTGCTCGTGCTCGCCCTGGCCGGCCTGGTCGCGTACAACGCGGACGCGCTCCCGCTGATCGGCGGCGGCACCACGTACAGCGCGAGCTTCACCGAGGCCGCCGGGCTCAGGTCCGGCAACGAGGTGCGGGTCGCGGGCGTCAAGGTCGGCAAGGTCACCGGGGTGTCGCTGGACGGCGCCCAGGTCAAGGTCACCTTCCGCGTCAAGGACACCTGGATCGGCGACGCCAGCACCGCCGCCATCGGCATCAAGACGCTGCTCGGCGAGAAGTACCTGGCCGTCGACCCGCTCGGCAGCCGCGCGCAGAACCCCGGCCAGCGCATCCCCAGGACCCGCACCACCTCGCCGTACGACGTCACGCAGGCGCTCGACGGCCTCGGCAACACCCTCGGGTCGATCGACACCACGCAGCTCGCCGCCAGCTTCCAGACCCTCTCCGACACCTTCAAGGACACCCCGGCCTCGGTGCGCAGCGCCGCCACCGGCCTGTCGTCGCTGTCGCGGACCATCTCCAGCCGGGACGCCCAGCTCGCCGACCTGCTCGCGGGCAGCAAGCAGCTCACCAAGACCCTCTCCGACCAGAACAGCCGCTTCCAGACGCTGATCTCGGACGGCAACCTGCTGCTCGGCGAGATCCAGAAGCGCCGCGACGCCATCCACGCGCTGCTCACCGGCACCCAGGACCTCGGCACCCAGCTCAACGGCCTGGTCGCCGACAACAACCGGCAGCTCGGCCCGACCCTGGACGCCCTCGACCGGGTCACCGGCGTACTGCTCGCCAACCAGTCCAGCCTCGACAAGGCGCTCGCCCTGGCCGGGCCTTACTACCGGCTGGTCGGCAACACCCTCGGCAACGGCCGCTGGTTCGACAGCTATCTGTGCGGCCTGGTCCCCAAGAGCTATCTGCCCCCGGGCACCCAGCCGACGACCGGGTGCGAACCGCCCAAGGCGACGGGAGGCACATCGTGAAGGCATCCATCGGCCGCGCCGCGCGAGGGCGGCGGGCCATCGCCCTCGGCACGGTGCTCGCCGTCGTCCTCGCGGCCCTCGCCTACGGCGGCGTACGCCTCTTCGGCGGCCCCGACGGCACCAGGATCACCGCCTACTTCGACCACGCCGTGGGCGTCTACGCCGGATCCGACCTGCGCGTGCTCGGCGTCAAGGTCGGCACCGTCGACTCGGTGAAGCCGCAGGGCAAGCAGGTCAAGGTCGTGCTGGTCCTCGACCACGGGGTGAAGGTCCCCGCGGGAGCCGGCGCCGTCGTCGTCGCGCCCAGCGTCGTCGCCGACCGCTACATCCAGCTCACCCCGGCCTACACCGGCGGCCCCCGGATCACCGCGGGCACCGTCATCCCGGCCACCCGCACCGCGACCCCCGTCGAGGTCGACCAGCTCTACGAGAGCATCACCCGGCTCAGCGACGCCCTCGGCCCGAACGGCGCCAACGCCACCGGCGCCCTGTCGAACCTCCTCGACACCGGCGCGAAGAACCTCGACGGCAACGGCAAGGCCATCGGCGACAGCATCGACCAGCTCGGCCAGGCCACCAAGACCCTCAACGGCCACAGCGACGACCTCTTCGCGACCCTGTCCTACCTCCAGTCCTTCACCACCATGCTGAAGAACAACGACGGCAAGGTACGGGCCGCCACCGACCAACTCTCCACCGTCAGCGGCTTCCTGGCCGAGGACAAGGAGAACCTGGGCGGCGCGCTGCACCAACTGTCCACCGCGCTCGGCCAGGTGAAGACCTTCATCCAGGACAACCGGGCCCGGCTGAAGACCAGCATCGGCAAACTCGCCCCGATCACCCAGACGTTGGTCGACCAGCGCGCCTCACTCGCCGAACTCCTCGACACCGCGCCGCTGGCCGCCGACAACCTCCTCAACGCCTACGACCCGCAGCACGGCACCATCGACGGGCGCGCCAACATCAACGAACTGAGCATGGGCGGCGACATCTCGCCCGCCGCCGCCAAGGACACCGCAAGGACCGGCTCCGACTTCACACCCGCGGCCAAGGACGCCAAGACCCTGCCGCTGCCCCTGCCGGCGGTCGGCACCGTCTACACCAAGGGGGCGGCCCGATGAAGCGTCCGCACACCCGGGGGAGCGCCGCCACCGTCGGCGGGACCGCGCTGCTCGCGCTCGCCCTCGCCGGCTGCTCGCTGAACGTCCAGAACGTGCCGCTGCCCGGCGGCGCCGACCTCGGCGGCCACCCCTACACCGTCAAGGCCGACTTCGCCGACGTCCTCGACCTCGTCCCGCAGGCGTCCGTACGCGTCAACGACGTCGCCGTCGGCCGCGTCACCAAGATCGGCCTCGGCGCCGACGGCTGGTCCGCGACCGTCACCATGAAGGTCAACGGCAAGGTGCGACTGCCCGCCAACGCGTACGCGCACCTGGAACAGTCCAGCCTGCTCGGCGAGAAGTACATCCAGCTCTCCGCGCCGCCCGGCACGCGGGCCGCCAGCGGCACCTTGCGCGACGGCGCCGTCATCCCCGCCTCGCGCACCAACCGCAACCCCGAGGTCGAAGAGGTCTTCGGCGCACTGTCCATGCTGCTCAACGGCGGCGGCGTCGCCCAGCTCAAGACCATCTCGGTGGAGCTGAACAAGGCCCTGACCGGCAACGAACCGCAGATCCGCTCCATGCTCCACCAGGTCGACACGCTCGTCAGCGACCTCGACGCCCACAAGCAGGACATCACCGACGCGCTCGACGGCGTCAACGAACTGTCCGCCACCCTCGCCGCCCGCGACCAGAAGATCGGCACCGTACTGACCGGCCTCAGCCCCGGACTGAAGGTGCTGGAACAGCAGCGCGGCTCGCTGGTCACCATGCTGCGCTCGCTGGACACGCTCTCCGGCGTCGCGGTGGACACCGTCAACCGCAGCAAGGACGACATGGTCGCCGACCTCAAGGCCCTCGCGCCCACCCTGCGACGGCTCGCCGACGCGGGCGACGCGCTGCCCGACTCGCTCCAGGTGCTGGTCACCTACCCGTTCACCGACGAGGTCCTCAACGGCGTCAAGGGCGACTACCTCAACGTCTACCTCGACCTGACCGCCGTACCCGGCACGCAGCTCATCCCCGAGATGCCCGCGTCCGGGAACGTCTACCCGCCCGACCCCGAGAACCCGATGTCCGCGCACACCAAGGCCGACCGGACGAGGACCGTCGACAAGAAGCTGCGGGAGGCGGGCATCCCGCTGCCGCTGCCGTCGGTCACCGGCTCGACCAGGACCGGGGGCCGCTGATGCTGACCCGCGTCACCATCGCCAAGAACATCGCCTTCCTGCTGATCGCCGTGCTCGTGCTCGGCTTCATCGGCGTCCGCTACGCCGACCTCGGCCGGTACGTGGGCCTGCGCGGCTACTACACCGTCAAGGTCGAACTCCCTGAAGCGGGCGGCCTGTTCGAGCACGCCAACGTCACCTACCGCGGTGTCTCGGTCGGCCGGGTCGGCCCGATCAGACTCACCGACGACGGCGTGGAGGCGTCCTTGCGGATCAACGACTCCGCGCCGCACATCCCCTCCCACCTCAAGGCCGTCGTCGCCAGCCTGTCCGCCGTCGGCGAGCAGTACATCGACCTGCGGCCGACCACCGACCAGGGGCCGTATCTCGCCGACGGCTCCCGCGTCGAACGCGCCGACACCACCATCCCCGCGCCCGTCACCAACCTGCTCACCAGCGTCAACAGCCTGGCCGGATCGGTCCCGTTGAAGTCCCTTCAGACCGTCGTCGACGAATTCGGCAAGGCGTTCGCGGGACAGGGCGACAACCTCCAGTCGCTGCTCGACACCAGCGGCGAGTTCATCTCCGCCGCGGACATGAACCTGCCCGGCAACATCACGCTGATGGCCGACGGGCGGACGGTGCTGCGCACGCAGGCCGACGAGGGCGACGCCATCAAGTCCTTCGCCAGCAGCGCCAGTCAGCTCGCCAAGCAGCTCAACGACTCCGACACCGACCTGCGACGGCTCATCGCCGCGGCGCCCGACGCGGCCGGGCAGGTCAGCGCGCTGCTGCGGGACGTCGGACCCCAACTCAGCGTCGTCCTCGCCAACTTGCTGACCACCTCGGACGTGGCCGTCACCCGGCAGCACGGCATCGAGGAATTCCTGGTCAAGGTGCCCGCGGTGGCCGCCGCCGGATCGACGGCGGTGGACGGCAAGGGCCTGCACTTCGGCATGGCCGTCACCTTCTTCTCCCCGCTGCCCTGCACCTCCGGATACGGCGGCACCACGTACCGCAACGGCCTCGACACCAAGGCGCCCGCCACCGCCCTCAACACCGCGGCCCGCTGCACCGCCCCCGCCTCCTCCGGCACCGACGTGCGCGGCTCGGCCAACGCCCCGAACGGCGGGGGCGTCCCGAACCCCGTGCAGCCCGGCTCGGTGCTGCCGACCGGCGCCGGGCCCCCGTCCGCCGCGGGCCCGTCCACCGGGACGACGACGTACGGCACGAGCGTGCTGCCGGGAGCGCTGGGCCTGCCCTCGCTGCCGACCGGGCCCACCGGCGGCACGATGGCGGATCTGCTCGGCCTCGGTGACACGCGGTTCGGTGACACGCGCTCCGGGGGCACGGGCTTCGGGGACACGCGTTTCGGGGGCACGGGCTTCGGGGGCACCCGATGAGCGCCCGCCGGTCCACCCTGGTCTGGGTCACCGCGTGGGCGGTCGCCGCCGTGGTGTGCGCGCTCGGCGCCTGGTCGTACGCGGACACGCGCGGCGACGGCACGCTCAATTACGCCAAGGCCCGCGACGCCGTACTGACCGACGGGCAGCGGGACATCACCCGGCTGAACACGGTGGACGCGGCCCACCTGGACCGCGACCTCGCGGCCTGGCTGGACACGACGACCGGGCCGCTGCACGACCGCATGAGCCGTACGCACACCGCGGACGCCGCCGCGCTCAAGCAGTCCGGCACCTCCACCCGGGGCACGGTCACCGACGCGGCGGTCACCGAACTCGACACCAGGGCCGGTACAGCGAAGCTCATCGCGACCGTGCAGGTCCGGGTCATGCCGCGCGGCGGCGCGGCCACCACCGACCGCAAGCGGTTCGAGGCGGGCCTGTCCCGTACCTCGGACGGCTGGAAACTCACGGCGCTCACCGCGGTGCCCGTCGGCGCGAGCTAGGAGAGGCGGCCCAGTGAGCACCACGCATGAGCCCGAGGCCGAGGCGGCGGAGGCCGAGGCGCCGCAGACCGACGCATCGGGGGCCGCCGCTCCGGACGAGGCGGAGGCCAACGAGGCCGCCGCCGGACGGCGTTGGCGGTGGCCGTACGGTGCGCGGCGTACGGCGGCGGTCGCCGCGATCGTGCTGCTGCTCCTCGGCGGCGGCGGATTCGGTTACGCGGCCCACCGGTTGACCGACCCGGCCGCGACGGACAACCGCGCGCTGACCGACACCGAGGCGACCAACCGGGTCGTCGGGGACGTCAGCAACGCGCTCGGCAAGATCTTCGCGTACACGCCGGAGGACACCGGGTCGACCGAGCGGGCCGCCCGCGACCTGCTGGACGGCGCGGCGGCCGACCAGTACCAGGCGCTGTTCGGGCAGATCCGGCAGCGCGTCGCCGAGCAGCAACTCACCCTGACCACACGGGTGGTGCGCGCCGGGGTCGTCCGGCTCACCGCCGACCACGCCCGGCTGCTGGTCTTCCTCGACCAGACCGCCCAGCGCAAGGGCGCCGCGGCCACCAGCGCGGCGGCCCAACTCTCGGTCACCGCCAGGCTCGACGGCGACCACTGGCGGATCACCGATCTCAAGGCCCGGTAGGAGGAAGACGGATGGCACGGATGCCCTTCAAGGGTGGCGGCGGGTCGCGGGACCGGCTCGGGGCGCGGCTGCGCGCGCCGAGCCGGTCGCTGCTCGCCACGGCCGTCGCGCTCGCCGTCGCCGCGGCGGTCGCCGCCGCCCTGACCGGCTGGTCCTGGTACGGGGCCGCGCACGACGACGACGCGGCCTTCGCCCGGACCCGCGACACGGTGCTCGCGGCGGGGGAGCAGGCGGTGCAGAACATGAACACCCTGGACCACTCCGACGTCGACCACGGGCTCGACATCTGGGAGAGCTCCACGACCGGCGACCTGCACAGCCAACTGGTGCAGGGGCGGGCCGCGTTCGAGAAGCAGGTGCGGCAGGCCCAGACGGTCAGCACCGCGAAGATCCTGTCCGGCGCGGTCACCGAACTCGACACCAGGACCGGCAAGGCCAGCGTGATGATCGCGCTGCGGATCACCGTCGAGGCGCCCAAGGCCAAGCCCGCGGTCAAGGAGAGCCGGATGCTCGGCGAACTCACCCGCACCGACACGGGCTGGAAGCTCAGCGCCCTCGGCCAGGCCCCGATGGGCGACAGCGCCGCGGACCCGTCCGCGTCCTCGCCCCCGAGCGGCGGCACCGCCACCGCGAGGCCGTCCCCGTCCACCACCGACGGCCAGTAAGCCGCCCCGCCGTCCGCGAGAGGACCGCCGCCCATGTCGACCGCCCGCCACCTCATCAACCGCCAACGCCGCCTGGCGGCCACCGCGCCGCCGCGCGAGCGCGTGACCCGCACGGCGGAAGCCGCCACCGACGTCGACCCCGAGACCGACATTGACACCGACGTCCACTCCGACACCGGCCCGGAGACCGAGGCGGAGGGCGGCGACCGTTCGGAGCGCCCCGCCCGGGGCCGCGCCGCGACCGCCGTCCGCACCCGCCCGGCCCGGCCGCCGCGTACGTCCGACAAGGCCGCCGACGTCACCGCTGACGTCACCGCCGGGACTCCCACCGGCACGGCCGCCGACGCTGAACCCGAGGCCGGGAGCGGCCCGCGCAAGTGGCGCCCGCGCCCCGTCACCGTCCTCACCGTCGGTCTCGCCCTGCTGACCGTGCTGCTCGGCGGCCTCGCCGCCTGGTCCGCGGGCAAGGCGTCCGACCTGCGCGACTCGGTGGCCTCCGGCAACACCGCGCTGACCGACACCGCCCGCACCAGCGAGGTCAAAGGCACCGTCGCCCAGGCCGTGAACGCGGTCTTCTCCTACAACTACGCCGACACCGCCCGCACCGACGACGCGGCCAAGCGCGTACTGACCGGAAAGGCCGTCCAGCAGTACGCGACGATGCTCGCCCAGGTCCGCGCCCAGGCACCGGCGCAGAAGCTCGTGCTGACCACGACCGTCACCGACACCGGCGTGGAACTGCTCGACGGCGACCGCGCCCGCGTCCTGGTCTTCGCCGACCAGAGCAACACCAGCACCGCCAAGTCCGCGAACGCGGCGACCACTTACGCGGCGGCGATGTTCGCGGTGGACGCCGTGCACCAGGACGGCACCTGGAAGATCGCGAGCATCGACACCTTCGGGTAGCGCGGACCCCACGGTCAGCGGTCGTGATCAGCGGTTGCGGCCAGCGGTCGGTGAGGCGCCAGTCGGCGTCCAGCAGATAGCCGACGATGACGGCGGGCCCCGCGACGGCCGCCGCCACGCGTGCGTGTGCCCACGGGTACGGCTCCTCGTACGGGTACGCAGCTGTGGCGAACAGACGTACGCCTTAGGTAAGGCTACCCTTATTAAAACACCGGCCGTTTCGCGCCGTCACCGATCAGGCGCCGCGATCAGGCGCCGCGCGATGATGAAGGACTCGTCGCGGGCAGGCACTATGGGGGAGAGGGCCCCCGCAACGCGCCGGAAATCGCGTGATGGGATGCTCGGCTCGCAATCCCGGATGTGCGTCCCCGATATGGCCAGTGGCGGGGAGCAGGTGGCCTGACCGGCAAGGATGGATGGATATGGACAAGCAGCAGGAGTTCGTTCTCCGCACCCTGGAGGAGCGGGACATCCGCTTCGTCCGCCTGTGGTTCACCGACGTGCTCGGCTACCTGAAGTCGGTCGCCGTCGCACCGGCCGAACTGGAGCAGGCCTTCGACGAGGGCATCGGCTTCGACGGCTCCGCCATCGAGGGCTTCGCCCGGGTGTACGAGTCCGACATGATCGCCAAGCCGGACCCCAGCACCTTCCAGATCCTGCCCTGGCGCGCCGAGAGCCCCGGCACCGCGCGCATGTTCTGCGACATCCTCATGCCCGACGGCTCCCCGTCGTACGCCGACCCGCGCTACGTCCTCAAGCGCGCGCTCGCCAAGACCTCCGACCTCGGCTTCACCTTCTACACCCACCCCGAGATCGAGTTCTTCCTGCTCAAGGACAAGCCGATGGACGGCGGGCGGCCGACCCCCGCCGACAACTCCGGCTACTTCGACCACACCCCGCAGAACGTCGGCATGGACTTCCGCCGCCAGGCCATCACGATGCTGGAGTCCATGGGCATCTCGGTGGAGTTCTCGCACCACGAGGGCGCCCCCGGCCAGCAGGAGATCGACCTGCGCTACGCCGACGCGCTCTCCACCGCCGACAATGTGATGACCTTCCGGCTCGTCATGAAGCAGGTCGCCCTCGAACAGGGCGTGCACGCCACCTTCATGCCCAAGCCGTTCTCCGAGCACCCCGGCTCCGGCATGCACACCCACCTGTCGCTCTTCGAGGGCGACCGCAACGCCTTCTACGAGTCGGGCGCGGAGTTCCAGCTCTCCAAGGTCGGCCGCTCCTTCATCGCGGGCCTGCTCCGGCACGCCGGTGAGACCGCCGCGGTCACCAACCAGTGGGTCAACTCCTACAAGCGGATCTGGGGCGGCTCCCAGCGCACCGCTGGCGCGGGCGGCGAGGCCCCCTCGTACATCTGCTGGGGCCACAACAACCGCTCGGCCCTGATCCGTGTCCCCATGTACAAGCCCGGCAAGACCGGCTCCACCCGCGTCGAGGTCCGCTCGATCGACTCCGGCGCCAACCCCTACCTCGCCTACGCCGTCCTCCTCGCCGCGGGCATGAAGGGCATCCAGGAGGGCTACGAACTCCCGGCCGGCGCCGACGACGACGTCTGGGCCCTGTCCGACTCCGAGCGCCGCGCCCTCGGCATCGAGCCCCTCCCGCAGAACCTCGGCGAGGCCATCACCCTCATGGAGCGCAGCGAACTCGTCGCCGAGACCCTCGGCGAGCACGTCTTCGACTTCTTCCTGCGCAACAAGAAGCAGGAGTGGGAGGAGTACCGCTCCGAGGTCACCGCCTTCGAGCTGCGGAAGAACCTCCCGAACCTGTAGCCGAGAGGAGCTGCTCGGCCTGCGGGGTGCGGCGGTAGTAGACGCGGTGGCCGTGGCGGGTCCGGGTGAGGAGACCCGCCCGGTGCAGGCGCGTGAGGTGGTAGGAGACGGTCGACGGGTCCAGGTGGTGGAGCTCGGCCAGCTCCGTGGTGGTGAGGGGGCGGCCCAGCGACAGCAGCAGGCTGTGCCGGGTGGCCCCCAGGACGTCGGCCGCCGGGTGGCCGCCCTGTGCGGCGCGGCGGCCTGACGGAGCGCGGGACACCGGATAGCAGAGCATCGTGTCGTGCTGGAACATCGGGTCGAGGCCCGGCGTCAGGTCCCCGGTGACGGTGGGGATCATGACGACGGCCGGCGCGTGCGGCACCGTGGTGCGGAACGGGCTGCGGACGGTCAGTGTGCCGTCGTGCCAACTGGTGTCCGGATGCAGGGAATCCAGGACCGCGCCGGTTCCCTGCCGGGCCATGAGCTGGGAACGGGCGTTGATATCGGCTTCGAGGCGGCCACGGATCACCGGCCAGCGCGCTGCGAGTGTGTGGTTCCACAAAGCGTGCAGTTCCTGAGCCGCTTTCTGGACGAATGCGGTTTCCCCCCGGTCGAGTTGGCTCAGGACCGGCGCGGACAGCTCGGTTCCGGGAAAGCCCTGACCGGCGAAGCCCGTGGTGAACACGGTGATTTCCTGCACCAGCCGGGTCGGCGCGAGGGTGGCTATCCGGTGGAGTTCGTCATCCAGGCTGGGCGCGAACCGCGCGGGCGCGGGGCTGATGAAATCCGGCAGCCACGCCTCGCCCTGGAAGAACCCCGCCAGCAGGGGCATCTGCCGGTCGTGCAGCAGCCGCGGCAGCGCGCCGAGCCGTTCCCCGCGGCGGGACGACCTCATGGCGGTGGACAGGACACCGAACAGTTCGACCATCGGTGAGATGGCGAACCGGGTCCTGGCCAGCTCGGCCGGGCCCAGCGACAGACGCAGCATGATGCCTTCCCGGACGGATCGGGCGGACGTCCGAACCGCCAGCCCAACATTGGAACGTCATCCAATCAATGGCAATCCCGGCCAACGTCGGCGTCTACTTGGGGCTGCCCGGAGAATCGGTGCGCGTTTACGCGCGACCGTGAACGGCAATGCGTCGGCACGGCTCCGGGTGCGGAATTCGGTCAATTCCTGCGAACAAGGAGGCCCTTGAGTATGCGTATCGGAAAGCGGACGGTCACCCTCGCGGTAAGCGGCGCGCTGCTCGCCGGCACGGTCGGCTTCGTGGCCGCGTCCCCCGCCCAGGCGGTGGACTGCAACCTCCCCCCGGTGGGCGACATGTGCCTGCACATCCACAACACGGACACCAACACGTGGTACTGGCTCGGCCCGTGGAACGCCTGCGCGGTCCACAACATCGCCATCGACGAGCAGGCCACCTGGATCAACAACAACCAGGTCGGCGGGGTGCGCACCACCTTCTACTACGGCCGCGACGGCAAGAACCCCATCGGCAGCGTCGCCCAGGACTACTCGGGCCGCCCGCCCGGCTACACCGACAGCGACCTCTCCTCCGCGCAGTCCGTCCGCGTCTGCTGACCCGCGCCCCCCGAGGCGGGGCCGCCCCGGGGGACGTCACCTCCGGGGTCAGGGCAGCCAGGCGGGGGCCAGGGCCGAGGGGGTGAGGAGGCGGGGGGCGCCGGTGCCGTCGGCGGGGGCGGTGTACAGGTCGGAGCCGTAGTCGCCGGGGAGGGAGTAGACGACGGTCGCGTTGTCGGACCACACGGCCTGGTCGTCGACGCTGCGGGTCTCGGCCAGCGGCCACTCGCGCGAGGTGGCCAGGTCGAGGACGTAGAGGCGCCAGGGGGCGTCGGCGGGCAGGCCGGGCACGCGTTTCTTGAAGGCGATCCGGGTGCCGTCGGGGGAGAGCGACGGGCACTCGACGTTGGTGCGCAGCGTGGTGACGGTACGGGCGGCGACGTCGCCGCGCACGAGGTAGGTGTGGCCGCCGGTGGCGAGCGTGGCGTAGAAGTGCCGGTCGTCGGCGAAGGTGACGCCCCAGAAGTTGATATCGGCGGCGCGCACGCGGCGCCCGTCGCGGGTGACGGCGTAGTCCTCGAGGGACGACTGGAGGGTCCCGGTGCGGGTGTCCAGGATCGAGGTGCGGGTGGAGAAGTCGGTGCCCGCGTACGAGTCGCCGCCGACGAAGACGGTCCAGGCGGCCATCCGCCCGCTGGGCGAGACACGGGCACGGGTCGGGATGCCCGCGAGCGGCACACGGCGGGTGGCGCGCAGCGCCGAGTCCAGGACGACCGCGTCGTACGAGTCGTTGACCGCGCCGCGCTTGGCCTGGAGGCAGATGCCGGTGCCGCCCGCCGCGTAGAAGCGCAGGCACTTCACGCCGGACGCGACGCGGGGCCCGTCCGGCGCGGAGGCGGGCACCGAGGCCAACTCGTCGCGGTGCGGCCCCCACGCCATGGAGCGGAAGACGATACGGGAGCCGCCGGCGGCCAGCGAGACCGTACCGGCGCGGACGGCGGGGCCGCCCGCCTGCACCTGGTTCTTCCGGTCGGCCCGGTCGGCGGCCCGCCACACCGCGACCCCCGCCACGCACGCCAGCACGGTGATGCTGGCCAGCAGCACCAGCAGCCGGTTGCGCATGCTCATACCGCCCTCGACCCGCCCGCTCATGCCGTCGCCTCCGGTGCCGTGGGAGTCCGTGACGGCCGCAGCCGGACCGACAGCGCGACGCTCGCCGTCAGTGCCAACGCGGCCCCCGTCAGGGCGGATTGGTCGCCCCACGCGGTCCACGCCGCCCCGAAGGCTATGGAGCAGACGAAGCGCGCTGCGGCCTGCCCGGTCTGTACGAGCGCGAGCCCGCTGGAGCGCAGCGCCGCCGGTACGGAACCGGCCGCGGCCGCCATCAGCACGCCGTCCGTGGCGGCGTAGAAGGCCCCGTGCAACGCCAGTACGGCGTACGGCAGTACGCCCGCCCGCAGGTGGGCGAGGAGCAGCCCGTACGCCAGGAGCAGCGCGAAGTGGCCGCCGACGAAGACCCGCCAGCGGCCGACCCGGTCCGCCCAGCGGCCCAGCGGCACGGCGAGCAGCAGGAAGGCGGCGGCGGTGCCCAGCGGGAGGAGCGCGAACCACCGGTCGGGGACGCCGAGTCGGCGTTGCAGCAGCAGATAGACGAAGGAGTCGCTGACGGTGGCGAGCCCGAGCGCCACCGCGCACAGCGCCAGCCCGCGCAGCTCCCGCCGCCCGAGCAGCCCCACGGCGGCCCGTAAGGACGGCCGGTCAACGTCCTTGTCAGGCACGGGAGTTGACCGCCGTACGCCCGACGGCACGAACAGCAGCAGCACGACCACGCCGACCGCCGCCACACAGAAGCTGACGGTGAAGACCGCGTCGTATCCTTCCGCCGCCTGACGGAGGATCAGGAAGGCGGCCAGCGGCCCGAGAAGCGCCCCGGTGGTGTCCATCGCGCGGTGCACACCGAACGCCCGGCCCCGCGACTCCGGCGGCGCCGAGAGCGAGATGAGCGCGTCGCGCGGCGCGGTCCGCAGGCCCTTGCCGGTGCGGTCGACGGCGAGCACCGCGCCGATCAGGGGCAACGTGTGCACGGCCAGGAGCAGCGGCTTGCACAGCGCGGACAGTCCGTACCCGAAGGCGGCCACCGCCTTGTGCCGCCCGCCGCGGTCGGCGAGATGCCCGCCGACCAGCCGTACCACCGCGCTGAATCCGTTGTAGACGCCGTCGAGCAGACCGAAGCCGAGCGGGGAGAGCCCGAGCCCGGTGACCAGGTACAGCGGCAGCACCGCGGTGACCATCTCCGACGACACATCGGTGATGAGGCTGACCGCGCCGAGCGCGAGCACCGTCGAGGTGACCGCGGACGACCGCCCGGGACGCGGGCCCCGGGCGGTCGTCGGCGCTGTCGTCGGGCTGTCCGCCGCGCTCGTCGGTGCGGGTGTCGCGGGCGTGCTGCCGCGGCTCTCGCTGACGTACATCGGTCAGTTGGTCCAGATGCCGGTGATGTCCGCGGCGGACGCGGCGTTGCCCGCGTGTCCCGAGGTACCCGCCAGATCCTCCAGTGTGCGCAGCAGGTTGTAGTGGTTGTAGTTGGTCGCGGACGAACTGCCCGCGGTGACCGGCTGACCGTAGAAGACGGTCGGAATCCGGTTGCCGCTCAGCGAGTTGTCCTCGTCGAAGGTCACGACCAGCACGCTGTTGTGGGTCTTCGCCCACGTCGCGTACGCGCCCAGGTTGTTCTTGATCCAGGTGTCGCCGGTCGCCACCGAGCAGTCGTGCATGTCGCTGCACAGATTCGGTACGACGAAGGATATCCGCGGCAGCGTCGAGTAGTCCGTCGGGAACTGCGCGAAGGTCTTCGCGGTCGACGTCGGGACATTGCCGAAGCCGAACCACGGGTTGTGCTTCTGCGCGTAGTTGCCGCTCTTGCAGGTCGTCGAACCCTGGCTCGGCAGCGTCTCGTTGTAACTGCCGAAGGTCTTGCCCGCGGCGATCACCTCGGAGCCGAGATTCGCGGCCGAGCTGAAGCCGATCTTCACGCAACTGTCGTCCGTCACGCCCTGCGTGGACCCGGAGAACAGCGCGTAGTAGTTCGGCTGGCTCGGGTGCGTGATCGCGTGGCTCTGCGTGAGATTCGCGCCGCCGGTCGCCAGCGAGTTGATGTACGGCGCGCTCGAACTGCCGATGACCTGGCTGTACGCGTGGTTCTCCATGACCACCACGAGGGTGTGGTCGGGGGTGGGCACAGAACCGGCCGCGTGCGCCGAGCCGCCGAGACCGGTCCACAGACCGGCGGACGCGGCGGCGAGGCCGACTGCGGACAACAGAGCGGTGCGGCTGCGGCGGGGCAGAGTCCAGCCGTGCACGGCGTACCTCCGGTAGTGGGGGGAAGGACGAGGAACCGCTGTACATGACAAATTTTAAGAGCCCGATCACGTCAGGGCGAGCGGGCGCCGGGTGAAATGAAGGCGAACACCGAGGTACGGCCTGCCGCCGGCTCCCACAACCCTCCTGCTGGGGCGCCGCCCCCCTGCCCCCTACCGGGCAGCCCCGCCCACCACGCCGCGCCACTCTCCCGCGTGGCCAAGCCCGCGATGTCCGCCCGCACGGCGGGGGCCTCCGGCCGGGAGGGGGGTGGTGTGGTCGGTGAGTCCGCGCTGCGCGCGCCGCGTGGTGCGGGTCATGTGGTTGCGCCCTCACCGTGCGGGTCGTGCGGTTGCGCCCATGCCATGCGTGCCGTACGGGGCCGGGCCGTGCCGCGTGGCGCGGGTCATGTGTTTACGCCCACGCCCGTGCGGGCCTCTTGGTCGCTGGGGCGGGGCGGTGGATCGGGCCGTGTGCGGGGCGCGGGATCGGGGTCGGGTGGGCTGGTGGCCGCACTCCGGCTACCGAGCCCCCCGCAGGGGGTTACGCTCAAACCGAAGCCTTGATCGATCCGGGCTTGCGCGGGACCGTTCCGGGGTACGGGACACGCGCCACGGGTCACGGTCACGCGCCACCACGGAGCCAAGCCAAATCAGTCGAGCGTCACCCCGCCACACCACATGACCCGCCGGGAGGGCCGATGCAGGGACGCCGGAGCAGTACGTTCACGCGGCTGCTGCGGCACGGCTTCACGGACCCGGCGGCGGCCGAGCGGCTGCTGGAGCTGCCCGAGCTGTCGACGGTCAGGACGGACCCGGTGCTGCTGGAGGCGCTGGGCGCGACGGCCGACCCCGACCAGGCGCTGATCAGCCTGGTACGCCTCACGGAGGAGCTGGACCCGGCGGAGCGGCGGACGCTGCTGGACACCGTCATGACGGCGAAGCCGCTGCGCGACCGCCTGCTGGGCATCCTCGGCGCCTCCGAGGCCCTCGGCGACCACCTCGCCCGGCACCCCGCCCACTGGCACGCGCTGGTGATGTACGAGTCCGCCGACCTGCACCCGGGCGTCGCCGACTTCGTCCGGGCCCTCTCGGGCGCCGACACCCCCGACGCGCTGCGCGTCGCCTACCGCCGCTGCCTGCTCGGCATCGCCGCCCGCGACGTGTGCGGCACCAGCGACCTGGTGCGTACCGCCGCGGAACTGGCCGACCTCGCCACCGCCACCCTGCGCGCCGCGCTGGCGATAGCCGCAGCCGAGAGCCCGCAGGACGCCGCCGTCTGCCGGCTGTCCGTCATCGGCATGGGCAAGTGCGGCGGCCACGAGCTGAACTACGTCTCCGACGTCGACGTCGTCTACGTGGCGGAACCGGCCGAGGAGACGGCGGGCCAGGAGGACGCGGAGGGCACGGCCGTACGCGCCGCCACCCGGCTGGCCGCCCGGATGATGCGGATCTGCTCCGACACCACCGCCGAGGGCACGATCTGGCCGGTCGACGCCAATCTGCGGCCCGAGGGCAAGAACGGGCCGCTGGTCCGTACGCTCTCCAGCCACCTCGCCTACTACCGGCGGTGGGCGAAGACCTGGGAGTTCCAGGCGCTGCTCAAGGCCAGGCCGGTCGCCGGGGACGAGGCGCTCGGCGAGGAGTACCTGGCCGCGATCCGCCCGCTGGTCTGGCAGGCCGCCGAGCGCGAGAACTTCGTCACCGACGTGCAGCAGATGCGCCGCCGCGTCGTGGAGAACATCCCCGCCGCCCAGATCGACCGCGAGCTGAAGCTCGGCCCCGGCGGCCTGCGCGACGTCGAATTCGCCGTGCAGCTCCTCCAGCTCGTGCACGGCCGGACCGATCCGTCGCTGCGCAGCGGCACCACGCTGACCGCGCTCGCCGACCTCGCCGCGGGCGGCTACGTCGGCCGCACCGACGCCGCCGCGCTCGACGACGCCTACCGCTTCCTGCGGCTGATGGAACACCGCATCCAGCTCCAGAAGATGCGCCGCACCCACCTCGTCCCCGACGACCAGGCGGGACTGCGCCGCCTCGGCCGCGGCCTGGGCTTCCGCGCCGACCCGGTCGCCGAGCTGAACCGGGAGTGGAAGCGGCACGCCATGGAGGTACGGCGGCTGCACGAGAAGCTGTTCTACAGGCCGCTGCTGGACGCGGTCGCCCAGCTCGGCGGCGAGGAGACCCGGCTCAGCACCGACGCGGCCCGCCAGCGCCTCCAGGCGCTCGGATACGCCGACCCGGCCGCCGCCGTCCGCCACCTGGAGGCGCTGGCCAGCGGCGTCAGCCGCAAGGCCGCCATCCAGCGCACGCTGCTGCCGGTGCTGCTCGGCTGGTTCGCGGACTCCGCCGACCCCGACGCCGGGCTGCTCGGCTTCCGCAAGGTCTCCGACGCGCTCGGCAAGACCCCCTGGTACCTGCGGCTGCTGCGCGACGAGGGCGCGGCGGCGCAGCGGCTGGCCCGCGTCCTCTCCTCGGGGCGGCTCGCCCCCGACCTGCTGATGCGCGCCCCCGAGGCGGTCGCGCTGCTCGGCGCCGCCGACGGTCTCGTGCCGCGCGACCACGCCGCCCTGGAGCAGGAGGTGCTGGCCGCCGTCGACCGCGCCGACACCCCCGAGCAGGCCATCGCCTCGGTACGCGGAGTACGCCGCCGCGAGCTGTTCCGTACCGCCGCCGCCGACCTCATCGACACCTACGGCGACGACGAGGAGGACCAGGAGGAGACGCCCGACGAGCCGCCGGACCCCGCCGCCCTGGTCGACCGCGTCGGCACCGCCATCTACGGGCTCACCGCCGCGACGCTCGCGGGCGCGCTGCGCGCCGCCGTCAACCACGTCACCGGCAACGACGCGCACCCGCTGCCCACCCGTTTCGCCGTCATCGGCATGGGCCGCTTCGGCGGCCGGGAGCTGGCCTACGGCTCGGACGCCGACGTGCTCTTCGTCCACGAACCGCTCGACGGCGCCGACGAGGGCGAGGCCACCCGCGCCGCGCTCGCCGTCGCCGACGAACTGCGCCGCCTGCTCCAGATCCCCACCGCGGACCCGCCGCTGCTGGTCGACGCCGATCTGCGGCCCGAGGGCAAGAGCGGGCCCATGGTCCGCAGCCTCGCGTCGTACGCCGCCTACTACCGGCGCTGGGGGCTGATCTGGGAGAACCAGGCGCTGCTGCGCGCCCTGCCGGTCGCGGGCGACGCGGATCTCGGCGCGCGGTTCACCGCCCTGGTCGACCCGCTGCGGTACCCGGAGAACGGCCTCGAAGAAGAGGCGGTCCGCGAGATACGGCGCCTGAAGGCCCGGATGGAGACCGAGCGGCTGCCGCGCGGCGCCGACCCCACGACGCACGCCAAGCTCGGGCGCGGCGGGCTGTCCGACGTCGAGTGGACGATTCAGCTCGTGCAGCTCCAGCACGCGGGGCGGCTGCCCGCCCTGCGCACCACCGGCACCCGCCCGGCCCTCGCCGCCGCCCGCGAGGCCGGGCTCATCGACCCCGAGGACGCCGCCGTCCTCGACGACGCCTGGGTTCTCGCCACCCGCGTCCGCAACGCCGTCATGCTCGTCCGCGGCCGCCCCGGCGACACCTTCCCCAGCGACGGCCGCGAACTCGCCGCCGTCGGCCGCTACCTCGGCTACCCGCCCGGCCACGTCGGCGACATGCTGGAGGACTACCGCCGCCGCACCCGCCGCGCCCGCGCCGTCGTCGAACGCCTCTTCTACGCCTACGAGTAGCCCGCCTCGCACCGCCTCGGGTCGGCTCGGGTCGGGTGGGCTCGGGTCGTGCGTGGGTCGGGGGCCGGGGGCCGGGGGCTGCGGGAGAGGGGTTCGAAATCGGTATATTTACGGCGCTTCTGGTACTCCCTATCCGGTGACCTCTCCTGCGCCACAAATATCCGGCAGCATTTCGAACCCCTCCCCCTCCGCCCCCGACCCCCTCCACCCCCGGATGTGGGGAAGGGGGGCGGAACGGCGGGGCGCCCTCACGGTCTTGGACACCCGTCCACCCGCGGACCGTGTGAGGGTGCCACCCGCCCAGCCCCGGGCGGAGGACGCTCGGGGCGCCCTCACGGTCCTTGCCACCCCTCCCGGCAACCCCCACCGGACAGGCGGACGCCGACGAGCGAGGAGGGGACGGGCCGGGGTGCCCCCGCAGAAATACGTTGACGGCCGGGTGCCGGATTCGTAAAGGCCAGGTGATACGGATTTCGAGGAGGTGCCCCGGACCGGCACCGACCAGGCACAAGCGGCACCCGCAGACGAAAAAACACCCGCACGGGTGGGCGGGCGGGCAAGAACACCCCGCCTAGTCGGAAAGCGTCTCCGCCCACGTACGAGACCAGTGATCCAACGGCGCGATGGCCTCGGCCAGCCCCGCCCCCAGAGGCGTGAGCCCGTAACGCCCCTGATCCCCCTGCGCGAGCAGCCCGGCCGCGGCCAACTCCCGCAACCGCTGATAAAGAACGCTGGGCGACATCGCGTCGCACCGTTCACGCAGGTCACGCGCACCGACCGGCCCGTCCCGCAGCTCCCAGAGAATGCGCAGCGCCCAGCGCCGCCCCAGCAGATCGAGCGCGGCCATCAGGGGCCGCCCGGTGCGCGAGCCACGGACCTCGCCGCCCGGCCGGGGGCCACCGCTGCCACCCTCCATCCGACCCTCCTTGACGCTTCTGATTCCGAAATCATACGGTGGGGTCAGGTGTTACGGAATGCGAAACGTACACGAGCCGGAGGAGCAGGGATGGGCGAGCCGACCGCTTTCTACGAGCCCGACCCGGACGGGTCCTTCGTGGCGACGGACGCCACCCAGGGGCCCTGGTCGCCCGACCTCCAGCACGGCGGCCCGCCCAGCGCGCTGCTGGTCCGCGAGTTCGAGGCCCTGATCGCGGCGACGGCACGGGACGGCGACCCCGACGGCGGCCCCGAGGGCCACCCCGACGGCCACCTCGCGAAAATCGCCATGGACTTCCACGGCCCCGTCCCCGTCGGCCCGGTCCGCGTCCGCGCCTCCGTCCTCAAGCCCGGCAGGCGCGCCCAGCTCCTCGCGGGCGAGCTGATCGTCGAGGGCCGGGTCGTCCTGTCGGCCCGCGCCTGGTGGCGCCGCCGCTCACCCGGCCTCGTACCGGACGTCCCCGTCCAGGCCGCGCCGCTGCCGGACCCCGACGACGTCGTCCCGGCCGACCCGCTCCCCGGCCACTTGGACCATGGCTGGATCGCGTCCATGGACTACCGCTACCTCGCCGGATTCGTCACGACGCCGGGACCGGCCACGGTGTGGGTGCGCCCGAAGTTCCCGCTCGTCGCGGGCGAGACGACCTCCGGCACCCAGCGGGCCGTCCTCGTCTCGGACGGCGCCAGCGGCTTCAGCGCCGCGCTGGACTTCCGCACCCACCTGTTCAGCAACCTCGACCTCGTGCTGAGCTTCCTGCGCCCGCCGGTCGGCCCCTGGGTGGCGCTGGACGCCGTGTCAGCCCTGGACGGGGCGGGCGGGGGTACGACCAGCACCCGCCTCGCCGACACCGCCGGTTACCACGGCTTCGCGCTCCAGACGCTGTACGTGGCGCCGCATCACGCCGTCTGAGGGTCAGACGCCCGGGCCGACACCGCGTCCACCGGCTGGCGCGGCATCCGGTACAGCCAGCGCCCGTAGACCAGGTACGAGATCCCGTAACCGACCGCCAGGCACACCACACCGCCGACCGCGTCCAGCCAGAAGTGGTTGCCGGTGGAGATGATGACCGTGAGGGTGAACATCGGGTACAGCGCGCCCAGCGCCTTCGCCCAGGTGTGCTTGGCCAGTATCGCGATGGTGATCCCGCACCACAGGGACCAGCCGATGTGCATCGACGGCATGGCCGCGTACTGGTTCGACACATGCGCCAGATTGCCCGAGGACAGCGAGCCCCAGGTGTGGTGCACCTCGACGGTGTCGATGAAGCCGCCGCCCGTCATCAGCCGGGGCGGCGCCAGCGGGTAGAAGTAGAAGCCGACCAGGGCCATGGCGGTGGTCACGAAGAGCACCAGACGGGCCGGGCCGTACCGCCCCGGATGGCGGCGGTAGAGCCACACCAGCACACCGATGGTGATGATGAAGTGCAGCGTGGCGTAGTAGTAGTTCATGATGACGATCAGCCAGGTCGCCGAATTCACGGCGTGGTTGACGGACCGTTCGATCGCCAGACCGAGGTGGTTCTCGAAGGACCACACCGACGCGGCGTGTCGCAGGGCGACGGCCTTCTGCTCCGGAACCGCGTTCCTGATCAGCGAGTACACCCAGTAACTGACGCCGATCAGCAGGATCTCGAACCAGAGCCGGGGTCTGCGGGGTGTGCGGATGCGCCTGATGAGGGTGTGGCGCGGCTCCGTGCGGGCCACGCCGGTCGCTCCATCCGGGGGAGTGGAACCGGTGGAGCGCGGCGAGGCGGTCGTACGGCCGCCCATAGTCTTCGCAGTCGGTTCCCCCATGGGACACCAGTCTGCCAGATTCGCCCCGTATCGCAGGTCAGCCTTCGGTCGGATCCTGCGTGCCGCCCGTCCCCCTTGAGGAGGGTTTCTGTGCGGGCACGGGCGTGTTCCGCGCGGCCGGCGCGGCGGCTGTTGAACCTCGAACGACCAGCTCGGGCAGGAAGACGAATTCGCTGTGCGGCGCCGGCGTGCCGCCGATCTCCTCCAGCAGCGCGTTCACCGCGGCCTGGCTCATCGCCGCGACCGGCTGCCTGATGGTGGTCAGCGGCGGATCGGTGAAGGCGATCAGCGGCGAGTCGTCGTATCCGACCACCGAGACGTCCTCCGGCACCGACAGGCCCTGCTGCCTGGCCGCCCGGATCGCGCCGAGCGCCATCATGTCCGACGCGCAGACGATCGCGGTGCAGCCCGAGGCGATCAGCGCCGTGGCCGCCGCCTGACCGCCCTCCAGCGTGTACAGCGAGTGCTGGACCAGTGTCTGCGCCTCGTCCTCCGCCATGCCCAGCACGTCCGCCATGGACGCCGTGAAGCCCTCGATCTTGCGCTGTACGGGGACGTACCGTTTCTGCCCGACGGCCAGGCCGATCCTGCGGTGGCCGAGCGCCGCGAGATGGGTGACGGCCAGCCGGACCGCGTCCCGGTCGTCCGGCGACACGAACGGCGCGTCGACCTTCTCCGAGAAGCCGTTGATCAGCACGAACGGCACGCCCTGGCCCTGGAGCCTGGCGTAGCGCTCCATGTCGGCGGCCGAGTCGGCGTGCAGACCGGAGACGAAGATGATCCCGGCGACCCCCCGCTCGACCAGCATCTCCACCAGTTCGTCCTCGGTGGACCCGCCGGGCGTCTGGGTGGCGAGCACCGGGGTGTACCCCTGGCGGGTCAGCGCCTGTCCGATGATCTGCGCGAACGCGGGGAAGATCGGATTCAGCAGCTCGGGGGTGATCAGCCCGACCAGTCCGGCGCTGCGCTGGCGCAGCCGGACCGGCCGCTCGTACCCCAGGAGGTCGAGCGCGGCCAGTACGGATTCGCGGGTGGTCGTGGAGACACCGGGTTTGCCGTTGAGTACCCGGCTGACCGTCGCTTCACTGACCCCCGCCTGGGCTGCGATGTCAGCGAGCCGCGCGGTCACAGCACCGGATGCTAGGGGACGGAACGCCACCACGTCAGATCGCCCACCAAATTGCCGTGTCTGCGGAGATAGTCAGCTCAATGCTGGCATTCTCCGTGTTCGGGACGCCCGCCGTCGAGCCGCCGCTGACATCGCTGTCACCGCTGACGTTACCGCCGCCGGAGCCGGAGCCGGAGCCGGAGCCGCTGCTGGAACCGGAGCCAGTGGCAGTGCCCGCGCCCGCGTGCAGGCCGCTGTCGCTGGACAGCAGCATCCGCCCGGGGCCGGGAAGCGTCACCGTCACCGGCTCGCGGGTCAGGTTGACCGCGCAGACGAAGCTCCCGGCGCCGGGCTCGTCCCCGCCGCCCCTGCGGAAGGCCAGTACGCCCTCGGGCGCGTCCAGCCACGTCACCGCGGCGCCCGCGCCCAGCGCCGGGTGCTCCCGGCGCACCGCCAGGGCCGCCCGGTACAGCTCGAGGGTCGACGCCGGGTCGCCCGTCTGCGCCTCGACGCTCAGGCCCGCCCAGCTCTTCGGCTGCGGCAGCCAGCTCGGCCCGCCCGCCGGACCGAAGCCGTACGGGGCCTCGTCGCCCGACCACGGGATCGGCACCCGGCAGCCGTCGCGGAAGCCGTCCTGCCCGGCCGCGCGGAAGAACGACGGGTCCTGCCGTACCTCGTCCGGCAGGTCCGTCACGTCCGGCAGGCCCAGCTCCTCGCCCTGGTAGAGATACGCCGAACCCGGCAGCGCCAGCATCAGCACGACCGCGGCCCGCGCCCTGCGCAGCCCCAACTCCCGGTCGCCCGGCTCACGTTGCTGCGTCCCCAGCTCCGGCGGGTTGCCGAAGCGCGTCGCGTGCCGGGTCACGTCGTGGTTGGACAGCACCCACGTGGCGGGCGCGCCCACCGCGCTCATCGCTGTCAGCGACTTGTCGATGACCTTGCGCAGCTCCGGCGCGTCCCAAGGGGTGCTCAGATACTCGAAGTTGAACGCCTGGTGCAGCTCGTCCGGGCGCAGGTAGAGCGCGGCCCGCTCGATCGTCGGCGTCCACGCCTCGGCGACCGCGATCCGGTCTCCCGCGTACTCGTCCAGGATGCGGCGCCAGCCGCGGTAGATCTCGTGCACACCGTCCTGGTCGAAGTACGGCATCGCCGCCGTGCCCAGCAGCGTGAGCTGCTCCGCGTGCCCGATGTCCGGCAGGCCATCGGCCTTCACCAGGCCGTGCGCGACGTCGATCCGGAAGCCGTCGGTGCCCAGGTCCAGCCAGAAGCGCAGCACGGAGCGGAACTCGTCGTGCACCGCCGGGTGGTTCCAGTTGAAGTCGGGCTGCTCGGGCGCGAACAGGTGCAGGTACCACTCGCCGGGCGTGCTGTCCGGGTTGAGGGTACGGGTCCAGGCCGGGCCGCCGAAGATGGACTCCCAGTCGTTGGGCGGCAGTTCGCCGTCCACGCCCTTGCCGGGCAGGAAGTGGAAGCGGTCCCGCAGCGGCGAGCCCGGTCCCTCGTGCAGCGCCCGCTTGAACCACTCGTGCTGGTCCGAGCAGTGGTTGGGCACCAGGTCCACGATGACCTTCAGGCCCAGCGCGTGCGCGGCCCTGATCAGGTCGTCGGCGTCGGTGAGGCTGCCGAACATCGGGTCGACGGCCCGGTAGTCGGCCACGTCGTACCCCGCGTCGGCCTGCGGGGAGGCGTAGAACGGCGACAGCCACACCGCGTCCACACCCAGCTCGCGCAGGTACGGCAGCCGGGCGGTGATCCCGGGCAGGTCGCCCATGCCGTCGCCGTTGCCGTCGGCGAAGCTGCGCGGATAGACCTGGTAGATGACCGCGTCGCGCCACCAGTCTCTGCGCTCCGCCCCGGCGTCGCCAGCGGCGTCGGCAGTGGCGGAGCTGGGCGCGTGGGTGAGGTGCTGGCTCATGGCTTCCTTCATTGTTCCGGGCCTTCGGCGGCGGGGGAACGACAACTGGCTTACGTACGTGGTGCGGTGCGGACGGTCGGGCCCTCGCGGGGCCCTCGCGGGCCTCAGCCCTTGGTGCCTCCGGCGGTGAGGCCGGCCACCAGGTGGCGCTGGACGAGCAGGAAGACGATGCCCGCGGGGATCGCGATCACGACCGAGGCGGCGGTCATGCTGCCCCAGTCGGCGCGCTGGTCGGAGGCGAAGGTGCGGATGCCCGCCGCCAGCGTGGAGTGCTTGTTGCTCATGAACTGGCTGGAGTAGGCGACTTCGCCCCACGCGGTGAGGAAGCTGTAGAAGGCGGTGACCGCGAGGCCCGGCCGGGCCAGCGGCACGATCAGCCGCCAGAAGGTGCCGAACGGGGTCAGGCCGTCCACCCGGCCCGCCTCGTCGATGTCGCGCGGGATCGTGTCGAAGTACCCCTTGAGCATCCAGGCGCAGAAGGGCACCGAGATCGTGCAGTAGACCAGCACCAGGCCGAGGTAGGTGTCGATCAGGTCGAGCTGCGCCATCAGGTTGTACAGCGGCACGATCAGCACGGCCACCGGGAACATCTGCGTGATCAGGAAGGTCCACATCAGCGACTTGTGCCCGGGGAACTTCATCCGGGAGATCGCGTATCCGGCGCTGGAGGCGATCAGCACGCCGAGCACCGTGGTGGCCGCGGCCACGATCACCGAGTTGAGGAACCACTTGGGGAAGTTGGTGTGGAAGAGCACGAACCGGTAGTTGCCCAGGCTCAGATGGCGCATGACCTCGCCGGGTTGCTGCCACGAGGTGCTGGGGCCCAGCGAGATGAAGACGATCCACAGCACGGGGAAGACCGCGACGGCGCTCGCCACCAGCAAGGTGGCGTGCAGCGCGAGCGAGGCGCCGCGGCTGCGGGTGCCGCGCGGGCGGTACTTGCGGCGCGCGGCGGACCCGGGGGCCGCGCCGGTACGGGCGGCGGGGGCGGTGGCGGCCGGGCCGCTGTGGGTGGTGGCACTCATGGTGATCCGGCTCCTATGCCTGCTCGGACTTCAACTGGCGGCGGTAGAAGGTGGAGAAGGCCACAAGGATGAGGAGGATGACGATGCCGTAGGCCGCGGCGCCCGAATAGTCGGACACTCCGGTGAACGCCTTCTCGTAGGCGTATGTCACCAGGATGTCGGTGTCCCCTGTGGTGTTGTTGCCGAGCAGCAGGAAGATGATCGGGAACATGTTGAACGTCCACACGGTGCTCAGCAGGATCACCGTGCTGGTGACCGGCCGCAGGCCCGGCAGCGTCACGTTGAGGAACCGCTGCAACGGCGTCGCGCCGTCCATCTCGGCCGCCTCGTACAGCTCGCTGGGTATGGACTGGAGGCCGCCCAGGGTCGCCACCATCATGAACGGCACGCCGCACCAGACGTTGACGATGATGACCGCGATCTTCTGCGCGAAGGGGGTGCCCAGCCAGTCCTGGGCGGGCATTCCCATGTGCGTGATGATGTCGTTGAAGACGCCGTACTGCGAGTTGAACATCAGCCGCCAGGCGAAGACGCCGATGAAGGCGGGGACCGCCCACGGCAGGATCAGCGCGAGCCGGTAGAAGAGGCGGAAGCGCACCGGGCGGTTGAGCAGCATCGCCATGCCGAGGCCGATGGCGTACGTGATCGCGACGCAGGACACGGTCCAGATGACCGTCCACTGGAGCCGCGGGTAGAAGTCGCCGTCCTTGCCGGAGATGATCTGCCAGTAGTTGTGCAGGCCCACGAAGTCGTACGTGGCGCCGATGTGGACCGGGCCGATGTCCTTGGCGACGTTCATCTCGGTCGCGTTGGTGAGCGACAGGTAGATGCCGTACACCAGCGGGTAGAGGACGAGCACGCCGATGACGATGAGCACCGGGGCGACCATCACCCAGGCGTACCAGTACTTGTCCCAGGACCGCCGCAGCGACGTCCTGAGGCCCGGCCGGGGGGCCTTGCCCCGGGCGGGGGTGTCCATGGTGGCGGTGGTCATCGCTCCTCGGCTCTGTCGGGTCTTGTGGCTGTTCAGGAGTGGACCGGACCGGCCGGCCGGGCGCGTGGGCCCCGCCTGTTCAGGTGGCGGGGCCCCGGCCGGCCGGCCCGGAGAAAAGGGGGCTACTGGACGGTGAATCCGGGCAGCAGCTTGCCGAACTCCTTCGCCGCCGTGTCGAGCCCGTCCTTCACGGAGGTCTCACCCTGAAGGATCTTGATGTACTGCTGCTGGAGCGGCGTGAACAGGCTGCCGACCTGGGGCAGCGCCACCCGCGGCCGGGCGGTGTCCATGATCGGCTTGAACCCGGCGATCTGCGGGTTCTTGGTGACCTCGGCGGTGTACGCGGACGTGCGCGTCGGCAGCGTGCCGTTCTTCAGCGCGATCTGCTGCTGGCTGCTGGAGGAGGTCATGAACTGCGTGAACAGGTACGACGCGTCCAGGTTCTTCGAGCCCTGGTAGACCGCCAGGTCGTGACCGCCGGTCGGCGCCAGCGCCTTGCCGGTCGAACCGGCCGGGACCGGCGCGTACCCCAGGTTGCTCTCCTTGCCCTGGAAGGCGCTGCCCGCCAGGTCGTCGCTGACCGACCAGGGGCCCTGGATCAGCATCGCGACCTTGCCGGTCTTGAAGGACGTCTGCATGTTGTCGTACGCGCTCGCGAAGTCGACCTTCAGCGAGGAGGTGTCGTAGACCTCCTTGGCCTTGGTCACCGCCTTGACCGCCTCAGGCGAGTTGATCGTGATCTTCTTGCCCGCCGGGTCCGCCAGGTCGGCGCCCTCGCCGAACAGCAGCGGGAACAGGAAGTACGAGTCCGGGTTCACGTACGTGCCCGCGACCCCCGGCACCTTCTCCTTGATCGTCTTGGAGTCCGCGATCAGCTCGTCCCACGTCTTCGGCGGCGCCGCGATCCCCGCCTTCGCGAAGATGTCCTTGTTGTAGAGCAGCCCCAGCGTGTCCGTCACCGACGGCACCCCGTAGGTCTTCCCGTCGTACTTCGTCGTGTTCAGCGGCCCCGCCAGGAAGTCGTCGGCGTCCGTCAGCGCGGCCGTGCCGTCCAGCGGCGCGATGTAGTGCAGCGACGCGTACTCCGGGATCAGGCCGACGTCCGCCCTGATCACGTCCGGCGCGCCCTTGCCGCTCTGCGCCGCCGCCTTGAACTTCTGCTCCACCGTGGTGAAGTCCACGTTCTGGTAGTTCACCTTGATCTTCGGGTACTTCGCCTCGAAGTCCGCGATCAGCGCCTTGTACGTCGGAGCCTCGTTCTTCGCGTCCGAGGTGTCCCAGTACGTGATCGACCCGGTCACCGCCGCCGGGTCCTTCGCCGCCGACGCCTTGTCATCCTTGCTGTCACTGCTACCGCCACAGGCGGTCACCCCGAGAACGATGGCCGCGGCCATCGCCACGGCGGATATGCCGCGTCGCATACCTGACTCCTTGAAGAGGGAAGTGCCCGTTCGCCCAGATCCGACTGGCTCCACTGCTCGGGCTGGGCAGGAACGTAACAGCGATGCAATCCCTTGCGAAAGTCCTTGCAAGCAACTTTCTGCAAGAACCCTTCCGATGTGACGAACGCGTTACCACCGTGCGACACCCGCTCGGGGAGGCGGAACGCGGTGCGGACCGCGGACGGCCGGGGGGTGCCGGACGGCGGGAAGACCTGTACGGAAGGGGAGTTGAGGAGCGTTCCCGGCGTATCGCATGCTGGAATCCCTTACAAGGTCTTGCTGTAAGCCTCCCCGCGGGGATACGGTCCCGGTCAAGTTCGTTCCGGCGCCGATGCCGGAGCTGCACCGGGTTTTCATGCGCGTGGGGCCCCGGCGCGAGGCTGTCCCCTTTCCGCCGTCAGGCGGAGTAGTCGCAAGGAGAACCGCCCGTGGCCCTGCCGTTCAGGCTGCCCGCGTACCGGTCGCGGACCGGTAGACGTATCAGAAGCACCGCCGTCGCCACGGCGCTCGCCGCGCTCGTGGCGCTGGTCGTACCGGCCGCGTCCGCACACGGCGTGCCCGCCCCGCCACCACCGCCGTCGGACAAGGCGCTCGCCGGGCAGGCCGCGCGGCACGACGCCACGCGTGAGCAGTTCTACTTCGTGATGCCGGACCGCTTCGCCAACGGGGACAAGGCCAACGACAAGGGCGGTCTGACCGGCGGCAGGCTGACCACCGGGTACGACCCCACGGACAAGGGGTTCTACCAGGGCGGTGACCTCAAGGGCCTGACGCAGAAGCTGGATTACATCAAGGGCCTGGGCACCACCGCGATCTGGATGGCGCCGATCTTCAAGAACCGGCCGGTGCAGGGCACGGGCACGGACGCCAGCGCCGGGTACCACGGCTACTGGATCACGGACTTCACCCAGGTGGACCCGCACTTCGGGACCAACGAGGACCTGCGCAGGCTGATCACCGCGGCGCACGCCAAGGGCATGAAGATCTTCTTCGACGTGATCACCAACCACACGGCCGACGTCATCGGCAACGCGGAGAACACGTACACCTACCTGTCCAAGGGCGCGTTCCCGTACCTCGCCGCGGACGGCACCCCCTTCGACGACAGCACCTACGCCGACGGCGGGAACGGTGCCGGGAAGGCGACGTTCCCGAAGGTCACGACCGCGTCGTTCCCGCGCACGCCCATCGTGCCCGCGGACCAGAGGAACGCGAAGGTGCCGGCCTGGCTCAACGACCCGACGATGTACCACAACCGCGGCGACTCGACCTTCGCGGGCGAGAGCGCGGACCAGGGCGACTTCAGCGGCCTGGACGACCTGTGGACC
The DNA here is from genome assembly GCF_040610915.1 of Streptomyces sp. NPDC003300. Lineage (NCBI taxonomy): Bacteria > Bacillati > Actinomycetota > Actinomycetes > Kitasatosporales > Streptomycetaceae > Streptomyces > Streptomyces sp. NPDC003300. Next base: position 421,666 of record NZ_JBEXNE010000002.1, on the reverse strand, counting down.
GAGCGGCCCGAGGTCGTCAGCGGCATGGAGCGGATCTACGAGAAGTGGGTCAAGGACTTCGCGATCGACGGCTTCCGGATCGACACAGTCAAGAACGTCGACCTGCCGTTCTGGACGCAGTGGGCGACCGCGCTGGACGACTACGCGGCCAGGCACGGCCGGCCGAACTTCTTCATGTTCGGCGAGACGTACTCCGCCGACCCGGCGATCACCTCGCCGTACGTCACGCAAGGCCGCCTCGACGCGACGCTCGACTTCCCCTTCCAGGACGCGGCCCGCGCCTACGCCTCGCAGGGCGCGGCGCCCGCGAAGCTCGCCGGGGTCTACGGCCAGGACTACCGCTACACGACGGACAAGGCCAACGCGTACGAGCAGGTCACCTTCCTCGGCAACCACGACATGGGCCGGATCGGCTCCTTCCTGAAACAGGACAACCCGGCGGCGGACGACGCCGAGCTGGTGCGACGGGACCGGCTGGCCAATGAGGTGATGTTCCTCGGCCGCGGCAACCCCGTCGTCTACTACGGCGACGAGCAGGGCTTCACGGGCGCGGGCGGCGACAAGGACGCCCGGCAGACGATGTTCGCCTCCCAGGTCGCCGACTACCTCGACGACGACGAGATCGGTACGGCGCGCACGCACGCCGACGACGCGTACGACCCGACGCACCCGCTCTACCGCGCCATCGCCGCGCTGTCGAAGCTCACCAAGGACCACCCGGCGCTGCGCGACGGGGTCCAGACCGAGCGGTACGCGGAGCCCGGCACGGCGGCCGGTGTCTACGCGTACTCCCGCACGGACGCGAAGACGCGTGACGACTACCTGGTGGCGGCCAACAACGCGACGGCCGCGAAGACGGTCACGATCCCGGCTGCGGGCGCGGCGAAGGCCGCGTACCGGGCGCTGTACGGGACGACGGGGACGCTCACCACGGGCGCGGACGGTTCGCTCAAGGTGACGGTGCCCGCGCTGAGTTCGGTGGTCTACCAGGCCGCGGGGCCGCTGCCCGCGCCCACCGCGAAGCCGACGATCACGCTGGCCGCACCCGAGGCGGGCGCCACCGGCACCGTCGAGCTGACGGCCGACGTCAGCGGCGGCGGCCTCAACCGGGTCGTCTTCGCCGCCCAGACCGGCAACGCCACGTGGCAGGTGCTCGGTTCTGCCGACCACGCCCCGTACAAGGTGACGCAGACGATCGACCCGAAGACGGCGGCCGGAACGCCCGTACGCTACAAGGCCGTTGTGGTGGACGCCGCCGGACGTACGGCCGCGGCCACCGCCGCGACCAGCACCGGTACGACCCCGGTCACCCCGCCGCCCACCGCGATCAGCCACGACTACGCGGTGGTCCACTACCAGCGGACCGACGGCGACTACGCGGACTGGGGCCTGTACACCTGGGGCGACATCGCCGACGGCGAGGCCACCACGTACCCGGCGGGCCACGCCTTCACCGGCCGTGACGCGTACGGCGCCTTCGCCTATGTGAGGCTCAAGCCCGGCGCGTCCGATGTCGGCTTCATCGTCGTGAACAAGGACGGCGTCAAGGACACCGACGGCGACCGCGCGATCGACCTCACCGCGACCGGCGAGGTGTGGATCAAGCAGGGCAGCCCGGACGTGGCCACGACCGCGCCGGACGGCGCCTACCCGCCGCAGGACACCGGCAAGGCCGTCCTGCACTACCACCGCGCGGACGGCGACTACACCGGCTGGGGCCTGCACGTCTGGACCGGCGCGGCCACCCCCACCGACTGGTCCTCGCCCGTCAGGCCGGCCCGGATCGACTCCTACGGCGCGGTGTACGAGGTCCCGCTCGCCGCGGGCGCCACCTCGCTCAGCTACATCCTGCACAACGGCGACGCGAAGGACCTGCCCAGCGACCAGTCGCTCGACCTGACCGGGACCGGCCACGAGGTGTGGCTGCTCGGCGGCACGGAAAAGTATCTCCTGCCGCAACCCCAGGGATCAGGAGCTGACTTGGACCTCACCAAGTCGCAGGCCCAGTGGATCGACCGTGACACCGTCGCCTGGCAGACCTCCGCCGCGGCGGCGTCCCAGCAGCTCGTCTACGCGCCCGACGGCGGCATCACCGTCAAGGACGGCGCGCTGTCGAGCGAGGGCAAGTGGCTGCGGCTGACGAAGACCGCGACCGGTCTCACCGCCGCCCAGCTCGCCAAGTACCCGCAGCTCAAGGGGTATTCGGCCTTCACGATCGACCCGCGCGACCGGGCCCGCGCCACCGACGCGCTCAGCGGCCAGATCATCGCCACCCAACGCGCCGCCAACGGAGCCCTGTTGGCCGCGACGGGCGTCCAGACCCAGGGCGTGCTCGACGCGGTCTACGGCGCCGCCGCCGCGAAGGACACCCTCGGCCCGGTCTTCACGCACGGCACCCCGCGGCTGTCGCTGTGGGCGCCGACCGCGCACCGGGTGAGCGTGGAGATCGACGGCAGGACCGTACCGATGCGGCGGGACAAGGCCAGCGGCGTCTGGTCGGTGACCGGCAGCCGGTCGTGGACCGGGAAGACGTATCTGTACGACGTCACCGTCTGGGCCCCCAGCGTCCAAAAGCTCGTGGTCAACAAGGTCACCGACCCCTACTCGGTCGCGCTGACCACCGACTCCGAGCGCAGCCTGCTGGTCGACCTGGACGACCCGAAGCTCGCCCCCAAGGGCTGGGAGCGGCAGGCCAAACCGGCCGCGGCGCCGATCGGCCGGGCGCAGATCCAGGAGCTGCACATCCGCGACTTCTCGGTGGCCGACAGCACCGTCCCGGCCGCCGACCGCGGGAAATACGCCGCCTTCACCGACACCTCGTCCGCGGGCATGACCCACCTCAAGGCGCTCGCCGCGGCAGGCGTCAACTACGTCCACCTGCTGCCCGCCTTCGACTTCTCGACGGTGCCCGAACGCGAGCGGGACCAGGCGAAGCCCGCCTGCGACCTGGCCTCGTACGCGCCCGACAGCGAGCGGCAGCAGGCGTGCGTGACCGCGGCGGCGGCGAAGGACGCCTACAACTGGGGTTACGACCCTTACCACTTCACCGTGCCCGAGGGCTCCTACGCCAAGAACCCCGACGGGCCGCAGCGCACCACGGAATTCCGGCAGATGGTGCAGGGCCTCAACAACGCGGGCCTGCGCGTGGTCATGGACGTCGTCTACAACCACACCTCGGCGGCGGGCCAGGCCGACACCTCCGTCCTCGACAAGATCGTGCCCGGCTACTACCAGCGGCTGATGCCGGACGGCTCGGTCGCCACCTCCACCTGCTGCGCCAACACCGCGCCCGAGAACACCATGATGGGCAAGCTCGTCGTGGACTCGATCGTCACGTGGGCCAAGGAGTACAAGGTCGACGGCTTCCGCTTCGACCTGATGGGCCACCACCCCAAGGCGAACATCCTCGCCGTCCGCAAGGCGCTGGACGCGCTGACGCCCGGTCACGACGGCGTGGACGGGAAGAAGATCATCCTCTACGGGGAGGGCTGGAACTTCGGCGAGGTCGCCGACGACGCCCGCTTCGTCCAGGCCACCCAGGCCAACATGGCGGGCACCGGCATCGCGACCTTCTCCGACCGGGCGCGCGACGCCGTACGCGGCGGCAGTCCGTTCGACGAGGACCCCGGCGTGCAGGGCTTCGCCTCCGGCCTCTACACCGACCCCAACTCCTCGGTGAACAACGGCACGCCAGCCGAGCAGAAGGCCCGGCTGCTGCACTACCAGGACCTCATCAAGGTCGGACTCACCGGCAACCTCAAGGAGTTCGGCTTCACCGACTCGGCGGGCAAACGGGTCACCGGAGCCGAGATCGACTACAACGGCGCACCCGCCGGATACGCCGACGCGCCGGGCGACGCCCTCGCCTATGTCGACGCACACGACAACGAATCCCTCTACGACGCCCTCGCCTTCAAGCTCCCCGTCGGCACCTCGGCCGCCGACCGCGCCCGTATGCAGGTCGTCGCCGAGGCGACCGCCGCGCTCTCCCAGGGGCCCGCGCTCTACCAGGCGGGCTCGGACCTGCTGCGCTCCAAGTCCCTCGACCGCAACTCCTTCGACTCCGGGGACTGGTTCAACGCGATCCACTGGCAGTGCGCCGACGGCACCGGCTTCGGCCGGGGACTTCCGCCCGCGGCCGACAACCAGGCCAAGTGGCCTTACGCCAAGCCGCTGTTGACGCAGCCCCAGCTCAGCCCCGGCTGCGCGCAGATCACCGCGGCCTCCGCCGCGTACCAGGATCTGCTGCGGATCCGCACCGCCGAGCCCGCCTTCCGGCTCGGCACCGCGGCCCAGGTCCAACAGCAGGTCTCCTTCCCGCTGTCGGGCCCCGACGAGACGCCCGGCGTCATCACCATGAAGGCCGGCGACCTGGTGATCGTCTTCAACGCGACGCCGACGACCCAGAAGCAGCGGGTGGAGGCGGCGCGCGGAACCTCGTACGCCCTGCACCCGGTGCAGGCGGCCGGGACCGACCCGGTCGTCAGGACCTCGACGTACGCGGCGGGGACCGGGACCTTCACCGTGCCGGGCCGGACGGTGGCGGTGTTCAGGACCGGTCGCTGAGGACCGTCGGGCGCCCGTGAGGGGAGCCCGCGATCCGGCCGTTTCCGCACTGAATCGCGGACGGCGGGAACCGCGGGCTCCCCTTGGCGCGTCAAGTTTTACGGCCGGGTCGTACGCCGGAGGGAACCAATGTTGCCCTGGATGCGTCCACGCCCATATGAGCTCCCCGCACATCAGGGTCCGCCCTGCCACGCCCGAAGACCTGAGCGCGATATCGGACATCCACGCCCGCGCCCGCGCCAGCTACTACGCGGGCCACCTCCCGGCCGAGGAGTACAGCGGCCCCGCGGAGCTGGAACGACAGCGCGTGGGTACGGCCAGGGCCATCTCCTCGGACGACCGGACCGTGCTGTGCGCGGTCAGGGACGACCGGGTGGTCGGCTTCGCCGTGCTCGCCGCCCGGCACGACGAGGACACCCTCTTCCACTTCCACATCGACCCCTCCGTCTGGCGCACCGGCACCGGCACCGCCCTGCACCGCGCCTGCGTCGCCGTCTGGCAGGCCGCGGGCCTCACCACCGCCCGCCTGGAGGTCTTCGCCCCCAACGCCCGCGCCCGCGCCTTCTACACCCACCAGGGCTGGCAGGAAGACGGCCGCACCGGCGACCACGTCCGCATGCGCCTCACCGTCCCCACCGCAGCCCCCACCCCCCAACCGGCCCACGAATAGCTCCGGCGGCCCCGGGCGCTACGAGGCGGGGAGCGGGGTCAGGGTGGCGCCGGTGGTGAGGTGGGCGGTGAGGGTGGCGCGAGTGCCGCGGGGGGCGCGGGTGGAGAGGTAGGGGCCGTCGGCGGAGGCGTGGACGCCCGCGGTGGCGGTGATCCGGGTGACGTCGCGGCTGCCCGCGGCGACGAGGTACCAGTGGGAGCGGGGGGACTGCCACATGACGCCCGCCATGACGTGCTGGCCGAAGCGGCTGCACGCGTTGCCGTCGGTCTGCCGGCCGGCGACGGTGCCGGGCGCGGCGGCGGGGGAGGACGGCGGGACGAAGGTCACGGTGGCCTGCCCCGGGCCGCGCCAGGTGTCGGCGCGGGCGCAGGTCCAGGACGCCTCCCCGCCGCCCTCGGGCAGCGGGGTACGGGCGAACTCCCAGTTGTTGACGGCCTTCACGCCCTGCCCGCGCAACTCGCCCAGATAGCAGGCGCTGTGCGCCCAACTGACCAGCGCCTGAGCCCCGGTGGCCTCACGCGGCTGCCGCGCCGGGACACCGCCGCCCGGAGGCGGGGTGTACGTGAGGTGTACCGGCGACAGGTCGCCGAGGTCGGTCAGCAGGAAGGTGTGGCTCTCCACGATCCTCGAGGACGACTTGAGCTGCACCACCGGCCAGGCGCCGCCGCACGCACCCGCGGCGGCCCCCGCGCCCGGCATCCGTACCGGATCGGTCACCCCGTCCGCGTCGCGGTGCAGCGGCGCGCCGAGGACGTTGGGCCGCATCAGATCGCGGGTCTGCGCGTCCGCGATCCACGGGGCGGTCAGGAAACGGGTGTTGCCGTCCACCCGGTCGACCACGACCGCCGCCGCCGTCGTCACATCGGCGTCCTGCACCTGCGCGAAGTCCAGCGCGGCGCGCCCCGAACCGCTGCGCGGCTGCGCGTAACGGACGATCCGCAGACCGTCGTAGAAGATCACCACCGCCGCCGCGTCGACATTCCCCGCGAAGAGCAACTGCGGCGGCTGGGCGGGGGCGTTGCGCGGAGTGCCGGGCGTCGAGGAGACGTCCACGTCCGCGCCGGGGCGCGCCCACACCGCGAGCGCCCGGCCGAGCAGCGCCTTGTCGTCGGCCCGGCCGCCGCGCGCGGGCCACGCCGTGAAGTCCATCCGCGCGGTCGACGCCCACAGCGCCGCGTCCGGCCGTACGAGAGCGGCCGGATCGAGCGCGCGGGCCGCGTCCCCCGCACCGGACGCGGGAGAGCCCGGCGCCGCGTACGACGCCGTACCGCCGTCGCCGCCGCTGCCCCACACCGCCCAGCCGGACACCAGCACGGCGGCCACCGCGACGGCCGCCCCGGTCACCAGCCCCGCGCGCCTGCGCTGCCTGCGCCGCAGCAGGTCGGTCGGCCCCACCTGGAGCGTGCAGGGATCGAACTCACCGGCCGTCAGCAGGTGTTGGCCGCCCTTGACGGCCGCCGCCGCCCGCATCGCGCCGCGCGGATCGGCCGCGCCCGCGGACCTCAGCACGGCCAGCACCTCGGCGTCGGCCAACTCCTCGACCCCGCGCAGCGCGAACGCCGCCCGTGCCTCGGGCGCCAACTCCGCCAGCGCCCGGTCCAGCGCCAACTCCTCGCTGCCGCCCGCCCGCGGATGCAGCCGCAAGCCGACGACCTGCGGCAGCGCCGTACCACCGGCGGCGGCCGTACGCACACGCTCCCGCCAGCCCCAACGGCCGCCGCCGTGCCGCCCGTAGGCCAGCGCCTCGCGCAACACCTCGTGCCGCAGCAGCGCGTACGCCTCACCGCGCGGCCCGTCCGACGCACCCGCCGTCCCCGGCGGATACCGCCGGTCGCGCGGCAGCGACCGCTGCACCAGGCGGTGCGCGGTCAGCACTCTGCGATGCGTGCCGAGCGCGGTGGGCAGCGCCAGATACGCCAGCCGTACCAGGCGCGGGTAGTGCTCGACGAGCGCCGCCTCCGCCTCTTCCACAGCGACCGGGCCGGGCTCGTCATCGGCGGAATCGCTTTCTGCTGAGCGCGTGTTCACGCCCCGTCAAACGAGTGGATCATCCGATGGTCACGAGATACCGCTCGCGCGCGGCGGTCCCGACGCGCCGGGGCGCCCGTCACCTGACCGTGACGGGCGCCCTGTACAACGGAGTTGACGCAGGTCAGACCAGTCCGGCCTTCTCCAGCGCCGTACCGCACGTGTCCACCATGAGCCGGGTCACCACGTACGGGTCCATGTTCGCGTTCGGGCGGCGGTCCTCGATGTAGCCCTTCTGGTCCACCTCGACCTGCCACGGGATACGCACCGACGCGCCGCGGTTGGAGACGCCGTAGCTGTACTCGTTCCACGGAGCGGTCTCGTGCGCGCCGGTCAGCCGCGCCTCGACGCCTACGCCGTAGTTCTTGATGTGCTCCAGCGGCTTGTCGTCGCGGCCCAGCGACTCGGCGGCCTCGATGATCGCCTCGTAGCCCTCGCGCATCGCCTTGGTGGAGAAGTTCGTGTGCGCGCCCGCGCCGTTCCAGTCGCCCTTGGCGGGCTTCGGGTCCAGCGTCGCCGAGACGCCGAAGTCCTCCGCCGTGCGGTACAGCAGCCAGCGCGCCACCCACAGGTGGTCGGAGACCTCCAGCGGGCTCAGCGGCCCGACCTGGAACTCCCACTGCCCCGGCATGACCTCGGCGTTGATCCCCGAGATGCCCAGGCCCGCGGCCAGGCAGTTCTCCAGGTGCTTCTCGACCACCGGACGGCCGAAGATCTCGTCCGCGCCGACCCCGCAGTAGTAGCCGCCCTGCGGCGCCGGGTACCCGCCCTCGGGGAACCCGAGCGGACGCGAGCCCTGGAAGAACGTGTACTCCTGCTCGATGCCGAACAGCGACTCCTGCGCCGCGAACTTCTCCGCCACCTCGCGCAGCGCGGCCCGCGTGTTGGACTCGTGCGGCGTCCCGTCGATGTTGAAGACCTCGCACATCACCAGGACGTCGTCCCCGCCGCGGATCGGGTCGGGGAACGAGGAGACCGGCTTGAGTACGCGGTCGGACGCGTGGCCCTCCGCCTGGTTGGTGCTGGAACCGTCGAAGCCCCAGATCGGGAGCTCGGCGCCGTCGGCCAGGATGCGCGTCTTGGAACGCAGCTTCGCGGTCGGCAGGGTGCCGTCTATCCAGATGTACTCAGCCTTGTAGGTCACGGGACGCCATCCTTAACGAACAGTCTTCGCGGGTGCTGGCCGAGCTGCGCTGATCGAGCCACCCGCAGCGTCGCAAAATCCCTTTTCCCGACTGTTGCCCACGTGTTAACCCACTGTGAACGCCCCTACGTGACCAGCGGCAACGCCCCAGGAGCCCCGCCTGTCACCGCTGCGCGGTGGGCTTCGCCGCTGGGGTGTGTTTGCACGAGGGGCTGCGCCCTTGCGGCAGGGCTGCGCAGGTGGGGTTGGCGGCTGGGGTGTGTTTGCGCGTGGGGCTGCGCCCTTGCGGCAGGGCTGCGCAGGTGGGGTTGGCCGCTGGGGTGCGTTTGGGCGTGGGGCTGCGCCCCTGTGGCACCGCTGCGCGGTGGGGTTCACCGCTGGGGTGCGTTTACGCAGGTGGGTTCGCCGGTAGCCAGCGAGCCAAAGGGCGCGCCGGTGTTGAAAGGGAGAACGCGCACAGAGAGCGAGGAACGAGCGAACGAGCACGATCGACCGTCGACACCGGGCTTAAGCGCCCGGAGGCGAGAGGGCGGCAAAAAAAGGGGATCGGGGTGCGCATAGAAAGGACGGCTCCCCCGCAGGGTGAGATTGCGCGAGGCGGTTCGCACGACGGTGAACTGGTACGAGTCGGCACCCACCACGGTCAACTGACCCCGGGGGGCAGGCACCCCACGGCGACCTCACGCGAGACGGCCCCACCCACGTTCACCCGCAACGCTCAGCCGCGCGAGAGGGCACCCACGCACGGTGAGCTGGTACGAGACGGCACCCACCATGGTGGCCCCACGGGAGACGGCACCCCCAGGGCGAGCTCGCGCGAGGCGGTTCGCACCACGGTGAACTGGTACGAGACGGCACCCACCACGGTCAACTGACCCCGGGGGGCAGGCACCCCACGGCGACCTCACGCGAGACGGCACCCACCCACGGCGAACACGTGCGTGTGAGCCGTCCTGCGTGAGCCCACCGTGCGGGGAGCCGCCTCGCGCATCCTCACCGTGCGTGGGAGCCCTCTTGTGTCAGCTCACCGCGATCCCCTTTTTTTGCCGCCCTCTCGCCTCCGGCGGCTTAGATCCGGTGTCGACGGTCGATCGTGCTCGCTCCCTCGTTCCTCGGTCGCTGTGCGCGTTCTCCCTTTCAACACCGGCGCCGCCTTCGGCTCGCTGGCTACCGGCGAACCCCACCTCGCGCAGCGGTACCGGAGGGGCGCAGCCCCCGCGCAGGGGCACCCCAGGAGCCCAGCCCCCCTCGCGCAGCCGCACCCAGCGGCGAACCCCACCGCGCAGCGGTGCCGTAAGGGCGAACCCACCTCACGCAAGCGCACCCCAGGAGCCCGGCCCCTCGCGCAGCCGCACCCCGGCGGCGGACCCCGCCGGGTAGCCGTGACCGGGCGGGACGCCGGTAGGCTCGGCGTCATGACCATGCGCTTCGGACTTCTCGGCACCGGCCCCTGGGCCCGGCTCGCCCATGGACCCGCTCTCGCCGCCCACCCGGAGGTGGAATTCGTCGGGGTCTGGGGCCGGAGGCCGGAGGCGGCGGCTGAGGTGGCGGCGCAGTTCGGTGCGCGGGCGTACGGGGACGCGGAGGCGCTGATCGCGGATGTGGACGCGGTGGCGGTCGCGCTGCCGCCGCATTTGCAGGCGCCGTTGGCGGTGGCGGCGGCCCGCGCGGGCCGTCACCTGCTGCTGGACAAGCCAGTGGCGACGACCGTGGAGGACGCGAAGGCGGTGGCCGAGGCCGTCACGGCGGCCGGAGTCGGGTCGGTGGTCTTCTTCACCCTGCGCTTCGACCCGGCGACAGCCGGGTGGATCGAGGAGCAGGCGGCGCGCGGCGAGTGGTACACCGGCCGCACGGACTGGTACAGCGCCGTCTTCACCGGAGACGAGAACCCCTTCGCGGACTCGCCGTGGCGGCGGGAGAAGGGCGGTCTGTGGGACGTCGGCCCGCACGCGCTGTCCGTCCTGCTGCCCGTACTCGGGGACGTCACCGCCGTCACCGCGGCCAACGGCCCCGGCGACACCGTACATTTGACGCTCCGTCACGAATTCGGTGCCTCCAGCACCTCCACCCTCACGCTGACCGCGCCGCCCGCCGCCGCGGGCGTGGTCATCGAACTGCGCGGCGACCAGGGCGTCGTGACCTACCCCGACGGCGTCGCGGGTGAGGCGACGGCTTCCCTGGCCCACGCCATCACCGCGCTCACCTCCGGCACTCCGCACGCCTGCGACGCCCGCTTCGGCCTGCGCGTCACCGAGATCCTGGCGGCGGCGGAGTCGGCCCTGGACAGGTCCTAGGCCAGCGCCGACTCCGCCGCCGGACGGTCACCGCGGCCGGTAGGCGGTGGCCAGGACGGAGACGGTCACGTGACCTGGCAGCGGGCCGCTCCCGGCGTCCGCGCGGCTCACGTGGCGGGCGCTCGGTGACATGCCCACCAGGTCCAGGGCGTCGGACCCGGTGAGCGGGGCGAGGTAGTCGACCCGCTCGGTCCTGGTTGCCATGAAGTGGGGGTCGAGGGCGTGGTGCAGGCGTTGTTCCTTGGCGGGGTCGACGGTGACCATGGCCCGTACGCGGTGCCGCAGTTCGGTCAGGTGGCGGTCGGTCGGACGGACGACGATCAGGCGGCCCGTCGGGCGCAGGACCCGGCGGAATTCGGCCGGGTTGCGCGGCGCGAAGACGTTCAGTACGAGGTCGGCCGCGCGGTCGGCGACCGGGAAGCGGCGGGAGACGTCCCAGCTCGCCGCGGCGGCTCGTTCGTGGGCGCGGGCGGCCGAGCGCAGGGCGCGTACCGAGGCGTCGAGCCCCAGGCCGCGGGCGTCGGTGAGCCGGGCGAGCACACCGGCCAGGTAGTAGCCCGTGCCGCAGCCGACGTCCAGGACGGTGCCCGGCCCGGCGTCGGCGGCCAGCCGGGCCACGGCGTGCCGGATGGGGAGGTAGGCGCCGGTGGCCAGGAAGCGGGCGCGGGCCTGTGCCATGGCGGCGTCGTCGGCGCTGACGGCGCGGGTGCCGGTCAGCAGGCCCACGTAGCCGTGGCGGGCGAGGTCGAAGGTGTGGCCCGCGGGGCAGCGCAACGCGCCCCGGTCCGGCCGGAGGGGGCCGCGGCAGATCGGGCAGCGCAGGACGTCGAGGATCTGTGCGAGGGCAGGGGGAAGCGGCACGGGCATGGAGAGCACTCCTGGCAACGGTGAAAGGAAGGGACCGCGCCCGCGCGCGCCCGGATTCCCGCTCCGCGGGCGGAACGAGCCAGAAGGCGGCGTTATGGGCACGCCGAGGAGGGCGACGCCGTCCGGCATCGCCCTCGAAGGCTCCCGGTCACGGGAAGCAGCGGTGCGGGGTGCTCATGAATGCCACGCCTTCAGCTTACGAGCAGCGGTGAACCCTCGTGTCCACCGAAGGCGTCAGCGGAGCCCAGGAAATTACGGCCCATTCGCCGGAGTCGGAGTCCGAGCTGGAACCGGAGTTAAGAACCTGAGCTGGAACCGGAGTTAAGAACCCGAGCCCGAACCGGAAACCCACAGTTCGCTGGCGCTGTTGATGATGAACGACCGCACCGGGCACCCCGACGGCCGTGACAACCGCAGTTTCGGGAAGTGCTCGAACAGGACGCTCAGCGCGATCTCGCCCTCCAGCCGCGCCAGTCCGGCGCCAATGCAGAAGTGCTGGCCGTTACCGAAGGAGAGCTGGCGGGAATTGGGGCGCGCGACGTCGAAGCTGTCGGCGTCGGGGAACTGCTGGTCGTCACGGCCGGCCGCGGCGTAGGAGGCGAGCATGGCCTCGCCGCGCCGGATCACCACGTCGCCGACCGGGATGTCCTCGAGGGCGTAGCGCAGCGGGAAGTGGCCGACCGGGCAGTCGTAGCGCACGACTTCCTCGATGACGGAGCCCCAGGAGACCTCGCCGGACCGGGCCCGTGCCAGTTGTTCCGGGTTGGCGAGCAGCGCCCTGACCGCGTTGGTGATCAGGTTGACGGTGGTCTCGTGACCGCCGACCAGCACGGTGAGCATGATGACCACGACCTCGTCCTCGCTCAGCCGGTCGCCTTCCTCGCTGGCGGCGATCAGCGCGCTGGTCAGGTCGTCGCCGGGGCTCTCGCGCTTGGCCTGTGCCGCCTCGGCGAGCAGGACCAGGAGCTGGTCCTGGGCCTCCTGCGTCTGGTTGCCCTTGGCCGCGGGGTGGCTGCTGAGCACGGCGTCGGAGAGCGTACGCAGCCGCTCGCCGTCCATCGGCGGCAGGCCCAGCAGTTCGGCGATCACCTTGACCGGCAGCGGGAGCGCGTAATCCTCGCGCAGGTCGAACTCGTCGCCGCGCGCGGCCGCTTCGTCCAGCAGGCGGTGGGCCAGTTCCTCGATCCGCGGGCGCAGCGCGGCGGTTCGGCGGGGCGTCATCGCCTGGCCCGCGAGCGCGCGCAGCCGCCGGTGCTCGGCGCCGTCCCGCGTGAGTATCCCGGGGAGGCTGACGAAGTTCAGCAGCGGCCAGTCCTCGGGCAGCCGCCCCTCGGTGTTGCGCGGCCACTGCCGCGGGTCCTTCGACACCCGCGGGTCGACCAGCAGTTGCCGCAGCGTCTCGTGGTGCGTGACGGCCCAGGCCGGTACCCCGCCGGGCAGTTCCACCAGCGCCACCGGGCCGAGCGCGCGCAGCTCGACGTTCTCCTCGTGCTGGTTCTGGCCGAAATGATCGAGCAGTAACGGTGTCAGCGTTTCGGAGGTTTTCATGCCCGGCACCATAACAAGCGCACTTGCCGGGCGAACAGCTGCCCAAAAGGGCTACGACTCCGAACTCGGCCGCCCGGTAAAGGGGTTGAGCGGTGAATGCGCAAACGTCCACCTGCCGATTCCCGCCGGGGAGAATTTCGGACGGGGCTATTCCGAATATGCCCGCCGGAGCCGTCGGCGACGAATTTTTACTCACGGAATACCCGGACTACCGCGCCAGCCCGTCCCAGCCCCAGTGCGGTACGGGACCGGGGTCGCCGAGATCGGAACTCTCCTGGTGGGAGACCGACATGGCGATCCGCGTGCCCCACTCGATGTACTCGGCGAAGCGCTGCCGCAGCAACGCGTCGGCGGGCAGCTCCTTCACGGCGGTCGCGAGCATCAACTCCACCCAGCGCGCCCGCTGTTCCTCGGTGATCCGCAGGTCCAGGTGCTGGGAGAGCAGGGCCTGGTGGCCGCCGAGGCGGGCGGTGTACTCGGCGGGGCCGCCGAAGACCTCCGTGAGCCAGACGACGACATGGTCGACATGGGCCCGGGTGAAGTGCACGAAGACCGGGGCGAGGAGCGGATCGACGAGGACCTGCTCGTAGAAGCTGTCGATGAGGCGGCGCAGCGCGTCACTGCCGCCGACCGCCTCGTAGAAGGTGCCGGTGCGGTCGACGGGGGAATCCGGAGTGGTCATGGGCGCTCCAGGTCGTGCCGGTGGTCGCGGCCGGGGATGTCCCGGCCGCCTCATAGCCGCGGCCAGGGGGCAGCCCGGCCGGTGGTCCCGGCCAGAGTCGGCCTGGCCGGTGCTTTGCGGCCAAGGATCACCCGGCCGCCCGGCGGGCACCGGGATTTACGCGGCGGGCGGATCAAATGGACCAGTGGATTCCGGCCACGGGGAAGAAACGGGCGGGCACGTCACTTGTACGCGGCATGAAGGCGATCACTTACACCAGCAACGGCGGCCCCGACGTCCTCACGCTCACCGAGCGCCCGGTCCCGGAGCCGGGACCCGGCGAGGTACGGGTCCGCGTCCACGTCTCCGGCGTCAACCCGACGGACTGGAAGTCGCGGCGCAACACCGCCCCCGCCTCGGCGCAGGTGCCGAACCAGGACGGCTCCGGCGTCATCGACGCGGTCGGCTCCGGCGTCCCCGAGACGCGGATCGGCGAGCGCGTCTGGATCTGGGAGGCCGCGTACGGCCGTGCGGACGGCACCGCGCAGGAGTACGTGGCGCTGCCCGCGGGCCAGGCCGTCGCCCTGCCCGACCACGCCTCCTTCGACCTCGGCGCGAGCCTCGGCATCCCCGCCCTCACCGCGCACCGCGCCCTCACCGTCGCGGACGGCGGCCCCGAGCGCCTCGCCCCCGGCGCCCTCGACGGACGTACGGTCCTGGTCGCGGGCGGCGCGGGCGCCGTTGGCAACGCCGCGATCCAGCTCGCCCGCTGGGCCGGGGCCACCGTCGTCAGCACGGTCAGCGGACCCGCCAAGGGCGACCTCGCGCGGGCCGCGGGAGCCCATCACGTCGTGGACTACCGCGCCCAGGACGCCGCCGCCGAGATCCGCCGGATCGCCCCGGACGGCGTCGACATCGTGGTCGAGGTCGCCCCGGCCGCCAACGCCGCCCTCGACCGGGCCGTCGCCGCCCCCGACGCCGTCATCGCCTTCTACGCCGACGACGACGCCTCGGCCACCGTGCCGGTCCGCCCCTCCATGGCGCTCAACCTCCGCTGGCAGGGCGTCCTGGTCTATACGGTCCCGCCCGCCGCCAAGGCCCACGCCGTCGCGGCGGTCACGGCCGCCGTCGCCGACGACGCCCTCCACGCGGGCCCCGACGCCGGGCTGCCCTTCCACCGCTTCCCGCTCGCCGAGACGGCCCGAGCCCACCAGGCGGTGGAGGACAGCGTCATCGGCAAGGTGCTCATCGACGTGGCCGCGCCCACCGACTGACGCCTCGTCACACGAGCAGCCGGTCCAACCAGCCCGGGCCCGCCGTCCGTTGCGCGGGTCCGGGCTCGGGGCCGAAGGACGGTTCCCGCCGACGGTCGAACCCGCACCGCCGCCCAACTCCGTACCGACGGTCGAACCCGCACCGACGCCCGTCCCCGCACCGACGCCCAACCCCGTATCCACCCCCGTCCCCGCACCGACACCCGTCCCCGTAGCGCCTCGGACCCCGCGCCCTCCCGCCCCCGGCCTTTCGGTGGCCGCCGAAACGTCGCGGGGCGAGGATGGGGACATGACCACCCGCACCAGGACCCCGGGGGCGCCGAGGACCGGCGACCCCCGTACCCCCGCGCTCGCCGACCCCGCCGTCCCCCGGCTCGCGGCCCTCGCCGCGCTCCTGGCCGACGAGACCAGGGCCGCGGTGTGCCTGGCGCTGCTGGACAAGCGGGCCTGGACCAGCGGGGAGCTGGCCCGGCACTGCGGGGTCGCGCCGTCCACCATGAGCGAGCACCTGACCCGCCTGGTCGACGGCGGGCTGCTGGCCCGCGAACACCAGGGGCGGCACCGTTACGTACGCCTGGCCGGCCCCGAAGCGGCTCGATTCGTCGAGGACATGGCGGAACGGGTGGCCGTCGCCGTACCCCGGACCACGGGCGCCGGGCTGCGGGCGCACAGCGCGGGCCGGGCGATGGCGCGCGGCCGTACGTGCTACGACCACCTCGCCGGCCGGCTGGGCGTGGCCCTCACCGACGCGCTGACCGGCAACGGCCTGCTCCGGCAGGACACCGGCTTCGCCCTCACCGACGACGGCGTGGCCTGGTTCACCGGCCTCGGCGCGGATCTGTCCGGGCCGCCCTCGTCCCGCCGCCCGCTGGCCCGTCCCTGCCTCGACTGGACCGAGCGGCGCCCCCACCTGGGCGGCACCGCGGGCGCGGAACTCTGCCGCCTCGTCCTCACCCGCGCCTGGGCCACCCGTATCGGCACCGGCCGCGCGGTGAAGGTCACGGCGCTCGGCGAGCGCGAACTCCACCGGGTCCTGGGCATCGCGCCGCACGATCTGGCTCCGGCGGAGGCGTAGGACCGCCCGGCGGCGGTGGGCTCAGCAGCCCGCCAGGCGTTCGCGGACGGTGGCCGGGTCGAGGTCCAGGGCGCTGAGCAGCGTCGCGGCGGGGTCGGGGTGCGGGGCGGGCAGGAGCGCGAGCAGCAGATGGCGGGGCTCGATACGGCGTCCGCGCCGCTCGCGCTCGGCCTCGCGCTTGGCGGCGACGACGGTCGCGCGGGCGGCCGAATTGAGGGTGATACGCCGCCGGCCGCGGACCGGCGGCGGGGCGAGGGGGATGTCGAGGTGGATGCCGAGCGAGCCGAGGGCGGCCCGGTCGAGCGCTTCGAGGGCGGCGTGCCCCTCGGCGAGGGTGACGCCGAGGGCGCGGGCGGGCTGGGCGGACTCGTCGCGGAGCAGCGCGAGCAGCAGGTGATCGGTGCCGATCCGGCGGTCGCCGCGCCGGGCGGCCTCCTCGCCCGCCTGCTCCATGACGAGCTTGAACCGGGCGTGAGCGGTGTTCTCCGGCATCGGGGGCCTCACTTTCCGTACTTCGCGTGCACCGACTGACGCGACACCCCGAGGGCGTCGCCGATCTGCTCCCACGACCAGCCCTTCCGGCGGGCCAGCGCCACATGCGCGGCCTCGACCTGTTCGGCGAGCCGGTGCAGCGCGCCGACGGCCCGCAGGCCGACCGCGGGGTCGTCCGAGTTCACGGCCGCGGAGACACTGTTGGTATCCATGGGTGTCAGGCTAGGCTGACGCGCAATGTCGCGTCAATCCAAACTGACAAACCCGTCCGGCCGGATGGGCGGAATGCCAGAATGACCGCATGGCCCCAGCGACGCCCGGCACCTCCACGCCCGTCACGCTCCGTATCGAAGGCACCGACCTTCCCGGTCGCGCCTGCGCCGAGGCCCCGGGCTTCCCCGGATACACGGACATCCACGTCGCCGTTCAACGGCGCGCGAAACCGGGGGAGTTGCTCGACCCGACCCCCGGCGACGCGGACCGCGCCGTATGGACGCTGGAGTGCGTCGCGCGGACGGTCGCGGACGGCGCCGAGCTGACCGGCCCGTACGTGCAGGGCGGGCCGGGCGGGCGCTTCGTCTATCTGTCCTGGGGCGGGGTCGGCGCGGACGGGTCCTTCGCGGTGTTCCGCCGCGCCAAGCTGCTGCTCGAAGCCGTCGAGCCGGACGTGCTCGCCGCCGCCGTACGGTCCGGGCGGCTCACCGGGCGCCTCGGCCTCACCGGCCCCGAGGGGCACCCGCTGTGCGCCCGCGTCGTACCGCCGGTCATCGCCTGGTCGGCGGCCTGAGCGCCGGAGTCCCGGGCACCCCTGGGCGGCTTCCTGGCTTCCTACGGGACGGGCCTTCTCCTTACGTCACGGCCTTCGCCGCCGCCTCCGCGACCCGTTCCACCAGCGCGATCCCGTCCTGCTCCGACACATGGCCGCCGGAGAGCACCGCGACCAGCAGCGTATGGCCGTCGTGCTCGACCTTCCCGATGCTGTTGACGTCCCACAGGCCGGTGGCGCTCCGCGGCAGCCAGCCGTTCTTGAGCGCGTAGTCGCCGCCGTCGGAGTCGGCGGCCGACACGCCCCACCGCTGGTCGGCGGTGACCGCGTGCATCAGGTCCGAGATGTAGTCGCGTGAGGCGGCGCTGAGCGGGGAGTCGTCGCCGTCGCCGTAGACCGCGCGCAGCAGGGTGATCTGGTCGGCGGCGGTGGTCTGGGTCAGGCCCCACAATTCGCCGCTGCCGGGGGTGGTGTGGCTCAGGCCGAGCGAGGCGTTGGCGGACGCCAGCCCCGGCCCGCCGCCGATGGCCTCCCACAGTGCGAGCGCCGCGTCGTTGTCGCTCTGCTCGATCATGTCGGTGGCCAAGTCACGCTGTTCGGAGGTCAGTTGGGTGCCCGCGCGCTGATGCCGGAGCAGCAGCGCCGCCAGGATGTCGACCTTGACGATGCTCGCGGTGTCGTACGCCGTCGTGTCGCCGCTGTCGTACGTGGCGACCGTGCTGCCGCTGTCGTCGCTGTCCCCGCCCAGTTCGGTCACGGCGACCGAGAAGTGCCCGGAGCCGGTGTCGGACAGGGCCTTGATCGCCGCGCGCAGTTCGGCCTGGGTGTCCCGCGCCGGCGTGGCCGTCGTCTTCTGCGGGGGAGCGGCCGAGGGGGAGGGCGGAGTGGTGGTCGGCGGCGTGGTGGTCGAGGGCGTGGCGGTCGAGGGCGCCTGCGCCGGGGTGAAGGGCTTCGCGGTGGTGGGGGCGGGGGAGGGGGACGCCTTGTCCGTCGCGCCGCTGGTCGCCTTTCCGTCCGCCCCGGCCCGCGCGGACGGCGACTGGATGATGGTGGCCAGCGTCAGCACCGCGATCACCGCGAGTGTCGTGGTGGACACGACGAGGGGCCGCCGGGTCCACCAGTGCGCGGCGGCCCCGCTCCCCGTCTCGTTCCCGGCATCGTCCCAGGCTGTGTCCGCGGCCACGTCTCCGGCCACGTCTCCGGCCACGTCTCCGGCCCCGCTCCCGGCGTCACCCCCAGCTCCGCCGGACGTCTGTTCGTCATCCATGCGGAGGACCGTATGAATCGTTTCTTGGATTCCGCTGAGATCCCGGTTCCAATCTTGTGAACCTTTGCGCCCATCCCGCGCGGCACCACCGAAAACCACGACAGAACGGTTCTTGCGTCATCTCTGTCAATTATTTCGCCTGCTGCGCGATCTATTGCGCTCACGTAACCCTGTCGTTACGATCCCCCGCACCAGACTTCCGGCCCCTGCCGCAGAGCACTCGCCCGAGCACTCACCCGAGTGCCCGACGGCCGCGCGGGCGGCGGGAGTTGACAGCCGATCGGAGGAGTCCAGATGGGTGTCACACGCCGGGTCTTCCTGCAAGCCGCCATAGCGGCCACTGCGGCAGGAACCCTAGGTGTCGCGGAGACCGCCGCCGCGGGCAGCGCGACAGCGGCCAGCGGGCCGGGAGACGTGGTCGGGAAGGTCACGGTCGGCTATCAGGGCTGGTTCGCCTGCATCGGCGACGGCGCCCCGATCAACGGCTGGTGGCACTGGACGCAGAACTGGGGCCAGACCCCGTCACCGTCCAACACCGGCATCAGTAGCTGGCCGGACATGCGCGAGTACACCCACACCTACCAGACGGGATACGCCGCCCTCGGCAACGGCCAGCCCGCGACGCTCTTCTCGTCCTACGACCAGCAGACCGTCGACACGCACTTCCAGTGGATGCAGCAGTACGGCATCGACACCGCCGCGCTCCAGCGCTTCAACCCCACCGGCGGCGAAGGCCCGACGCGCGACGCGATGGCCACCAAGGTGCGCAGCGCCGCGGAGTCGCACAGCCGGAAGTTCTACATCATGTACGACGTCACCGGCTGGACGAACATGCAGTCCGAGATCAAGACGGACTGGACCAACAAGATGAAGGCCCACACGGCCTCCTCGGCGTACGCGACGCAGAACGGCAAGCCGGTCGTCTGCATCTGGGGCTTCGGCTTCAACGACAACAACCACCCGTTCAGCACCGACGCCTGCATCGACGTCATCAACTGGTTCAAGGGACAGGGCTGTTACGTCATCGGCGGGGTGCCGCGCGAGTGGCGCACCGGCGGCGCGGGCACCCGCACCGGCTACTCGGACGTCTACCACGCGTTCAACATGATCTCGCCGTGGATGGTCGGCGCGATCGGCAACGCGGGCGACTCCGACAACGCCTACAACACCTACACCGTCGGCGACGAGGCCGACTGCGCCGCGCACGGCATCGACTACCAGCCGTGCGTCCTGCCCGGTGACGTCTCCGGACGGCAGCGCGCGCACGGCGACTTCATGTGGCGGCAGTTCTACAACGTCTGCCGGGCCGGGGTGCAGGGCATCTACATCTCGATGTTCGACGAGTACAACGAGGGCAACCAGATCGCCAAGACCGCCGAGTCCCAGGCGTGGACGCCCACCAACTCCGGCTTCCTGGCGCTGGACGAGGACGGTACGGCCTGCTCCTCGGACTACTACCTGCGGCTGACCGGCGACGGCGGCAAGATGCTCAAGGGCCAGATCGCCCTCACCGCGGTCCGCCCCACCCAGCCGCTGGTCTCCGGCGGCGGCGACACCGTACCGCCGACCGCGCCCGGCACGCTGCACGTCACCGGGCACACCGACACCACCGCCGCGCTGGCCTGGACCGCCTCGACCGACAACGTCGGCGTCACCGGCTACCGGATCATGCGGGTCACCGGCTCCACCAGCACCCAGGCGGGCAGCGCGGCGGGCAACGCCACGACCGCCACCGTCACCGGGCTCAGCCCGTCCACCGCCTACACCTTCACCGTCCAGGCCGTCGACGCGGCGGGCAACGTGTCCCCCGCGTCCAACCAGGTCAGCGTCACCACCGACGCGACGACCGTGCCGCCGGGCACCAACCTCGCCCTGGGCAAGGCCACTTCGGAGAGCAGCCACACCCAGGTCTACGGCTCGGGCAACGTGGTCGACGGCGACCCCAACTCGTACTGGGAGAGCAACAACAACGCCTTCCCGCAGTGGATCCAGGTCGACCTCGGCCTCACCACCACCGTCAAGCGGCTGGTGCTCAAGCTGCCGCCGCCCACCGCCTGGAGCACCCGCTCCCAGACCATCTCCGTACAGGCCGGCCCCAGCGTCCCGCTGACCACCCAGATCCCCGCGCAGAACTACACGTTCAACCCCGCGTCGGGGAACTCCGTGACGATCAACCTGCCGTCGGCGGTCACCGCGCGCTACGTGCGGTTGAACTTCACCGCCAACACCGGCTGGCCCGCCGGGCAGCTCTCCGAACTGGAGGTCTACAGCGCCTGACCGGAGTGCGACCCGCGCCGTTCGTGATGCCGTCGGCGCGGGTCACGGCGCCTGACGGTCGCACAGCGCGTCGTCGGTGAGCGCCTCCACCGCGCGATTGACCTTGTCCTGGTCGATCAGCGCGGTGGTGGTGGTCACCGACACCGTCACCGCGCGGCGGCCGTCGGCGCTCACGGCGGGCCGGGTGTACACGCCGAAACCGTCGCCCTCGTGCAGGTAGGAGACGCCGCCGCAGCTCAGCGGGACCACCCGCAGCCCGAGCCCGTAACCGCCCTGCCTGCCGGACGGCGGCACCGGCAGATCGTCGTACGGCACCGTCTCGCGCATCTCCCGCCACTGCTCGGCGGGCAGCAGTTCGCCGGTCGCGAGCGCCCGGAAGAAGGTGTTGAGGTCGCCCGGCGTGCTCACCACCCCGGAGTCCGCCGTGTGCTGGAAGCTCAGCTCGGTCGCGTCGAGCACCCCGCCGCCGGGAGCGTCCACGGTCACCCGCTCGTGCGGCCCGACCAGGAACGGATTGTCGCCGGGGATGTACGTGTGCCGCAGCCCCAGCTTCGCGATGACGCGGTGCTCGACCAACTCCCGCCAGGTGGCGCCCGATCCGCCCGTCGTCCGCTCCGCCCTGTCGTTCGCCTTCTCCGCGATCATCGCGGCCAGCAGGTAGTTGGTGTTGGAGTACGCCCACTGCCGGGCCGTACCCGCCGGTCCCGGTGTGAACAGCGGCGGGTGGCTCATCGCGACGGCGACGAGCTGCGGGGCGGGCGTCACGTCGTAGCGGTTCTCGTCGAAGTGGTGGAAGAGCCGGTCCTGGACGGACGGGTCGGCCACGTAGTCGTAGAGCCCGCTGGTCTGCCGCAGCAGGTCCCGCACCGTGATCCGCGAGCCGTCGTTGCCGTGGCCGCGCACCACGCCGGGCAGCCAGTGCTCGACGGTGTCGTCCAGCGACAGCTTGCCCTCGGCGGCCAGTTGGAGCACCACGACCGCCGTGAAGGTCTTGGTGGTGCTCGCCGCGCGGAACTCCGGCTCCCACGGGACGGGCTCCTTGGAGCCGCGTCCCGCCGTGCCGAACCGCGCCCGCAGCGGCCCGTCCGGGGTGTCGACCCGCGCCACGACATTGACCTGGCCGTCCCCCGCGGCCCGCACCGCGGCCAGGTCGCCGCGCAAGTCCCCCTGCCCGTAGTGGTGTCGGCCGCCCGAGCCGTGCGCGGGCACCGCAGCCAGCGCCGACGCGGCCAGTGCCACCGACCACGCCGCCACGATCGTGCGCTTCCCCGACAACGACACCCTCATGACGGCTCCCCGTTGGACGACCCAGCCCGCCCCGTGCGGACTGCGTCCATCCAACCCGCGCCGCGCACCATGATCGATGGAGCTGTCACCCGAACGCCCGGTGGGGACAACCCCCGGTCCGGGCCGCCGACAGCGGGTCAGCGGCGCGGGCAGATCACCAAGTGGTAGGCGGGCAGGGCGGCGACGGGCCGGTGGCAGTCGAACCGGCCGCGGATCGTGTCCGCCGCCTCGGGCGCGACCTGGCCCAGCGGGAACCAGAAGGTGTCGAGCACGGCGTAGCGCGAGGCGGGGTCGCTCAGGCAGCGCAGATTCTCGCGGTAGCTGACCTGACTGGTGATCGACCGGTCGTAGCGCGTGCGTTGGAGGAAGTCGGGCGTCGGGTAGCGGCAGTGCGTCGGGTTGCCGAGCAGATAGCCGATGTCGCCGAACGCCAGGTACGTGACGGGGGTGTCCGCGCCGATACGGTGCCGGACGCCGGTCAGCCACCGGGTCAACTCGTGCCGGGTGTCGGCGCGTTCGAGCGAGGTGAAGGTCGAGTGCCGGGTGTCGTACGAGTACGGCGTCGTCGGCCACACCGGGATCGCCAGCGCGAGGAGCAGGGCGAGGGCCGGGACGGAGCGGAGGAGGAGGCCGGGGGAGGGGGCGCGTACCGGCACCTGTCCGGGTACCCGTGCCCGTACTCGTCCCCGTACCCGTGCTCGCCCGTGCAGCGAGGCCGTGAGCAGCGTCGCCACGACGACCGCCGAGACCAGCGTGTACGCGGCCGTCTCGTGCGCGTGCCGCCAGTTCCAGGACTGCCCGGCGATCAGGGGGACGGCGACGCCGAGCAGCAGGGCCCCGGCGAGCAGCGGCAGGTCGGGGCGGCGGGCGACGGCGAGACCGCACAGGGCGGCGGCCAGCACCGGGAGCGCGGCCAGGTGGTACTGGAACCACTGCCCCTGCACCACCAGCGCGGCCAGCACGCCCGCGACCCCGGCCGCCGTCAGCAGCGGCCATGCCCAGCGGGCGGCGCGGGACGCGCTGCCGCGCGCGAGCAGCACCACGGCGGCGGGCAGCAGCGCCACCACCGGGTTCATCAGCGCCTCGGTGCCGACCGTGGTGATCAGCGCGTGCACGTCGGCGGAGTGCAGGCCGTTCTGCAAAGGGGTGTTGGGGTTCAGCGCGGACAGTTCGTTGAACCAGCGCCACTCGCGCGGCTGCACGAGGATCGCCAGCGCGAAGCCCGCGGCGGCGGCGACGGCGGCGGCTGCCGTGGTCAGCCAGCCGCGCCTCCGGTCCAGGACGAGGAGCGCGCCCAGCGGCAGCAGCGCCGTGGGCGCGGTCGTGTACTTCACGAGCACCGCGAGCGCGACCAGCACGCCGCCGAGGCCGACGGCCACCCAGGCGCGGCGCGGCGCGAGCGCGGCGGCGAGACCGGCCACCGCGCACAGCACGGCCACCCACTCCGGCTGGAGGAAGTCCCAGGCGGGCGCGAAGAGCAGCGCGAGCCCCACGGCTCCCGCCACCGCGTTCGCCTCGCGGCGCGGCAGGTGGCGGGCGAGGCCCTGGCGCAGCCACCACACGACGGCCGCCGCGACGACGATCACCAGCAGCCGTATCGACGCCTCGCGCACGGCGACCGGCCCGGCGGTGAGGTGGTCGAGCCACGACAGCGGCCAGCGGTACGCGAGCGGCCGGTGCACGAAGGTGCCGGACGCCGGAATCCCGCCGCGCCCGCTCGCCCGCATGCCGCCGAGGACGTACCGCACGTCGTGGTTGAGCCCGCTCCAGCACATGGCGGCGACGGCGGCGAGGCCGAGGAGGGCCGCGGCGAGGCGGACGGGGAGGGGGTACGGGGTGGTCGTGCGGTCGCGGTCGCGGTCGTGGTCGCCTTCGCCGGGGCCGTGGGGCGTCGGGACCGCTTCCGGGCGGGCGTCCAGGCCCGGCGCCCGGTCGGTTCCGGGGGCCGGCCGCGCGGAGGTCCCGGCGCCGTCGTCGATGTCGGGAACGGAGGTCACGGCCGCTGACACTAGCCGCGCGCCCGCGCGGTACGGCGGGGTTGGCCGCCTCGTACGCCGAATGTTCAACGGAATTTACGCGGGTGTTCGCGGCGGGCGCGTGAGGTGAGCCGTTGGGGCCTGCGGCCGGGCGAGGTGGGCGCGTGCGGCCGCCGCTCGTTTGGTTGGTGCCGGTGCCGGTGCTGGTGCCGTCTCCGCTCGTACGGCCCGCGCCCGCGCCGCCTGTGGCCGTGGCGCCGCCCGCGCCCGTACGGCCCCTGTCCGTACGGGCTCACGTCTCACGCGGGCGGGCGCAGCCGTCAGTTCGCGGTGTCCGCCAGCGTCGCCTCGTCGACCAGCCCCATCCTGATCGCCTTGACGACGGCGCTGGTCCGGTTCGTGGCGTCGAGCTTCAGCAGGACGCTGCTCACCAGCCGTTTGGCGCCGTGCTCGGAGATCAACAGGCGCCTGCCGATCTGCTTGTTGCTCAGGCCGCGCACCAGCAGCACCAGCGTCTCGTTCTCACGTGACGTCAGCGCCCCGCGCCGCTTCACCGGGGCCGCTGCCGCCGCCTGTTGGATGAGGCTGCGGCCCAGCTCCACCGGAATCGCCATCTCCCCGGCCGCCAACTGGTCGAGAGCGCGGGCCATTCCGGCCGCCGACAGGTCCTGCCGGATCAGATAACCGTCGGCGGGCAGCCCCGCCAGGTCTCCCGTCTGATGCTGCTCGATCACCAACAGCAGCCGTGGTGACGGGTTCTCGCCCCCGGCGGCCCCGACCCTTCCGGTCGCCCCGGCGCTCCCGGCTTCCCCGACGACCGTCCACAGCCGCCGGTTGGTCGCGGTCAACACCGCCACATCGGGGGCGTGTTCGCGCACCCTGCCGATGAAGTCGAACTCGTTCGCCGCGAAGTACGTCTCCACGCCGGTCGCGAGACCCGACATGATCGCCTGCACCCCGAGGCGCAGGATCTGGTCCTCCATGAACAACACCACGCGGAGCCGCGCGGGAAACGGCATGCGACGCGAATGGTGGAGAATTTCCGAAGTCATAAATCCGCCCGTGTCTCTTCCGAGTAAGAACCACATCGGCGGCCTGCCCCCGAGCGGGCGCCTTTCCACAACGCGACGCCACCCCGATTGGCCGAAAAGGGCCAACGAGGGCGACTGCGGGAGCACTTACGGGCCTGAGCGTTCCCCATCGCGTTCGATCACACCTGGTACTCCCCTGGTATCCACCTGGCATGGCAGGAGCCCACACCCGGTAGCAGGTGATCACATTTTTGCCTCATTACGCTACCAACGGTTAACGTCACCGGTCAACCAACTCGGAACCCCTGCGTCCGCCGAACCGGAGCGGGGCGTACCGCACTTGAGCGGGCGAGACCTCGACGCGGGCCCATGCGGCGCCAGTTGACCGGCCGCTTGGGCAGCCGCGCGGGCAAGCGCTTGAGCGCCTGCCTGAGCGCCTGCCTGAGCGGCTGCCTGAGCGACTGGTGGAGTGATCGCGCGAGCTCACGTGTGCGCCTACTTGAGCAGCCGGGACATCCGCCGGTCGGCCAGCGGCTTGCCACCCGTCTGGCACGTCGGGCAGTACTGCATCGCCGAGTTGCTGAAGGACACCTCGCGGATCGTGTCCCCGCACACCGGACACGGCTCGCCCTTGCGCCCGTGCACCCGCAGCCCGCTCTTCTTCTCCGACTTCAGATCGCGCAGCGGCAGCCCGCGCGACCGCTCGACGGCGTCGGCCAGCGTCGTACCGACCGCGTCGTAGAGCGTGGCCACCTCGTCCTCGGTGAGCGTGGCGGCCAGCTTGTACGGCGACATGCGCGCCGCGTGCAGGATCTCGTCGGAGTACGCGTTCCCGATCCCGGCGATCACGCTCTGGTCGCGCAGTACGCCCTTGATCTGGCTGCGCTTGCCCGCCAGCAGTTCGGTGAAGGCCGCGAGGGTGAAGTCGGCGGCGAAGGGGTCGGGGCCGAGGCGCGCGACGCCCGGAACGTCCAGCGGGTCCCGTACGACGTAGACCGCGAGGCCCTTCTGGGTGCCGGCCTCGGTGACGTCGAAGCCGGTTCCCTCGCCACCGGTCGTTCCGGCCGTGCTTCCGGCGTCGCTTTCGGTGTCGCTTCCGGCCCCGTCCCCGTTTCCCGCTACCGGGGTGAGCCGTACGCGCAGTGCCAGCGGTCCCTTGCCGGGGCGCGGCGGCGCGTCCGCCATCTTCTCCGTCCACCGCACCCACCCGGCCCGCGCCAGGTGGACCACGAGGTGCAGCTCCCCGGCCGTGAGGTCGAGGAATTTGCCGTGCCGCCCCACGGCGTCGAAGGTCCGCCCCTCCAGCGCTCCGATCGGCGGGTCGTACGTCTTGAGCGCGTGCACGGCGACCGGGTACACCCGCTCGACCGTACGGCCGACCAGCTGCTCGGCCAGGAACCTGCTCAGGGACTCGACCTCCGGCAATTCAGGCATACCCCCAGTCTGCCCTGCCGCCGCCCGACCCGCCCCGGACAGACCGCCGCCCCGGGGCGTACGGCCCCGGGGCGGCGCGGGACAGCCGGGATCAGGCGGGCTGGAGTACGGCGAAGGTCGCGCCCGAGGGGTCGGCGAACCAGGCGATCCGGCCGATGCCCGGCACGTCCACGGTCGGCACCAGCACCGTCCCGCCCGCGCCCTGGACGCGGGTGACGATGTCGTCCGCGTCCGCCACGTCGAAGTACGGCACCCAGCGCGGGCTCACACCCTCCTGCGCGGCCGTGATGCCGCCGAAGGCCGTGTTCCCCTGGTCGCCCTCCGAGGTCGAGACGAACGTGTACGGCGCGTCACCCACCTGCGTGTCCGCCCCCCGCCAGCCGAACAGCCCGCGGTAGAACTCCAGCGCCGCGGCCGGGTCCGCCGTCTGGAGCTCGACCCACCCCAGCGACCCGTACACCGACGTGGTCTCCAGCCCCTTCAGGGCCTTCGGCTGGAAGAGCGCGAATTCCGCCCCGCCCGGATCGGTGACCGCCGCCATCCGCGCCGCGTCCCGCGCGTCGAACGGCTCGGCCCGCACCGCCCCACCGGCCTGCGCGACCGCCTTCGCGGTGGCCTCCACGTCCGGCGTCTCGAAGTACACCGTCCACGCCGGGGTCGCCCCCTCGTCCACCAGCGGCCCCAGCGCCGCCACGATCTTCCCGTCCTTCTGCAAGGTCCCGTAACTCCCGGCGTCAGGCCCCGCCGGGTGGAACGTCCAGTCGAACACCGCCCCGTAGAAACCGGCCGCGGCCACCGTGTCCTTCGCCGCGATGTCGATCCATGTGGCCGATCCGAGAATGGAATCCGTGGTGAGCATGCTGACGTGCCTGCCTTCCGTCATCAGTTCAAACCCATGGGCCAGAAGCCCCACCCCATTGTATACACGGTATACACCCCCTCGCCCGCCTTCCCCCCAACCCCACCCCGCCGCCACGGACCGTGTCCGGCGGCGTGGGGAGCCCCCTACGAAGCGTCTCCCGCGGATCGGAGGCGGCCTTGGTCGGTATCAACCTCGTCGTCGCGGACATGCGAAGGTCATGACGGATGAGCCGGGCACCACCCCCGCCGAGGACAAGACGCTCTACCAGAGGGAGACCCTGGAGGACGAGGTGATGGACGAGGTACTGGCCTCATACAGCGAAGCCGTCGACGAGAAGAGGCCGCCGACGCCCAGCGAAACAGCGGACACGGACGCGGACTGAGCCTTCCGCCGGTCTCGCGGTGGAGATCGGCGGCGCGCTCCTGGCCGCCTCTCCTCGAATCGCGGGCGGGCGATGAGTTCCGGCACGCGGTGAGGTCTTCCTGGGGACGTACGAACTCGGCCGAGCACGACCGGTAGGGAGACCCCAGCGTGAGCGACATCGTGGTGCAGAACATCGTCCGGCCCGACCGCGTGCTGTCAGGCTCCTGGCTGGAGGTGATCGCCTCGAATCTCGACTACCACCGGGCGACCTTCCTGTGGAAGTGCGAGGGCCTCTCGGACGCCCAACTGCGTCAACGCCCCCTGCGATCCTCGGCGTTGACGCTGCTGGGACTCATGCGCCACCTGCAAGGAGTCGAACGTGCCTGGTTCCAGCGGACGTTGGCCGACACCGTGCCTCGCTTCTTCCCCTACCGGACCTACACCACCCCCGACGGCGACGAGTGGTACGACGAGTCGGACGCCACGTCCGCCGAGGACGTCTACGAGGACTACCTGACGTCGTGCGAGGAGTCGCGGCAGCTCTTCACGAAGGTGACCGCCGACCTCACCCGCATCATGCCGAACCCGGAATTCGGCGCCGCCGACGTGCGCTTCGTCCTCGAGCACGTGATCGAGGAGTACGCCCGCCACCTCGGCCACGCCGATCTCCTCCGCGAGGCCATCGACGGCGCCACCGGCGAATAACCGACGCCCCTCGCGCACACCACCATCAGCAGAATCCGCCCGGCCGACCACGGCCACGGGCGGCGCGGCCCGATGCCCACGCGGACGTCATCCTCGCAGCCACCTGGCCTTCTCCGGCCTGACGGGAGCTGTCCCGGGGATCGATCCCACCGCCGACGCGAGGGAGCCCCGCCACGCTCCGGGAGGGAGGTGGCGGGGCTCCGGTACATCTGGTGGGGGTTGCCGCACGGGGCGTAACCCCGGGCTTAGATGTCGAAGTACAGCTCGAACTCGTGGGGGTGCGGGCGGAGCTGGATCGGGGCGATTTCGGCGGTGCGCTTGTAGTCGATCCAGGTGTCGATCAGGTCGGAGGTGAAGACGCCGCCGGCCTGGAGGTACTCGTTGTCGGCCTCGAGGGCGTCGAGGACGGCGGGGAGGGAGGTGGGGACCTGGGGGACGCCCGCGTGCTCCTCGGGGGCGAGCTCGTAGAGGTCCTTGTCAATCGGCTCGGCGGGCTCGATCTTGTTCTTGACGCCGTCGAGGCCCGCGAGGAGGAGGGCGGAGAAGGCGAGGTACGGGTTCGAGGACGGGTCCGGGGCGCGGAACTCGACGCGCTTGGCCTTCGGGTTGGAACCCGTGATCGGGATGCGCATCGCGGCGGACCGGTTGCGCTGCGAGTAGACCAGGTTGACCGGGGCCTCGAAGCCGGGGACCAGGCGGTGGTACGAGTTCACCGTCGGGTTGGTGAAGGCGAGCAGCGACGGCGCGTGCTTGAGGATGCCGCCGATGTAGTAGCGGGCGATGTCGGACAGGCCCGCGTAACCCTGCTCGTCGTAGAAGAGCGGCGTGCCGCCCTGCCACAGCGACTGGTGGACGTGCATGCCGGAGCCGTTGTCACCGAAGATCGGCTTGGGCATGAAGGTCGCGGTCTTGTTGTTGCGCCACGCGACGTTCTTCACGATGTACTTGAAGAGCATCAGGTCGTCGGCCGCGGCGAGCAGCGTGTTGAACTTGTAGTTGATCTCCGCCTGGCCCGCGGTGCCCACCTCGTGGTGCTGGCGCTCGACCTGGAGGCCGGAGGCCTCCAACTGGAGGGAGATCTCGGCGCGCAGGTCGGCGAAGTGGTCGACCGGCGGGGCCGGGAAGTAGCCGCCCTTGTAACGGACCTTGTAGCCGCGGTTGTCCTCGACCGCACCGGTGTTCCAGGCCGCGGCCTCGGAGTCGATGTGGTAGAAGGACTCGTTCGCCGACGTCTGGAAGCGGACGCTGTCGAAGACGTAGAACTCGGCCTCGGGGCCGAAGTACGCGGTGTCGGCGACGCCGGTGGAGGCGAGGTACGCCTCGGCCTTCTTCGCCACGTTCCGCGGGTCACGGCTGTACGCCTCGCCGGTGATCGGGTCGTGGATGAAGAAGTTGATGTTGAGCGTCTTGTCCCGGCGGAACGGGTCCACGCGGGCCGTCGAGAGGTCGGCGCGCAGCGCCATGTCCGACTCGTGGATGGCCTGGAAGCCGCGGATCGACGAGCCGTCGAAAGCAAGCTCATCGGTCGGGTCGAACGTCGAGACCGGGACCGTGAAGTGCTGCATGACGCCGGGCAGGTCACAGAACCGGACGTCGACGAACTTGACGTCCTCGTCCGTAATGAACCGGTTGACGTCGTCGGCGTTCTGGAACATCCCACTCCTCCTAGGCCCGGCCCCACGGGTCGGGTTGACAACTCGAGGCGCGCCAGTGCGGTGGCGCACACTGCCCCGACCATAGGGATCAGGGATTTCTCCAGCATGACCCATTTGTTTCCGAGGCGTTAACCGCGACGCCGGGGCGGCACCCGGGCAGCGCCGTACGGGTGGGCGTCCGGAAGGCCCCCTCCGCGACCGCGCTGTAGGGCCGCGGACGGCGCCGGGTTACCGTGGTCGGGTGGACAACAGGGATGCAATCGGATCGTGGCTGTCGGGCCCGGGTGCCGCCGCCGAGCAGATGGGCGTGGAGTTCGGCTACCGCGGGCAGCGCCTCGGACTGCCGGAGAACGGGCCGGGTTCCATCGCGCCGGTGGGGCGCCGCGTCGTGGCGCTCTTCATCGACTGGTTCCTCTGCCTGCTGATCGCATACGGCCTGATCGCGCACCGTGACGCCGGCAAGTCCAATACCTGGACACTCGTCGTCTTCGGCGTGGTCAGCGTCGTCCTGCTGCTGACCGTCGGCACCACCTTGGGCAAGCGGCTGATGGGCCTGCGCGTCGTACGCCTCGACGGCGGCCGTCTGGGAGCCGTCGCCGTCGTCATCCGTACGGCGCTGCTGCTGCTCGTCGTCCCCGCCGTCATCTGGGACCGCGACACCCGCGGCCTGCACGACAAGGCCGCCAAGTCCGTACAGGTACGGATCTGACCCAGCCGGGACGCAGAAGAAGGCACAGAAAAGGGGGTCCGGGGACAGCGTCCCCGGACCCCCTTCGTACAACGACCTCCGAGCCCGACCGCCTAGCGGCCCTTCGGCATCCGCATCCCCTTGGGCATCGGGCCCTTCGGGATCGGCATGTTGCTCATCAGATCCCCGAGCGCCCGCAGCCGGTCGTTCACCTCGGTCGTCTTCGGGCCGGACAGCACGCGCGGCAGCTTCAGCAGCGTGGTGCGCACCTTCTTCAGCGACAGCTCGTCCGGGCCGTTGCCGACGATGAAGTCGTGCACCGGCACGTCGAAGACGACCCGGTTGACCTTCTTCTTCTCGGCGGCCAGCAGGCCCTTCACGCGGTTCGGGTTGCCTTCACCGATCAGGACGACACCGGCCTTGCCGACGGCGCGGTGCACCACGTCCTGGCTCTTGTTCATCGCGACGGCCGGGGTGACGGTCCAGCCGCGTCCGACATTCTGCAGAACGGCCGCGGCGGCGCCCGGCTTGCCTTCGAGCTGCCCGAACGCGGCCTTCTCGGCCCGGCGGCCGAAGATGACCGCCATCGCGAGGAAGGCCAGCAGGAAGCCAAGGATGCCTGCGTAGATGGGGTGACCGATCAAGAAGCCGAGGGCGAGGATGACACCGAAGGTGACGATTCCCACAGCCGCAACGACAAGCCCGACCTTGGGGTCGGCCTGCCTGGTCATCTTGTAGGTCTGGACGATCTGCTTCAGTCGTCCAGAATTCTCGGGGTTCTCGGGTGTTTCCTTCCTCGCCATGCCGCTCAGGATACGCGAGGGGGGTGCCCGCTCAGTCGTTGAGGGCGCTTCCCCGTGCGGCGCTCACAAGGGCGTCCATCTCGTGCTGCGCCTCCCGCCGGTCCCGGGCCCTGCGGCGGTCCTCGACGACGGCTGCCCAGGCGTTACGGCGGGCTGTCTGCTGCCCGCCGCGCAGCAGAAAGGACTCCACGGCGCGCAGCGCCACGGCCGGACGGATGTGCACGGACTCGGACGGCATGGCGTCCCCCTCATATGCGGCTGAGAGCTGAGAGTAGGAAGGTGCGGGCGGTACGTGATGACGCGCGTGGTGCGGGCAGCGCCGGTGACTCGAAGAGCCCCGTGCGTGACACCAGGGTCGCCACAACGTGTTACCAGTCGGTGACCACTCGGTCAATCTCGCATGAAAGCCTCACTCCGGCAGCACGGCGCCCCGCCAGGTCACTCGCCCGGCGGGGCGTCGTCGGCGGTGAGCGGACTCACACGACGAGGGTCGGAACCGAGAGTCGGAACGGGGCCATGACGGGGGTCACGGCCGGGGCCATGACGGGGTCACGGCCGGGTCATACGGAGGGCGCCGCCACCGGGCCCACGGCCAGCCGCTCGCCCTCCCGCAGCCGCTTGTCCACGGCCTGCTGGAAGAGCCGTCCGGCGCGGTACGAGGAACGGACCAGCGGTCCGGACATGACGCCCGCGTAGCCGATCTCCTCGGCCTCCTCCTTCAGCTCCACGAACTCCGCGGGCTTCACCCAGCGCTCCACCGGGTGGTGCCGCACGGACGGCCGCAGGTACTGCGTGATGGTGATCAGCTCGCAGCCCGCGTCGTGCAGGTCCTGGAGCGCCTGGCTGATCTCCTCGCGCTCCTCGCCCATGCCCAGGATCAGGTTGGACTTGGTGACCAGACCGGCCTCGCGGGCGCGGGTGATCACTTCGAGCGAGCGCTCGTAGCGGAAGCCGGGACGGATCCGCTTGAAGATCCGCGGCACCGTCTCGACGTTGTGCGCGAGCACCTCGGGGCGGGAGCCGAAGACCTCGGCGAGCTGCGCGGGCTCGGCGTTGAAGTCGGGGATGAGCAGCTCGACCTTGGTGTGGCCGCCCTCGCGCGCCGCCGTCATGGCGTGGATCTGCCGGACGGTCTCCGCGTACAGCCAGGAGCCGCCGTCCTCCAGGTCGTCGCGGGCGACGCCGGTGATCGTGGCGTAGTTGAGGTCCATCGTGACGACGGACTCGCCGACGCGGCGCGGCTCGTCACGGTCGAGCGCCTGCGGCTTGCCGGTGTCGATCTGGCAGAAGTCGCAGCGCCGCGTGCACTGGTCGCCGCCAATGAGGAAGGTCGCTTCGCGGTCCTCCCAGCATTCGTAGATGTTGGGACAGCCGGCCTCCTGGCACACCGTGTGCAGCCCCTCGCTCTTCACGAGTTTCTGCATCTGGGTGTACTCGGGGCCCATCTTGGCGCGGGTCTTGATCCACTCGGGCTTGCGCTCGATGGGGGTCTGGCTGTTGCGGACCTCCAGGCGCAGCATCTTGCGTCCGTCGGGTGCGACTGCGGACACGACCGGCTCCCTAAAGCTTCGATTCTTCGGCGAACACCAGAGTACGCCCGTGATTCGTACGGCTTGATCCGTGCGGCTTCCTCTGGAAGCAACCAGCCGTGTCGTAGCCGCATTCCCGGCCGGATACCTGCTACCGCCGAGGCCCGGCGGTACGGCCACCGGCCCCGGCCGTCAGCCCCCGGTCGTACGGCCGGCGATACGGCCCGTGAGCCCCCGTCGTACGGCCCACCGCCCCGGCTATACGGCCCGCGGCAGCGGTACGACCGCGCCCAGGACGTCCGCCAGGTGCCGTTCCAGCACCGGCAGCACCTCGGTGACGCCGATGTCGCGGCCCAGTTCGTTGGAGAGCGAGGTGACGCCCGCGTCGCGGATGCCGCAGGGCACGATCCGGTCGAACCAGGTGTTGTCCGGGTCGCAGTTCATCGCGAAGCCGTGCATCGTCACGCCCTTGGCGACGCGGATGCCGATCGCGGCGAGCTTGCGGTCCTCGCGGCGCTGCCCGGCGTTGGAGGGCGCGTACTCGGGGCCGTTCAGCCGCGGGTCGAACTCGCTGTCCTCGCCCCCCTTCGACGAGGAGCCCGCTCCCACCCGCGGGTCGAGGTCGAGGGTCAGGCCGTTGACCGCCGGGCGGTCCGCCACCGGGTCACCGAGCACCCACACCCCGCTGCGGCCCTCCACGCGCGTGGTCTCCAGACCGAATTCGGCGCAGGTACGGATCAGCGCCTCTTCCAGGCGGCGTACGTGCGCGACCACGTCGACCGGGCGCGGCAGCTTCAGGATCGGGTAGCCGACGAGCTGGCCGGGGCCGTGCCAGGTGATCTTGCCGCCGCGGTCCACGTCGACCACGGGGGTGCCGTCCAGGGGGCGCTCGCTGTCGGTCGTACGGCGTCCCGCCGTGTAGACCGGCGGGTGTTCGAGGAGCAGGCAGGTGTCGGGGATCTCGTCCTCCACGCGTGCGGCGTGCACCCGGCGCTGTTCCTGCCACGCCTCGGTGTACTCGACGGCGTCGGCCCCGAACCCCAGGTGGACGAAGCGCAGCTCGTCCGTCCGCGCGGCGTCCTGCGGAAACCCCATGACCACTCCTCTGCGTACCCGGCGGTGCTCGTTTCGCGCCTCTGCCACTGTACGGCGGCGGGTCCGTGGGGCCCGAGCGGGGCCGAAGCTTCCCGTCCTGTGGGGGCGGGGCTTGAGAACGGCGCCATAGCACGGTGCCTCCGACCGACCGGGGCGGTTTACCGACCCTTGAGAGTCCTTATCGCCCATTCGGGCGAATAACGAGGTCTTACGGTGAGCTTCCCGGTACCGACCGTTACATTCACGCCGTTCCGGTTACCTCCCCAGTCCCAGGAAGTGGACCGCACTGCCGATGACGGACCGTTCCACGCAGCGAACCCCGACCCGTCCCAACAGCAGACTCGCCTCGTTGATCGCGGAGGCAGGCTTCTCCAACGCGGGGCTCGCCCGCCGGGTCGACCAGCTCGGCATAGAGCACGGCCTCGACCTGCGGTACGACAAGACCTCGGTGACCCGCTGGCTGCGCGGCCAGCAGCCACGCGGCACCACACCCGCGCTGATCGCCGAGGTCTTCACCCAACGGCTCGGCCGCCGGCTCTCCGCCCAGGACCTCGGGCTCGACGCGTGCGCGCCGGTCTACGCGGGCCTCGAATTCGCCGGGTCGCCCGACGAGGCGGTGGACATCGTCAGCGGCCTGTGGCGCAAGGACACCGGCAACCAGACGGAGCTGCGGAAGATCGCCTTCACCGCGGCCGGGCTCGTCGTGCCCAGCCGCGACTGGCTGATCGGCCGCGCCGACGAGAGAGTCGCGCGGGGCGCCGACGCCACGCCGGTACGGGTGCCCGCGCAGAGCCGCGGCCCCGGCCCCCTGGGGCTCCCGCCGTCCGCCGCGCCCGGACCCGCGCCGGGGCCGGGGCTCGCGGCCAAGGCCGGGCCGCCCCGCGCCAAGGTCGGGGCCGGTGACATCGCCGCCCTGCGCGCCGTCGGCGACCTCTTCCGGGGGCTCGACCACGCGTACGGCGGCGGCCACGCCCGCCAGGCCCTCGTCCGTTACCTGGAGCACGAGGCCGAGCCGATGCTGCGCGGCAGTTACGGCGAGGCACTCGGCCGCCGCCTGTTCTCCTCCGTCGCCGACCTCACCCGGCTCGCCGGATGGACGTCGTACGACATCGGCGCGCATGGGCTCGCGCAGCGCTACTTCGTCCAGGCGCTACGGCTCTCGCAGGCCGCGGGAGACCGGGTCTACGGCGGCTACGTGCTCGTCACCATGAGCCGCCAGGCCGTCTACCTCGGGCACGGCCGCGAGGCCGTCCAGCTCGCCCGGGTCGCCCAGCAGGGCGTCGGCTCCGGCGCGCCCGCCGTCGTCCAGGCCCTGCTGCACAGTGCCGAGGCCCGCGGGCACGGGCTGCTCGGTGAGATCCGCGCGTGTTCCGCGGCGCTCGCGCGGGCCGAACGCTCGCTCGGGGCGGCCCGCTCCGGTGACGAGGTGCCCTCCTGGGCGCGCTTCTTCGACGAGGCCCAGCTCGCCGACGAGTTCGGGCACTGCCACCGGGACCTCCAACTGCACCGGGCCGCCGCGCAGCACGCCGAGCGCTCCCTCCAGCTCCGTGCCCCCGCGTACGCCCGCAGCCGGCTCTTCTGCCGCACCGTGCTCGCTTCCGCTCGCCTCGGGCTCGGGGAGGTGGACGTCGCCTGTGCTCTCGGCATCGAGGTCATGCAGCAGGCCACCGAGATGCGGTCGGCTCGCGCCGTCGAGTACGTGCGGGACTTCGGGCGGCGCCTTGAGCCGTATCGCGATGCCGCGGCCGTTCGCGCCTTTCGCGACCGCGCCGTCGCCTTGGGGCTGGTCGCCCCATGACGACCTCCGGTCACGGTCCCTTACCCACCTCCCGCAAGTGGGTCCCCCCCCCAGGGGCGCGGTCCCCTGACGTTCCCCCCGCCCGCCGGGGCGGTTCGGTGGTGTTCGGTCCACCGGGCCGGTGGTGGGTTGCTCGCGCAGTTCCTCGCGCCCCTGGCGGGGCGACTGTCTTTCGGCCGGGCGGTGAGCCGATCCTTTTAGGGGCGCGGGGAACTGCGCGCTCAGCCACGATGCTCCTGCGGGTCACCACCGGCCCCGGCGGGGCAGCTCGGCGGTGTTCGGTCCACCGGGCCGGTGGTGGGTTGCTCGCGCAGTTCCTCGCGCCCCTGACGGGGCGCACCGTCTTTCGTCCAGACCGCAGGTCACCACCGGTCCCGGTGGGGTGGTTCGGTGGTTCTTCGGGCCACCAGCCGGTGGTGGGTTGCTCGCGCAGTTCCTCGCGCCCCTGGCGGGGCGACTGTCTTTCGGCCGGGCGGCGAGCCGATCTTTTCAGGGGCGCGGGGAAGTGCGCGCTCGGCCACCGACGGTGGCGCGGGCGAAGAACCGGCCCCGATGGGGCAGGGGCTAGGCGGCCTGGGGGGTGGGGGTGTCGGCGGGGTGGGGGACGGCGTCGCGGAGGATGCTGTGGGCGGCGCGGCGGGCGGAGAGAAGGGCGCCCTGGGGCGTGCTGGTGGTGCGGTGGGCACCGCAGATGTAGAGCCCGTCGAGGAGCCGGGCGGGACGCCGCAAATCGTGGGGCGCGGGCATGGCCGGCACGGCCTCGGGATCGTTGTGGACGGCGAGCAGCTCCCACGCGTCGGTGGAGGTCTCGTACAGCTCGGCGAGGTGAGCGCGGACGGTCTTGTCGCCCGCCCCGTCGGGCGGCGGCCCGAGGACGACGGACGTGACGAGGGCGCGCCCGGCCGGCGCCCGGCTCGGGTCGATCTCACTGACCGGGAGAGTGTGCGAGACGGGCCCCATGCGGTCGGCGTCGAGGACGAGCACCGGCTCGCGTACGGGTGGGACGGGCGCCGCGTGGTGCAGGACGGTGACCTCGTGGAAGGACGGCACCCGCAGCCCCGGCAGGAGTTCGGCCGCGGCCCGCGCCCCGGTGGCCACCAGCACGGCCCGGCAGGGCAGTTCGGTGCCGTCCTCGGTCTGCACGCAGTTGACGGCGACCCGCACCGCGCGCGTGCCGAGCCGTACCGCGCCCGGCGGGAGCCCCGCGGCGAGCCGCCGCGGTACGGACGCCGCGCCCGTCGCGGGCAGGCACGTACGGCCGCGGGCGAAGCCGCGCAGTACCAAGTCGGCGCAGCGGCTGGAGGTTTGCAGCTCCGGGTCGCACAACAGGGCGGCCAGCAGCGGCCGTACGAAGCCCTCGACGGTCCGCGGCGCGAAACCGCGTGCGCTCAGCGCCCGCGCGGCGGTCGTCTCGGGGCGGCTGGCGAGCCGTGAGGCGGGCGTCGCGGCAAGGCGGTTGAGGGTGGTGCCGAGCCGGGCCCGGTCCAGCGTGGAGCCGATCGGGGCACGGGCCGAGCCGCGAACGGTACGGGAGCCGCGCGCGTCACCGACCCGGTAACCGCGCCCGTCGGCTCTGACCAGGGCGCCGGGCGCGAGCGGCGCCAGCGGCAGCCCCCGCAGCCCCGGCGTGCGGCGCAGTTCCGGATAGGACGTGTTGAGCAGGTGAGCGCCGCGGTCGAGCCGGAAGCCGTCCACCACGTCGGTGGCCATGCGGCCGCCGACGTGGTCGGCGGCCTCCAGGACGGTGACCGACAGGCCGCCGCCGATGAGTTGATGCGCGGCGGACAGCCCGGATATGCCTGCGCCGATCACGACGACGTCCACGATTCCCGCGACGTCACGGCGTGCTGGTGAGAGCACTGTGCCCCTCCCCGAGGTCGGGTTCGAATCCCCGCTCACGTCGGCGTCACGCCCGAGGCGTCGCAGAACGCTGGTAAAGGTCATGCCCTCATCAAAGCCATCTGATGCCGGGGCAACCCGCCGATTCCAGCCCTTATCCAGCGCTTTTCGGCACCCCCGGCCGAATGTCTCCGGCCCGGTCACCTCTCCGGCCCGGTCGCCAATCCGGCCGCCGCCCGCGCGACGGCCCGCCGCTCGCGAGCCGCCCCTCCGCCCGCGCGACGCCCCGCCCCGCCGTCGTAGGCGCCGCGGCAGCGGCTATTCGGCGAGAGCCGCCGTCACGGCCTGGGCGAATTCGGGAAAGGCGAAGCGGAAGCCGGAGTCCAAGAGGCGCTTGGGGCGGACCCGTTGGCTGCCGGTGACGTCCTGGGCCAGTTCGCCGAGGACCAGGCGCAGGACGGACTCCGGGACCGCGGCCACGGTGGGGCGGTGCAGGACGCGCCCCATCTCGGCGGTGATCTCACGGTTGGTCAGCGGCTCGGGCGCGGTGAGGTTGACCGGCCCGGACAGATCGGCCGTGTCCAGCGCGTAGCGAATGGCGGCCACCTCGTCGTGCAGGGCGATGAAGCTCCAGAACTGCCGTCCGTCGCCCAGGCGTCCGCCGAGCCCGGCCTTGAACAGCGGGAACAGCCGCGCCCACGCGCCGCCGCCCTTGGCGACGACCAGGCCCGTACGGGGGTGGACGGTACGGATGCCGGCCGCGCGGGCGGGATCGGCCGCGGCCTCCCACTCCTGGCACAGCTCGGCCAGGAAGCCGCTGCCCACCGGGCTGTCCTCGTCGACGGCCGTGTCGCCGGTGTCGCCGTAGATGCCGATGGCGCTCGCGCTGACCAGGACCCGAGGCGGGGTGTCGAGCGCGGCGGCGGCCTTGGCGACGGCGCCGGTGCCGAGCACCCGGCTGTCCACCAGCTCCTTCTTGCGGCTGTCGGTCCAGCGGCGGTCGCCGATCCCGGCGCCCGCCAGGTGCACGACGGCCTCGCAGCCCTCGAGACCCGCGGTGTCCACCGTGCCGCGCGCCGGATCCCAGCGCACCTCGGCGGGACCGACGGGCGCGCGCCGCACCAGCCGTACGACGTCGTGGCCGTCCGCGGCGAGCGAGCGGGACAGGGCGGAGCCGATCAGACCGGAGGAACCCGTGACTGCGATACGCATAGTCGCATTGTGCCCGCCGACGGCCCGGGACGTCCGATGCCGGCTCGCGGCGCGCCATGGCACAGTGACCGGCATGACCTCAGCGACCGTCCGGCCCGCGACCCGCGCCGACGACTCCGCCCTCGCGGCGCTCGACGCCCGTACCTGGTCCCCGCTGCACTCCGTAGAGCCAGCCCCGGCGCCCGGCGCCGCCTTCTACGGCTCGCCCGACGGACACCGGTACGTCCTGGTCGCCGAGGCCGAGGGCCGGCTGGCCGGATATCTCAAGCTGGTCCCGCCGACCGCCCTGGCCTGCAACGCGCATGTGCGGCAGATACAGGGTCTGGCCGTCGACACCTGGGCGCGCGGGCGCGGCATCGCGCGCACGCTGATGGACGCCGCCGTCACCGAGGCGCGGCGGCAGGGCGCCGTCCGGATCACCCTGCGGGTGCTGGGGCACAACGCCCCGGCCCGGCGGCTCTACGAGTCGGTCGGCTTCGCCGTGGAGGGCGTGCTGCCGGGGGAGTTCCTGCTGGACGGCGCCTACGTGGACGACGTCCTGATGGGCCGGGCGGTCGACCTCACGGCGGTCTGAGCCGACAGAACCGCGCCGCCAGAGCCCCGTCGACAGAACCGAGCCGAGCGACAGAGGCGCGCCGACAGAACCGACAGAACCGCGCCGCCAGAACCGGCTCAGCCGAAGCGCGACCACAGCTGCGGATACCGCTCCGCCATCGCCCGCTCATCGTCCATGTCCAGCGACTCGCCCTCCGGCTGCTCCGGCTGCGCGAGTTCGAGGTCCGGCAGCCGGACCCCGGTGAGCTGCTCGTACGCCTCGTCCGCCGCGTAGCCCAGATCCTCCGCGTCGCCGTCCGTCTCCGGGTCGAACTCGGTGACGAGGAAGGC
Organism: Streptomyces sp. NPDC003300; assembly: GCF_040610915.1. NCBI lineage: Bacteria > Bacillati > Actinomycetota > Actinomycetes > Kitasatosporales > Streptomycetaceae > Streptomyces > Streptomyces sp. NPDC003300. Next base: position 381,575 of record NZ_JBEXNE010000002.1, on the reverse strand, counting down.
CAGGTCGTCGGGGGCGGCCAGACCGCCCTCGAAGACATGGCGGCCCTGGCCGATCAGCCAGCAGCGGAAGTAGTCGAAGGACTCGTCGTCCGCGCCGCCCAGCATGATGTCGGCGGCGCCCCACAGATCCCAGCGGAAGGCCCGGACGAACCGGGTCTCGAAGTGCCGGGCGAAGTCCACCACGGAGTCCGGGTCGAGCTGGGCCAGCCGCTCGATCAGCAGGTCGGCATGCTCCTCCGGATCGCCGTCCGCCGCCTCTCGCGTACGGTCGACGATCTCCCAGAACTCCGTCTCGTCCATCACTGGTCCAGCTTCCCGGTTGCCGCGCGCACCCGCACGCGGAGTGCCCCGGATGCGCCCGTGTCGTTACGGACTCCATCCGTGCGGGGTGGGTCGCCCACTGTACGAGGTCCGGGGGGTCAGCGCCGACCGAGGGTGAGCTGGTACTCGACCGTGCGGCGCAGCGGCCGGAAGCCGAGCGCGGTGTTGAGGGCCAGCATGTGCCGGTTGTCGTCGGCGTTGTCCGTCTGCACGGCGGTGAGCTGCGGGAATTCCTCCCGTACCCGGCGCAGCATCTCGGCCTTCACCCACAGCCCGAGGCCGTGGCCGCGGTGCGCGGGGAGGACGGCCGTGTCGTACTGCTGGGCGGTGCCCGCGCCCTCCGCCGGTATCACCAGCTCGGTGTAACCGGCGACGGAGCCGTCGAGCGCGTCCACCGCGGCGACCGTCAGCAGTTGCTCGCCGCGCCGGGCGATCACCTCGGCGGCCTCGCGGACCGCGGCCACGTCCCAGCGCACCTCGCCGAAGTCCATGGCGCCGGTCGGCATGTCGTCCATGGCGCGCCGGGCGTCCGCGAAGCTCTCGGCGAGCACGTCGGGGACGACCCCGTCCCAGGACGTCAGCCGGTAGCCGGGGTGCGGGACGTCGGGGAGCTTGTGGATACGGTCGGGTACGTCGTCGAGCGCGAGCCGCTGCCAGGTCAGCCGCAGGACCGGATGGAAGTCGCGGGTGGCCAGAAATCCCTCGTGCGGGGTACCCGCCATGACCTCGGTGACCACGCTGCGGCAGCCCGCCTCGGCCGCGGCCTCGGTCACCGTGGACAGCAGCCGCGAGCCGGTGCCCAGCCGCCGGTAGGCGGGGTGGACGGTCATCCTGACCTCGGCGAGGTGGCTGCGCCCCGGTTCGCTGAACAGCCGCAGGGTCGCGGTGGCCACCGGCTCCTCGTTCGCGTTGCGCACCAGCCACAGCAGCAGCCTGCTGCGGTTCCCCGTCGTCGTCAGCTTCGCCTGGAGGGCGGTGGCGGACAGCACGGGCTCACCTGGCCGGTCGTGTGCGAGAGCGGCCGACTGCACCCGGTGCCAGGCGCGGAAATCCTCGGCGGTCGGAGCCGTCAGAGGGCTGGGATTTGGTGGCATCCGAGGGAACGTAGCCGGTAGCTGTATGCGCCCGCAATCTCTTTCCGGCCAGGACGGGAGCGGGCGCTAGCCGATTCACACACCTCTCGCGTTCCACCGGGCCGCACCCGTACCGCCGCACATCCCGTACGGTACGGGCCGCGCGCGGTTTCGCGGGCTCTGCGGAGGGCCGCCGCGGCCGGTGGCACGGGGTGACTCGCGGGTGGCCGGAAACGTCTGCTGAAACCTATGAATATTCTCTGAGGCGGATACGGCCGCGCGGGGTGCGAAGGTCCGCGCGCGGCCGTACCAGGGCTGTTCGGGGCGCGGACGGGACGCGTACCGCGCCCGTCCGCCATCGGCCTTACAGGCCGTACCGCTCGGCGGCCTCCTTGACCGTCTCGGGCTTGATGTCGCCGCGCCGGGCGAGCGCGGCGAGCGCCGCGACCACCAGCGACCGCGGGTCCACCCCGAAGTGGCGGCGGGCCGCGTCGCGGGTGTCGGACAGGCCGAAGCCGTCGGTGCCCACCGACGTCCAGTCCTGCTCCACCCACTGCGCGATCTGGTCGGGCACCGCCCGCATCCAGTCGCTGACCGCGACCACGGGACCCGGCGCGCCTTCCAGCGCCCGCGTCACGTACGGCACCCGCTCCTCGCCGCGCAGCCGGGCCGCGTCGCACTCCAGCGCCTCGCGCCGCAGCTCGGTCCAGGACGGCGCGGACCACACGTCGGCGGCCACACCCCACTCCTGCGCCAGTATCCGCTGCGCGTCCAGCGCCCAGTGGATCGCGGTGCCGGACGCCAGCAGTTGCAGCCTGGCCGCGTCCGCCGCCGGGTCCTGCGCCTGCTGGAAGCGGTAGAGGCCCTTGAGGATGCCGTCCTCGACGCCCTCGGGCATCGCGGGCTGCACCTTCGGCTCGTTGTAGACCGTCAGGTAGTAGAAGACGTCCTCGGCGTCCGGCCCGTACATCCGCCGCAGACCCTCGCGGACGATCACCGCGACCTCGTACGCGAACGCCGGGTCGTACGAGAGCGCCGCCGGGTTGGTGGAGGCGATCAAGTGCGAGTGGCCGTCGGCGTGTTGCAGGCCCTCGCCGGTCATCGTGGTCTTGCCCGCGGTGGCGCCGATCACGAAGCCGCGGCCGAGCTGGTCGGCGAGCGCCCAGAACTGGTCGGCGGTCCGCTGCCAGCCGAACATCGAGTAGAAGATGTAGAACGGGATCATCGGCTCGCCGTGCGTCGCGTACGCGGTCGCGGCGGCCGTGAAGTCGGCGAGCGAACCGGCCTCGGTGATCCCCTCGTTGAGGATCTGACCGTCCTTCGCCTCCTTGTAGTACAGGAGTTGGTCGCGGTCGACCGGGTCGTACGTCTGCCCCTTGGGCGAGTACAGACCCGCGGAGGGGAACAGCGACTCCATGCCGAAGGTGCGGGCCTCGTCGGGGACGATCGGCACCCAGCGGCGGCCGGTCTCCTTCTCCCGCATCAGGTCCTTGACCAGCCGCACGAACGCCATCGTGGTGGCGATCTCCTGCGTGCCTGAACCCTTCTCCAACGCCTTGTACGCCTTGTCCGGCGGCAGCGGCAGCGGTTTGGCGACCACCTTGCGGGCCGGGGCGAGACCGCCGAGCGCCGCCCGCCGCTCGCGCAGGTACCGCACCTCGGGCGAGTTCTCCCCGGGGTGCCAGTACGGGACCACGTCCGCGTCCAGCGCGCTGTCCGGGATCGGCAGCTCCAACAGGTCGCGCATCGTACGGAACTGAGCGCCCGTCAGCTTCTTCATCTGGTGGTTGGCGTTGCGCGACTCGAAGCCCGCGCCCAGCGTCCAGCCCTTGACGGTCTGCGCCAGGATCACCGTCGGCGCGCCCTTGTGCTCGACGGCCGCGCGGTAGGCCGCGTAGACCTTGCGCGGCTCGTGCCCCGCGCGCGAGCTCTGGAACAGCTCGGTCAGCTTGGCGTCGGTCAGCCGGGCGCCGATCGTGCGCAGCGAGGGGTCCGCGCCGAAGAAGTGCTCGCGCAGATAGGCCGCGTCGCGCGTGGCGTACGTCTGGAACTGCGCGTCCGGGACCTCGCGCAGCCGCTTGAGCAGCGCGCCGTCCACGTCCTGGGCGAGCACGTCGTCCCAGGCCGCGCCCCACAGCGACTTGACCACGTTCCAGCCCGCCGCGCGGAACTGGGACTCCAGCTCCTGCACGATCTTGAAGTTGGGGCGGACCGGGCCGTCGAGCCGCTGGAGATTGCAGTTGATGACGAAGGTGAGGTTGTCCAGGCCCTCGCGGCCGGCCAGCGCCAGGGCGGCGGTCGACTCGGGCTCGTCCATCTCGCCGTCACCGAGGAACGCCCACACGTGGGAGTCCGAGGTGTCCTTGATGCCGCGGTGCTCCAGATAGCGGTTGAACCGCGCCTGGTAGATCGCCGACAGCGGGCCGAGGCCCATCGAGACGGTGGGGAACTCCCACAGCCAGGGCAGCCGCCGCGGGTGCGGGTACGAGGGCAGGCCGTCGCCGTTCGCCTCCTGGCGGAAGCGGTCGAGCTGGCCCTCGGTCAGCCGCCCGTCGAGGAACGCGCGGGCGTAGATGCCGGGGGAGGCGTGGCCCTGGAGATAGAGCTGGTCCCCGCTGCCCGCGCCCTCCTTGCCCCTGAAGAAGTGCTGGAAGCCGGTCTCGTAGAGCCAGGCCGCCGAGGCGAAGGTCGCGATGTGGCCGCCGAGGCCCAGGCGGCTGCCGCGGGTGACCATGGCCGCCGCGTTCCACCGGTTCCACGCGGTGATCCGCGCCTCCAGTGCCTCGTCGCCCGGGTAGGCGGGCTCGGCGGAGGTCGGGATCGTGTTGATGTACTCGGTTTCGAGCAGCGACGGAAGCCCGACGCCCGCCCCGGCGCTTTCCAGGGTGCGACGCATCAGATACGCGGCCCGGTGCGGACCGGCCGCCTTGGCGACCGCCTCCAGCGACGCGAGCCACTCCGAGGTCTCTTCCGGGTCGCGGTCCGGGATCTGGTCGAGCTGGCCCCGCGGGGGGCGTACGTCGTCGGGCATGGGTGCCGCCTTCGAACGGAGGTTGGGGGTGGGGAATGCGCTTGTCGGCACGACAGGGCTGTTCCCCACCGACGACGATACGCCGACGATCGATGATCGATCAATGGCTTCCGGGCCAGTAATTCCAAGACGGCACGGGGTGCCAGACCTTAAGGCACGGGGTGCCTCGGCCTTGTGGCCTTGCATGTCACGGAAACCGCCGGCCGCCGGGGCCGCGGGGGTGTCGTCAGACCTGGGGAGCGCAGCTCAGGACGTGGGACTTGATGAGACCGCAGATGTCCGGGTCACGGCGTACGAAGGCGTCGACTATGTCCTGGTGCTCGGCCGCGTACGGGCGGGGCTCCGGGCTCAGCCAGCGGATGGACAGCGTCGTCCAGACCTCGATGCCCAGCGACTCCCAGGCGTGCAGCAATACGGCGTTGTCGGCCGCGCGCACCAGCTCGTGGTGGAAGGCGACGGTGTGTCTGACCTGGGCCTCGCTGTCCAGGGCGGCGTCGGCGTCGCGCAGGGCGGCCACCTCGCGCTCGAGGGCGGCGGGGTCGGCGGCGAGCCGGGCCGCGGCCAGTTCCGCGGCGACCTGTTCGAGCCCGGCGCGCACCGGATAGCTCTCCTTGAGGTCGGCGGCAGTCAGGCTCCGTACGCGTACGCCCTTGTTCGGCGCGGACTCGATCAGCCGCAGCGTCTCCAGCTCCCGCAGCGCCTCCCGCACCGGCGTCTGGCTGACCTGGAGCTCCACCGCGATCCGGCGCTCCACGATCCGCTCGCCCGGCTTCCAGCGCCCGCTCACGATGCCTTCGAGGATGTGCTCCCGGATCTGCTCACGCAGGCTGTGGACGACCAGGTGCTGGACGACGGCAGGGGCCATGGGGCGCTCCTTCACGGTTTGCGTGACATAGACGATACGACCAGGAAGCGGCGCTGCCTCCCCGCAGGCCGCTGCGGGGGCCCGCCGGGACGCGAAGGAGCCCCCGTCCCGGAAGAGGGACGGGGGCTCCGTCATACACGCCGTACAGGCCCGTGTGCGGCCTTACAGGCCCAGCTCGACCTCGAACTCGCCCGCTTCGAGGATCTCCTTGACCGCCGTCAGGTAACGGGCGGCGTCCGCGCCGTCCACCAGCCGGTGGTCGTAGGAGAGCGCCAGGTACGTCATGTCCCGGACGCCGATGACCGTGCCGTCGGGGGTTTCGACGACCACCGGGCGCTTGACGGTCGCGCCGACACCGAGGATGGCGGCCTGGTTCGGCGGCACGATGACCGTGTCGAACAGCGCGCCGCGCGAACCGGTGTTGCTGATCGTGAAGGTCGCGCCCGCCAGGTCGTCCGGGGTGATCTTGCTGGCCCGCACGTTGCCCGCGAGCTCCGCGGTCTTCTTGGCGATACCGGCGATGTTGAGGTCGCCCGCACCCTTGATGACCGGGGTCATCAGACCGCGCTCGGAGTCCACCGCGATCCCGATGTTCTCGGAGTCGAAGTAGGTGATCGTGCCCTCGTCCTCGTTGATCCGGGCGTTGATGACCGGGTGGGCCTTCAGCGCCTGGGCCGCCGCCTTGACGAAGAACGGCATCGGGGACAGCTTCACGCCCTCACGGGCCGCGAAGGCGTCCTTCGCCGCGTTGCGCAGCCGCATCACGCGGGTCAGGTCCACCTCGACGACGCTGGTGAGCTGCGCCTGCGAGTGCAGGGCCTTCATCATGTTGTCGCCGATGACCTTGCGCATCCGGGTCATCTTGACCGTCTGGCCGCGCAGCGGCGACACCGAGGGTGCCGCCTTCTGGGCCGCGGCGGGCGCCGGCTTCGACGCGGCGGCCTTGGCGGCCTCCGCGGCGGAGATGACGTCCTGCTTGCGGATGCGGCCGCCGACGCCGGTGCCGCGCACCGAGCCGAGGTCCACGCCGCTCTCCGAGGCGAGCTTGCGGACCAGCGGGGTGACGTAGGCGCCGTCGTCACCGCTGGTGGCGACGGGAGCCGGGGCGGCGGGCGCGGGTGCGGCGGGCGCGGGAGCCGGTGCGGCGGCGACAGGCGCGGGGGCCGGTGCCGGAGCGGCCGGTGCGGGAGCCGGTGCGGCGGGGGCGGGAGCCGCGGGGGCCGGGGCCGGAGTCGGGGCGGGTGCCTCGGCGGGAGCCGGGGCCGCGGGCGCGGGCGCCGCGGCCGGGGCGGCACCAGCGGCGCCGACCACGGCCAGCTTCGCGCCGACCTCCGCGGTCTCGTCCTCCTGGACCAGGATCTCCAGCAGGGTGCCCGCCACCGGCGACGGGATCTCGGTGTCGACCTTGTCGGTCGAGACCTCCAGCAGCGGTTCGTCGGCCTCGACGCTCTCGCCGACGGCCTTCAGCCAACGGGTCACGGTGCCCTCGGTGACGGACTCACCGAGCGCGGGCAGGACGACGTCGGTGCCGCTCGCGCCGCCGCCACCGCTGGCCGCCTCGGCGGTCGGGGCGGGCGCGGGCGCCGCCTGCTCGGTGGACGGAGCCGCCTGAGCGGGCTCGGGAGCCGCAGGTGCCTGGGCGGGCTCGGGAGCCGCGGGTGCCTGGGCGGGCTCGGGCTCGGCCGCCGCAGCCGGGGCAGCCGCGGGCGCGCCGCCGCCGCTGCCGTCGTCGATGACGGCCAGCTCGGCGCCGACCTCGACCGTCTCGTCCTCGGCGACCTTGATGGACGCGAGCACGCCGGACGCGGGGGAGGGGATCTCGGTGTCGACCTTGTCGGTCGAGACCTCGAGCAGCGGCTCGTCGGCCTCGACGCGCTCGCCCTCGGCCTTCAGCCAGCGGGTGACAGTGCCCTCGGTCACGCTCTCGCCGAGCGCCGGCAGGGTTACGGAAACCGCCATGGTTGCGGTTACTCCTAACGATCTGTGCGGATGGGGTGGCGTGGAGGAGGGTCAGTCGTGCGAGTGCAGCGGCTTGCCCGCGAGGGCCAGGTGGGCCTCGCCGAGCGCCTCGCTCTGGGTCGGGTGCGCGTGGATGAGCTGCGCGACCTCGGCGGGCAGCGCCTCCCAGTTGTAGATGAGCTGGGCCTCGCCCACCTGCTCACCCATCCGGTCACCGACCATGTGGACGCCGACGACGGCGCCGTCGCGCACCTGGACGAGCTTGACCTCGCCGGACGTCTTGAGGATCTTGCTCTTGCCGTTGCCCGCCAGGTTGTACTTCAGCGTGACGACCTTGTCCGCGCCGTACAGCTCCTTGGCCTTCGCCTCGGTGATGCCGACGGAGGCGACCTCCGGGTGGCAGTACGTGACGCGCGGGACACCGTCGTAGTCGATCGGCACGGTCTTGAGACCGGCCAGCCGCTCCGCCACGAGGATGCCCTCGGCGAAGCCGACGTGCGCGAGCTGGAGCGTCGGGACCAGGTCGCCGACGGCCGAGATCGTCGGCACGTTGGTGCGCATGTACTCGTCGACCAGGACATAGCCGCGGTCCATCGCGACGCCCTGCTCCTCGTACCCCAGGCCCTGCGAGACCGGGCCGCGGCCGATGGCGACCAGCAGCACCTCGGCCTCGAAGGTCTTGCCGTCCGCCAGGGTGACCTTCACACCGCTGTCGGTGTACTCGGCGCTCTGGAAGAAGGTGCCCAGGTTGAACTTGATGCCGCGCTTGCGGAAGGCGCGCTCCAGCAGCTTGGAGCTGTTCTCCTCCTCGACCGGCACCAGGTGCGGCAGACCCTCGACGATGGTCACGTCGGTGCCGAAGGACTTCCACGCCGAGGCGAACTCGACGCCGATCACGCCGCCGCCCAGGATGATCGCCGACTGCGGCACCCGGTCCAGGACCAGCGCGTGGTCGGAGGAGATGATCCGGTCGCCGTCGATGGTCAGGCCCGGCAGCGACTTCGGTACGGAACCGGTCGCGAGCAGGACGTGCCGGCCCTGGATCCGCTGGCCGTTCACATCCACCGAGGTGGGGGAGGACAGCTTCCCCTCGCCCTCGATGTACGTCACCTTGCGCGAGGCCACCAGGCCCTGGAGGCCCTTGTACAGGCCCGCGATCACGTCGTCCTTGTACTTGTGGACGGCCGCGATGTCGATGCCCTCGAAGGTGGCCTTCACGCCGAACTGCTCGCTCTCGCGAGCCTGGTCCGCGATCTCACCGGCGTGCAGCAGCGCCTTGGTGGGAATGCAGCCGTTGTGCAGACAGGTGCCCCCGAGCTTGTTCTTCTCGATCAGGGCGACGTCCAGTCCCAGTTGCGCGGCACGCAGCGCGGCTGCGTAGCCGCCACTGCCGCCGCCGAGGATCACTAGGTCGAAAACAGTGCTGGCGTCGTTCGCCACGTCACGTCCTCCATGCATGGGTTCGCCGGAGCCGGTCCACCATGACCGGGCGGCGGCTTTGGTTCGGCCGCTTTGTCTAAAAGGGGGCCCTGTCGTGCCGAACCACATCTTCGCACTTGTTCGCGGCGGACGGGTCATCGGCCTGTGGGGTGAGACCCGTCGAATACGGCCCCGGACGCGCCGTCCGGGGCCGTAAGTGACCTATCTCACCTGTTCGGAGCAGGGTGCGGCGCGGCGGTCAGAGGAGATCGCCGTCCGCGGCCTGGTGGGCCAGGCTGAGCAGGGTGCGGACCGCGGTGCCGGTGCCGCCCTTGGGGGTGTAGCCGAAGGGCGCGCCCTCGTGGAAGGCGGGGCCCGCGATGTCCAGGTGGGCCCAGGTGATGCCCTCGCCGACGAACTCCTTCAGGAACAGCCCCGCGATCAGGCCGCCGCCCGGCCGCACACCCATGTTGGCGATGTCGGCGGTGGGGGAGTCGAAGGTCTTGCGCAGCTCCTTGGGGAGCGGCATCGGCCAGGAGTCCTCGCCCGCGGCCAGCGCCGCGGTGTGGATCCGGGTACGGAAGCCGTCGTCGTTCGACATGATGCCGAACCGGCCCTCGCCCAGCGCCAGCACCATCGCGCCGGTCAGCGTCGCCACGTCGACGATCGCGTCCGGGGCCTCCTCGGAGGCGCGGGCCAGCGCGTCGGCCAGCACCAGACGGCCCTCGGCGTCGGTGTTCAGCACCTCCACCGTCGTGCCGCTGTACATCTTCAGCACGTCGCCGGGGCGCGTGGCGCCGCCGCCCGGCATGTTCTCGGCCAGCGCGAGCCAGCCGGTCACATTGACCTCGAGGCCGAGCTTCGCGGTCGCCACGACCGCGGCGAACACCGCGGCGGCGCCGCTCATGTCGCACTTCATCGTCTCGTTGTGCCCCGGCGGCTTCAGCGAGATGCCGCCCGAGTCGTACGTGATGCCCTTGCCGACGAAGGCGAGGGTACGGGTCGCCTTGGCGTGGGTGTACGCCACCCGGACCAGCCGGGGCGGCGTCGCCGAGCCCTGGCCAACGCCGAGGATGCCGCCGTAGCCGCCCTTGGCCAGCGCCTTCTCGTCCAGCACCTCGACCTTGAGGCCGTGCTCCTTGCCCGCGGCCTGTACGGCGGCGGCGAACGCCTTCGGGTTCAGGTCGTTGGGCGGGGTGTTGATCAGGTCGCGCGCCCGGTTCACCTCGGCGCCCACCGCGACGGCGCGGGCCGCCGCGGCCTTGTGCGCCTTGTCGCGCGGCTTGGCACCGGTCACGGCGACCTCGCCGAGCGTGCCCTTGCCGTTCTCGGCCTGGTACGTGGTGAACGCGTACGCGCCCAGCAGCGCGCCGGTGGCGACCGCTTCCAGGTCCGCCGGGTCGGCGGCGGGCAGCGCGAACGCCGCCTTCTTCGCGCCGCCGAGCGCGCGGGCGGCGACGCCCGCGGCCCTGCGCAGCGCCTCGGCGTCGAAGCCGGTGCCGTCCTCGGGGGTGTCGCCGAGGCCGACCGCGACCACCACCGCGGACTTCAGGCCCGCGGGTGCCGGGAGCTTGGTCACCTCGCCGTCCGCACCCGAGGCGCCCAGCGTCTCCAGTACGGCGGCCAGCTTTCCGTCGAACGCCTTGTCCACCGCCTCCGCCCCCGGTGCGACCTTGGGGCCCTTGGCCCCTTTGGTCACGCCCACGACGACGGCGTCCGCACGCAACGCTGCGGCGGAGGAGGTACTGAGTGTCAGAGCAGTCACGGTGGAGGGGGTCCTATTCGGTCGAGGTCCTGTGCTGCGGCCGGTTGGTTGGCCCGGCCCGGCCCCGGGCATCGTATTCCGCCACATCAGCGGGGCGGCACGCGCCCGTTGCCCAATCCCCGACCCTACGCCTGCGGCGCGCTCCCCCACCCACCCCTCTCCCGCCACTCCTCCCCGCCCCCCACCTGCCGCCGCGTGCGCGCGCTCACCCACGACGCTTCGGCAGGTCATGACCCGCCCCGGGGGGCAATCCGGTTGTTCCCGGATCACCCGCCGGTGTGGGCTGGTCGCGCAGTTCCTCGCGCCCCTGGTGGGGCGCGCTGTCTTTTGTCCGGGTGGCGGGCCGGTCTTTTCAGGGGCGCTGGGAACGCTGCCGCGGGTCACCACCCGCCTCGGCGTGGCAGTTCGGTTGTCGCCGGGCCACCGGCCGGTGGGGGCTGGTCGCGCAGTTCCTCGCGCCCCTGGTGGGGCGCACTGTCTTTTGTCCGGGCGGCGGGCCGGTCTTTTGAGGGGCGCGGGGAACGCTGCCGCGGGTCACCGCACGCCCCGGAGGGGGTCAGCGGAGGGCCAGGAGGAGGAGGGAGGTGGTGGTGGCGGTTTCGCAGAGGGCGCCGAAAACGTCGCCGGTGGTGCCGCCGAGGCGGCGGACGGCGTGGCGGAGGAGGAGTTCGGCGCAGAGGAGGGCGAGGGCGGCGGAGAGGCCGGCGCGGAGGGGGGTGAGGCCGCCGAAGGGGAGGCCGGCGGCGCAGGCGAGGGCGCAGCAGAGGACGCCGGCCGACCAGGCCCCCCGCAGGGACACGGCGGAGGCGACGGCGGCGCCGAGGCCGCCGGGCCGGGCGGCGCGTACACCCGTACGGCAGGCGAGCGTCATGGCGGCGCGGCCGAGGACGGCGGACAGCACGGCGGCGGTGCAGCCGTAACGCCAGCCGTGCGCGTAGCAGGAGGCGAGGGCGGCGGTCTGGGCGAGCAGGACCAGCACGAGGGTGAGGACGCCGAAGGGCCCGATGTCGGACTGCTTCATGACGCGCAGCGCCCCCTCGGCGGGCAGCCCGCTGCCGAGCCCGTCGGCGGTGTCGGCGAGCCCGTCCAGGTGCAGGCCGCGAGTGGCGACGGCGGGCACGGCGACCGCCCCGACGGCGGCGAGCAGCGGGCTCGCGCCGAGTGCGGTCAGGACGCCGCCGCCGAGCGCGGCGCCGAGACCGACGACGGCGCCGACCAGCGGCGCGGCCAGCATCCCGCCGCGCGCCGCCGCCCGGTCCCAGCGCGTCACCGTCACCGGCAGCACGCTGAGCGTGCCGAAGGCGAAGCGCAGGGCGTCGCCGACGGTCGCCCTGCCGCCGGGCTCGGGCAAGGGCTCGGGCAAGGGCCCGGACACGGCCTCGGGTTCGGGTTCGGTCACCGCGTGAGGCTATCGCGCCAGGTCAGCGTGGCCGCGGGCTCAGCGCACCAGGTCGGCGTGGTCGTCGCCGCCGGCCCCCGAGGGGCCGTCCCCGGAGGAATCGGTACGGCGCCGCCGCCGCGCCCACCAGGTCTCGACGGCGAAGAGCAGCAGGACGGCGATGATCGCGGTCAGGTGCTCGTAACCGGCGAGATTGGCGAGGGCGAGCACCTCGATGACCATGGACATGGCCACGGCCGCCGCCGTCCACCAGGCGTGGTACCGGCAGGCGACGTACACCCCGAGCGCGACGACCGCGGCGGAGGGCCCGGTGTCGCGGCCGATGAGTTCGACGACGGGCAGCCCGAGGAAGCCGTCGGGGCCGACCCAGTACGAGTAGCGGGCGAAGGTCGTGCCGGCCAGCGTCGTGTACAGCGCGATGGCCAGCGTCCGGCGCGCGCCCAGCGTCGTCTCGGCGATCCCGAAGACCACCACGACCTGGATGACAAGTCCCCAGATCGGCAGCGTCGGATCGGGGATGAACAGCGACAGGGGCGTGCGCAGCAGCGCCTTCCACCACGGCAGGGTGCAGTAGATGCCGCCGAGCCGGTCCACCCAGTCGCTCGGCCCCTGCGCGTGCTGGACGAGCTGGAGGCAGAGGATGCCCACGCAGGACCACAGCGTCAGCGGAATCGCCCGCAGGCCGCGCGCCCAGAGCCGGTCGCGTACGTCGTACGCCATCTGCCCCCACTCGGCGCGCGCGAACTCCCGCACCTTGTCGGACGCGCTCACCGCGCCTCCGCGGGCCCGGGCCCCCCGGCGGCCCGCGCGGGGCCCCTCACTTGGCGGTGAACCGTTCTCTGCGGCGCAGTGGCGACGGCATTCTGGGCGCTTCGAGGAAACCCTCGGCGCGGGCGCCCGCGATACCGATCCGGGGCAGTTCGCTGGACTTGCCGAAGAGCAGATAGCGGGGCTCCCAGATCGGGCGGAATTTGGCGTTCGCCCGGTACAACGACTCGATCTGCCACCAGCGCGAGAAGAACGTCAGCAGCGACCGCCACACCCGCAGGACGGGCCCCGCGCCGAGCCGTGAGCCGCGCTCGAAGACCGACCGGAACATCGCGAAGTTCAGCGAGATCTGCTCGACGCCGACCTCGTCCGCCCGCTGGACGAGTTCGATCACCATGTACTCGATCAGCCCGTTGTCCGCGCCCCGGTCACGCCGCATCAGGTCAAGCGACAGCCCGCGCGGACCCCACGGCACCAGGCTCAGCAGCGCCCGGGGCACGCCGTCGCCGTCGTGGCACTCGACCATCACGCACTGCCCGTCGCCCGCGTCGCCCAGCCGCCCCAGCGCCATCGAGAAGCCGCGCTCGGTGCCGCCGTCCCGCCACCGGTCGGCCCGCTCCAGCAGCGCCGCCATCTCCGCGGCCGGGATGTCGGCGTGCCTGCGGATGCGTACGGTGCAGCCGGAGCGCGCGACCCGGTTGTACGCCTGCCGGACCGTCCGCATCGCGCGGCCCTCAAGGGTGAACTCGGCGGTGTCCACGATGGCTTCGTCGCCCAGCTCCAGCGCGTCCAGGCCGTGCCGGGCGTAGACCGTACCGGCCTCCTCGCTCGCGCCCATCACGGCGGGCACCCACGCGTGCCCCGCCGCCTCCGCCAGCCACGCCTCGATGGCGCCGGGCCACGCCTCGGGGTCGCCGATCGGGTCGCCGGACGCCAGCGAGACACCGCCCACCACCCGGTAGGCGATGGCCGACTTGCCGCTGGGCGACCAGATGACACTCTTGTCGCGGCGCAGCGCGAAGTAGCCGAGCGAGTCGCGGTCGCCGTGCCGGTCGAGCAGGCCGCGCAGCCGCTCCTCGTCCGCCGGGCACAGCAGCGCCCGGCCGCGCGGCGAGCGGAAGGCGACGAAGAGCACGAGCAGGAAGAGCAGGGCGCTCATGGCGTTGATGACGACGTCCACCCAGCCGGGCGTGGAGATGGTCAGCGAGCCGCTGTCGTCCGGCACCAGGGACACCAGCCGCAGGACCGCGTAGCCGAGGCAGTCGCCGAAACCCGCGCCCTGGTCGTCGTTGGTGACCGTGACCAGCGCGGTGCCGAGCAGCGCGGCCAGCGGCAGACCGGCGGCGGCCACCAGGGCCGCGTCCCGCGGGTTGGCGGGGTCGCCCTTCGCCCGGAACTCGCCGCGGCCGACGAGCAGCGCCGCCAGGAAGGCGGCGGTGAGCGCCAGCGAGATCCAGTTCTGCGCGTGCCGGTGGATGTCGGGCCACACCATGCTGACCGACAGCGCGGCCAGGAACAGCCCGCACAGCACGAGGTTGAGGATCCACGCGGCGCGCTTGCGGCGGCGCATGGTGACGGCCAGGAAGAGGGCGAAGGCGCCGGAGGTGAAGCCCGCGCTCAGCAGGTACGGGGTGAAGTAGTCCTCGACGTTGTGGCGGCGGATGTCCTGGCCGAAGGAGACCCAGACGGCGCCGAGGAGATTCACGCACGCGACGGTGCGCAGGTAGCGGACGGCGAAGGTGGCCGCGCGTCCCGGACACGCGTGAGGGCGCGGCTGTGTGCTGGTGGTGCTGCCCGTTCCCATAGGAGGGGATTTTATGACGTAATGCCCGATTTAGGGTCGCGCCGGGCCGCTCGCACCTCGGCGGGGACGGTTCCGCCGAGGGGCTTTTCGGTTACGAGGCGGGGTCGGCTTCCGGCTGCGGCGCCGGCTCCGTCTCGGCCTTTGCCTGCGGTTCTGCCTCTTCGGCGTCCTTGGCTTCCTCGGCGTCCTCGGTGTCCTTCTCCGGCTCCGGGTCCGGCTCCGGGGCCGGCTTCTCCGCCGGGTACGGGAGTTCGGCCGACAGCGCCGCCGCGGCCTGGAGGAGGGGGAGGGCCAGCAGGGAGCCGGCCGCGCCGCCGAGGTGCACGCCCTGGTCGAGCAGCGGTTCGAGGGAGATCCGGTCCAGCGCCTTCGCCTGGCCCGGCTCGCCGCTGGCGTGACCCGCCAGCCACCAGTCCGGCGCCCGGAAGGCGATCCGCTGGGCGACCAGCGCGCACGCGGCGCTGACGACTCCGTCGAGGACCACCGGGAGCTTGCGGACCGCCGCCTGGAGCAGGAAGCCGGTCATCGCGGCGAAGTCGGCGCCGCCGACCGCGGCCAGCAGCGCGAGCTGGTCGCCGAGGACCGGGCGGGCCCGGCGCAGCGCGTCACGGATCGCGGCGCACTTGCGCATCCACGCGAGGTCGTCGATGCCGGAGCCGCGGCCGGTGACGACGGAGGCGTCCGTGCCGCACAGCGCCGCGATCAGTACGGCGGCGGGCGTCGTGCCACCGACGCTCAGGTCGCCGAGGAGTACGAGGTCCGTGCCGGAGTCCGCCTGCTCGTCCGCGACGGTCATGCCGACCCGGAACGCCTGCTCGGCCTCTTCCCGCGTCAGCGCGTCCTCGATGTCGATCCGGCCGGAGCCGCGGCGCACGCGGTGCGCCGTCACGTAGTCCGGCAGCTCGGACGGGTCGCAGTCCAGCGCCATGTCGATGACGTCGACGTGCGCGCCGTACTGGCGCGCCAGCACGCTGGCCGGTGCGGTGCCGTCCAGCACCGCCTTCACCAACTCGGTGGCCGTACCGGCCTTCCGCGCCGACACCTCCAGCGAGGCCACGCCGTGGTCGGCCGCGAAGATCAGCGCGCGCGGCGCCGCGATCGGCCCGGTCGGCACCTCGCCGCGCACCGCCGCCAGCCAGTCCGCCAGCTCGGCCGGTTTCCCCAGCCCTCCCGCCGGACGCACCAGCTTCTGCCAGCGCTCCTGCGAGTCGCGTCGAACCCCAGCGTCGGGCCGCTCCACGAGGGAGCCGAAGTCGTCCAAGTCGATGCCGCTCACCCGTGAACCCTACCGGTCGCCTCGCCGGCGTGGCCTCACGGGTTCACCCGCCACCCCCAACCTCCCCGAGGCCCCGCCCCCACTGGCCGGTGGTCCGGCGACAACCGATCTGCCCCGCCGGGGCGGGTGGTGTCGTGCGGGAGCGTTCCCCGCGCCGCTAGAAGGTCGGTTCGCCGTCCGGGCGAAGGACGGCCCGCCCCGTCAGGGGCGCGGGGAACTGCGCGGTCGGCCCCCATCGGCGGGTGGTCCGGGGACAGCCGAATTGCCCCGCCGGGGCGGGTGGTGTCGTGCGGGAGCGTGGTGGCTGGTGGCGCAGTTCCCCGCGCCCCTAAAGACATGTGGCTGGCGCCCGGACAAGGGGCGGCCCGCCCCGTGGGGGGCGCGGGGAACTGCGCGGGCGACCCACCACCGGCGGGTGGTCCGGGGACGGCCGCATTGCCCCGCCGGGGCGGGTGGTGACGTGCGGGAGCGTTCCCCGCGCCGCTAGAAGGTCGGTTCGCCGTCCGGGCGAAGGGGTCAGCGGAGGGGGAGGGGGAGGCCGGATACGAGGAGGAGGACGGATTCGGATTCGGCGGCGACGGCGGCGTTGAGACGGCCGAGCTCGTCGCGGAAGAGGCGGCCGGAGGGGTGGGAGGGGACGACGCCGGAGCCGACTTCGTTGGACACGGCGACGACGGTGCGCGGGGTGCGGCGAAAGGCGGCGACGAGCTCGGCGGTACGGCCGCGTACCTCGTCGAGGGAAGCCCCCGGCGCCCAGGCGTCGGCCTTGTCGAGGACGGACGTGAGCCAGAGGCCGAGGCAGTCGATGAGCAGGGGCGGGCCGGGGGCGGTCAGCAGGGGGACGAGGTCGCAGGTCTCCTCGGTGCGCCACGAGGCGGGCCGGCGCTCGCGGTGGGCGGCCACCCGGCGGGCCCACTCGTCGTCGCCGTCGCGAGACCCCCCGGTGGCGACGTAGAGGACCCCGGGGAAACCGGCCAGCCGCCGCTCGGCCTCGGCGGACTTGCCCGAGCGGGCCCCGCCCAGCACGAGGGTCCGGCGCGGGATGTCCGGCACCTCCTGGTAGTCCCCGACGGTCAGCGTCGTACCGTCGGGGACCGCGCGGGCCCCGAGGGCCGCCAGCCGTCGGCCCAGCTCCGGCCGCGGCGGCGCCCCGTGGTCGAGGTGGACGGCGACCACGTCGGTCGTCGGCCCGACGGCGCCCGCGGCGCGCAGCCGGGCGAGGGCGTCCGGCCGTCGGACGGCGTCGAGCAGGACGAGGTCGTACGGCACCTGCCCGTCCGGCGTCCCGGCGGGCGCGCCGCCCGGCGGGAGGTAGAGCACGCGCAGCCCGTCGGGGGACTCGACGGCGTACCCGGTGCCGGGCGCGTCCATGGCGACGGCCTGCACATGGTGCCCGGTGATCAGCGCGAGCCGCTGCCCGTCGGGGACGCGGGTCGGGGCGGGCAGCCCCGGCGGGATCTCCACGGCCGGGCCGTCGTGCGGGTGCGAGAGCAGCACCAGGCGCAGCCCGCCGAGCGTGTGCCCGGCCCGCGCCGCGGCCAGCGCCACCCCGGGCGTCAGGTCGAGCAGCACCACACCGTCCACCAGAACGGCGGTCGCGCCGCGCGCGCCCGCGCCGACGGCGAGCGCGCACGCCGCGCAGGGGCAGTCGGGCAGCGGCAGCCCCTCGGGGCCGCCGGTGCCGAGCAGAGTCAGTTCCACGGGACGATCGTCTCGCGTCCTGCCGCGCCGGGCGCGCGGGGTCCGCCATGCGGAGACTCCCGATACGGCGAGGACTCCCGATACGCTGCGGTGCAGGCGGCACGCGCCCGGTGATCCCCGCAGCTCGCGGCGGCGGGAACGGGAGTGCGGGCGGCACGGTGGACCGACGGGACCGAGGAGAGACACACATGGCGTGGACGTGGCGGTTCGAGAAGGCCGACGGCACCGAGGTGCAGCCCGCGGTGCAGCCCGAGGAGTTCACCACACAGGGCGACGCGGAGTCCTGGGTGGGCGAGGTCTGGAAGGAACTGCTGGAAGGCGGCACCGACCAGGTCCACCTCTTCGACGGCGACACCAAGATCTACGGCCCGATGAGCCTGCACGGCGACGAGGACTGACCTCGGGGCCTGTCCGGAACGACGGCGGTGCCGCACCCGCGCACGGGGTGCGGCACCGCCGTCGTCATGCCGTACCGCGCTCACAGCGAGCCCAGCGTGACCTCCACGGTCTTCGCCGCCCCGTCCTGCTCGTAGCCGACCCGCACCTTGTCGCCCGGCTTGTACGAGGCCAGCGCCTCGGTCAGCGTCTGCGCCGTGGTGATCGGCGTCGAGCCCAGTTTGGTGATCACGTCGCCCGTTGTGAGCCCGGCCTTCTCGGCGGCGCCCCCTTTGGTCACCGAGACGATCGCGGCGCCCGCGGGCTGGAGCCCGTTGTCCACGACGCCGCGCACGGTGATGCCGAGCGCCGCCCGGCCGGAGTCCACGACCTTGCCGTCCTTGATGATCTGGCCGGCGATCCGGGTGACCGTCGAGGACGGGATCGCGAAGCCGATGCCGGGCGCCGAGCCGTTGCCGAGCTGCGGGTCGGTCGCGGCCAGCGTCGGGATGCCGATGACCTGGTTGGCGAGGTTCACCAGCGCGCCGCCGCTGTTGCCCGGATTGATGGACGCCGAGGTCTGCACCATGTCGGGGATGGTCGCGCCGGTCCCGCCGCCCGTGGCGCCCTCGCTGACCGTGCGGCCGGTCGCCGACACGATGCCCTCGGTGACGCTGCTCGACAGCCCCAGCGGATTGCCCATCGCCAGCACGATCTGGCCGACCGCCACCTTCGAGGAGTCCGCGAAGCTCGCCGGGTGCAGACCGCTCGGCGGCGACGACAGCCTGATCACGGCCAGGTCCTCGGCCGGGTAGGTCGCCACCAGGGTCGCGGCCAGCGCCTTGCCGCCGGTGGCCAGATTGACCTGGAAGCTCTTCGCGGTGCCGACCACATGGGCGTTCGTGACGATGTCGCCCTTGTCGTCGTACACGACCCCGGAGCCGAGGTCGGAGTTCGTCGTGATCTGCACGACCGACGGCAGCACGTTCTTCACGGTGTTCTCGTACGACGTCTGGAGGTCGTTGCTCCCCGACGAGGACGTGTCGGCCGCGGGCGCCACCGTGGCGGGGGCCGACCTCGCCGCCGAGCCGGAGTCGGAGCTGCAACCGGAGGCCAACATCGCCGTCGCGCAGACGGCGGCGGCGCCGGGCAGCAGGAACCGGGTGCGGTGCCAAGGGGTACGCGATCCACTCATGCCTGAATTGTCGCGTTTGCGGCTGCCCCTGACCCGGCCCGCACGGCCAAACGGGTCCCGCCCCCGCCGGGACACCGCCCTCCGCCCGGGCCTCCCCGCGGGACCTCACTCGGGCCTCCACACGGACCTCCGTGCGGACAACCTTCACGCAGGCGCGGTCAGCAGCGCACGCCGCACAGGTGCAGCAGCGCGGCCACCGCGCGGTACGGATCGGTCCGCCCGGCGGCCTCCTCCGCGTCGAGCAGCTGGGCCAGCTCGTGCGGGTCCTGCGGAGGGCGCGCGCCGTCCGGCGCGGTGTCGGTGAAGACCCGCACCCCGTACCACGCCTGGAGGGGCACACCGATCCCGGCGAGCGTCGCCGTGAGGCGTTCGCGCCGGTCGGCGCGGGTGGTCAGGCCGAGCCGGTTGGTGTAGCTGGTGGCGCCGACCGCGCCCAGGGCGCCCGACCAGTCGCCGAGCAGCCCCGGCCGCATGGCCAGCGCGTCGCCGTTCCGCACGAGCAGCGAGAGCAGGCCGCCGGGGGCCAGCACCCTGGCGAGCGCGGCGAGCAGCGGCTCGGGGTCGGGCACGTACATGAGCACGCCGTGGCAGAGCACGACGTCGAAGCAGGCGGGCCCGAAGTGGCGGCCGGTCTGGCGGCCGTCGCCGCGCAGCAGCGCCATCCGGTCGCGTACGTCCTGCGGCTCGGCGGCGACCGCGGCCCGCAGGGCGGTGAGCATCGCCGGGTCGGACTCCAGACCCGTCACGATGTGGCCCGCGCGGGCCAGCCGCAGCGCCTGGGTGCCCTGGCCGGGGCCGATGTCCAGCACGCGCAGCGACCGCTGGTGCCGGGCGTGGGCGCCGCCGCTGGGCGGGAAGTGCGCGGTGAGGCGCTCGTCGAGCTGGCGCGAGACCAGCTCCTGCCTGACGGTGTTGCGCAGGCCGTCGAGCCCGGCCAGCCAGTTGCCCGCGCCGCCGGAGAAGCCGCCCGCGCCGGGCGGCTCCGCGGCGGGAACCGGGGGCGGGACGGGCACACCGGCGGCCGGAGTCCCGAAGCCGTACGCGCCGGCCGGATACGCCGACCCGTACGGCGTCACCGCGCCGAAGGACCCGGCGGACGGGTCGTCCCCGCCCGGAGCGGGCGGACCGAAACCGGCGGCGTCGGCCGCCCTCGCGTCGTTCAGGATCCGCCGCCGTTCAGAGCTGGTCGCCGCGCTGCACCTGCGGCTTGGGCAGCCGCAGACGGCGCATCTGGAGGGTGCGCATCAGCCCGTAGGCGACGGCGCCCTTGTGGCTCTTGTCGGGGAGCCGCTTGCGCAACTGCTGGCGCAGCCGGAAGGCGGTGACGAACGAGTCGACCACGATCGCCACGATCACGACCAGCCACAGCAGCAGCGACAGGCTCTGGAGGGAGCCGATGATGCTCATCACGAGGATCAGGACCGCGACCGGCAGGAAGAACTCGGCCACCCGGAACCGCGAGTCGACGTAGTCGCGGGTGAACTTGCGCACCGGCCCCTTGTCCCTGACCGGCAGATACCGCTCGTCGCCACCGGCCAGCGCCTGGCGCTGCTTGGCCATCTCGGTGCGGCGGGCGTCGCGGGCCTGCCGCGTGGCCGCCTTGCGGTCGGTCGGCGCGGTGACGGCCTTGCGGCGCTGGCTCTGGGCCTCACTGCGCTTCGGAGTGGGGCGACCCTTGGGAGCCTGCGGGTCACGTACCTGGTCTTCGATCACCGCGGTGGTCGAGACCTGCTCATCTTCGGAACGACGTCGGAACACACCTCCAGGTTACGTGGTTCCCGGGCCCGGCCCCAGCCCCTCACCTACTCCTTGGGCCTGAGGTCACCGAACCGTGATCGTCCCTACGGATGACCGCATCCGCACCCGAACAGTGCGGTAATGGAACCAGGGCCCGTAGGCTGGGGTCTGTAGAGGTGCTGAGGCATGCTGGAGCAGTTGCCGGAGAAGGGGGCGCGCGAGGCCCATGAGCGGTGTCATGAAGCGGATGGGACTGATTTTCCGCGCGAAGGCCAACAAGGCCCTGGACAGGGCCGAGGACCCGCGCGAGACGCTCGACTACTCGTACCAGAAGCAGCTCGAACTGCTGCAGAAGGTACGGCGGGGCGTGGCGGACGTCGCCACCTCCCGTAAGCGGCTCGAATTGCAGCTCACGGAGTTGCAGAAGAAGTCGTCGACCTACGAGGACCAGGGGCGCAAGGCGCTGGCGCTGGGCCGTGAGGACCTGGCCCGCGAGGCGCTGTCGCGCCGGGCCGCCCTCCAGCAGCAGGTCGCCGACCTGGAGACGCAGCACACCACGCTCCAGGGCGAGGAGGAGAAGCTCACGCTCGCCTCCCAGCGGCTCCAGGCCAAGGTGGACGCCTTCCGCACGAAGAAGGAGACCATCAAGGCCACGTACACCGCGGCCCAGGCGCAGACCCAGATCGGCGAGGCGTTCTCCGGCATCTCCGAGGAGATGGGCGACGTCGGCATGGCGATCCAGCGTGCCGAGGACAAGACCGAGCAGCTCAGGGCCCGCGCGGGCGCTCTCGACGAGCTGCTGGCCTCGGGCGCGCTCGACGACCCGAGCGGTCTGGCCAAGGACGACATCCAGTCCGAGCTCGACCGTCTCTCCGGCGGCAGCGACGTCGAGCTGGAGCTCCAGCGGATGAAGGCCGAGCTGGCCGGCGGCAGCGCGCCGCAGGCGATCGAGGGCGGGCAGGGCGGTCAGGCCGCCAAGCCCGAGCCGCAGGACACCCCGCGGTTCGACAAGCAGTAGGTCTCACCGGCAGGAGGTCATGACCGGCGGTAGGTCGTGACCAGCGGTGGATGTGGACTGCGGTGGACGTGGACAGGACGCGCGCCGCAGGGGTACGCAGGACAGGCAGGCTCGGCCGCCGGGCGGCACGTCAGCAGGGTTACGGAGGAGGCCGTCATGATCGTACGGATCATGGGGGAGGGCCAGGTCGGGCTCGACGAGAGCCATCTCGGCGAGCTGAACAAGCTGGACGACGAGCTGCTCGCCGAGGTCAGGAACGGGGACGAGGAGGGCTTCCGGCGCACGCTGGGCGCCCTGCTCGACGCGGTCCGCCGCTTCGGGGAGCCGGTGCCCGACGACTCCCTGGAGCCGTCGACACTGATCCTGCCGTCGCCGGACGCGAGCCTCGAAGAGGTCCGTGAACTGCTCAACGACGACGGACTGATCCCGGGCTGAGGGCGGGGCACCGGGCGGGTACGGGGCGCGCCGGGCTTCCCGTACCGTTGCCTACCGTGCAGTACCCGCTTCCGCCGAGAAATCCTCTCGTGGGCCCCAGCCGTTGGCTGCGGGCGCATCAGGGGACGGCTGACGCGGGTCTCGCCGCCCTCGTCTTCGCGGTGATCCTGGCCGGCACGGTGGCCGGGATCCAGACGTACCGGCTCGGCCTGGTCGACACCGCGCTCGCGGCGCTGGCCTGCGGGTCGCTCGTCCTGCGCCGCCGCGTCCCGTGGGCGGTGCTGGTCTTCACCTGTGTGCTCTCCGCGGTCTTCATCGCGCTGCGCCCGGTGGACGGCCGGATCCCGGTGATCTTCGCGGTGGCCCTCGCCCTGTGCACCGTCGCCGCCCGCACCGACCGGCACACCACCTGGGTGACCGGCCTGCTGGTCAGCGTCGGACTGACCGCGCTGGCCATGTCCTGCGGTCCGGGGCCCTGGTACGGGCAGTCCAACTTCGGCGTCTTCGCCTGGACGGGCATGGCCGCGGCGGCCGGTGACGCGGCCCGCAGCCGCCGCGCGTACGTCGCCGCCGTCGAGGAACGGGCGCTGCGCGCGGAACGCAGCCGCGAGGAGGAGGCCAGGCGGCGGGTGGCGGAGGAACGGATGCGGATCGCCCGCGAGCTGCACGACGTGGTCGCCCACCACATCGCCCTGGTCAATGTGCAGGCCGGGGTCGCCGCGCACGTCATGGACAGCAGGCCCGACCAGGCCAAACAGGCCCTCGCGCACGTCCGCGAGGCGAGCCGGTCCGCCCTGCACGAACTGCGCGCCACCGTCGGCCTGTTGCGCCAGTCGGGAGAGCCCGAGGCGCCGATGGAACCGGCGCCGGGCCTCGCCGTCCTCGATCAGCTCCTCGACGGCTTCCTGCGCGCCGGGCTGCGCGTCACCGTCGAATGCGCGGTCGACGGCCACGAGGTGCGCGAGGACGCGCGTGCCGGGCCGGGGGAGCGGGGCGGGAGCGCGGCGGACGACCCGGCCGTGCCGCCGCTGCCCGCCAGCGTCGACCTCACCGCGTACCGCGTGATCCAGGAGTCCCTCACGAACGTGCAGAAGCACGCGGGCCCCGGCGCGGGCGCCGTCGTCCGCATCCGCCGTGAGCCGGGCGTGCTCGAAGTCGTGGTGGACGACGACGGCGCGCCCGGCGAGGCCGCCGCGCTGCTGCCCTCCGGCGCGCTGCCGGGGCCCCGGCGCGGCAGCGGTGCAGGCGGCACGGGCGGTGCGGGCGGCGCGGGCGGTACGGGGGACGGCGGCCCGCCGTGTCCCGCCGATCCGCGCGACGGCGCCCCCGGCGGCCACGGCCTGCTCGGCATGCACGAACGGGCCAGCGCCCTCGGCGGCATGTGCCGCACCGGCGCCCGCCCCGGCGGCGGCTTCCGCGTCTGGGTCCGGCTCCCGCTCTCCACGCCCCCGCACCCGGCCGCCGCCCCGGCCGTCCCGCCGCGCGCCCAGGGGAGCGCCGGATGATCGGCACCGGCCGCCTCGCCGACGGGCGCGCGCGGGGACCGCTGCGCGTCGTCCTCGCCGACGACCAGGCCCTGCTGCGCGGCGCGCTGCGCGTCCTGGTGGAGTCCGAGCCCGACATGGAGGTGGTCGGGGAGGCCACCGACGGCGCGGAGGCGGTCGAACTGGCCAGGACCGCAAGCCCCGACGTGGTGCTGATGGACATCCGGATGCCCCGTACCGACGGCCTCGCCGCCACCCGCGAGATCACCGCCGACCCGGAGCTGACCGGGGTCGCGGTGCTGGTGCTGACCACCTTCGAGGCCGACGAGTACGTGGTGCAGGCGATCCTCGCGGGGGCCGCGGGCTTCCTCGGCAAGGGCGCGGAGCCGGAGGAACTGCTCGGCGGCATCAGGACGGTGGCGGCGGGGGACGCGCTGCTGTCGCCGTCCGCGACCAAGAGCCTGATCGCGCGTTTCGTGTCGCAGCAGATCGACGCCGGGGTCCGTACGGTCGCCGGTCTCGACGCGCTGACCGTCCGGGAGCGGGAGGTGCTGATCGAGGTGGCGGGCGGGCTGTCCAACGCGGCCATCGCGGCGCGCCTCGGCGTCAGCCCGCTCACCGTCAAGACCCACATCAACCACACCATGGCCAAGCTGGCCGCCCGCGACCGCGCCCAACTGGTCGTCGCCGCCTACGAGTCGGGCCTGGTCCGCCCCCACCCCCGCTGACCGCGCCCCCCGGCCGGGCCCGTCGCCCGCCCCGCCACCGCCCGCCCGCCCGCAGCGGAGCCGCCTCGTCAGACTCCTCAGAGGAAGGTCTCCGAGGGGATGTACGGCATCGGCGGGCGCATGCCGCGCAGGCAGACGAATCCGGCGTTGGCGATCTCCAGGCCGGCGGCGATCCCGACGTCCAGGGCCCAGTCCTGCTCGGCGGTCAGCCGGTCGACGCGGGCGGTCTCGCCCTCGGGGACGCTCAGCAGCGCGGCGGTCAGGAGGCGGGAGGCGAGACGCCGCGAGGTGGCGGCGATCAGCTCGACGCTGCCGCCGCGCAGGTAGCAGTAGCCGCTGCCCGCGAGGTCGTCGACCACGAACAGCCGGTGGTGGCGCAGCAGTTCCTCGTGGTCGGCGCCGTGCGCGCCGCCCCGGGTCCTGCGGTCGAGGGAGTCCAGCAGGTCGCGGTGGCGGGCGGTGCCCTCGTGCACCGCGCCGTCCGGCGGCTTGAGACCGGCCGCGTCCACCGGGCCCGTGAGCCGCATCGCGGGGTGCAGCGTGAAACCGGCCCTGCGGTACGTACGGGCCGCCACCGGGTGCCGCGAGCCGCAGATGATGCCGCGCAGGCACGCCCTGCCGTGCACCAACGCCCGCGCGAGCAGCGCCTTTCCGACGCCCTTGCCCTGTGCGCCGGGCACCACGGCCAGCAGCGACAGGCCCCAGGTGCCCTCGCGCCGGGTGGACAGCGCGACCCCGACCGGGCCCGCCGTCCCGTCCTCGATCAGCCAGCAGCCGCCGGGGTCGCTGCGCGCCAGGTGCCGGGTGGTGCTGTGCTGTCTGGCGATCTCCGCGGCCGGTAACGGCCCTTGCGGCGCCTCGCCCTTCAGCACGTGCGAGGCGCCGAAGGCGGCGGACGAGATCACCCGCACGACTTCGGCGTCCTCCTCGTCGTCACGTACCGGTCGAAGGATCACGCGTCCATCATCGCGCCGCGCGTTACGGCAGGGCCAGCATCTGCTCCAGTGCCAGCTTCGCGAAGTGCTCGGTCTCCGCGTCGACCTGGATGCGGTTGACGAGCTTGCCGTCGGCCAGCGACTCCAGCGTCCACACCAGGTGCGGCAGGTCGATCCGGTTCATCGTCGAGCAGAAGCAGACGGTCTTGTCGAGGAAGACGATCTGCTTGTCGGGATGGGAGTTGGCGAGCCTGCGCACCAGGTTCAGCTCGGTGCCCAGCGCCCACGCGGAACCGGCGGGGGCCTCGTCCAGCATCGTGATGATGTGCTCGGTCGAGCCGACGTAGTCCGCCGCCGCGACCACCTCGTGCTTGCACTCGGGGTGCACCAGGACGTTGACGCCGGGTATCCGGGCGCGGACGTCCTCGACCGACTCCAGCGAGAAGCGGCCGTGCACCGAGCAGTGGCCGCGCCACAGGATCATCTTGGCCGCGCGGAGCTGCTCGACGGTCAGACCGCCGTTCGGCTTGTGCGGGTTGTAGACGACGCAGTCGTCCAGCGAGAAGCCCATGTCGCGTACGGCGGTGTTGCGGCCGAGGTGCTGGTCGGGGAGGAAGAGCACCTTCTCGCCCCGCGAGAAGGCCCACTCCAGCGCGCGCCGGGCGTTGGACGAGGTGCAGATGGTGCCGCCGTGGCGGCCGGTGAAGGACTTGATGTCGGCGGAGGAGTTCATGTACGACACCGGCACGGTGACGTCGGCCACGCCCGCCTCGGCGAGCACGTCCCAGCACTCCGCGACCTGCTCGGCGCTGGCCATGTCGGCCATCGAGCAGCCCGCGGCGAGGTCGGGCAGGATGACCTGCTGCCGCTCCGAGGTGAGGATGTCGGCCGACTCGGCCATGAAGTGCACACCGCAGAAGACGATGTACTCGGCCTCCGGCCTGGCGGCGGCGTCCCGCGCGAGCTTGAAGGAGTCGCCGGTGACGTCCGCGAACTCGATCACCTCGTCGCGCTGGTAGTGGTGGCCGAGGATGAAGACCTTGTCGCCGAGGCGGGCCTTGGCGGCGCGGGCGCGCTCCACCAGGTCCGGGTCGGACGGTGCGGGCAGGTCCCCGGGGCACTCGACTCCGCGCTCGCTGCGGGGGTCGGACTCCCGGCCGAGCAGGAGGAGTGCGAGAGGCGTGGGCTGTACGTCCAGCGGTTGCGTCGTGGTCACGGGCCCGTAGCCCTTTCTTTGCAGCGCAGACCTTTTCGTCTACTTGACGTTATCTATGATAGCCCGTTCGTGTCAGATTGACGATGCCGGTTTCGTCAATGTGACGCATTCGCTCTCACCGCTCCCGGCGCCCTCCCTCGCCGCCGCCGCGGTGTGCGAGCATGGAGGGGAATAAGTCGTAGCGGACCTCGACACGCACGGAATGAATCCGCGCGGTTGCCGGTTAGCAGTCGGTAGCCAGCAGTCCGTACAACCCGGGAGAGAAGCACATGACGGTTCAGGACGAGACCACCACGACGGACGGCATCCTCCTGTCCGACGCTGCCGCCATCAAGGTGAAGACCCTGCTGGAGCAGGAGGGCCGTGAGGACCTCGCTCTGCGCGTCGCCGTCCAGCCCGGTGGCTGCTCGGGACTGCGCTACCAGCTCTTCTTCGACGAGCGCTCGCTCGACGGCGACGTGGTCAAGGACTTCGGCGGCGTCAAGGTCGTCACCGACCGGATGAGCGCCCCGTACCTGGGCGGCGCCTCGATCGACTTCGTCGACACCATCGAGAAGCAGGGCTTCACGATCGACAACCCGAACGCCACCGGCTCCTGCGCCTGCGGCGACTCGTTCAGCTAACCGGTCCGCGGCCGGGCCCACGCCCGGCCGCACCGGAGCACGAAGGCGGCGGCACCCCTGCGAGGGGGTGCCGCCGCCTTCACGTGTGCCCGGCCTACGCGGTGCGCTCAGCGGGCCTTCAGCGGGTGCCCGCTGGAGGTGTCCACGACCGTACGGCCGCCGAGCGGCTTGTCCAGCGTCACCTTCTCGGTGAACTCCTTGGCGAGCGTGACGCATGTGCCGCCCTTGTCG
This sequence comes from Streptomyces sp. NPDC003300, assembly GCF_040610915.1. Lineage (NCBI taxonomy): Bacteria > Bacillati > Actinomycetota > Actinomycetes > Kitasatosporales > Streptomycetaceae > Streptomyces > Streptomyces sp. NPDC003300. The sequence goes on along the minus strand of NZ_JBEXNE010000002.1, from coordinate 354,217 downwards.
GCCGCGGTCACCGTCACCCGCACCTCGTCCGCCGACTCCGCGGCCTTCGCGCTGTACGTGCTGCACACCCCGCCGTAGAAGGTCAGCGACAGCGTGCCGCCGTCCGCGTGGTAGGTGCTCAGACCGACCGTGTGGTGCCGCTGGGCGGGCCCGCTCGGCTGCTCCGGCGCGCCGGAGGGCGGCACGGCGGTACCGGGCGCGTCACGCTGGATGTACGCCGGGTCCACCGCGGGCTGCGCCTCCACGCTCGACCGGCTCACACCGGGCTGCGCGACCTCGAAGAGCCAGGACGGCACCAGCACCTGGGCGCCGGACACGTAGTCCAGCGACAGGCCGAACTCGGCGCCGCGCACGTCCATCGGATGGCCGTTGCCCGGCACGCACGGCAGCGTGTGGGGGAGCGTCCTGTCCTCGCCGGGCGTGGTCGGCAGAGCGCTCGGCTTCGGCGCGGGCGCCGACTTCGCCGGACAGGCGGCGATCCCGTGATCGGGGTGCATCACCTGCCCGTTGAGGTCCTTCAGCGCCTGCGCGGCGCTCACCACCGGATAGCTGTCGCCCTTGTCGAGCGCCGAGAGGCGGCCGTGCGCCAGCGTGATCAGCCCGTCGGAGCCGACGTCGAGGCCGGTGCTCCAGTTGTGCGTGGGCAGGCCGTCCACGACCGGGTCGGCCGTCACCGCGCGGAGCGCGCCCGCCGTCTCGTGCGCGTCGACCGTGGCGCCCGACAGGCCCAGACCGGCCAGTACGGGCGCGGCCACCGCCTTCGCGCGCTGCTCGGACACCGGCGGCTCGGGCGTCGGCGCCTGCGTCGAGGTCGTACCGCTCGCGGGGGCGGAGGACACCGGTCCGTTCGTGCCGGGACTGCCGGCGTTGCTCGAACCGCTGGAGCCGGTGTCCGTGCCGGTGTCCGTCCCCGGGCCGCTCTTCTCCGGGCCGCCGGGGTTCACCGGCCGCGGGGGATAGGCAGGTTCCGCCGGGTTGACGGTGGTCGCGCCGTACCGGCTGTACGACCAGGTGCCCGGCGCGGCCTTGGTGACCAGCAGCGTCGGCCCCGCGCCGTCGCCCGGCCCCACCCGCCACGAGTCGCCCTGCGCGGTGGCCGGGCCGCTCATCCCGAGCAGCTTCGCCAGCCGTTCCGCGTCGGCCGCGACGACCGGGCCCTCCCCGCGGTAGACCGCGGCGGAGTCGGGGCCCTTGGGCAGCGAGCCGGTCAGCGTGTACGTGCCGCCGGTCGCCGGACCGCTGCTCGTCCCGTTGTCCGCGCCGCCGCCGTCCGCGCTGCCCGAGCCTTCGCCGGGGGCGTCGTTCAGCCGCAGCGGGGCCGGGCCGGCCTTCGGGTGACCGCCCTCGTTCGCGGTCGCCGCCCAGTACGCCCCGCCGCCACCGGCCAGCAGGACGGCCGCGGCCACCGCCGCCACCAACAGCCGTGGCCGGGGCGCGGACCGCTCGGGGCGGGGCCCTTCCGTCGTCGGGTCCGCGTTGTCGTCGTCGCGTTCGGTGCTCACCGCGTGCTCCTTCGGCTCCGTACGTCAGATGCGGATCTGACGCGGCGGGCCGGATTCCGGTTCCGCCGGGCCCGTTGCGCCGTCCGGGGGAACGGCGACGCGGGCCCCGCCGAAGGGGCCGTTCGTGATACGCCGGACAGGCCCTAGTCGCCGAACTCGGCCATACCGCGCACCACGTGCGCGGACGCGGGCGGGACGACGATGCCGTGCAGGCTGGCGGGGGCGACCACGGCCTGGGCCTTGGCGGCCGGGGTGTGCCAGTGCGCGGCCATCCGGCGGCAGTCGCCGAGCAACTGGTCGAGCGACTCGGGCTCGGCGAGCGGGAACGACGCGGACACCGGAGGCGTGGCCGAAAGGGCGGAAGCGGAGGACGGCACGGGTGCGGCGGGGGTAGACCTCATACCTCGACCCTAGGCACGGGCGGACCATCGAGAAAGCCCTACTATCGGGTAGTTTCGCCGTGTCCGACTGCTACGCCGCACCCGGTAGCGTGGGACGCCTGCTCTTCTCGTCGATCCCCCGCAGGAGCCTGCCGCCGTGCGTATCGCCGTAACCGGATCCATCGCCACTGATCATCTGATGACCTTCCCCGGCCGTTTCGCCGATCAGCTCGTCGCCGACCAGCTCCACACGGTCTCGCTGTCCTTCCTCGTGGACGGTCTCGACGTGCGGCGCGGCGGGGTCGCCGCCAACATCTGCTTCGGCATGGGCCAGCTCGGCACCTCGCCGATCCTGGTCGGCGCGGCGGGCAACGACTTCGCCGAGTACCGCGCCTGGCTCCAGCGGCACGGCGTGGACACCTCGTCCGTACGGATCTCCGAGGTGCTGCACACCGCCCGCTTCATCTGCACCACCGACGCCGACCACAACCAGATCGGCTCCTTCTACACCGGCGCCATGAGCGAGGCCCGGCTGATCGAGCTCCAGGCCGTCGCCGACCGCGTCGGCGGCCTCGACCTGGTCTCGATCGGCGCCGACGACCCCGAGGCGATGATCCGGCACACCGAGGAGTGCAGGACCCGCGGCATCCCCTTCGCCGCCGACTTCTCCCAGCAGATCGCGCGGATGGACGGCGACGACATCCGCGTCCTGCTCGAAGGCGCCGCGTACCTCTTCAGCAACGAGTACGAGAAGGGCCTCATCGAGGCCAAGACCGGCTGGAGCGACGAGGAGATCCTGGACCGGGTCGGCACCCGCGTCACCACCCTCGGCTCCCACGGCGTCCGGATCGACCGCAAGGGCGAGGAGCCCGTCCAGGTTGGCTGCGCCGAGGAGCAGACCAAGGCCGACCCCACCGGCGTCGGCGACGGCTTCCGCGCCGGCTTCCTGTCCGGGCTCGCCTGGGGCGTCAGCCTCGAACGCGCCGCGCAGGTCGGCTGCATGCTGGCGACCCTCGTCATCGAGACCGTCGGCACCCAGGAGTACGAGCTGCGCCGCGGCCACTTCATGCAGCGCTTCAGCAAGGCGTACGGCGACACCGCCGCCGAAGAGGTCCGCACGCACCTCGGCGCGCGCTGAACCCTCCCGGATGAGCGCCCGTCAGGCCCTGCGCCGCACCGTGTACGCGGTGCCGCGCTCCGCCGGGCGCTCCCCCAGATAGTCGTGGGCCCGCATCTCGCACCACGCGGGGATGTCGAGCCGGGCGGCCTCGTCGTCGGACAGCACGGTGACGAGGCCGCCGACCGGCACGTCGTCGATGACCCGCGCGAGGTCGATGACCGGGATCGGGCAGAGCTTGCCGAGCGAGTCCACGACCAGAGCGGACTCCCGCGGCTCCCGCCCGCCCTGTCGGCCGGGCCCGGCCGACGCGGCCGACGGCGCGCCCAGTGCCGAGCGGACCTCGGCGACGACCCCCGGCAGCACCGCGAGGAAGCGCTCGACGTCCTCCGCGGCGGTCCCCGGCGGCAGCGACACCCGTACGTTCCCCTCGGACAGCACACCCATCGCCTTGAGCACATGGCTGGGCGTCAACGTGCTCGACGTGCACGACGATCCGGACGACACCGAGAAACCGGCCCGGTCGAGACCGGTCAACAGCGCCTCGCCGTCGACGTACAGGCAGGAGAAGGTGACCAGGTGCGGCAGCCGCAGCGTGCCGTGGCCGACCACCTCCACGTCCGGTACGACCCGCGGCACGCGCGACCTGATCAGGTCCACCAACGCCGTCAGCCGGACGGCCTCCCGGGCCGCCTCCTCGCGCACCGCCCGCAGCGACGCGGCGGCGGCGACGATCGCGGGCAGGTTCTCGAAGCCGGGCGCGCGCCCCGACTCCCGTTCGTCCGCGGGCCCCTGAGGCGCGAAGCGGGTGCCCTTGCGGACCACGAGCAGCCCGACCCCGGACGGCCCGCCCCACTTGTGCGCGCTCGCCGTCAGCAGCGACCACTCGCCCTCGACCCGCCCCCAGCCCAGCGACTGCGCCGCGTCCACCAGCAGCGGCACCCCGGCCGCCCGGCACAGCGCCGCCGCCTCCGCGACCGGCTGCACCGTACCGACCTCGTGGTTGGCGGACTGGAGGCAGGCCAGCGCGGTGTCCGCGCGCAGCGCCGCCGCGAAGTCCGCGGCGGCCACCCGCCCCGACCGGTCGACGCCCACCGTCACCCGTTCGTACGCCTCCGCCGCGTGCAGCACCGACGAGTGCTCGACGGCCGAGACCACCACCTGACGGCCCGTCCGACGGCGGCCCGCCATGGCGCCGGACACACCCGTGTGCACCGCGCGTGTCCCCGAAGGAGTGAAGACCAGTTCGTCGGGGCGGCAGCCGACCGCGTCCGCCGCGGCCTCGCGGGCCGCGTCGAGCAGCAGCCGCGCCCGGCGCCCCTCGCGGTACAGCCGCGCGGGGTCGGCCCACCCCTCGTCGAGGGCGGCGAGCAGCGCCTGCCGGGCGACAGGGTGCAGCGGAGCGGCCGAAGCCATATCGAAATAGGACACCTCAGCACGCTACAACCCGCCCGCGCCGACCGGCCGGGCGCACTGTCAGAAGGCCCCCGGAGTGCGGGATTCCATCCCTTCGGGGTGTGCCCCGGCGCGTTGTACCCCCTCCCCGCGTGACCTCAAATAGCGTCCAGTAGGGTTTGGTCCGCATAAACATCCACACCTAATTGCCCGTGCACGGACCGACCGACCAGCAGGCGGCCGGGCACCCGGACGCTCGGGCGAGACTCTCGGGAAGGCGCTACGTGAGTCCCAACGGCTCCGACCTCCCCCACGGCCAGAACGGCGTGGGAGGTACCCCCTCGTCGCGGCGCCCGGTGCGGCGATGGCTGCCGCGGGCGCTGGCCGCGGGCCTGGTCCTTGCGACCGCCACTGGTTGCTCGTACAAGGACTATCCCCGCCTCGGCATGCCCAGTCCTGCCACGGAACAGGCACCCCGGATCCTCGCGCTCTGGCAGGGCTCCTGGGCCGCCGCGCTGGTGACCGGCTGCCTTGTCTGGGGCCTGATCCTGTGGAGCGTGATCTTCCACCGGCGCAGCCGGACCAAGGTCGAGGTCCCCGCGCAGACGCGCTACAACATGCCCCTTGAGGCCCTGTACACGATCGTCCCGATCATCGTCATCGCGGTGCTGTTCTACTTCACCGCCCGTGACGAGTCGAAGATCCTGGACACCTCCAAGAAGCCGCAGCACGTGATCAACGTGGTCGGCTTCCAATGGAGCTGGGGCTTCAACTACGTCGAGGACGTGGACGGCAACCCGGCGACCCCCACGGGCGTGCCGAAGGAACTGTCCGAGATCCCCGCGAACAAGCTGCTGCTGCCCCCCGGCGCCGAGGGCGTCTACGACGTGGGCACGCCGGCCAGCAGGAACCCGGACACCGGCAACCCCGGTCCGACGCTCTGGCTCCCCAAGGGAGAGAGCGTGCGGTTCGTCCTCACCTCGCGTGATGTCATCCACTCCTTCTGGATCGTTCCGTTCCTGATGAAGATGGACGTCATCCCCGGCCACACCAACGTCTTCGAGGTGACTCCGAGCAAGGAGGGCACCTTCCTTGGCAAGTGCGCCGAGCTTTGCGGTGTGGACCACTCCCGGATGCTCTTCAACGTGAAGGTCGTTTCGCCCGAGGAGTACAAGCAGCACCTCAAGGACCTGGCGGCGAAGGGCCAGACCGGGTACATCCCGGCGGGCATCGCCACCACGGGCAACGCGAAGAACTCGGAGCCCAAGACCACATGAGCATTCTGAACGAACCGCAGGGCGCCGCCGCGGCGGACGACTCCTACGCGGACGAGATCCCGGCACGCCGGCGCAAGCCCGGCTCGGTCATCGTCACGTGGATGAGCACCACGGACCACAAGACGATCGGCTCGATGTACCTCATCACGTCGTTCGCCTTCTTCCTCATCGGCGGCGTGCTCGCGCTGCTGATGCGCGCGGAGCTGGCCCGGCCGGGCAACCAGTACCTGTCGAACGAGCAGTTCAACCAGGCGTTCACGATGCACGGCACCGTGATGCTGCTGATGTTCGCGACCCCGCTCTTCGCGGGCTTCGCGAACTGGATCATGCCGCTGCAGATCGGCGCCCCCGACGTCGCGTTCCCGCGGCTGAACATGTTCGCCTACTGGCTCTACCTGTTCGGCTCGCTCATCGCGGTCGGCGGCTTCGTGACCCCGCAGGGCGCGGCCGACTTCGGCTGGTTCGCGTACTCGCCGCTGTCGGACGCGGTCCGCTCGCCGGGCATCGGCGCCGACATGTGGATCATGGGCCTGGCCCTGTCCGGCTTCGGCACCATCCTCGGCGCGGTCAACTTCATCACCACGATCATCTGCATGCGCGCACCCGGTATGACGATGTTCCGCATGCCGATCTTCTGCTGGAACGTGCTGCTGACCGGTGTCCTCGTCCTGCTGGCCTTCCCGGTGCTCGCCGCCGCGCTGCTCGCCCTGGAGGCCGACCGGAAATTCGGGGCGCATGTGTTCGACGCCGCCAACGGCGGCGCGTTGCTCTGGCAACACCTCTTCTGGTTCTTCGGCCATCCAGAGGTGTACATCATCGCGTTGCCCTTCTTCGGCATCATCTCCGAGGTCATCCCGGTCTTCAGCCGCAAGCCGATGTTCGGCTACATCGGCCTGGTGGCCGCGACGATCTCCATCGCCGGTCTGTCCGTGACCGTGTGGGCGCACCACATGTACGTCACCGGCGGGGTGCTGCTGCCGTTCTTCTCGTTCATGACCTTCCTGATCGCGGTGCCGACCGGTGTGAAGTTCTTCAACTGGATCGGCACGATGTGGAAGGGGTCACTGAGTTTCGAGACCCCGATGCTGTGGTCCATCGGCTTCCTGATCACCTTCGCCTTCGGTGGTCTGACCGGTGTCATCCTGGCGGCGCCGCCGCTGGACTTCCACGTCTCGGACTCGTACTTCGTGGTCGCGCACTTCCACTACGTGGTGTTCGGCACCGTCGTGTTCGCGATGTTCGCGGGCTTCCACTTCTGGTGGCCCAAGATGACCGGCAAGATGCTGGACGAGCGGCTCGGCAAGATCACCTTCTGGACGCTGTTCTTCGGCTTCCACGGCACCTTCCTCGTCCAGCACTGGCTGGGCGCCGAGGGCATGCCGCGCCGGTACGCGGACTACCTGGCGGCGGACGGGTTCACCACGCTGAACACCATCTCCACCATCAGCTCGTTCCTGCTCGGTCTGTCGATACTGCCGTTCCTCTACAACGTGTGGAAGACCGCCAAGTACGGCAAGAAGGTCGAAGTCGACGACCCGTGGGGCTACGGCCGTTCGCTGGAGTGGGCCACCTCGTGCCCGCCGCCGCGGCACAACTTCACCACGCTGCCGCGCATCCGCTCCGAATCCCCGGCGTTCGACCTGCACCACCCGGAGATCTCGGCGATCGACTCGCTCGTCAACCGGGGTCCCGACCAGGCGCTCTCGGGCGTCAGTGGCGACCTGCACCACGACCGTAAGGAGTCCGGTCAGTGAGGGTCCAAGGCAAGATGTTCCTCGGCCTGGCCGTCTTCATCCTGGCCTCGGCCATCGTGTACGGCCTGTGGTCCAAGGAGCCCGCGGGCACCACGGCGCTCTTCCTCGCCTTCGCGCTGAGCACGATGATCGGCTTCTACCTCGCGTTCACCGCGCGCAGGGCCGACACCGGCGCGCAGGACCGGGAGGACGCGGAGGTCGCGGACGACGCCGGCGAGCTGGGCTTCTTCAGCCCGCACAGTTGGCAGCCGCTCGCGCTGGCCACCGGCGGCGCGCTGGCGTTCATGGGCATCATCTTCGGCTGGTGGCTGCTGTTCGTCTCGCTGCCGGTGATCCTGATCGGCGTGTACGGCTGGGTGTTCGAGTACTACCGCGGTGAGAACCGCACCCAGTAGCCGGGCAGGGCGGTGACGCGGCCCCCACGGGACCCGCGTCACCCAGGGAACAGAAGTACGGGCGGGCCCGGACACCGACTCAGGTGTCCGGGCCCGCCCGTTCGCGCGCCCGACCTCTTTTGCACGTATCCACCGAGCGAAATCACCCGGTTGTTCCTAACTTGAGTGCATGAGCCACAATTCTCTACGCCGTAACGCGCTGCGCTGCTCCCTGCTGGTGGCGCCCCTCGCGGTGGGGCTCACCGCTTGTGGCGGCGGCGGCAATCCGCTCGCCGCCACGCCGCACGACGCCGCCGCCAAGGTCGCGTTCGGCTCCGCGGCCGGAGGCAAGGCCGACCCGTCCAAACCACTCCAGGTGACCATCAAGAAGGACGGGAGCCGGATAACCGACGTGACCGCTACGGACGCCGCAGGGCGCTACGTACGCGGCGAACTCGGCTCCGACGGCCTGAGCTGGCACTCCACCGGCGCGCTGGCCGCAGGCGCGCACTACACGGTCCGGGTGAGCACCGAGGACTCCGACGGCCGCCCCGGCCGTAAGACGCTCGGTTTCGACACCACGCCCGCGGACGCGGGACTGCACGTCGCCTTCGGCCCCGACGCGGGTACGTACGGCGTCGGACAGCCGATCACCGCCGAGCTGAGCGTCCCGGTCAAGGACCCGGCGGCCCGCGCCGCCGTCGAGGGCAACCTCAAGGTCAGCTCGACCCCCCAGGCCGCCCCCGGCTCCTGGTACTGGGTCGACGACCGCACCCTGCACTACCGGCCCAGCACGTACTGGCCCGCGGACGCCACGATCGACGTGACCAGCACCCTGAACGGCGTACGCGTCCAGGACGGGCTCTACGGCGGCACCGACAAGTCCCTGGAACTGCACACCGGCGACCGGGTCGAGGCGCTCACCGACGCGGGCACCCACCAGATGACCTTCAAGCGGAACGGGAAGGTGGTCCGTACGCTCCCCGTCACCACCGGCAAGCCCGGCTTCTCCACCCGCAACGGCGTCAAGGTGGTGCTCGGCAAGGAGCAGTTCGTCCGGATGCAGAGCGAGAGCATCGGCATCGCCGCGGGCAGCTCCGACTCCTACGACCTGCCGGTCTACTGGGCCACCCGGGTGACATGGAGCGGTGAATACGTGCACGCCGCGCCGTGGTCCGAGGGCTCGCAGGGGTACGCCAACGTCAGCCACGGCTGCACCGGCATGAGCATGGACAACGCCCACTGGTTCTTCGACAACGTGCGGCAGGGCGACATCGTCGAGGTCACTCACAGCCTCGGCGACACGATGACGCCGTTCGACAACGGCTTCGGCGACTGGAATCTGAGCTGGGCGCAGTGGAAGAAGGGCAGTGCCCTCGGCGCCGCGGGTCAGTCCGCGGCGACGCAGAACACCGCCACCACCGCCACCGTCTCCAACCCGGCCCGGCTGCGCCCCCAGGCGCTCTGACCGGCCGCCGCGGCGCTCAGTGCGCCGTCGTCGCCACGGCCGTGGTCCTCGGCGCCAGCCTGGCCCGCAGCAGCCCCGCCAGGGACTCGCTGAGGGCGACCGGGTCGACGGGGTGGGCGACCGCCGCGTCGGCCCGGCTCCAGGTCGCCAGCCAGGCGTCCTGGGGACGGCCGATCAGCACCAGCACCGGCGGGCAGCGGAAGATCTCGTCCTTCGCCTGACGGCACACCCCCATGCCGCCGGCGGGGGAGGTCTCACCGTCGAAGACGCAGACGTCGATGCCGCCGCGCTCCAACTCGGTGAGAACCGCGGGCATCGTCGCGCACTCCACGTACTCCACCGGCGGCAGGTCGGCGGCGGGCCTGCGGCCGACGGCGAGCCGGACCTGCTCCCGGGTGTTCGCGTCGTCGCTGTAGACCAGCACCGTGGCGGTCGCCTGCATCGTGGTTCCTCCTCGTGAAGGCGTTCTCAAGTGCGTCGGATGCTACTCCCGCCAGCGCCTTCGCGAGGAGGGTTCGTAGCCCGCGAAGATCGGCGGCCCGGTCGTCCGACGCACCGTCATCCCTCCTTCGGGGGACGGCGCCGCTAGGCCACGCGGGTCTCCTGCGGGCCTTGACACACCGAATGGCACCCCCCGGAGTCAGCGCCAGATAAGCGACCGACATAATGTCGGACGTGGCGACAGCAACAGCAGTAGATACCGGGCACGCGCACCCGTCGGTCAACCGGCCGAACCTCACCAGCGTCGGAACCATCATCTGGCTGAGTTCCGAGCTGATGTTCTTCGCGGCCCTCTTCGCGATGTACTTCACCCTTCGGTCGGTCACGGGTGCCGACTTCTGGAAGGAACACGCCCATGCGTTGAACGTCCCGTTCTCGGCGACGAACACGACGATCCTGGTGCTCTCCTCCTTCACCTGCCAGATGGGCGTCTTCGCCGCTGAGCGCGGCGACGTGAAGAAGCTCCGCTCCTGGTTCATCGTGACCTTCATCATGGGTGCGATCTTCATCGGCGGGCAGATCTTCGAGTACACCGAACTGGTCAAGAAGGACGGCATCTCGCTCAGCTCGGACCCCTACGGCTCGGTGTTCTATCTGACGACCGGGTTCCACGGGTTGCACGTGACGGGCGGACTGATCGCGTTCCTGCTGGTACTCGGGCGGACGTACGCGGCCAAGCGGTTCACCCACCAGCAGGCCACCGCAGCCATCGTCGTGTCCTACTACTGGCACTTCGTCGATGTCGTGTGGATCGGCCTCTTCGCCACGATCTACCTGATCAAGTAGCCGGTCGCACACCGCACACACATTCCAGAAGCATCGACGCAAGAGATCCTGACACCGGGGTAATCCGTGAAAAAGCTCTCCGCACGACGGCGCCACCCGCTGGCGGCGCTTGTCGTCCTACTCTTCGCGCTCGCGGTCACCGGGGGGCTGTACGCCGCGCTCGCGCCGGCGCCGAAGGCGCAGGCCGACGACGCGGCCCAGTCCCTCGCGATCACTGAGGGCAAGAAGCTGTACTCCGTCGGCTGCGCAAGCTGCCACGGCACTTCGGGCCAGGGCAGCTCCGACGGACCGAGCCTGGTCGGCGTCGGCTCCGCCGCCGTCGACTTCCAGGTCGGCACCGGCCGGATGCCCGCGCAGCAGCCCGGCGCGCAGATCCCGAAGAAGAAGGTCATCTACGACCAGGCCGAGATCGACCAGCTCGCCGCGTACATCGCGTCCCTCGGCCCCGGCCCCGCCGTGCCGAGCAAGGACCAGTACAACCCCGCGGGCGCGGACGCCGGCAAGGGCGGGGAGCTGTTCCGCACCAACTGCGCCCAGTGCCACAACTTCGTCGGCAAGGGCGGTGCGCTGACCAACGGCAAGTACGCGCCGACGATCCAGGGCGCCTCGCCCAAGCACATCTACGAGGCCATGCTGACGGGTCCGCAGAGCATGCCGTCCTTCCCGGACAGCACGATGCCGCAGGACACGAAGGCGGACATCATCGCGTACCTCCACGAGGTCAACAGCAGCGAGACGAAGAACCCCGGCGGTCTCTCGCTGGGCAGCATCGGTCCGGTGTCCGAGGGTCTGGTCGCCTGGGTCTTCGGCCTCGGCTTCCTGCTCGTCTGCACCACCTGGATCGCCGCCCGGACGACCAAGGCCAAGAAGTCATGAGCGAGACTGGATCTCACAAAGACGTGTCAGAGAACCTGCCAAGTGAGCACGGCGCTCACGGGAGCGAACCAGCGGTCCCCGACGACCCGTTCGCCAACCCCGGCCATCCCCCCCACGAGTACCGCCGTCAGGACATCGACGAGCGGGCCGAGAAGCACTCCGAGCGGGTCGTGGCGGGGCTGTTCGGCCTGTCGATGCTCGGCACCGTCGCGTTCATCGCCTGCTTCGTGATCTTCCCGGTCGACAAGATCGTCTTCATCTTCCCGTTCGGCAACGTGAGCGCGCTGAACTTCTCGCTCGGCCTCACGCTCGCCGTGGCGCTGCTGGGCATCGGCGCGGGCGCGGTCCACTGGGCCCGCACCCTGATGTCCGACGAGGAGTTCGCCGACGAACGCCACGCGGCGGGCGCGGACGAGGAACTGCGCGAGAACATCGAGCAGCAGTGGGCGCAGGGCGCCCGCGAGAGCGGGTTCGGACGGCGCAAGCTGATCCGCAACACGATGTTCGGCGCCCTGACCCTGGTCCCGCTGGCCGGTGTCGTGATCCTGCGCGACCTCGGCCCGCTGCCGGAGGACAAGCTCCGGCACACCCTGTGGGCCAAGGGCAAGGTGCTGATCAACCAGAACACGAACAAGCCGCTGCGCCCCGAGGACATCGTGGTGGGCTCGCTCACCTTCGCGATGCCCGAGGGTCTGGAGGAGTCCCAGGAGGACTTCCAGGAGCAGATCGCCAAGGCGGCTCTGATGATCGTCCGGATCAAGCCGGACGACATCAAGGACAAGCGCGAGCGTGACTGGGCCCACGAGGGAATCGTGGCCTACTCCAAGATCTGCACACACGTGGGCTGCCCGATCAGCCTCTACGAGCAGCAGACGCACCACGTGCTCTGCCCGTGCCACCAGTCGACGTTCGACCTGTCGGACGGCGCGCGGGTGATCTTCGGCCCGGCGGGGCACCGGCTGCCGCAGCTTCGGATCAGCGTCAATGGTGAGGGCAATCTCGTCGCTCTCGGCGACTTCGATGAGCCCGTCGGTCCGGCATTCTGGGAGCGCGGATGAGTACTACGACGGAAAGCTCGACCCGTCGGGGCAAAAAGCCGGTCGGCCAGCGGGCCGCCGAGTGGACTGACCCCCGGCTCGGTATCTACAAGTTGGCCAAGGCCAACATGCGGAAGATCTTCCCGGACCACTGGTCCTTCATGCTGGGCGAGATCTGCCTCTACAGCTTCGTCATCCTCATCCTCACGGGTGTGTATCTGACGCTGTTCTTCCACCCCAGCATGAACGAGGTCGTCTACCACGGCCCGTACGCGCCGCTCCAGGGCGTGCGGATGTCCGAGGCGTACGCCTCCACCCTGCACATCAGCTTCGAGGTGCGCGGCGGTCTGCTGATCCGGCAGATCCACCACTGGGCCGCGCTGATCTTCATCGCGGCGATGATCGTGCACATGATGCGCGTGTTCTTCACCGGCGGTTTCCGCAAGCCGCGTGAGATCAACTGGCTGTTCGGCTGGACGCTGCTGTTCCTCGGCATGTTCACCGGCTTCACCGGTTACTCGCTCCCGGACGACCTGCTGTCCGGCACGGGCATCCGGTTCGCCGACGGCGCGGTGCTCGCCACCCCGGTGGTCGGCTCGTACCTGTCGTTCTTCCTGTTCGGCGGGGAGTTCCCCGGCCACGACATCGTCAGCCGGTTCTACTCGATCCACATCCTGCTGCTGCCGGGTCTGATGGCCGGTCTGCTGACCGCCCACCTGATCCTGGTCTTCTACCACAAGCACACGCAGTTCCCGGGTGCGGGCAAGACCGAGAAGAACGTCGTCGGCATGCCGCTGCTGCCGATCTACACCGCGAAGGCGGGCGGCTTCTTCTTCCTGGTCTTCGGCGTGATCTCGGCCATCGCCGCGACCGTGTCGATCAACCCGATCTGGTCGATGGGACCGTACCGGCCGGACCAAGTGTCCACCGGCGCCCAGCCGGACTGGTACATGGGCTTCTCCGAGGGCCTGATCCGTGTGATGCCCGGCTGGGAGATCAACGCCTGGGGACACACACTCGTCCTGGGCGTGTTCATCCCGCTGATGGTCTTCCCGGTGGTGCTGGCGGCCATCGCCGTCTACCCGTTCATCGAGGCGTGGGTCACCGGGGACAAGCGCGAACACCACCTGCTGGACCGGCCGCGCAACCGCCCGGTGCGCACCGGCTTCGGTGTGGCCTGGCTGACCGAGTACTTCGTGCTGCTGATCGGTGGCGGCAACGACCTGTGGGCCACGCACTTCCACCTGTCGATCAACTGGATCACCTGGTTCGTCCGCGTCGGCTTCTTCGTCGCGCCGGTCCTGGCCTTCATCATCACCAAGCGGATCTGCCTGGGTCTCCAGCGCCGTGACCGCGACAAGGTGCTGCACGGTCGCGAGACCGGCATCATCAAGCGGCTGCCGCACGGTGAGTACATCGAGGTGCACGAGCCGATCTCGCAGGAGCAGCGGCACATCCTCACCGCGCACGTCCAGCCGGAGCCGATCGACGCGGGCCCGGAGGTGGACGAGAACGGCGTGGAGCGCAAGCTCAACCCGATCGAGAAGGCGCGGGCCAAGCTCTCCCGCGGCTTCTACGGCGAGCACAGCCAGATTCCGAAGCCCACGGCCGAGGAGTACGAGGAGATCACCAGCGGACACGGCCACCACTGAGCCGCCGCCGCTGAGCTGAGCCACCCACGGGCCGGGCCCGGGAATCCCCCTCAGGGGAGTCCCGGGCCCGGCCCTTCGGCGTCCGCCGTCCGCAGTGCGGGCAGGGAGCCGTCGGGCTCCGCGGCGCGGATAGGCTGAGCGCGCAGTTCCCCATCCCACCACCAGGAGCGTGGACCATGAGCGTTGTGACCCCGGCAGGCGGCGAGAGTCCGGCGACGCGGTCCTGGCCGGACGTGCTGACCACGCTGCTGGCAGGGCGGAATCTGGGTGGGGACGACACCGCGTGGGCGATGGACGCGATCATGCGCGGCGAGGCGAGCGACGTGCAGATCGCCGGGTTCGTCGTCGCGCTGCGGGCGAAGGGGGAGACCGTCGAAGAGGTCTCCGGCATGGTGCGGTCGATGTACGCGCACGCGAACACCATCGAGGTGCCCGGCGCGACCGTGGACATCGTCGGCACCGGCGGCGACCGGGCGAAGACCGTCAACATCTCCACCATGTCGGCGATCGTGGTCGCGGGCACCGGGGCGAAGGTCGTCAAGCACGGCAACCGCGCCGCGTCCTCGGCCAGCGGCGCCTCCGACGTCCTGGGAGAGCTCGGCGTCAATCTGCAACTGACGCCGCAGCGGGTCGTGGAGGTCGCGGAGGAGGCGGGCATCACCTTCTGCTTCGCGATCAAATTCCACCCCGCGCTGCGCCACGCGGGCACCGCCCGGAGCCAGTTGGGGGTGGCGACCGTCTTCAACTTCCTCGGCCCGCTGACCAATCCGGCCCGGGTGCGGGCGCAGGCCACCGGGGTCGCGGACCCGCGGATGGCGCCGATCATGGCCGGGGTGCTGGCCGAACGCGGCTCGTCCGCACTGGTGTTCCGCGGTGACGACGGCCTGGACGAGCTGACCACCACCGCCACCTCCCAGGTGTGGGTGGTGCGCGACGGCAAGGTGGAGCAGACCGCCTTCGACCCGCGGGATGTCGGCCTGCCCCTGGTGCCCGTGGAGGCGCTGCGCGGCGCCGACGCGGCCCACAACGCGGACGTCGCCCGGCGGCTGCTCGCGGGCGAGACCGGGCCCGTACGGGACGCCGTGCTGCTCAACTCGGCGGCGGCGCTGGTGGCCCTGCGGCCCGGCAGCGGGCCGTTGGAGGAGCAGATCGCGGCCGGTCTGGTGACGGCGGCCGAGTCGATCGACTCGGGCGCGGCGGCGGCGACGCTGGAGCGGTGGGCGGCGGCGAGCAACGCGTAATCGCCACTGTGGCGGAATTCGGATAGGTCCCGCGGGGACCGAGCACACGACGCTGTCCAATTTCTGGACGGCGTCTTGTGCGTTCGGCGCCTTGTGGCAGAATGCTGTCCAGGTCACGAGTGACAGCGTCAAGGCCCCGGCTCGCTGTCCGGCAACCCTCCGTCCGAGGCGGGGTGCCCCGGGTGATGACCAGGCCGTGAGCAGCGAGGCTCATGGCAAGCCGGACTTGGGGAGTTCTTTCATGAGCAAGCGAATGCGATAGGGCCTGTCGGCCCGGTTCCGCCGTTCCGCCTTTCGTTCGACGTTTCCATCCCGCGCTTCTGTACCGCGAGCCATTCCTTTTCGGCTTCAGACGTGCGGTGATTTCGCCTGCCGTAATCCGGGAGATCGCCATGACTGTGTCCATCGCTGCCACCGACCGTGAGATTTGTACCCCGCTGCCCGTTCTGGGCCGGGACGTCCTCGTGCCGCTCGTGACGGGCGGCGAAGTGACGTACGCCGCGCTCGACTACGCCGCCAGCGCCCCCGCGCTCCAGCGGGTGTGGGACGACGTGGCCGCCTACGCCCCCTACTACGGCAGCGTGCACCGCGGCGCCGGCTACCTCTCGCAGCTCTCCACCGACCTGTTCGAGCAGAGCCGGGTCACGGTCGCGGAATTCCTCGGCTGTCGGGCCGAGGACCAGGTGATCTTCACCCGTTCGACGACCGACTCGCTCAATCTGCTCGCCGCCGTCATCCCGGCGGGCACCCACGTCTTCGTCTTCGAGACCGAGCACCACGCCTCGCTGCTGCCGTGGCAGACGCGGGACGACGCGCGGGTCACCGTCCTGGGCGCGCCGCGGACGCCCGAGCAGGCCGTCGCCGCGCTCGACGTGGCCCTGCACGGCGCCCCCAAGGGGCCCAAGCTGGTCTGCGTCACCGGCGCCTCCAACGTCACCGGTGAGCTGTGGCCGGTGCGGGAGCTGGCCGCCGCCGCGCACCGGCACGGCGCCCGTATCGTCCTGGACGCCGCCCAACTGGCCCCGCACCACCCGGTGGACATCGCCGCGCTCGACGTCGACTGGGTCGCCTTCTCCGGCCACAAGCTGTACGCGCCCTTCGGCTCCGGTGTCCTCGCGGGCCGCGCCGACTGGCTGCGCGAGGCCGAGCCGTACCTCGCGGGCGGCGGCGCCAGCCGCAAGGTCGCGCGGCGCGCGGACGGCGGAGTCGACGTCGAGTGGCACACCACCGCGGCGCGGCACGAGGCCGGGTCGCCGAACGTCATCGGCGTCTACGCCATCGCCGCGGCCTGCAAGGCGCTGACCGAGGCCGGGTTCGACCAACTCGTCACCCGTGAGCAGCGGTTGCTCGCCCGGCTGCGGGAAGGGCTCGCCTCCGTGCCCGAGGTGCGGGTGCTCTCCCTGTTCGGCGAGGACGCGCCCCGGGTCGGCGTGCTCTCCTTCGTCGTCCAGGGCTGGAACAGCTCGCACTTCGCCGCCGCGCTCTCCGCCGAGTACGGGATCGGTGTCCGTGACGGTCTCTTCTGCGCCCACCCGCTGGTGCGTACGCTCCTCGGCGCCGAGGGCGACGACCCGGGCGAGTGCGGCGCTCCCGAGGCCGCGCCCGGCGAGCGCGTCCTCAACGCCATCCGCGTGAGCTTCGGCGCGGGCACCCCCGAGGAGCACGTCGACCGCTTCGTCCACGCCGTCCGCACCCTCGTGCGCGACGGCGCCCAGTGGAACTACCGCACGGAGGACGGCCGCTGCGTGCCGGACAGGCGCTAGCGCCTGTCCGGCCGGATACGAACGGCGCCCTCGGTGCGGGACTCGATGGCCTTCAGGACGGCGATCATGTCCGCGGCCGGGTCGGTGGCGGCGGTCTCGGTGAACAGGGCGAGGCAGGTGTCGAGCAGGGGAGTGGCGGTGGCGGAGGCGCGGGCGGCCTCCGCGATGAGGCGGTTGTTCATGAGGACGTCGGCGGCGGCGGCCTGGACGGTGAAGTCGCGGGCGAGCAGCTTGGGGGACTTCATACGGGAGACGCCGCTGGCCATCGGTCCCGCGTCGAGCACGGCGAGGAACTGACGGGCGTCGACGCCGTGCCGCTCGGCGAAGTGGAACGCCTCGGTGAGCCCGGTGACCACGGTGATCAGGAAGAGGTTGACCGACAGCTTCATGAGCAGGGCGCCGGGCACCGCCCCGCAGACGAAGGTCTCGTGGCACATGGGCGCCAGCAGCGGCCGTACCGCTGAGACGGCGGCGTCCTCGCCCGCGAGCATCGCCACCAGGCGGCCCGCCTCGGCCGGGGCGCGGGAGCCGGAGACCGGGGCCTCGACGTAGCGGCCGCCCGCCGCGCGGACCTCGGCTTCGAGGCCGAGCGAGTACTCGGGCGAGGTCGTGCCCATGTGGACGAGGGTGTGCCCCGCGACGTTCGCCGCGAAGGCGGGGGTGCCGCGGCCGAGGCAGGAGTCGATGGCGGCGCCGTCGGCGAGCATCACGAAGACGGTCCCGGCGCGGCGGAAGAGGTCGGCGGGGCTGTCGGCGGTTTCGGCGCCCGCCGCCCGCAGGGCCTCGGCGGCGGGCGCGCTGCGGTTCCACACCACCAGCGGGGTCCCGGCGCGGAGGAGATTGAGCGCCATGGGCCGGCCCATGACCCCGAGCCCCAGGAAACCGATGTCCACGACGCACCGCCGCCTCTCTTGCCGTTTATGACCGCCGTCATAATACTGGTCGTTATGACAGTGGTCATAGAGGGTGCGGAGCGGCGGACGGCCGCTCCCGCCGACGGGATAGACCTGCTCAGGCCCGCCGACGCGGACGCGGTGGCCGCCCTCTTCGCGGCCTGCTCCCCGGAGACGGTCCGGCTGCGCTTCCTCGGCGGCGCGCGCGAGTTCCCCCGCGCCCACCTGGACCGTCTGCTGGCAGGACCGCCCGCGGCGCACGACGCCGTGGTCGCGTACCGCGGCGGCCGGGACCGCCTGGTGGGAATCGCGGGCTTCGCGGCGGACGACACCGCCGGGCCGGGAACCGGCGGCGAGCTGGGCGTGCTGGTGGTGGACGCCTGGCAGCGCCGGGGTGTCGGCACCGCCATGGTCGGCCTGCTGCTCGCCCGCGCGCGGGCCAGGGGTGTCGAGCACGTGACGGTGAACGTCCCGCACGGCAGGCGGGGCCTGCTCGCCGCGCTCGGCCGCCGCCTGGAACCGGTCCGCGCGTCGTACACCCCGGACGGTCTGACCGCCGTCTATAAGGTGGCCCGGACGACCCGGGCGGCGGGGGTCGGAACGCAGTAGCTCCGTGGAGGTGTCGACGATGGCCGGGTCAGAACGCGGACCGCGCGAGCGGATGGTCTTCAGCGCGGCCCAGCTCATCCGGCGCGAGGGCGTCGGCGCGACCGGCATGCGCGAGGTCGCCGCCCACGCGGGCGCCCCGCGCGGCTCGCTCCAGCACTACTTCCCCGACGGAAAGGAACAGCTCGTCAACGAGGCGGTCGTCTGGGCGGGGAACTACGCCGCCAAGCGCGTCGCCCGCTTCCTGGCCGCGCTGCCCGAGCCGACCCCCGGCGGGCTGTTCGCCGCGATGGTCGGCCAGTGGACGGACGAGTACGCGGCCGACGGCTTCGACGCCGGATGCCCGGTCGCCGCCGCCTCGGTGGACTGCGCGCGGACCACCGAGTCCACCCGGAAGGCGACCGCCGCCGCCTTCGCGGCCTGGACCGCGCCGGTGGCCGCGGCGCTGACCGGCATGGGCGTTCCCGAGGACCGGTCCGTACCGCTGGCGACCCTCATGATCAGCACCCTGGAGGGCGCGATCCTGATCGCCAGGGCGGAGCGCGACGTCCGCGCCCTCACCACCGCCGCACGGGAGTTGGGCCCGCTGCTGGACGCGGCCCGCGCGTGACCGCGTACCGGGAGCGCAGGACGAATCCGTAGGACGGACCCGTAGGCGGAATCCGTAGAGGGAATCAGCCTCAGGCGTCGAGGCCGATCGCGAACGCGGCCTCCAGGTCGTGCTGCGAGTACGTACGGAAGGCGACATGGGTGTCGGTGGCCTCGACGCCGGGGATCTTGGAGATCCGGCCCGGAATGATGTCGGCCAGGTCGTCGTGGCGGGCGACGCGGACCAGCGCGACGAGGTCGTACGTGCCGGTCACGGAGTAGACCTCGCTGACGTTGTCCAGCGCGGCGATGGCCTCGGCGATCTCCGGAATCCGGTCGACGGAAGTCTTGATGAGCACGATCGCGGTGATCACGGCTGGATGTCTCCTTGGGTCGACCCGACTACGACGCTCAGCTTACGACGCGGCCGGTAGCACACCCAGGCGCACAGGAACCCGAAGGCGAAGCCGACGACATGGGCGAGATACGCCACTCCCGGCCCGTTGTTGCCGGTCTGGGCGGCGAGCCACTGGAGGACGAACCAGAAGCCGAGCACCATCCACGCGGGGAAGCGCAGCGGGATGAAGAAGAGGAAGGGGAACAGGCTCGTCACCCGGGCCTTGGGATACAGATAGAGATACGCGCCCAGCGCCCCGGAGATCGCCCCGGACGCGCCGACCAGGCTCTGCGTCGACTCGGGGTTGGCGAGCGCGAAGCCGTACGTCGCCAGATAGCCCGCGACCAGGTAGAAGAGAGCGAAGCGCACCCGGCCCATCCGGTTCTCGACGTTGTCGCCGAAGACGTAGAGGAAGAGCATGTTGCCGATCAGGTGCAGCCAGCTCCCGTGCAGGAACATCGCCGTGAGCACCGACAGCAGCGGCGACTTCGCGTACGCGTGCGGGGCCGCGCAGCCCGCGGGCAGGTCGAGCCGGTCCATCGGGAGCCGGCCGTGGAACAGCTCACTGGGGATGACACCCCAGTGCGCGAAGTAGACGGCCTGCGCGCACTGGAGCTTGTCGCCCGTGCCGTAGGAGGGGTTGAAGCCGGACAGCGGTCCGAGGAGGAAGACCACGGTGCACAGGGCGATCAGCGCATACGTCACGACCGGCGTGCGGCGGACCGGGTTCTTGTCGTACACCGGGATGACCATGGACCGATGATGACGCAGCGGTCGTAACGGACATAGGCCGCCTCGCCGCAGCGCGTCGCGGGTCGGAGGCCGTAAGGTGACCCCGACGTACGCCCGTCAGCACTGATACGCCCGACCGAGGAAGAGGTGCAGGACCGATGCCGGTGCCCATGCCCACCGCCACCACCCGGTGGCGCTGCACGCAGTGCGGCAATCTGACCCGGTTCGACGTGACCCGCTCCACGCGGGTCGTGGAGTACGTCCATCTCGACCTCGGCGGCGAGCCGCGGATCGAGGAGACCGACGTGCTGACCGAGACGGTCGAGTCCGTGCGGTGCCGCTGGTGCAACGCCGCGGACCAGATCGAGCTGGTCGACCGGCCGGGCGCGGCCGTGGCCGAGGGAACGTCCGAGGGAACGGCCGGGGAAACGGACTCCGGCGCGGACGCGGAGACCGGTTCGGCGCGGGACTGAGCCTCCTTACGGGGACAATGGATGCAAGAGGCGGCGGCCGGAGGGATCGAAGGGGGCCGGGGAGGCGCCGTGTAACCGGACGGGAGTGACTGGTGGACGGTATCGGCGGCTTTCCGCGGGCCGAGGCGAGGGGGTCCGAGACGGATGCCGCCGACGGGCCGGGCGCCGACGCGTCCGGCGCCGCGGCGCAGGACCCCGACACACCGCGGGCCGACGACGAACCGGGCGCCGAAGTACCGCCCGGCCGTGACGGCGGCGGCACTCCCGACGGCTCTACCGGCAGCGTCTCCGGCAGCGCTCCCGACGGCAACGCTGCCCCCGGCGCCGACGCTCCCGGTGACCCCGCCAACACCGGTGATACCGCCGACCCCGCCGACCCCGGTGTCACTGCCGATGACGACGCCGCTCATGACGACGCCGCTCATGAACCGGCGCTCGACCGGCCGCTGCCCGAAGGCGTACGCCACCGCGTCGTCGCCATCGCCGCCGACGCCTTCGGCGGGTTCACCTTCGCCGAACTGCCGGTCTCGCTGCGGCCGTACGCCCGTTTCACCCCGTCCAGACGTGTGAAATACGCGGCCACCGCGCTGGCCACCGCGCTGGAGGGCGACCCGGCCTTCCGGCACAAGGTCGCGGGCAAACTGCGCGAGGCGCAGCCGGAGCTGACCGGGGCGCTGGACGCCGGCACCCCGCCGCCCGCCGCGGATCCGCTCGACGTGGCCGCCGCGGCCTATCTGCTGCGCCCCGCGGGCTGGGCCAAGCTTGTCACCACCGCGGGCGAGGAGGCCCAACGGGCGCACGCCGAGCGGGCCGACGAGGAGACGCTGCGCGAACTGGCCAAGCTCCGCGAGGAGGTCCAGGGCCTGCACACGCAGCTGCGCTCGGACGCCGTACGGGCCCGCGCCGAACTGGACGCCGTCCGCAAGGAGGGCGACTCGGTGCACCGCAAGCTGCGCAGCGCCCTCAGCGACGTCAAGCGCGCCGAGGCCGCCCAGCGCAAGATCCAGGCGGAACTGGACGAGGCGCGGGCCGCCGCCGCCCAGGACAAGGCCGCCGCGGAGAGCGAGGCACGGCGGCTGCGCACCCGGCTCGCCGAGGCCGAGGCGGCGGTCGAGTCGGGCCGCCGCGCCGCCCGTGAGGGCCGCAGCATCGAGGACGTACGGCTGCGCCTGCTGCTGGACACCGTCCTCGACGCGGCCTCGGGGCTCCGCCGTGAACTGGCGCTGCCGCCGCGCGACACCCTGGGCGTACGCCCCGCCGACACGGTGGACGCGGTCGCGCCCGGGGCCTTCAGCCCGCGTGACATCGCCACCCGCGCGCTGTCCGAGACCGACCCGGCGCTGCTCGACCAGTTGCTCGCGCTGCCGCAGGCGCACCTCGTCGTCGACGGCTACAACGTCACCAAGACCGGCTATCCGTCGATGCCGTTGGAGAAACAGCGGCTGCGGCTGCTCGGCGGGCTCGCGGCGCTGGCCGCGCAGAGCGGCGCCGAGGTCACCTGTGTCTTCGACGGCGCCGACCTGGACATGCCGGTGCTGCTCGCGCCGCCGCGCGGGGTGCGGGTGCTGTTCAGCAAGGCCGGTGAGACCGCTGACGAGTTGATCCGGCGGCTGGTGCGGGCGGAACCGCCCGGCCGGCAGATCGTGGTGGTCTCCGCGGACCGCGAAGTCGCCGACGGGGTGGCCAAGGCGGGCGCCCGCCCGGTCGCCTCCGTCCTGCTGCTGAAACGTCTCGCACGCGTCTGAACCGCGCCTGCCGCTCGCGCCGCCCGCGCCTCCGGCCTCCCGGCTCCCGGTCGCCGCACCGCCGCAGCACCGAACCACCGAACACATCACTATTCGTTCGAGTATTCGGTTCGCGAACGCGCCATCGTCGACGGAGCGTTGATCCACCCTCACTGCGCGTACGAAGGTCGTAAAGAATGTGCGAACCGGTCGAGATTTTGCCAACAAGGATTTGAACCGATCACAGATAGGTCACTAAGGTCGGGCGTCGAACCTCCGCGCAGTCGATCATCCAATCCGGATGGCGCGCCGGGGGCCGCCCGCCAGTCAACCGGTAGGCGGCTGAAGGAAGAAGGAGCTCGCCTTCGTGGCGTCCCACCGTCGTCCCAAGCCGGCAAGCCGCACGCGCGTGACCGTGCTGACCGCCACCGCCGCAGCCGCGGTGGCCCTCACCTCCCAGGCGGCCCAGGCCGCCCCCGCCAAGCCGACCGTCAAGGACGCCAAGGCGAAGGTGGACGCGCTGTACGAGCAGGCTGAGCAGGCCTCAGAGAAGTACGACGGGGCCAACGAGAAGCTGCACACCCTCCAGAAGGAGGCGGGCACTCTCCAGGACCAGGTGGCCAGGCAGCAGCAGCACCTGAACCAGCTCAGGGACGGCCTCGGCGCCATCGCCGCGTCCCAGTACCGCAGCGGTGGCATCGACCCGTCGCTCCAGCTCTTCCTGTCGTCCAACCCGGACAACTACCTGGACCAGGCGACCACGCTCAACCAGCTCACGTCGATCCAGACCGACTCGCTGCACCAACTCCAGGACGCCAAGCGGACCCTGGACCAGCAGCGCGCCGAGGCGACCGCCAAGCTGACCGAGCTCCAGACCACCCGCACCGAGCTGGCCAAGCGCAAGGCCGAGGCGAAGGACAAGCTGGCCCAGGCCCAGCAGATCCTCAACTCGCTGACGGCCGCGCAGCGCGCGTCCATCGCCGCCGCCGACGCCCGCGCCAACCGCTCCACCACCCGCGTGGACCTCGGCGACGCGAAGCCCGCCTCGCAGCGCGCCGCCGCCGCCTTCTCCGCCGCGCAGTCCAGGGTCGGCCTGCCGTACGTGTACGGCGCCTCGGGCCCCAGCTCCTTCGACTGCTCCGGCCTCACCTCGTGGGCGTACAACCAGGCCGGCGTGACGATACCGCGCACCTCGCAGGCCCAGGCGAACGCCGGGACCCGGATCTACTCCACCTCCCAGCTCGCCGTCGGCGACCTCGTCATCTTCTACGGCGACTACCACCACGTCGGCCTCTACGCGGGCAACGGCATGGTGCTGCACGCGCCGAAGCCGGGCGCCTCGGTGCGCTACGAGTCGATCGGCAACATGCCGTTCCAGTTCGGCGTCCGCATCTGACGCCTTCCGGCGTCGTTCCTCACCGATCTCACGGGTCCGCGGGAGTCTCCCGCGGACCCCGGTGCGTTCATACGGCGTTCGGACTCCTACGGCGTTCGGGTGATGAACAAGTGCCCGGTGCCGCCCGGTGCGGGTGTGTGACCTGGGCGGGAGGCGCGGCGCGGCGATGCGGGGGCCGCGCCTTCTTTGAACTCTCCGCGTCGCGCTGACTACTGTCAGCTTCCGTGGCTTCCCATCGACGCTCCCCACAGCCGGGCTTCGCCGCCCGCACCACCCGGGTCACCGTGCTGTCCGCGGCCGCCGCGGCCACCGCGGCGCTGTCCGGCGGTGCGGCGCAGGTCGCCTCGGCCGATCCCGGCGGGGGCGCACCCGACACGGCGTCCCGGCTCGACCGGCTCTACCAGCAGGCCGAGCAGGCCACCGAGAAGTACAACGCGGCGCAGGAGCACGCCAAGCGGCTCCGCGCCGACCTGACCACCCTCCAGGACCGGGCCGCCGAAGGGCAGCAGCGGGTCAACGACATGCGGCAGGAGCTGGGTTCGCTCGCCTCCGAGCAGTACCGCAGCGGCGGCATCGACCCCTCGCTCGCCCTGATGATGTCCTCGGACCCCGACCAGTACCTGGACCGGGCCACCACCTTGGACCGGCTCAGCGCCCAGCAGGCCGGGCGGCTGCGCCAACTCCAGGAGGCCGAGCGGCTGTTGCTCCAGCAGCGCTCCCAGGCCGCGGGCAAGCTCGCCGAACTGGACAAGGCCGGGGCGGTGCTCCAGGACCGCAAGCGGTCGGTGCAGCGGGCGCTCGCCGAGGCCCAGCGGCTGCTCAACGCGATGCCCGCCGCCCAGCGCGCCGGATACCGGCCCGGCATGGACGCCGGGCGCGCCTCCCGCGACCGTACGACCGCCGACCTGCCGGCCATCCCGAATCTGCCCGCCGCCTCGGGGCGCGGCGCGATGGCCGTGGCCGCCGCCCGCCAGATGGTCGGCGCCCCTTACGTCTGGGGCGCCACCGGGCCCAACTCCTTCGACTGCTCGGGCCTGATGCAGTACTCGTACGCACGGGCCGGGGTCGCGCTGCCGCGCACCTCGCAGGAGCAGATGAACGCCGGGCAGCGGGTGCCGCTGGACCAGGCGCGGCCCGGCGATCTGGTGATCTACCGCGGCGACGCCAGCCATGTCGCGATGTACGTCGGCGGCGGCCAGGTCATCCACGCCCCCTACCCCGGCGCCAGGGTCCGCTACGACCCGGTCGGCATGATGCCGATCACGGCCGTGACCCGGCCGTAAGGGCGCGGCGCCCCGGCCGTGGGGGGCGTCCTCGGGGCCGTACGATCGGGCCCATGGCCGTGGCGCCCCTCCGACGTACGCCGACCGCTTCCCGTGTCCGGGCGGCGGCGCTCGGCCTGTCCCTGGCACTGCTGGCGGCGCTCGTCGCCGGGTGCGGCGGGACCGCCTCGGGCGGGCGGCCCACGGCGGACGCCACCGACGCCGGGATCCGGCAGGCGCTCGACCGGCGGGCCGCCGCGGTGCTGCACCACGACCGGGCGGCCTTCCTCGCCGGGATCGACCCGCGGGCGACGCGCTTCCTCGACCGGCAGAAGGCGATGTTCACCGACATCGCGGACGTGCCGCTGGCCGACTGGTCCTACCGGCTGGTGCGGACCGGCGCGTTCGGCCTGCCGCCGACCGCCGACGGCACGGTACGGGCCGCGGCCGAGGTCCAACTGCGCTACCGGCTCAGCGGATTCGACGCGGCGCCGGTCGCCGCGACCGACTACCTGACGCTGTCCCGGCGGGGCGGGAGCTGGTACGTGGCCGGGGACGACGACGGCGCCGCGTCCGGGCACCGCGGCGCCGTACAGCTGTGGGACCAGGGCCGGGTGACGGTGGTGCGCGGCACGGACAGCCTGGTGCTCGGGCTCGGCGACGCCGCCGGGCTGCGCGGCTACGCCGAGGACGTGGACCGGGCGGTGCCGCAGGTCCGGCGGACCTGGGGCGGCGCCGGGTGGTCGGGCACGGTGGTGGTCGAGGTGCCGCGCACGCTGGACCAGATGGCCGCGCTGGCCGCCGCGGACCCGGCCGATTACCGCAACATCGCCGCCGTCACCACGGGGGAGGGCGGCGGCAGCGCGCGGGTCGGCTCCGACCGGGTGATCATCAACCCCGAGGCGTTCAGCGGGCTCTCCGCCTTCGGCCGGCAGACCGTGCTCACCCACGAGACCACGCATGTCGCCACCCGCGCGTGGACCACCGCCCGCACCCCGCTGTGGCTCTCCGAGGGCGCCGCCGACTGGACCGCCTACCGTACGGCGGGCCGTACCGCCCGCGAGCTCGCCCCGGAACTGGCCGCCGCCGTCGCCGCGGGCCGCGTCCCCGCCGCGCTGCCCGCCGACGCCGACTTCCACTCCGCCGACGCCGACACCCTCTCCCGCGCCTACGAGGGCGGCTGGCTCGCCTGCCGCCTGATCGCCGACCAGTGGTCCCCGGACGCGCTCGTCGCCTTCTACCGCGCCGTCGCCTCCGGCGGCACCGTCGACTCCCACCTGCGCACCACTCTCGGCACCACCCTCCCCGCCTTCACCGCCCGCTGGCGCGCCTACCTCCACCAGGAGCTGCCATGACCCGTGACCCCGCCGCGGAACCCCCGGCCCACCGGCCCCCGCCTCCGTCGAACGCCGCCCCAGGACGCCCCCCGCACACCCCGCCGCCAACAGGATCTTCGCCCTCGGCGGATGCCGGGGCTTCGGCTGCGGGGGTGGGGGACTTCAGTGCGGAGGAGGTCGGGCGGGCGCGGGCTTTGCGGCGGGGGGTGTGGCCGGTCGCGCTCGGCGGGCGGGTGGCAGCGCTGGGGCTGATGCTGGGGCTGGGGCTGACGGCCGGGGGAGCGGGGCTGGTCGCGGCGTTCGGCGGCGGGACGTGGAGCGGCCGGGTGGCGGGCGCGGCGGTGTCCCTGGTGCTGCTGCCCGAGGTGCTGGGGCTGCCCTTCGCGGCGCGCGGGCGCGTGGTCCGCCGCCGGTTCGGCCTGGTGACGCAGGGCTGGGGCGGGTGGTGGGCGGACGTGCTGCGCGGCCTGCTGATCTCGCTGCCGCTGACCTTCGGCGCGCTCTTCGCCGTCTACGCCCTCGCCGGGGCGACCGGCCACTGGTGGGTGTGGGCCGCGCTCGGCGCCGCCGCGCTGACCGTCCTGATGTCCTGGGCGGCGCCCATGATCTTCGAGCCGCTGTTCAACCGCTTCACACCGATGGAGCCGGGCCCCCTCAGGGACGCCCTGCTGGCGCTCGCCGCCCGCGACGGCGTCACCGTCGAGGATGTGCTGGTCGCCGACGCCTCGCGCCGTACGACCGCGCTCAACGCGTACGTGTCCGGCTTCGGCCGCACCCGCCGCATCGTCGTCTACGACACCCTGCTGACCACGGCGCAGCCGCGCGAGGTGGAACTGGTGGTCGCCCATGAACTCGGCCACGTCGTGCACCGGGACGTGCCGCGCGGCACCGCGCTCGGCGCGCTGGGCGCGGCCGTCGGCGTGTGCGTCCTGGCCGCCGTGGTGACCTGGCGGCCCCTGCTCGACCTCGCGGGCGCCGACGACTTCGCGGACCCGCGCTCCGCCTGGCTGCTGGCGGCCGTCGCCACTGTCGGCGGCGCCGTCGCCGGGCCGCTGGGCTGCGCGGTGAGCCGCGGGGTCGAGCGGCGCGCCGACCGGCACGCCCTCGAACTGACCGCGGACCCGGCCGAGTTCATCGCGATGCAGCGCCGCCTGACGGTCGCGAACATCGGCGACCCCGACCCGCCGCGCGCCCTGCACCTGATGTTCGGCACCCACCCCACCCCCGCCGAACGCATCGCCGCCGCCCGCGCCTGGCGCCCGGCCGCCCCGCAGGACACGTTCTAGCCCTTGTCGTGCACCCCGACCCGCTCGGCTCGGGTCAGCACCGCGGCCGGGGCGTCGGCGGGCTCCCCCTCGACCGCGCCGCGCGCCGCGCGGCGCGGCACGGTGGCCGCCCACAGCCGACGGCAGGCGCTCAGGGACGCCAGGACGAGCAGGCCGTTACGGGTGACGATCAGCGCCACGCCCAGCTTGTCGCTGTGGGCGATGTCCTCGAAGAAGATCGGGAACTCCAGCGTGGTGAAGAGCGTCGCGCCCAGCATCAGCGCGACCGGCCGCCGTACCACCGACTCCCGCAGCGTCATGCAGACCGCGCCGATGCCGACCAGCCACACCATGTACTGCGGGCTGATCACCCGGCTGGTGGTGGTGAAGACCAGCACCGCGGTGAAGGCCGCGTCGAAGGGCGTGGCGACCGAGTACGAGCGGGCCCGCACCCGCCACAGCAGCAGCCAGGCGAAGGCCAGCAGGGACAGCGCCATCGCCGCGGTGCTCACCAGGTGCACATGCGGGCCGATGAACTCGACCGACCCGTAGTGCATCCGCGCGGTGCCGTGCCAGCCGAAGTGCCGGGCGATGTGGAAGACGGTGGCCCCCAGCGACTCGACCTCGGTGCCGCGGTCGCGCTGGAAGGTGAGGAAGGACAGCGAGCCCGGCATGGCCAGGTGGAAGGCGAGCGCGATCACCGCCATCGTCACCGCCGCCGAGATCCACGACCGCCGGGTGGTACGGCCGCGGGGCGTCCCGATGAGCAGCAGCAGCGGCCACACCTTGAGCATGGCGCCCACCCCGGCCAGCACCCCGCCCGCCTTCGGGCGGCGCGGCAGCAGGAGCAGCCCCGCCACGGCGACGGCGGTGACCATCACGTCGTAGCGGGCGTAGATGATCGGGCCGAGCAGCGCGCCGCCGCCGACCCAGACCCACACCCCGGCCATCCGGCCGCCGCGCCTGACCCGCGAGTCGCGCAGCAGCACAGCCAGGATCACCGCGTCCGCGAGGAAGGCCAGCCAGAAGAAGGCGGCGGTGTAGCTGAGGAAGGGCAGCAGGCCGGGCGCGAGGATCACCAGCGCGGCCCCCGGCGGGTACTGCCAGGTCACGTCGTGCAGCGGGAAGCTGCCCGTGCTCAGTACCCCGTACCAGCGGTGGTAGACGGACGAGACATCGTGGGCGATGTACTGGCCGGGAAAGTGGACGACCTCGAACACGAACAACAAGAACGCGGCTCGGGTGACGACCCAGGTGAGCACGGCCCAGCCCCGACCGCTGATATGTGTGTTTGTCACGATACGCATCATGCGGTGAGCGGCGGCCCGGTCGCGGGACGGACGCGGCCGGTGGCGGCCAGCCGGGTGAACACCGCGTGAGCGGGTACTGTCGGCGGCGATGGACAAGACCCTGATCGTGACCAACGACTTCCCGCCCCGGCCCGGCGGCATCCAGTCCTTCGTGCACAGCATGGCGCTGCGGATGGACCCGGGACAGGTCGTCGTCTACACCTCCACCTGGAAGGACGGCGCCGAGGTCGCCCGCTTCGACGCGGAGCAGCCCTTCCCCGTGGTCCGCGACCGCACCTCGATGCTGCTGCCCACCCGCAGGGTCACCCGGCGCGCCGCCGACCTGCTGCGGGAACACGGCTGCTCCTCCGTCTGGTTCGGCGCCGCCGCCCCGCTCGGCCTGATGGCGCCCGCGCTGCGCAAGGCCGGGGCGCGGCGGCTGGTCGGCACCACGCACGGGCACGAGGCGGGCTGGGCGCAGCTCCCCGCCAGCCGCTCGCTGCTGCGCCGGATCGGCGAGGGCACCGACACCCTCACCTACCTCGGCGAGTACACCCGCTCCCGGATCGCCGCCGCGCTGACCCCGGCCGCCGCCGCCCGGATGGTCCAACTGCCGCCGGGCGTCGACGAGAAGACCTTCCACCCCGGCTCGGGCGGCGCGGTGGTACGGGCCAGGCTCGGCCTCGCCGACCGCCCGGTGGTGGTGTGCGTATCGCGGCTGGTGCCGCGCAAGGGCCAGGACACGCTGATCCAGGCCATGCCCCGGATTCTGCACGAGGTGCCGGACACCGCGCTGCTGATCGTCGGCGGCGGACCGTACCGGGGGGACCTGGAGAAGCTGGCGGAGCGGACCGGCGTCGGCCACGCGGTGCGCTTCACCGGGCCCGTGCCGTGGGAGGAGCTGCCCGCCCACTACGGCGCCGGTGACGTCTTCGCGATGCCGTGCAGGACCCGGCGCGGCGGCCTGGACGTCGAAGGGCTCGGCATCGTCTACCTGGAGGCGTCCGCGACCGGGCTGCCGGTGATCGCGGGCGACTCCGGCGGCGCGCCCGACGCGGTCCTGGACGGCGAGACCGGCTGGGTGGTCGCGGGCGGCTCGCCCGCGCAGTGCGCCGACCGCGTCCTGACCCTGCTGCGCGACCCCGAACTGCGCGCCCGGATGGGCGAGCGCGGCCGTCGCTGGGTCGAGGACGCCTGGCGCTGGGACCTGCTGGCGCAGCGGCTCACGTCCCTGCTGTAACCCGATGGGCGCGGTCACGGCCGCCGTCCCGGCGCCGTCGTCGTACGAGAACCGGCCGCCGTAAAAGACCATGCGTCATGGGCATGGAGGGTTCACGCGGACCCGCCCATCATGCGCGCATGACATCAGACCTGACGCGCCGTCACTTTCTGGGACTCGGCGCCCTCCAGACCGCAGCAGCACTCGGCCTCACCCGTATCGCGCTCTCCGCGACCCCCGCGCAGGCGGAGCCCGCCGCCACCACCTTCAGCCCCGCGATCGTGATCGGCTCCGGCTACGGCGGCGCCGTCGCCGCCCTCCGGCTCGGCCAGCGCGGTGTCACCACGACCGTCCTGGAGATGGGACGGCTGTGGGACACCCCCGCCGCCGACGGCAAGATCTTCTGCAACACCAGCTCGCCCGACCAGCGGTCGATGTGGTTCCGCAGCCGCACCGAGGCGCCGCTGGCGACCTTCCTCTGGCTCGACCTCGTCAACAAGGACATCACCCCCTACCCCGGCGTCCTGGACCGCGTGCACTACGGCGACATGTCCGTCTACGTCGGCCGCGGCGTCGGCGGCGGCTCCCTGGTCAACGGCGGCATGGCCGTCACCCCGTCCCGCGCGTACTTCGAGGAAGTCCTCCCGCAGGTCGACTCCACCGCGATGTACTCCACGTACTTCCCGCGCGCCACCAGCATGCTCGGCGTCAACACCGTCGACCCCGCCTGGTTCGAGTCCACCGAGTGGTACCAGTTCGCCCGCGTCTCCCGCGACCAGGCCCACAGCGCCGGCCTCAGCACCACCTTCGTGCCGAACGTGTACGACTTCTCGTACATGAAGGCCGAGGCCGCGGGCACCGCCACCAAGTCCGCGCTGGACCAGGAGGTCATCTACGGCAACAACCACGGCAAGCGCAGCGTCGACAAGACCTATCTGGCCTCGGCGCTCGGCACCGGACACGTCACCATAGAGACCCTCAGCCGGGTCAGAGCCGTGAGAAGAGCGGCCGACGGCACGTACGTCCTCACCGTCGACCGGATCGACCTGACCGGCGCGGTCGTGGAGACCCGCGAGGTCGGCTGTCGCTACCTCTTCCTCGCCGCGGGCAGCCTCGGCTCCACCGAGATCCTGGTCAGGGCCCGCGAGACCGGCACCCTCCCGCGGCTCAACGCGAGCGTGGGCACCGCCTGGGGCGGCAACGGCAACATCATGCTCGCCCGCGCCAACTACCTGTGGAATCCCACCGGGGCGCACCAGTCCACCATCCCCGTCATGGGCATCGACGACTGGTCCAACGCGAGCAACCCGGTCTTCGCCGAGATCGCCCCGCTCCCGATCGGCTTCGAGACCTGGATCAGCCTCTACCTGGCCATCACCAAGAACCCCGAACGCGGCACCTTCTCCTACGACGCCGCCACCGACTCCGCCCGGCTGAACTGGACGCTCGCCCAGAACCAGCCCTCGGTCAAGGCCGCCAAGACCCTCTTCGACCGGATCAACCGCAAGCAGGGCACGATCTACCGCTACGACCTCTTCGGCGGCAACAAAGCCTTCGCCGACGACTTCTGCTACCACCCGCTGGGCGGCCTGCCGCTCGGCCGCGCCACCGACGCGTACGGCCGTGTCAGCGGCTACGACCACCTCTACGTCACCGACAGCTCCCTGATCCCCGGCTCCATCGGCGTCAACCCGTTCGTGACGATCACCGCGCTCGCGGAGCGGCTCATGGACAGCGCCCTCGCCGAAATCAGCCCGTCCGGCGTTTGAGGACAGAACCTCAGCGCTGGTAAAGGGCCTCGATCTCCGCCGCGAAGTCCGTCAGGACGACATTCCGCTTCAGCTTCAGCGACGGCGTGACGTGGCCGGACTCCTCCGTGAACTGGGTCGGCAGAATACGGAACTTCCGCACCGACTCGGCCTTGGAGACGGCCGCGTTGCCCTCGTCCACCGCGCGCTGCACGGCCGCCAGCAGCTCCGGGTCGGCCGCCAGCTCGGCGACGCCCGCGCCCGCCTTGCCGTGCTGCTCGGCCCAGTGCGGCAGGAACTCCTCGTCCAGGGTGATCAGCGCCGCCACGAACGGGCGCCCGTCACCGACCACCATGCACTCGGCGACCAGCGCGTCCGCCCTGATCCGGTCCTCGATCACCGCGGGCGCGACGTTCTTGCCGCCCGCCGTCACGATGATCTCCTTCTTCCGGCCGGTGATCGACAGATAGCCGTCCTCGTCGAGCGAGCCCAGGTCACCGGTGTGGAACCAGCCGTCGGAGACCGCCTCCGCGGTCGCCGCCTCGTTGTTCCAGTACCCGGTGAACAGGTGCTCGCCGTGCAGCAGCACCTCGCCGTCGTCCGCGATCCGCACGGTCGACCCGGGCAGCGGCTGGCCGACCGAACCGATCTTCGTACGGTCCCAGGGGTTGAAGGCCGTGGCCGCGCAGGACTCGGTGAGGCCGTAGCCCTCCAGCACCGTGAAGCCGATACCGCGGTAGAAGTGGCCGAGGCGCTCGCCCAGCGGCGCGCCGCCGGAGATCGCGTGGGTGGCCCGGCCGCCGAGGACCGCGCGGAGCTTGGCGTAGACGAGCCGGTCGAAGACCTTGTGCGTGAACCGCAGCTTCAGCGACGGGCCCGCCGTGGTGTCCAGCGCCCGGCTGTACTCGATCGCGGTGGCCGCCGCGCGGTCGAAGATCTTGCCCTTGCCGCCCGCCTCCGCCGTGGCCCGCGCGGTGTTGTAGACCTTCTCGAAGACCCGCGGCACCCCCAGCACCATCGTCGGCCGGAACGAGCCGAGGTCGTCGGTGAGGTTCTTCACGTCCGGCACATGGCCGAGCCTGATCGGCGCCATCACGGCCGCCACCTCGACCAGCCGCCCGAAGACGTGGGCCAGCGGCAGGAAGAGCAGCACCGAGGAGTCCCCGGTACGGAACAGCGGGCTCAGCCGCTCCACCACGTTGCCGCACTCCGCGAAGAAGCTGCGGTGGCTCAGCACACAGCCCTTGGGGCGGCCCGTGGTGCCCGAGGTGTAGACGACGGTCGCGGGGGAGTCGGCGCCCGCGCTCGCGCTGCGCTCGTCCACCACCGCGTCGGAGATGTCGGTACCCGCCGCGTTCAGCGCGTCCACCGCGCCGGTGTCGATCCGCCACAGGTGCTTGAGCCGCGGCAGCCGCTCCCGTACGGACTCCACCGCGCTCTCGTGCGGCTCGGACTCCACGACCGCCGCGACCGCGCCCGAGTCGCTGAGGATCCACTCGATCTGGGACGCCGACGACGTCTCGTAGACCGGCACGGTGACCGCGCCCGCGCTCCAGATCGCGAAGTCCAGCAGCGTCCACTCGTACCGCGTCCTGGACATCACGGCCACCCGGTCGCCCGGCTGCACGCCCGAGGCGATCAGACCCTTGGCGGCGGCGCGCACCTCGGCGAGGAAACCCGTCGCGCTGACGTCCTGCCACCGGCCCGCGGAGTCCTTGCGGGCGACGACGGCGGTGTCCGGATGCTGAGCGGCGTTGCGGCGGATCAGATCCGTCAGATTGGCGTCCGCGGGGACCTCGTACAGGGCCGGAAGACTGAACTCACGCAAGGCGGCTGCTCCTCATCGGTGCCACGGCGCACCCGGAGGGAAGATGTGGACGGCGTGGACGTTACCCATCGGTAAAGCTCTGGCGATAGGGGGGCCGTACAGATGTTCTCAGCGTCACACACACATCACACGCGCTTCACACACCGGGGCGGAGCGGCTGGGTTCCTGCCCGGAAGAGTAGTCCAGCGCCCGGCCGGGCCGCCGCTGACCCGCTAGGGTCTGTCCGGCTATAAAGTGTCCGCATGCGGGTCCATGTGGTGAGTGACGTCCATGGCGCTGCCGAGGCCCTGAGCCGGGCCGGGGACGGCGCGGACGCGCTGGTCTGCCTGGGCGACCTGGTCCTCTTCCTCGACTACGCCGACCACTCCCGCGGCATCTTCCCCGACCTCTTCGGCGTCGCCAACGCCGACCGGATGGTCGAGCTGCGCACCGCCCGCCGCTTCGACGAGGCCAGGGTCCTGGACCAGGAGCTGTGGGCCGGGACCGACCGGCGCACCGCCATCGAGTCCGCGGTACGCAAGCAGTACGCGGAGCTGTTCGCCGCCTTCCCCGCCCCGACGTACGCCACCTACGGCAACGTCGACATCCCGGCCCTCTGGCCGGAGTACGCGGGCCCCGGCACCACCGTCCTGGACGGCGCGACCGCCGAGATCGGCGGCCGGGTCTTCGGCTTCGTCGGCGGCGGCCTGCGCACCCCGATGCGCACCCCGTACGAAATCTCCGAGGAGGAGTACGCGGCCAAGGTCGCCGCCCTCGGCCCGGTCGACGTGCTCTGCTCCCACATCCCGCCCGCGATCCCGGAACTCTGCTACGACACCGCCGCCCGGCGCTTCGAGCGCGGCAGCCAGGCGCTGCTGGAGGCGATCCACACCGTCCGGCCCAAATTCGCGCTCTTCGGCCACGTCCACCAGCCGCTGGTGCCGCGCACCCGGATCGGCCGCACCGAATGCGTCAACGTCGGGCATTTCAACCACACCCGCCGGCCGTGGGTCCTGGAGTGGTGACCGCGCCGCCGGACGCGACCGGCGGCGCCCGCAGCGGTGACGGCCGCCCCACCTGCACGCGGTAGCCTTCAGCAGCAATGGCATGCGATGTCCCGGAGGGGCTACGGCGATGGCGGAACACACGAAGTCGAGCATCACGATCGAGGCGGCTCCGGCCGCCGTCATGGGCGTCATCGCCGACTTCGGCCGCTACCCGGAGTGGACGGGAGAGGTCAAGGAGGCGGAAGTCCTCGCCACCGACGCCGAAGGCCGCGCCGAGCAGGTCCGGCTGGTGCTCGACGCCGGGGCGATCAAGGACGACCACACCCTGGCGTACACCTGGATCAGCGCCACCGAGGTGCGCTGGTCGCTGGTCAAGTCCCAGATGCTGCGCACCCTCGACGGCTCCTACGCCCTCGCGCCGCGCGACGGCGGCACGCGCACCGAGGTGACGTACCAGCTCACCGTGGACGTCAAGATCCCCATGCTCGGCATGATCAAGCGCAAGGCGGAGAAGGTCATCATCGACCGGGCGCTCGCGGGCCTGAAGAAGCGCGTCGAGTCCGGGAGCGGTGAGGGCGGGGACGCGGCCGGCACGCCGGACTCCGCCGACGCCGCGGCCGACTCCGCCGCCAAGCCCGACGACCCGGCCTGACCCGGTGACCCGCGCCCCGCGACCGCCCCGCACCCTGCTCGTCACCGGCCACGGAGGCGCGGGCCGCACCACGGTCGCGGCGGCGACCGCCGTGGCCGCCGCCCACGACGGCGTCCGTACGGTGCTGCTCACCGGCGACCGCGCCGACGTGGCCGCCCTGCTGCCGCTGTCCGCCGCGCCCGAGGCCGCGGGACCGCTGTCCGGATCACCCGCGCTCGGCCGCCCCAGCGCGGTGGACGGCGTGCCGGAACTGCGGGTCGCGGCCGTCGACACCGCCGCCTCCTACCGGGCCGCCACCCTCGACCTCCAGCAGCGGATCGGCACCCTGCTCGACATGCTCGGCGCGGCCCCCCTCGACCCCGAGGAGCTGACCGAGGTCCCCGGCGCCGACGCGCTCGCCCTGCTGCGGGCGCTGCGCGACGTGCACACCGTCGGCCACGACGACCGGCCGCCGTGGGACCTGGTCGTCGTCGACCTGCCGCCCGTGCGCGACGCCGTCGCGCTGCTCGCCCTGCCGGAACAACTGCGGCGCTACCTGCGGCGGTTGCTGCCCGCCGACCGGCAGGCGGCCCGCGCGCTGCGCCCGGTGCTCGCCCAGCTCGCCGGGGTCCCGATGCCCGCCGAGTGGGCGTACGAGGCCGCCGCCCGCGCCGACCGCGAGCTGTCCGCCGTGCAGTCGGTGATCGAGGACACCGGGACGACCGTGGCGGTCGTCGTGGAGCCGGGACCGCACGCCGAGCGCGTGCTGCGCGACGCCCGTACCGGACTCGCCCTGTTCGGCCACCGCCTCGAAGCCGTGGTCGCCAACCGGCTGCTGCCCGCCGACTCCGCCGACCCCTTCCTCGCCGGGCTCGGCGCCCGCCAGCAGGACCGGCTCAAGGCGATGGCCGAGACCTGCGCGGCCGACGCGGTGGCGCTGCGCGAACTG
Source organism: Streptomyces sp. NPDC003300 (assembly GCF_040610915.1). NCBI lineage: Bacteria > Bacillati > Actinomycetota > Actinomycetes > Kitasatosporales > Streptomycetaceae > Streptomyces > Streptomyces sp. NPDC003300. Next base: position 317,771 of record NZ_JBEXNE010000002.1, on the reverse strand, counting down.
CCGCACCTGGGCGCGGAACCGCGAGGACCCGCGGAACTGGCGGCGCTGGCCGTCGACACCTTCGAGCACCGCTCTCCGCAAGCCGGTGTCTCGGGTTCGCGGGCCGCGGACCCCTGGACCGTCGACGACCGCCTCGCGGCCGAGGGCCACTTCGTGTGGTCGCTGCCGCTGCCCGGCGCGAGCCGCGAAGGGCTCGACCTGGTCCGCCGCGGCGACGAACTCGTCCTGGACGCGGGCGGCTTCCGGCGGATCGTGCCGCTGCCGTCCGCCCTGCGCCGCTGTACGGTCTCCGGCGCCGCGCTGCGGGACGGCGTGCTGCGCGTACGGTTCACGCCCGACCCGGCGCTCTGGCCGAACTGAGCGGGCGCCCCCGGCTCTCCCCGGGCTCCCCGGCGCCGGCTGCCCGTTCCCGGCTGCCCGCCGCCGGTACCCGCTGTCCCGTCGGCCGGTCGGGTACCGTCGAGGGAGCCGACGCAACCAGCCCGGAGCGCCCCTTTTGGAGCCGATCATGAGCGAATCCACGGAACGTCCCGACGCCGACGCCTGGGCGAAGGCCAGCGCCGAGGACATCGCGGCCGAGCACGCCAGACGGCGCGAGCAGGCGGGGCAGGGAGTCGGCAGCGCGGGCGAGGAGCTGCGCCGCCTCGCGGAGGCGTTCGGCGAGGCCGTCACGGACAAGCTGGGGGCGCTGCGGAACCCCGCGGTACAGATGGCCGCCCAGGGCGTCATGTCCCAGGTGCGTTCAGTTGTCGAACCCATCAAGGACCGTAATCCGGATGTGTTCGACCATCTGACGGCCGCGGGAGCCGAACTGCTCGCCGCATACCGCTCTGCGGTGGCCCAACACGAGACGCGGTGGACGGGCGAGGACCGCGCTCCGAGTTCACCGACTGAACACATCGACCTCGACTGACCTCCCCTCCGGTACGGTTCTCCTAAGCGGGGATCGACCGAAAACTGAGGGACACATGGGACTCACCATCGGCGTCGACATCGGCGGCACCAAAATCGCGGCCGGCGTGGTCGACGAGGAAGGCTCGATTCTCGAGACCGTCAAGGTGCCGACGCCGCCGACTCCCGAGGGCGTCATCGACGCGATCGTGGAGGCGGTACGCCAGGTCAGCACCGGTCACCAGATCGAAGCCGTCGGCATCGGCGCCGCCGGCTATGTCGACGACAAGCGCGCCACCGTCCTCTTCGCCCCCAATATCAACTGGCGGCACGAGGCACTGAAGGACAAGGTCGAGCAGCGTGTCGGGCTCCCCGTGGTCGTGGAGAACGACGCCAACGCGGCGGCCTGGGGCGAGTACCGGTTCGGTGCCGGGCAGGGCCATTCCGATGTGATCTGCATCACGCTCGGAACGGGTCTCGGCGGCGGCATCATCATCGGCAACAAGCTGCGGCGTGGCCGGTTCGGCGTCGCGGCCGAGTTCGGTCACATCCGGGTCGTGCCCGACGGGCTGCTGTGCGGTTGCGGCAGTCAGGGCTGCTGGGAGCAGTACGCGTCCGGGCGCGCGCTGGTCAGGTACGCGAAGCAGCGGGCCAACGCGACCCCGGAGAACGCGGAAGTGCTGCTCGCCCTCGGCGACGGCACGGTCGACGGCATCGAGGGCAGGCACATCAGTGCCGCCGCCCGCCAGGGCGACCCGGTCGCCGTCGACTCCTTCCGCGAGCTGGCCCGTTGGGCGGGCGCGGGGCTGGCCGACCTGGCCTCGCTCTTCGACCCGTCGGCGTTCATCGTCGGAGGCGGTGTGTCGGACGAGGGCGAACTGGTCCTCGACCCGATCCGCAAGTCCTTCCGGCGCTGGCTGATCGGCGGGGAGTGGCGTCCGCACGCGCAGGTGCTTGCCGCCCAACTCGGCGGCAAGGCGGGGCTGGTGGGCGCGGCCGACCTGGCACGACAGGGCTGACACGATGACAGTGGAGGATCTGCCGAGTTCCGCCACCGAGCCGGGGGGCTCGGCGGTCGTCCGCGTGCTCAGCTACAACATCCGTTCCATGCGGGACGACACGGCGGCGCTGGCCCGGGTGATCCGAGCCTGCGCCCCCGATCTCGTCCTCGTCCAAGAGGCTCCGCGGTTCTTCCGATGGCGTAAGGCCGCGGCCCGCCTCGCCCGTGCGTCCGGCCTGGTGTACGTGACCGGCGGGGCGACCGCCGCGGGCCCGATGATCCTTTCCTCGCTCCGCGCGCATGTGGAGCGGGTGGAGGATCCGCTCATGCCGCACCGGCCCCCGCTGCACCAGCGGGGGTTCGCGACCGCCGTGCTCAGGATCGGCGGCGCGCGGCTGGCCGCCGTCTCCACCCACCTGAGCCTGTCGCCCGCCGAGCGGTACGAGCAGGCCGGATACGTACTGGACCGGGTGGCCGCGATGGGCGAGCCGTATGTGGTGCTGGGCGGCGACTTCAACGAGCCGCCGGACCGCCCCGGCTTCTCCCGGATCGCCGACGTCCTCCAGGACGGCTACGCCACCGCGCCGTGGGGCGCCGAGATCACCAACCACCGGGCGCCGTTCCAGCGGATCGACGCCGTCTTCAGCACACCGGGCATCGAGGTGCTGGGCTGCGGGGTCCCGTTGGGCCTGCCCGGAGTCAACGAGGCCGATCTGTACGCGGCCACCGACCACATGCCGGTGCTCGCCGCGCTCCGCGTACCCGCCACCGCGATGGAGGCGGAAGCGGAGGGCGACGCGGAAGCGGAGGCCGGGGCGGACGCGCGGCGGGCCGGTGCCGAGGCCGAAGCCGAGGCGGAAGCGGCGGGTTAGCCCCGCCGCCGCTCCTCGTCAGGGACGCGGGGCCTCAGACGACGGCCCCGCCGCCCGGCAGGTCGTCGTCGTCCTCTCCCGTGCGCATCCGCGCGACCAGCGTCGTGAAGCCGCCGAGGAATCCGCCGACGCCCAAGAGGATGGCCCACCAGGTGAGTTCGACCTGGAAGAGGACGAAGCCCAGCATGAGCAGCGGTCCGCCCAGGACCGCGATCCAGGCGAATTTCGTGGTGACGTCCGCGTCGGGCAGCGGCGGCGGCTCGGGCGGCACGTAATGCGCGTCCTCGTCGTCGTCGGCCAGTTCGTAGTCGCGCGGACCCTGGATGACCGGGTGCACGACGATGCTGCGGCTGGAGCCGGGCAGCGCGGGACGTCCGGCGTCCGCCTTCGTGCCGGTCCCGGCCTCGCCCTCGTCGTCCTTCTCGCCGTCCTTCTCCGCGTCCGCCGAGCCGTCCCCCGGGCTGTTCCCCGAGGCACGCCCGGAGCCGGCCCCCGAGCCGTCCGCCGACCGGTCGCCCGGCCGCTGACCCGTGCCCGACGTGGTGGGTCCCGAGGCCGTCTCCGCGACGTTCTCCGAGTCCGGCCACGCCACCGACCCCGGCTCGGGCTCGTCGTCGTATCCGGCGATCAGCGCGGCCCACGCCGCGTCCTCGTCGAGCGGCGGACGGGCCGGCTCCTCCTGCGGTGCGGTGCCCTCGTCCTCGCGGTCAGCCACCGGCCGTACCCCCCTTTACCGCTTCGTCGGCCGCGCCGCCCTCGGCGAGGTCCCCTGCGGGCTCCCCACCCGGCCGGGACAGCCGCTGGATGAAGTCGTACGACTCCGTGAAGATCTGCTCGGCGTCGTGGTCGAGCGTGGCGACGTGGAAGCTGCGCTCCAGCACCCGCTCGGTGACATCGGTCGAGGAGACCTTGCTGAGCACCACCGCCGAATTCGACGGGTGCACCACATGGTCGACCCTGCTGTGCAGGAGCAGCAGCGGCTGGGTGACCTGCGGCAGCCCGGCGTGCACGACGGGCCAGAACTTGCTGAGCGAGTGCACGGCGTGCAGCGGCGTCCGGTCGTAGCCGAGTTCGGCGCCGCCCTCACGCGCGATGTCGCTGGCGATACCGGGCACCGACGGCACCAGGTGCCGCAGCACGGGCACCGCCTTGAGCTGGAGGCTGTCGGCCTTCACCGACGGGTTCACCAGCACGAGCCCGCTGATCGCGGCGCCGTGCCGCTCGGCCAGCCGCAGCGCCAGTGTGCCGCCCATCGACAGACCGCAGACGAAGACCTGCGAGCAGCGGTCGGACAGCGACCGCAGCTCGCGGTCGACCTCGGCGTACCAGTCCTGCCAGCCGGTGACCTGCATGTCCTGCCAGCGGGTGCCGTGGCCGGGCAGCAGGGGAACGGAGACGGTCAGCCCGCGGGCGGCCAGATATTCGCCCCAGGGACGCATGGACTGCGGTGTACCGGTGAATCCGTGACAGATCAGGACGCCGATCTCGCCGCCGTCATGGCGGTACGGCTCGGCTCCGGGCATGAGCGGCACCGTGGGTCTCCTGTTCGAGGGCGCGATCGCGGGTACACGAAGGTGAGAGGTTCAGCGTACGCGGACCGGATACCAAGCGGTAAGCCCCGTCGGTGGCCGCGGCGAGCGTGGCCCGGGCGGCCGTGGCGTGACCATGGCACCTTCATGGCGGCGGCACGACGGTGCCGTGATGTCGTCACGGCGTGGCCGCGGTGCCGGGGTGCGTGGGGAGAGACCGGGCCCGACTGGCGTTAAGGTCTTCCCGTCGGCTACAGGAGGTCCTCGGTTGTTCTACGGTGCGATGAAGATCGCCATCGGCTCGCCGCTCAAGGCTGCCTTCCGCCCCTGGGTGGAGGGCCTGGAGAACATCCCCAGGGAAGGGCCGGCGATCCTGGCGAGCAACCACCTGTCCTTCTCGGACTCCTTCTTCCTGCCCGCGATGCTGGACCGCAAGGTCACCTTCATCGCGAAGGCCGAATACTTCACCTCCCCCGGGGTCAAGGGGAAGCTGACGGCCGCCTTCTTCAAGGGCGTCGGACAGCTCCCGGTGGACCGCTCGGGCGCGCGCGGCGCGGGCGAGGCCGCGGTCAAGAGCGGCATCGCGGTGCTGGAGCGCGGTGAGCTGTTCGGCATCTACCCCGAGGGCACCCGCTCGCCCGACGGCCGCCTCTACCGCGGCAAGCCCGGCGGCCTCGCCCGTGTCGCGCTGGCCAGCGGCGCCCCGGTGATCCCGGTCGCGATGATCGACACCGAGAAGGTGCAGCCGGTCGGCCAGGTGATGCCCAAGCTCTCCATCCGCCCCGGCATCCGGATCGGCAAGCCGCTGGACTTCAGCCGCTACCACGGCATGGAGGGCGACCGCTTCATCCTGCGCTCGGTCACCGACGAGGTGATGTACGAGATCATGAAGCTGTCCGGCCAGGAGTACGTGGACATCTACGCCACCGCCGCCAAGCGCCAGATCGCCGAGGCCGCCAAGCGCGCCGCCGAACTGGAGAAGGCCGGGGGCCGCGACTCCGGTACGGGCGGGGAATCCGGTACGGACGGGGACTCCGGCACCGGGGACTCCGGCTCCGGGGGAACCGGCGAGGGCGGCCCCGGCGACATAAAGCAGGAGCAACCCGCAGGCCAGTGACCGGCCGCGGGGGAGGGGACCCGGCATGAGGATGTCCGTCGAACAGCCGCTGTGGCGCGCGCTGGTCGCCTACCGTGTCCTGACCCTCGGCTACGCGCTGTCGCTGTACGTCTACGCGTACCACGACCTGCTGCACCCGCTCGGCGCCGGCGCGTACATGCTGGTGCTCGCGGTGTGGACGCTGTCCACGCTCGGCCGCGTGATGTCGGCCGAGCGCTGCACCAAGCGCTTCCTGACCATCGACCTCACGGTCGCGATCACCGGCATCCTGCTCACCGCCGTGGTCGACACCCAGGCCAGGATCGACTCGGGCTCCTTCACGCTGCCGTCGATATGGACCGCGGGCTCGGTGCTGGCCTTCGCCGTCAAGGGCGGCTGGCGGTGGGCCGCGGTCGCCTCCACGCTGGTCGCCGCCGCTGACCTGATCGAGCGCGGCACCCCCAGCCGCGACACCCTGCACAATGTCGTGCTGATCTGGGTGGCGAGCATCGCCATCGGCTATGTGGTCGAGGTCGCGCGGGCCAGTGAGCGCACCCTGGCCCGCGCCCTCCAGATCGAGGCCGCCACCCGGGAGCGCGAGCGGCTGGCCCGCGACATCCACGACGGCGTCCTCCAGGTGCTCGCCATGGTGCAGCGGCGCGGCAACCAGGCCGGGGGAGAGGCCGCGGAGCTGGGCCGGATGGCGGGCGAGCAGGAGGCCGCGCTGCGCACCCTGATCACCGGCGGCCCGCTGCCCGAGGCGCGCGGCGCCGGTGACGCCCTGACCTCAGGCCCGCACGACCTCACCACGCTCCTCACGCCGTACGCCTCGGCGAGCGTCACGCTGTCCGCGCCCGGCACGCCCGTCCTGCTCGCACCGGACGCGGCGGCCGAACTGACCGCCGCCGTGGGCGCGGCGCTGGACAATGTGCGCAAGCACGCGGGTGACGGCGCGCACGCCTGGATTCTGGTCGAGGACGAGCCGGACGCGGTGCTGGTCAGCGTGCGGGACGACGGCCCGGGCATCACCGAGGGGCGGCTGGCCGCGGCGGAGGACGAGGGGCGGCTCGGTGTCGCCCAGTCGATTCGCGGCCGACTGCGGGACCTCGGCGGCACCGCCGTGGTGGAGTCGGTGCCGGGCCAGGGCACGGAGGTCGAACTGCGGCTGCCCAGGGGGGCGTCGAAGCACACCGACCCCGCGCCCGCGTTCGAGCCCGCTGCCGAGCCCGACCCCGACCGCGCGCCCGTGTCCGAGCCCGGCCCCCCGCCCGTGTCCGAGCCGGAGGACACCGACCCCGCGCCCGTATCCGGCCCTGACCCCGTGTCCCGGCCCGTGCCCGTACTCAGCGAGACAGAGGGAAGCAGGACCGCATGACCGATCAGTCCGTGACGGTGATGGTCGTCGACGACCACCCCATGTGGCGCGACGCCGTGGCCCGCGATCTGTCCGACTCCGGCTTCACGGTGGTGGCCACCGCGGGCGACGGCCCCGAGGCGATCAGGCGGGCGCGCGCCGCCCGCCCGCAGGTGATCGTCCTCGACCTCAACCTGCCCGGCGCCTCCGGCGTGCAGGTGTGCAAGCAGGTCATGTCGGACGACCCCGCCATTCGCGTCCTGGTGCTGTCCGCCAGCGGCGAGCACGAGGACGTCCTGGAGGCGGTGAAGTCCGGTGCCACCGGCTATCTGCTGAAGTCCGCGGGCCGGGACGAACTGGTCGACGCGGTGCGCAGGACCGCCGTCGGCGACCCGGTGTTCACACCGGGCCTGGCCGGACTCGTGCTCGGCGAGTACCGCAGGCTCGCGACCGTGCCGCCGCCCGCCACGACCGGCGAACCCGCCGCGCCCCGGCTCACCGAACGCGAGACCGAGGTGCTGCGGCTGGTCGCCAAGGGCCTGAGCTACAAGCAGATCGCGCAGCGCCTGGTCATCTCCCACCGGACCGTGCAGAACCACGTGCAGAACACCCTCGGCAAACTCCAGCTCCACAATCGCGTCGAGCTTGTCCGATACGCGATCGAGGCCGGTCTTGACGGCGACCTGGACGGCGACATGTGACCCAAGTCACGCTAGCTTGGCCGGTGTTTGTCACATCCGGCACAGCTGGCTTGCGACGAAGGGAAGAGTCCATGCGGGTCGGAGTTCTGACCGGCGGCGGTGACTGCCCAGGTCTCAACGCGGTCATTCGCGGCATCGTCCGTAAAGGCGTCCAGGAGTACGGGTACGAATTCACCGGCTACCGGGACGGTTGGCGCGGTCCCCTCGAAGGGGACATCGTGCCGCTCGACATCCCGGCCGTGCGCGGCATCCTGCCGCGCGGCGGCACCATACTCGGGTCCTCCCGCACCAACCCGCTCAAGGTCGAGGGCGGCGTGGAGCGCGTCCAGCGCAATCTCGTCGAACAGGGCGTGGACGCGCTCATCGTGATCGGCGGCGAGGACACCCTCGGCGTGGCAGCCACCCTCCACGACGAACACGGCGTCAAGGTCGTCGGCGTCCCCAAGACCATCGACAACGACCTCGACGCCACCGACTACACCTTCGGCTTCGACACCGCGGTCAACATCGCCACCGAGGCCATCGACCGGCTGCACACCACCGCCGAGTCCCACATGCGCGTCCTGGTCGTCGAGGTCATGGGACGGCACGCGGGCTGGATAGCCCTGCACTCCGGCCTCGCGGGCGGGGCCAACGTCATCCTCATCCCGGAACAGCGCTTCGATCTCGACCAGGTCTGCGCGTGGGTCGAGAGCCGCTTCAAGATCCGCTACGCGCCGATCGTGGTCGTCGCCGAGGGCGCCATGCCCAAGGACGGCGACATGGTCCTCAAGGACGGCACCCTGGACTCCTTCGGCCACGTCCGGCTCTCCGGGATCGGCGAATGGCTGGCCAAACAGATCGAGAAGCGCACCGGCAAGGAGGCCAGGACCACCGTCCTCGGCCACGTCCAGCGCGGCGGCACCCCCAGCGCCTTCGACCGCTGGCTCGCCACCCGCTTCGGCCTGCACGCCATCGAGGCGGTCCGCGACGGGGACTTCGGCACGATGGTCGCGCTGCGCGCCACCGACATCGTCCGGGTGCCGATCGCGGACGCCACCGCCCGTATCAAGACCGTCGATCCGCTGCTCTACGAGGAGGTCGGCGTCTTCTTCGGCTAGGGCTGCTCCCCGCCGGAAATTCTTTTGCCCGTCGCTTGCCCGACACCGCTTGTCACCAGCGATCTCCTCGCCCTATTCTCCCTCCACCCGGCATCGGACCTGTCCAGTCCCGCCGCTTCGTTTCCCCCCATTGAGCACATGAGGAGCGCCCGGTATGACGGGTGTGGCGAGTGGGCAGCACGTGCCCCTACTGGCGGTCGCAGGCGGCACCGCATCCGGCAAGTCCACGCTTGCCGAGGCGTTGGCGCGGCATGACCCGGAGACCGTCGGTCTCATCCATCTCGACGACTTCTACGTCCCCGCGCACGATCCTGTGCGCGGGGTACGTACGCGGAGCGCCTCGGGCGCCGACACGCTGGACTGGAACCATCCGGGTTCCATCGACGAGGGGGCCGTCACGGCGGCCGTCGACGCCGCGACCTCCGGCGGGCGGTACCGGCTGGTCGTCGTCGAGGGCCTGTTCGCCCTCACCCTCCCCGCCGTCGTCGCCCGCGCCACCTGGCGCGTCTACGTCGACACGCCGGACGACATCCGGCTGGCCCGGAAGATCCTCCGCAAGATCGACGTCCTCGGCCAGGACCCGCGGCTCTCCCTCCTCAACTACCTTCAGAGCGGACGCGAACGCCACGCGGCCTACGTCGCCCCGTCCCGGGCCCGTGCCGATCTCGTGCTCGACGGCACGGCGGACGGCGCGTCGATGCTGCGTGCGGTGACCGCGCTCATGACGCTGCCCCCGAGGAGCGCGGGGAACTGCGCGATCAGCCACAGCGTGGCGGCACTCGCCCCGCAGGCCGAGCCGCTCGCGGTCTGATCCCTCCCACCGGCCGGTGGGACGTGGCCGCGCGGTTCCTCGCGCCCCTGAGGAACGAGGAACCGCCGCCCGCCGGGCGGACCTTCAGGCGACCGTCACCGACGTCAGCAGCTCGGCCACCACGGCGGGGCCGTTCAGGGTCAGGACGGACTCGGGGTGGAACTGGACGCCGGCGAAGCCGGGGCCGCGCAGGGCGTGGACGTCGCCGGTGGCGGGGTCCAGGCTCAACTCGACCTGGTGCATGGCCAGTTCCTCCGCGACGGCGGAACCGGGGGCGCAGCGGGCGGTGAAGGTGTTGTAGAAGCCGACGGTCTCGGGGCGCCCGAAGAAGTCGATCCGCTCCTGGGCACCCTGCGCGGGACGCGCCTTGCGGACGATGTCGAGGCCGAGTTCGGCGGCGAGCAGTTCGTGGCCGAGGCAGACCCCGAGGATGCCGTGCCGGTGCCGGGCGACGAGATCGGCCGCCAGGCCGCGCAGCAGCCGCATCTTGGGGTCGGCGGTGTCCGACGGGTCGCCGGGCCCGGGGCCGAGGACGACCGGCCCCGGGTGGCCCAGGGCGGCCTCCCGCAGACCGGGCTCGTCGAAGCGCCGTACCGTCACGGCCAGCCCCGAGGAGCGCAGGACGTGCGCGAGCATCGCGGTGAAGGTGTCCTCGCCGTCCACCACCAGCGCGTGCCCGGCCGGCGGCGCCTCGTCCGTGCGCGCGGTCCGCATCCGCAGCCAGAACGGGGCGAGGTGCGCCCGCCGGGCGTCCAGCGCCGCCCGTACCCGGATGTCGTCGGCCAGCCTCGGCCGTACCCCGCTCGCCGGGGCCGCGGGGGCCGGGCGGACCCCGAGGGCGGTCAGCACCCCGGCGACCTTGGCGTGGGTCTCGGCGACCTCGCCGTACGGATCGGAGTGCCGGACGAGGGTCGCGCCGACCGGCACCTTCAGCTCCCCGGCCGGGGAGATGTCGGCGGTGCGGATGAGGATCGGCGAGTCCAGGGTCTGCGCGCCGCCCGCGTCGCGGCCGAGCAGGGCGAGCGCGCCCGCGTAGTAGCCGCGCCCCGCGCCGTCGGGCCCGACCGGCTCGTAGCGCTCGATGACCCGGCACGCGTTCTGCATCGGTGAGCCGGTCACGGTCGCGGCGAACAGCGTCTCGCGCAGCACGTCACGCACGTCCATGGTGGAGCGCCCGCGCAACTCGTACTCGGTGTGCGCGAGATGGGCCATCTCCTTCAGCCGCGGGCCGACGACGACCCCGCCGAGGTCGCCGACGGTGCACATCATCTTCAGCTCCTCGTCCACGACCATCGTCAGCTCCTCCACCTCCTTCGGGTCGTGCAGGAACGCCAGCAGCCCCTCGGCCGACGGCCCTTCGGCCGGATAGCGGTAGGTGCCGCTGATCGGGTTCATCACCACCGCGCTGCCCGACATCCGTACGTGCACCTCGGGGCTCGCCCCGACCAGGGTGCGCTCGGGCGTGTGCACCACATACGTCCAGTACGCGCCGCGCTCCCCGCGCAGCAGCCGGGCGAAGAGCGCGAGCGCCGCGTCCGGGCCGTAGTCGGCGACCGTGCCCCGGAAGGTGCGGCGGATCACGAAGTTGGCGCCCTCGCCGCGCCCGATCTCGTCCTCGATGACCCGCTCGACGATGCCCGCGTACGTGTCGTCGTCCACGTCGAAGTCGCCGCCCTCGACGCGTACCTCGCGGTCGGGCAGCGCGGCCAGCAGGTCGGCGAGCGCGAACGCGTACGACTCGTCGGGCCGCAGGACGGTCAGCGGGGTGCCGTCGTCGTGGACGTCGAAGCCGCGCTCGCGGATCTGCCGGAACGGGACGAGGGCGAGCGCGTCGGTGGCCGGGGAGCCGTCGGCGGGCGCACCCGTCGGCAGCGGGATGTCGGCCAGCCGCTCGACGGACCCGACCGGGCCGAGCAGCACCTCCACCACGGCGTCCGGGCGGCCGGGCGTACGGCGGTGCAGCAGCGCGAACGGCGGGCAGCCGGGGGCGGTCAGGCGCTCGACGAGGGCGTGCGGGGTGGGCTGGGTGACGTGCACGGCGGTTCCTTCCAAGGGAGTTCGGAAGGGGCGGCCGGCCCGGCGGGGAAACGCCGAAGGCCGCCCCTGGGGGCGGCCTTCGCGAAGTGTCGTGCGCGCGATCAGTGGGCCGCCGGAGGAGCGGTCCACCACCAGTTCTGGTTCAGCGACTGAATCGTCGTTGTCGGCGCGTTCATACCGCCGACCTTAGCGCACGGCCCGCGGGTGGGACAGCCGGTTCCACCCGCGGGCCGGGCCCGTGGTCACGCGCGGCGGCGGTGGGTCAGAACAGCAGGTTGTACGCGTTCCAGCCGCCGCCGATCTGGGACTTGGCCGCGAAGGGTCCGCTCGTCGCCGTCCCGGTGCCCTTGTAGAACCACAAGGTGCCCGAGGCGTCCCGCGCCACGGCGTCCGGCTTCCCGTCGCCGTTGAGGTCGCTGACCCCGACGATGGTGTTGTACGCGTTCCAGCCGCCGCCGACCTTCACCCGCGCCGCGTACGGGGCGGTGGGGCTGCCGGTGCCCTTGTACAGCCACAGCACACCGGCGGTGTCGCGGGCCAGCAGGTCCGCCTTGCCGTCGCCGGTGATGTCACCCGTGCTGATCAGCATATTGAAGATGTTCCAGCCGGGACCGATCTTCACCTTGGCCGCGAACGGCGCCGCCGGGTTGCCCGTGCCCTTGTACAGCCACAGGTTGCCCGAGGAGTCGCGCGCGATCAGGTCCGGCTTGCCGTCCCCGGTGATGTCCCGGGCGCCGATGATCATGTTGTAGACGCCCCAGCCCGCCCCGGTCTTCAGCCGCGCCTTGAACGGCCCGGACGGCTTGCCGCTGCCCTGGTAGTACCAGAGCACGCCCGAGGTGTCGCGGGCCACCAGATCACCGGTGCCGTCCGCGCGCAGCGCGGTCATCGCGGTGACCGTGTTGAAGATCTGCCAGCCGGGACCGACCTTGAACTTCGTGTAGAAGGGCGTGGTCGCGCTGCCCGTGCCCTGGTACTGGTACAGGCCGCCGGAGGCGTCGCGGGCCAGCAGGTTGTAGCGCGTGGTGCCGGAGTCCGCAGCCGTGCTGGTCTTGAGCTGGACGTCGCTGGCCTTCACCCAGGCGATCCGGTGGTTGTACCGGATCGGGTAGAAGAGGTTCGTCTTGCCCTGCACCAGCGTGCGGTCACCGGCCGCGGTGCCCGCGAAGGTCCCCGCGAACCAGTAGTCGCCCGCCTTCTGCACACCCGCCGTCGGGTACGCCTGCCCGGACAGCACGCTGTACTTCGTCAGCGACGCGTTGTTCTGCGACTGCACCGGCACGTTGGTGCCGGTGTACGCCGCGTCCTCCGGGTACGCCCGGCCGTAGACCGGGATCGAGGTCGCGCCGGTCTTCGGGGTGATCACGCTGGTCGGCGTGACGACCGAGGTGTACTGGCCGCCGGGGTTGCGGAACCACAGCTTCTTGCCGCCGTACCAGATGGCCGTCCAGTCGTTCTGCGCCTCGGCGACGACGTAGGCGCCGCCCGCGAGGACCTTGTTCGACCAGTTGGAGCCCTCGGTCGGCAGCGGGCCCGTACCGACGTACGGGTCGGTCGGCTGCGCGGCTGTGGTGGACGGCGAGGTGTACAGGTACAGGAAGTTCGCGGGCTGCGCGGCCACCGCGGTGCCGCCGTTGGTCAGCTTCGGCTGGTTCGCCGTGCTGTACGGCGGGACGACCCGCACGAGCTGGCCGGCCTTGACCGGACCGCCCGCGCCGCCGGCGCCGTCGGGCGCGCCGAGCAGCGACATGTAGTGGTTCCAGTCGAAGAACGGTCCCGGGTCCCAGTGCTGCGCGCTGACATTGGTGTCGAGCACGCCCGGCACCTCGTCGTGGCCGATGATGTGCTCACGGTCCAGCGGGATGTTGAACTTCGCGGCCAGGTACTTCACCAGCGTCGCCGAGGACTGGTACTCCTGCTCGGAGACCCACTGGCCTTTCTTGATCGCGTAGCCCTCGTGCTCGATGCCGACCGAGTGCATGTTCACGGTCTTGTTGGCAGCGTGCCACGCCTCGTTCTTGGTCTCCACGGCCTGGGCGACCTGGCCCTGGCCGCCGACCACGTAGTGGGCGCTGGCGTACCGGGACACGTCCTTGAATGTCGCCAGGGTGCCCGCGAAGGTGCCCTCGGCGTCGTGGATGACGATGTAGCGGATGTCCTCGCCGTTGGCGGGCCGGTTCGACTCGTTGTAGTTGCCGAAGTCGTCCGCCGCGGAACCGGCCTTGGCGTAGGCGGCCGGGTCGAAGGTGCAGTGCAGCTCGGCCGGGCACTCGGGGGTCGGGACGGCCGCCGTGCTCGCGAACGTCGCCGTCACCGGGACCTTGGCGGGCTTGACCACCCGCACCGTCGGGTCGGCGGGCAGCGTCAGCGACTGGCCGTCGGTGGTGACCCGGCTGACGCCGGTCTTCACCGAGCCCAGCACGCGCTCCGCGAAGAGCTGCGCGCCCTGCGGGTCGGTCGACTGGCTGTAGCGCGCGATGCCCGCGTACCACTGGCCGGGGTCGGCCGGCAGCGAGCCGGTGGCCTCCTTCTGGTACCGCGCGAGCAGCGCGGCGCCCGCGCGGACGCTCTGCCGCTCGTCGGTGCGTACGTCCTCTTGCGAGGTACGGGTCAGCTTGGCCGCCGCGTCCAGCGTGTGCAGCCGCGGGTCGTCGGTGTTCACCTTCGCCGGGTCGGACCTGAGCGCCCGCGCGGCGTTGAAGTGCTTGGTGACCACCGGGTCGCCGCTGAGGTTCACCTCCGCCAGCTTGTCGGCGGTGCTCGACTCCTCCAGGTCCTCGGGCTCGACCTGGGTCAGCCCCATGACGTTGTACGCGCCCGTGGTGCTCGGCTGTCCGTTGTGCGCTTCCCACAGCGTCTGCTGGTACGAAACGGCCATCAGCACGCTCTGCGGGACCTTGAACTCCTTCGCCGCGGACGCGAAGGCGTCCTGCAACGCGGTGGTGGAGCCATCCGCCTTCGCGTCCGTCCCGCCCCCGGATGACGGTGTCGCGATGGCGATGGTGCCGTAGGTGGCGACGGAGGCCAGCACGACGGCGGCGGCTCCGTAAGCGATCAGTGATTTCTTCCGGCGGTGTCTACGTGTCAACGCGCAGCCCTCGGCTATTCCGGCACGCGAGTCGCGCGCCCTCCCCTTGATGACCGCGGGGTTTGGCGGTCACCGGCCCTGAGGCCGGTCCGGCGGATCGCGAACGGCCCCTTCGGCTGCTGGACCGCTCGTGCAATCAGCCCGACGGGCCTAGGCGGCCAGACATTAGCAGTCACGGAAGGGGCAGGAGTGGACCGGGTCCGTGTCGCCCGCCGGACCTTTCGCCTCCGTTTTCGACCGATGGTGGCCACCGGGTCCGTCTCACTTCCTGAGCGGGGCCATAAGCACGTGACACGACCCCGTAATGTTGGGCCCGTGACCGTGAACGCAGATATCCACGCCGGTGACAACACCTGGCATTCTCTTCCCGCGGCGCAGCAGCCTGAGTGGCCCGACTCCGAGGCTCTGCGCGATGTGATCGCCGACCTCGCCTCGTATCCGCCGCTCGTCTTCGCGGGGGAGTGCGACCAGTTGCGCAGTCGCCTGGCGGCTGTGGCCAAGGGTGAGGCGTTCCTGCTCCAGGGCGGTGACTGCGCGGAGGCGTTCGACGCCGTCGGCGCGGACCAGATCCGCAACAAGCTCAAGACGCTGCTCCAGATGGGAGCGGTGCTCACCTACGCGGCGTCCGTGCCGGTGGTCAAGGTCGGCAGGATCGCCGGGCAGTACAGCAAGCCGCGCTCCAAGCCGACCGAGACCCGCGACGGCGTGACCCTGCCGACCTACCGCGGCGACTCGGTCAACGGCTTCGACTTCACCCCCGAGGCCCGCATCCCGGACCCCGAGCGGCTCAAGCGGATGTACCACGCGTCCGCGTCCACGCTGAACCTGGTGCGCGCCTTCACCACCGGCGGTTACGCCGACCTGCGCCAGGTGCACGCGTGGAACCAGGACTTCGTCAAGTCCTCGCCGTCCGGGCAGCGTTACGAGGCGCTGGCCCGCGAGATCGACAACGCGCTGAATTTCATGGCCGCCTGCGGCACCGACCCGGCCGAGTTCCGCACGGTCGAGTTCTACGCCTCCCACGAGGCGCTGCTGCTCGACTACGAGACCGCGCTGACCCGTACCGACTCGCGGACCGGCCGGCTGTACGACGTGTCGGGCCACATGGTGTGGATCGGCGAGCGGACCCGGCAGCTCGACGGGGCGCACATCGAGTTCGCGTCCCGGATCAGCAACCCGATCGGCATCAAGCTCGGTCCCGGCACCAGCCCGGAGGAGGCGCTCTCCTACATCGAGCGCCTCGACCCGGAGCGCGAGCCGGGGCGGCTGACCTTCATCGTGCGGATGGGCGCCGACAAGGTGCGCGACAAGCTGCCGACGCTGGTGGAGAAGGTCACCGCGTCCGGCGCGCAGGTCGCCTGGGTCTCCGACCCGATGCACGGCAACACCTTCGAGGCGGCCTCCGGCCACAAGACCCGGCGCTTCGACGACGTGCTCGACGAGGTCAAGGGCTTCTTCGAGGTGCACCACGCCCTCGGTACGCACCCGGGCGGCATCCACGTCGAGCTGACCGGTGACGACGTCACCGAGTGCGTCGGCGGCGGCGACGAGATCTTCGTCGACGACCTGCACCAGCGGTACGAGACGGCCTGCGACCCGCGGCTCAACCGCAGCCAGTCGCTGGACCTGGCCTTCCTCGTGGCCGAGATGTACCGCGGGCAGTAGCGCGCGGCGGCCCCACCGGCCGTTTCGTCCAGAGGGGCGCGGATCACACCGATCCGCGCCCCTCGGCGCTTTTCCTGACCAGGGGCGCCGGGTAAGGTAAGGGTAACCTCAGCTCCTGAGGCACTCCTGGGCCCTGATCGGCGGTGACCGCGTGTACGTCTGCTCCTGCTTCGGCATCACCGAGCAGCAGGTCAAGCAGCACGCCGACGACGGCCGCTGCACCCCGCGCCAGATCGCTTCCGCCTGCAAGGCGGGCACCGACTGCGGCTCCTGCGTCAAGCGCATCCAGGGCCTCCTCGGCCGCGGTGCCGCCCCGGCCACCACCCGCACCCAGCGCCTCGCGGCGATGCTCGCGGACGCCCGCGGCGCGGAGCAGCCGGTCGCGGCACGGGTCGAGCCGGACGTCCCGGCGGCGGCCCGCGCCGAGCGGATCGCCGTGCCCGGCGCCAACGAGCCGCCCGCCGCCGCGCAGGCGGCCTGACCGGGGCCGCGAAGCGCGGCTACGGGACCGCGGCGCGCCGGCCGGCGGGACCGTCCGTCAGGATTCCGGCTGCTCGATGAGCTGCGCGATGTACAGCGGCTCGCCCAGCTTCTCGACCAGTTCGAGCTGGGTGTCGAGGTAGTCGATGTGGTGCTCCTCGTCCTCCAGGATCGACTCGAAGATGTTCGCCGAGGTGATGTCGCCCTTGGCGCGCATGACCTCGATGCCGCGCCGCAGGCGGTCGATCGCCTCGACCTCGACCTGGCGGTCGGCCTGGAACATCTCGGTGACCGTCTGGCCCACCCGGACATGGAAGAGCCGCTGGTAGTTCGGCAGCCCGTCGAGGAAGAGAATCCTGTCGGTCAGGATCTCCGCGTGCTTCATCTCGTCGAACGACTCCGACCGGGTGTACTTCGCGAGCTTCGTCCAGCCGAAGTTCTCCTGCATCTTCGCGTGCAGGAAGTACTGGTTGATCGCGGTCAGCTCAGCGGTCAACTGTTCGTTGAGGAACTCGATGACCTCGGGGTCGCCCTGCATGGCAACGCCGTCCTTCCGATCGGGCTGTCAGGTTCCGCGCATCTTCCCACTGCTCAGGCATCTGATCCAGTAAGTGCAGGCTTACGTTCCGGGGCCCGGCTTGCCCGGAAAGACCCCGCCCGGTCGGAAGCATCACGCCCCGTCTGTCACCATGGAGACATGGGTCAGTCCGAACGCCAGACGGGGGAGCTTCCTCCGGGGCAGCGGATCCAGCGGGGCTGGCCGGTCACGCACTACGGCCCCGTACCCCGTTTCACGGCGGACCGCTGGGAGTTCCGGGTCTTCGGCGCGACCGCCGACAACGACAAGACCTGCTGGAACCACGAGGAGTTCTCCGCGCTGCCGTATGCCACGGTCGTCGCCGACTTCCACTGCGTCACGAAGTTCTCGATGCTCGGCATCGAATGGGGCGGGGTTTCCACCGATACCGTGCTGAAACTGGCACCGCCCGCCGACGACGTCACGCATGTGATGGTGTGGGCCGAATACGGATTCAGCTCGAATCTGCGGATCGAGGACTTCATCGACGACAAGTCGATATTCGCGACCCATAAGGGCGGCGAACCCCTCACCGCGGAACACGGATTTCCGGTCCGCCTCGTCGTCCCCGGCCTCTACGCCTGGAAGGGCCCCAAATGGGTCCGCGGGGTGGAGTACATGACGGCGGACCGCCGCGGCTTCTGGGAGGAGCGCGGCTATCACAACCTCGGTGACCCCTGGAACGAGCAGCGGTACTCGTACCAGGAGGAGCCGGGCGACGGGCCCGAGCTGTAGCGGCTCAGTGGTGGTACTGGTGCACCACCGCGTGGCCCTTGCCCCGCCCGATCAGCCACTTGTTGACCGGGGTCGTGACGGCGAAGGCCACCACGAAGGAGAGCGCCAGGCTCACCCAGAACAGGGCGTCGGCCAAGGTCGCGTCCATGGCGCCGGGGAAGACCAGGATCGTGCCGTTGTCGGCCAGCTCCATGAAGATGATCGACACGGTGTCGGCGGCGAGCGCCACCCGCAGCGCCGAGCGCGGGTCCAGGCCCGCGCGCAGCACGCCGCGCATGGTGAGCGAGTAGCCGAAGACGAAGGCGAGCACGATCGCCAGCAGCATCGTCCGCACGTTGTCCCAGCCGAGCGCCGTGCCGATCAGCATGCCGAGGACCTCGCCGATGGCGCAGCCGGTGAGGCAGTGCAGGGTCGCCTGGGCGGCCGTCCGCCAGCCCGCCCCGCCGCCGCTGCCGCCGTGGTGCGCGTGCGCCGCGTGGTCGTGGGCCGCGTGGTCGTGAGTTGCCTGGCCATGAGCTGCCTGATCGTGCGCCGCGTGGTCGTGGGCCGTGTGCTCGTACGCCATGGGATGTCCCCGTCCTCAGGAAGTGCGTGCGGTGCCTTGCGGTCAGCACAACCACATACCCCCTGGGGGTATTCCTGAGGGGCGGAAACAGCCCCTATCCGCGCAGCTCCTTCAGCAGCTTCACGTCCGACGCGTGCCCCTCGGGGCCGCCCGGCGTCTCGATGACCAGCGGCACGCCCTCCGTCGCCGGGTGCCGCAGCAGCTCACGGAACGGCTCCGCGCCCAGATGACCCGCGTCGATGTTCGCGTGCCGGTCCTTGCGCGCCCCGCACACGTCCTTGCTGCCGTTGGCGTGCACCAGCCGCAGCCGCCCCTCGCCCGCCGTCGCCGCCAGCTCGTCCAGCATCGCCGTCATCCCGCCGGGCGCCGCCATGTCGTGCCCCGCCGCGAAGGCGTGACAGGTGTCCAGGCACACCCCGAGCCGGGGATGCCGGTCGAGCGCCGCCATGTACGGGCCCAGGTCCGCGACCAGCGAGCACAGCGAGGAGCCCTGCCCCGCCGTCGGTTCCAGCAGCAGCCACGGGTCGTCGTCGTGCGTCAGCTCGTCCAGCAGCGGCCGTACCCGCTCGCGCACCTGCGCCAGCGCCACCTCGCGGGTCCTGCCGCCGGTCGCCGAGCCGGTGTGCACCACCACGCCCAGCGCGCCGATCGCCCGCGCCCGGCGCAGCGAGTGCCGCAGCGACTCCACCGAGCGGTCCACCGTCGCCTCGGTGTGCGAGCCGAAGTTGATCAGATACGGCGCGTGCACGTACGCGGGCAGGTCCAGCTCCGCGCAGCGCGTCCGGAACTCCTCGTCCTGGGCAGGGCTGCCGGGCGGAGTCGCCCAGCCGCGCGGATTGGCCGCGAAGACCTGGACGGTCTCCGCGCCGATCCGCTCCGCGTACCCCAGCCCCACGGTGGCCAGCCCGCCGGCCACCGGCACATGGCTGCCCACCGGATTGCGCGACCGCATCAGCCCGCCGCACCCGTCGGCGCGTCCGTCACCACGCGCATCAGCGCACCCAGATGGTGATCGTCGCGCCCTTGGGCGCCTGCCCGCCGCCGTCGGGGGACTGGCTGAAGACGGTGTCGCCGAAGAACACGGTGATCACCCGGACGTCGAAGCCCGCGTCCTGGAGGATCTGCTTGGCCTCGTCCTTCTTCTTGCCCGTCACGCCCGGCACGTCGAACTGCTGCTGGCCCTTGGACACGGTGATCGTCACCGTGTCGCCGGTGCCGACCTGCGTCCCCACCTCCGGGGACGCCAGCGCGACCTGGTCCTTGTCCGCGACGTCGGAGAACACCTTGTCCGGCGCCAGGACGACCTTCAGACCCGCGTCCTCGAGCTGCTGCTGCGCGTCGGTGACCGAGTCGCCGATCACGTCCGGCACGTCGACCGGAGCCCCGCGCGACACCTTGATCGCCACCGGGGTGTCGGGCGCCCGGCGGATGCCGCCGGCGGGGTCGGTGGAGACCACCTGACCGCGGGGCACGTCCTCGCTGAACTCCCGGGCCACCGTGCCGGGCGTCAGACCCGCGTCCTTCAGCTCCTTGCGCGCGGTCTCCAGCGGCTTGCCCCGGACGTCGGGCACCTGGACCTGCTGCGGGCCCTTGGAGACCTTCAGCGTCACCGTACCGTTGTCCCGGACGCGCTTGCCGGGACCCGGATCCGTCGAGATCACCTTGCCGCGCGGCACCGTGATCGAGAAGTCCCGTGTCACCTTCGCGCGCAGCCCCGCCGCGTCCAGCTTCTTCTCCGCGTCGGCCTGCGACAGCGCCAGCACCGCGGGCACCTTCGTGAACTGCCCGTCGCTGATGTACCAGACGCCCGCGCCGACCCCGAGCAGCACCAGCAGCGCCAGCACCACCGCCAGCGGCCCGCGCCGCCGCGGCGCACCGTCCCCGCGGCCCCGCCGCCGCGGCTGCCGAGGACCCGCGGGCGGCTCGTCGGGCGGCGGGGGCGGCAGCAGCAGCCTGCTCGTACGGTTCAGCTCGCCGCTGTCGGCCGCCGCCGGTACCGGCGGCGCGGACGCGGGCATCGGCTCCGACGCGAAGGCCGCCGACGGATAGCGGTGGACGACGCTGGTCGGGTCCTCGGACCCGGCGCCGCTCATCTCGCCGATGGTGGCCGCGGGCTCGCGGTCCAGCTGCGCCGGGGTCAGCGCCGCCCGCACGTCGCGCACCTCGGCCAGCAGGTCCACGGCGTCCGCGGGCCTGCCCCGCGGGTCACGGCAGGCGGCCCGCGCCACCAGGGCGTCCAGCGCGGGTGCCAGACCGGCGACGACCGAGGACGGGGCGGGCACGTCCTCGTTGAGGTGCTGGAACATCACCTGCGCGGGCGTCGTCCCGTCGTACGGCTTGCGGCCGGTCAGCGTCTCGTACAGCACGACCCCGCACGCGTACACATCCGTGCGCTGGTCGACCACGCCGTGCCCGATCTGCTCGGGGGCGAGGTACGAGACGGTGCCCAGCAGCGAGCCGGTCGACGCGCTGGTCTGAGTGTCCACCGCCCTGACCAGGCCGAAGTCGGCGACCTTCACGCGGCCGTCGTCCCCGATCAGCACATTCTCCGGCTTCATGTCGCGGTGGACCAGGCCCGCGCGGTGCGCGGCGCCGAGCGCCGCCAGCACCGGCTCCATGATGTCCAGCGCCGCCCGCGGCTGGAGCGCCCCGCGCTCGCGCACCACGTCACGCAGCGTGCAGCCGGCCACGTACTCCATGGCCAGATACACGTAGGTGCCGTCGGCGCCCTGGTCGAACATCCCGACGACATTCGGGTGCGCCAGCTTCGCCACGGCTTTGGCCTCGCGGATGAAGCGCTCGACGAAGCCGGTGTCGGTCGCCAGGGCCGGGTGCATCACCTTGAGCGCGAGCACCCGGTCGAGGCGGGTGTCCACGGCCCTGTACACCGTGGCCATCCCCCCGACAGCGATGCGCGCCTCGACCCGGTAACGGCGGTCGAGCGTCTGCCCGACGAGCGGGTCCTGCACGGTCGTGTCCACGATCGCCGATTCTACGAGGCCGGAATGCCCCGAACGGCGCTGCGCGCCCGGTCTGTACCCCACCTGTTGCGTGCCGCAACGCTTCCGTGACCTCCCGTCCCCCTGCCCGGGTCGGCGCCCTTCCCCGGGGCTCCGCCCCTGTACGCCCCTTCACGGAGGGCGGCGGGCCGATCCTTCAAGGGTCGCGGAGGGCACGTCCTGTGCGCGGTGGACGCGGGGCCCCGGGGCCTAGAAGGCGGGGCGTTCGGGGTCGAGAGAGGGGAGACCTTCGGGCGGGGAGGACGGGAGGGCGAAGTGGCGGCGGGGGATACGCCCGGCACGAAAGGCCAGGCGCCCGGCCGAAACGGCGTGACGCATGCCCTCGGCCATGAGAACCGGCTGCCGCGCCCGCGTGACGGCCGAGGCCAGCATGACGGCGGCGCACCCGAGTTCCATGGCGAGCGCGGCGTCGGACGCCGTCCCCGCCCCGGCGTCGAGGACGACGGGAACACCGGCCCGCTCGGTGATGAGTTGAAAATTGTGCGGGTTGCGGATTCCGAGCCCCGACCCGATCGGCGACCCGAGCGGCATGATCGCCGCGCACCCCACATCCTCCAGCTTCCGCGCCAGCACCGGATCGTCGCTGGTGTACGGCAGCACCGTGAAGCCGTCGTCCACCAACGTCTCGGCGGCGTCGAGGAGTTCGACCGGATCGGGCAGCAACGTCCGCTCGTCCGCGATGACTTCCAGCTTCACCCAGTCGGTGCCGAGGGCCTCACGCGCCAGCCGCGCGGTCAGCACGGCCTCACCGGCCGTGAAGCACCCGGCGGTGTTGGGCAGCACACGGATGCCGTGCCGCCGCAGCACCGACAGCACCGACCCCTTCGTCGTGGGGTCGAGCCGCCGCATGGCGACGGTGGTCAGCTCCGTACCGGACGCGAGCAGCGCCTGCTCCAGCACCTCCAGGCTCGGCGCCCCGCCGGTCCCCATGATCAGCCGCGAGGAGAAGACGGCGTCCCCGATCCGCAACGGGTCGCTGACGTCGACAGCGGAAGTCGTCATCCCTCAGCCCCCCTGCACGGCGGTGAGGATTTCCACGCGGTCACCGTCGGACAGCGGCGTCGCCGCCCACCGGGCGCGCGGGACGACCGTCTCGTTGAGGGCGGCGGCCACGCCGGAGGCGGCCGGGGTGAGGTCGGCCACCAGGGCGTCGAGGGCGAGGGGCGCGGGCAGGGAGCGGCGCTCGCCGTTCACCAGGACCGTGATCGTCATACGGTCTGCTCCTCACGCGCGGCGGCGGCCGGGGGTCCGGATACCGGGAAGACGGGCACCGGGACGGCCGCGAAGCGGGAGGCGGCGAACGGCCGCGCGTACGCGGGCAGTTCGCCCGTGACCAGCGCCTCCGCCATGATGTCGCCGGTGATCGGGGTGAGCAGCACGCCGTTGCGGTGGTGGCCGGTGGCCAGCAGCAGGCCGTCCAGCGCGCCGCGGCCGAGGAGTGGAGCGTTGTCCGGGGACCCCGGCCGCAGGCCCGCCAGGGTCTCGGTGAGCGGCAGTTCGGTGATGCCGGGCACCAACTCGTGGGCGTCCCGGAGGAGTTCGTAGACCCCGCCCGCGGTCACCGTGGTGTCCCAGCCCAACTCCTCGCTGGTCGCGCCGAGTACCAGCTCCCCGTTTTCGCGCGGCACCAGGTACACATGGCTGCCGCGTACCACCGCCCGGACCGTACGGGACAGGAACGGCGCGTGGCCCGGCGGGATGCGCAGCCGCAGGATCTGCCCCTTCACCGGCCGTACCGGCGGCAGCGCGGCCTCGGGCACGCCCGCGATCCGGCCGCTGTCGCTGCCCGCGGCCAGCACCGTACGACCGGCCGTGACCGCCGTACCGTCGTCGAGCAGCGCGCCGACGGCCCGGCCGCCCGAGATCTCGACGCGGGCCACCGCCGAGCGGTGCAGGACCACACCGGCCAGCTCCGCGGCCCGCAGCAGCGCCGTGGCGAGACGGCGGGGGTCGACCTGGTGGTCGCCGTCCACCCGCAGTCCGCCGCGGACACCGGGGGCGAGCAGCGGTTCGAGGCGGCGGCAGTCCCGGCCGCTCAGCCACTCCGAGGGCAGGCCCAGCGAGGTCTGGAAGGCGTGCAGATCGCGCAGGTGCGCGCGGTCGTCGGCGTCCAGCGCGACGGTCAGGGTGCCGCAGGCGCGGAAGCCGACGTCGAGGCCGGTCGCCTCGGTCAACTCGGCCACGAAATCCGGGTATCGGCGCGCCGACGCCAGATTGAGGTCCAGCAGCGTCTGCTCGCCGTACTGCGATTCGGTGACCGCGGCCAGCATGCCCGCCGCCACCCGCGCCGCGCCGCCGCCGGGGTCCGGGTCGGCCACGGCGGTCCGCAGGCCGCGCTGCGCCGCCCGCCAGGCGGTGACCAGGCCGATGATGCCGCCGCCCACCACCAGGACGTCGTACGACGCCGCCGCGCGGGAACTCCGCGGCGCGGCCGTCGGAGCCGCCGGTCCGCTCGGCGCCGCCGGTTCAGGTGTACCCATCGAATACCGCCCTCCCTTCGCCGGAATGACCCGGATCAGGTTCGTACGGTCGGCGGCCGTCCAGCCGCCCTCTCAGCCCGGTGCGTCCGGGCTCCCGCGTGTTCTCTGGCCCCGACACCATATCCCCGCCCGCCGCCCGGGGGTGGCCCGGCGTCGTCGGCGGCCCGTACCGACTACCGTGAATCATGTGAACGACGTCGTGATTGTCGGGGCCGGGATGGCCGGGGTGCAGACGGCGGTCTGCCTGCGCGAGCAGGGCTGGCGGGACGGCATCGTGCTGGTCGGCGACGAGCCGCACCCTCCGTACGACCGCCCGCCGCTGTCGAAGGCGGTCCTGCTCGGCACGGCGGGCGAGGACACCGACGTCCGCTTCGACGTCGACTTCGACGCCCTGGACGTGGATCTGCGCCTGGGCGTACGGGCGCAGGGGCTGCGGCCAGCCGACCACGAGGTCGTCACCGACAAGGGCGGCCTGCGCTACGGCCGTCTCGTCGTCGCGACCGGCGCCTACCCCGTGGCGCTGCCCGGCACGGCGGGCCTGCCCGGCGTCCACCTGCTGCGCACCCTGGACGACGCGGCGGCGCTGCGCCCGGTGCTGGACGCCCACAAGGACGTCGTGGTGGTCGGCGCGGGCTGGATCGGCGCCGAATTCGCCACCGCGGCGCGGCAGGCGGGCTGCGAGGTGACCGTCGTGGAGGCCGCGGACCGGCCGCTGTCCGGCGCGCTGCCCGCGACCATCACCGGCCACATGCGGGCCTGGTACGCCGACGCCGGGGTACGGCTGCTCACCGGCACCGCCGTCGCCGAGGTCGAACCCGGCGCCGTGGTGCTCGCCGACGGCACCCGGCTGCCCGCCGCGGCCGTCGTGGTCGGCATCGGCGCCAGGCCCGCCACCGGCTGGCTGGCCGGTTCCGGCGTCGGCCTCGGCCCGGACGGCGCGGTACTCGCCGACGACCGGCTGCGCACCACCGCGTCCGACGTGTACGCGGTCGGCGACTGCGCGTCGTTCCCGTCCGCGCGCTACGGCGAGCGGCTGCTCATCCACCACTGGGACAACGCCGTGCAGGGCCCGCGGACCGCCGCCGCCAACGTCCTCGGCGGCGACGAGGCGTACGACCCGGTGCCGTACTTCTGGTCCGAGCAGTTCGGCCGCTTCGTGCAGTACGCAGGGCACCACACGGGCGCCGACACGATGCTGCTGCGCGGAGACCCGGCGAGCCCGTCCTGGTCGGTGTGCTGGCTGCGCGGCGGCGCCCTGGCCGCGCTGCTGGCCGTGGACCGGCCGCGGGACCTGGCGCAGGCCCGCAAGCTGGTCGCCCGCGCGGCGGTGCTGGACCCGGCGCTCGCCGCCGACCCGGCGGTGCAGCTCAAGTCGGCGGCCCTGCGCTGAGCGGGGCGTCCCGCTAACGGCGCAGTGCCGCAGCGGTTGTCGGCGGCGGGTGGCACCCTTGTCCTGTGACTGTTTTCTCGTCGGTTGACGCACACATTGACGCTCTCGTCCCCTCGTGGCTCACGCTGCCCGAGGTCGCGGAGCGGCTCGGACTCGACATCACCCGGATTCGCCCCCTCATCAAGGAGGGCCAGCTCATCGCGGTCCGCCGCGGTGAGAACAAGGTGCTCATGGTGCCCGCGGACTTCGTCGGCGAAGGCGCCATCACCAAGGGCCTGTCCGGCACGCTCACCGTGCTCAAGGACGACGGGTTCTCGGACGATGAGGCGCTGGAATGGCTCTTCACGCCCGACCCGAGCCTCCCCGGCACCCCCGCCCAGGCACTGCGCGAGAATCGCGGGACCGAGGTGAAGCGCCGAGCGCAGGCGCTCGCCGTGTAACCCGTACGCCTCAGGGGGAACCGCCCGCATGACGACCACCGCCGCCGCCATCGCCGTGGGCACCGCCCGTGACCGGCTCGCCGCCGCCCGGCTCTATCTGTGCACCGACGCCAGGACCGAGCGCGGCGACCTCGCCGAGTTCGCGGACGCGGTACTGAGCGGCGGGGTGGACGTCATCCAGCTCCGGCACAAGGGCATCGAGGCGGGGGCCGAACTGGCGGCCCTCGCCGTCCTCGCCGAGGTCTGCCGCAGGCACGGCAAGCTCCTCGCGGTCAACGACCGCGCCGACGTGGCGCACGCGGCCCGGGCCGACGTCCTGCACCTCGGCCAGGGGGACCTGCCGGTCCCGGCCGCGCGCGCCATCCTCGGCGAGGAGGTGCTGATCGGGCGCTCCTGCCATGCCCCTTCCGAGGTGGACGCCGCCGCCGTGGAGCCCGGCGCCGACTACTTCTGCACCGGGCCCGTTTGGCCCACGCCCACCAAGCCGGGGCGTCCCGCCCCGGGGCTCGACCTGGTCCGGCACGCCGCCGGGCTCACGACCGACCGGCCCTGGTTCGCCATCGGCGGCATCTCCCTCGACAACATCGCCCAGGTCCGCGCCGCCGGTGCGCGCCGCGTCGTCGTCGTCCGCGCCCTCACCGAGGCCGCCGATCCCGCCGGCGCGGCCTCCGCCCTCCGCGCCGCCCTCGCCTGACACCTAGGCGGTGAGCATTCCCGGGGCCCGGCCCCTGGACGGTCCTCTCCCGCAGGCGGCAAGCCGGTCTTTTCGGGGCGCGGCCCCGAGGCGGTCTTTCTGCCAGGGCGGCTGGCCGGTCTTTTCAGGGGCGCGGGGAACTGCGCGACCAGCCCCCACCGGGCTTTCAGCCCGAAAACAACAGCATCTGCCCCGCTGGGGCCGGTTCTCAAAGGCGCACCACCGCGCGGGCTGAGCGCGCAGTTCCCCGCGCCCCTAAAAACCCGGCGTGCCGCCCCCGGCAGAGGGACCGCCCGGCTCGCGCCCCCTGAAAGCCCGGCGTGCCGCCCAGCGCAAGGAGGCCGCCCGGGGCCGCGCCCCGGAAAACCCGCTGTGCCGCCCTGGCAGAGGGACCGCTCGGGGTCGCATCCCGGGAGAGCGGGGACCCGTGGGAGGGGAAGGTGGCTTCGGCGGGGCCTGACGGGGGGCGAGCCCCGGGGAAGGCGCGGGCATGGGCGCCAAGCCCACCCGGTGTCCAATCCGTGGACCGCCGGTGGCCAGGAAACGGACGTACGAGGTCATATCGCCCCGTCCGGTTACGGACGGTGGCCAGCCGGGGCTAGCCTTCAAGGCATGGCTTTGGGGACACCTTCCACGCGAACAGACCGGGCGATCACGATCCGTGAGCTCCTGGCGCGGGGCGAGCGCTCGTACTCGTTCGAATTCGCCGCGCCGAGGACGGAGAAGGGCGAGCGGACGCTGTGGAACGCGATCCGCAGGATCGAGGCGGTCGGCCCCACGTTCGTGTCGGTGACCTACGGCGCGGGCGGCTCCTCGCGGGAGGGCACGGTGCGGGCCACGGACCGGATCGTGTCGGACACGACGCTGACCCCGTGCGCGCACCTCACGGCCGTGAACCACTCGGTGGCCGAGCTGCGCAACATCATCGGTCAGTACGCGGACGCCGGAATCCGCAACATCCTGGCTGTGCGCGGGGACCCGCCGGGCGACCCGCTCGCGGAGTGGGTGCCGCACCCGGAGGGCCTGACGTACGCGGCGGAACTGGTCCGGCTGATCAAGGAGTCCGGCGACTTCTGCGTCGGCGTGGCCGCGTTCACCGAGATGCACCCGCGCTCCACCGACCCGGCCGAGGACACCCGGCACTTCCTGGACAAGTGCCGCGCGGGCGCCGACTTCGCCATCACGCAGATGTTCTTCGACGCGGAGGACTACCTGCGGCTGCGTGACCGGGTCGACGCGGCGGGGTGCAGCACCCCGATCATCCCCGAGGTCATGCCGGTCACCAACGTCCGGCAGATCGAGCGTTTCGCCCAGCTCGGCAACGCCCCCTTCCCCTCCGACCTGGCCGAACGCATCCTCGCGGTGCAGGACGACCCGGTCGCGGTCCGGGCGATCGGCATCGAGTTCACCACCGAGATGTGCCGCCGTCTGATGGCGGAGGACATTCCGGGGCTGCACTTCATTACTCTTAACCACTCGACAGCGTCGCTGGAGATCTACGAGAACCTCGGTCTGCACCAGCGGACGTGACCGGCTCGGTACAGTCGGCTCGGTCCAGTTAAGGAAGTGGGCGCATGGGCTACTCGGTGCTGTACGTCGCCTTCGGAATCGTCGCGCTGTGGCTGCTCGGTGAGGTACTGCTCCAGTACAAGGCGCGGCTGCGCTATCGCGTACTGGCCTTCGCCGGGTTCCTGGGCGTGGTCGTCGGCGTGTCCCAGCGCAATGTGATCATCATCGTGCTCGGCGCGCTCGCCTTCGGCGCGGGCCAGTCCTTCGTGACGCTCTCCTACAAGCGCGGCTTCTCCACCGGCTGGGCGCTCGGCGGGCGTCCCGGCTCCAGCCGCCGCAGGAAGGGCGGGGTGACCGAGCCGGTGCTGGAGGTCAGCCCGGTCGAGGAGGAGTACCCGGAGGAATTCGCCGCCGCCCGGCAGCCGGGTCCGCGCGACGAACTCGACGCGGACGAGCCCGATCTGTTCGGCGGCGGGCGGCCGTTGGACTCCGGCCAGATCTACCAGCCGGTCCCGATGCACGAGGACAGCGGCGAATACCCGGTCTACGACGGCCAGTCGACGTACACCCCCGACCCGTACACCAGCGGCGGCTACGAGGGGTACGGCGCGCAGGGCTATGCGGGCTGGGGCGGCGAACCCCAGCCCGCGGCGGCCTCCTACGCCGGTGACGGCTCCGACCAGTCCGGCTGGGGCGGCCACGAGTACGGCTACGACCCGGGCGCCTACCAGGAGCCCGCCCCCGCCCCCTACGGCTACGACACCCCGGCCGGCGGCGGCGAGCCCTACCCGTACCCGTATCCGCAGCCCCAACCGCAGCCGCGGTACGAGACCTACGGCGGTCAGCAGGAGCAGGAGCAACAGCCGCTGGGCAGCGACCCGTACGGCTACCCGTACCAGCAGCAGCCCGACCCGCAGGCGCAGCCGTACATCCCCCAGCAGCAGTACCAGTCGCCGTACGAGCAGCAGCAACCGCCCCAGCAGGAGCAGCAGCCGCAGTACGCCGACCCGTACGACCCCTACCGCTACTGAGAGTTCGCCCCGCCGCCCGGCCCGCTACCCGGCCTGGGTGCGGGCCGCGTGCAGCAGTGACGGCAGCCGGGCCGCCGCCGTGCCCAGGCCGTTGGGCGCGGCCCAGGTCTGGGCGGGCAGCACGGCGGCCACGTGTGGGAAGTCCCGCCGCAGCGTCTCCTCCTCGTAGCGGTGGCAGCCCTCGTGCCAGGTGAGGATGCCCGCCAGCCAGTCGCGCAGCTCCTGCGCGTAGCCGAGCAGCACCTCGCGCGCCGCGTCGTCGAGTGCGAACTCCTCGAAGAGCGTGGGCAGTTGGTTCTCGGTGATGTGCTGGAACTCCTGCATCCGCGCGGCCATCAGATCCCCGACCACGTCCATCGCCTCCTGCGGCGAGCAGTCCAGGAAATTCTGCACGACGAGCACCGCGTTGTGGATCTCCCCCTCGAACTCGATCTCCTTGCGGTACGAGAACACGTCGTTGAGCAGGCAGGCGAAGTCGGCGGCGGCCACCTCCATGGACTGCACGGGCCGCGAGCGGTAGACGGCGTCCGGCAGCGCGTCACCGTGGCCGATCCGCGACAGGCTCATCGTCAGGTCGGAGCCGAAGGTCTTGCGGCGCATCTCGATGTAGTCGACCGGGTCCGGCACCCGGTTCTGCTTCTGGTTGGCCAGCTCCCACAGCCAGCTCTCGCACATGTCCTCGACGGCGAAGCGGAATTTGCCCCGCGCGTCGGGGGACATCGGGCCCGCGGTGCGCCGCCACAGGTCCGCCAGACCCCGTTCCAGCGCGCTCACCGGCGTGGGCGCGGGCTCGTCGCCCAGCGGCATGAACAGCTTGAACCGCTCGGTGGCCAGCCGGGCCGCTCCGGTGTCGGGGGACCGGCCGAAGACCAGCGGGTAGTAGTCGTCGCCGTAGGTGCCCCAGGTCAGCCAGTCCGTGGTGAGGTTCAGCTCCTCCGGCGAGGCCGCCGGGTGGATGCCCGCCGCGCACAGCGCGAAGTCGTAGTCGGCGAGCTTGCGTTCGTTCCACAGCCCGCCGGGGACGGGGAAGCCGGGCTCCGCGCCGAGGATGCCCATCGCCCGGCCCCACTCCATGTTGTGCCGCCGGGCGGTGTCCAAGTGCGGGCTGAGCGTGGTCTCGAACGGCATGTGGATCTCGGCGCGCCGGACCGTGTCGGTGCGCTGGTGCGGGGCGTGCGAGAAGGACCGGGCGCGCTGCGGCAAGGTCGCGGCCAGCGAGTGCAGGATCTGCGCGGCCGAGGTGCCCAGGCCCGTCGGCCCGCCGATCGCGCCGCCGCCGATACCGGCGCCCGCGCCCACCGCGCGGGAACTGCCGTCCGCGCCGTTCATGTACCGGCTGGAGCGCATGTGCCACTCGTGGCCGCCCGACTGCCAGTCCTGGAGTCCCTTGACGTACGCGAAGACGCCGAGACGTTCCTGCGGGGTCAGGCCGAACTGCCCGAACAGCGGCTCCACTTCGGTGAGAGCGGTGTGCTCGAACTGGTGCAGCCGCGAGGTCAGCAGGTCGTTCACCCGGTCCGCGGCCTGCTGGGCGGTCAGACCGAGGAACCGCTCAAGGACCAGGACGGCGTTGGAGAGTTCGCCCTCGTCCTCGATCTCGCGCTGGTACGAGAACAGGTCGTTGCGCAGGTGCACGCTGTCCGCGAAGCAGTCGCGCAGCACCCGCATCGCACGGCTCCCGGCGATCCGCGCCGGTACCTCGGCGCCCGCCGCGTGCTCGATCAGATTCGCCGACCAGGGCGCGCCGCCCACCTTGCGGCGCATCTCGATGTACTCGATCGGATTCGAGACCCGGCCCGCGTTGATGTTGGACAGCTCCCAGAGCGACTCCTCCAGCAGGTAGTACGTGCTCTCGTGGAACCGCTCCCTGAAGTCCTGCGACATCGTCGGCACCGTGCGCGCCCACAGGTCCGCGAGCCCCGCCTCGACCTGGTTGGTCGGCTCCGGCACCGGCTGTCCGGGATCCACCGGCATGAAGGCGGGCAGCCGGTCCAGGTACGCCTTCGCGCCCTGCATGTCCTGGCTGCGCTTGAAGATGTCCAGGAAGTGGTCGTCGAAGAAGAACACCCACACGTACCAGTCGGTGACCAGGTCCAGTTCGGGACCCGACGCGTCGGGATGGGTGTACGCGCACAGCAGCGCGTAGTCGTGGGCGTCGTAGTCCGCCTCGTCCCAGATCCCTGAGCCCTCGATCATGTCCATCTCGCGGGCCCACGCCTTGGAGTGCTCCCTGGCCCGTTCCAGGTGGGGGTTGAGCCGCGCCGGATACGGCACGTAGAACTGCGGGAGTTCGAAGGGCTGCGGCATGCTTCGTACGGCCTTCCGCTCGGTGATCACGGGCCGCCGTTCACGCTAGGCGGCCACCGCGCGCCCCCGGAGCGCCCGCCGGGCTTTTCCGTCCGATCGGTTGAATCCGGGCGGTGGTCCGCTTAAGGATCTTCGCGGCGGTAACGGGGGCGGCAAGAGGCGGCCAGCGGAGGGGAATCCGTCGAGCGGGCCGTCAACGAGCGCGCGGCGCACGCCCGTTCACCGGCTGCCGCCGGGCCCGCCCATGATCAGGTCGGCCACGATCGCGCCCGACATGCCCGCGTGCGGCAGTCCGCCGCCGGGGTGGGCCCAGCCGCCGACCCGGTAGAGCCCCGGCAGGCCGTCGGCGTTGGGGGAGCGCAGCAGTGAGCCGTGCGCGCCCGCGAGCGCCGGGGCGGGGACCGAGCCGCCCGGTGCGCCGGTCTCGCGTTCCGTGTCCGCCGGTGTCCGCACGATCCGCCACAACTCCCGCTCCCGCAGGCCGGGTACGGCCGCCTCCGCGGCGGCCACCGCCCGCTCGGCGACGGCGTCGGCGGCGCCGGGAGCCGTCCAGTCCAGGCCGGCCCGGCCGTGCGGCGGCACGGTCACCCTCACGGTGACCGCCTCGTGCCCGTCCGGGCGCAGCGCGGGGTCGTCGGGCCGCAGCACCGTCACCGTGGGGACGGCGTCCGTGGTGCCGGGGGAGTCGAATGCCCAGGTCAGCGCGCGCTCGCGGTCCGGGGCGTGCACGACCGTACGGTGCACGGCGTCGGCCGGGCGCGCGCCGCGCAGCGCCAGGTGGACGGTGAGGACGCCCCGCGGGTGCCGCGGGCCCCAGTCGGGCAACTCGTCCTCGGACTCCCAGGGCAGCACGTGGTCCCGGTGGAGCGCGGGCAGCGGCGCGCCCGCCACCACGAAGTCCGCCTCCGCCTTACCGCCGTCGGCCAGTTCCACCCCGGCGGCCCGGCCGTCCTTCTCCAGCACCCCGGTGACCTCGGAGCCGAACCGGAACTCCACCTTCCGTGCCAGACAGCGCGCGTACACCGCGTCGGCCAGCGCCCGCAGCCCGCCGGGCACGTACCAGACCCCGAAGGTCTGCTCCACGTACGCCAGTACGGTCGCGGAGGCGGGAGCGGTGCGCGGGTCGAGGCCGTAGTCGAGCGGATAGCTCTCCAGCAGCGCGGCCAGCCGGGGGTCGCGCAACTCGCCGTCCGCGACGGCGGACAGGGTCCGCGCCCGCGCCGGGCGCCGCAGCAGACCGCGCTTCCCGGCCGCCGGATACGGATCCTCGCGCAGCGCGGCGGTCGCCCCGGACACCGCGTCCTCCAACAAGGGCCTGCGAGTGGCCTCCCAGGCTTCCCGGGCGCGCAGCATGACCTCGCTCCACCGCTCGCCGCTTCCGGCGCCCAGAGCGCCGTCCAGCGCCTCCATGACCCCGGAGCGCGACGCGTTGGGCAGCGTCAGATCCGTACCGTCGGCGAAGACGTGGCGGGCGGCCGGATCGGCCTGCGCCAGACCGACGGACTGTTCGAGCGACTCCCGGCCGGTCTTGACGAACAGATCGCGCTGCACGGCGGGGAGCAGCAGCAGTCCAGGACCGGTGTCGAAGGCGAAACCGTCCCTCTCGACCCGGCCCACACCGCCGCCGTACGTCGCCGACCGCTCGTGCACCACCACCCGGTGGCCGCCGATGGCGAGCCTGGCCGCCGCCGCCAGCGAGCCCATACCCGCGCCGATCACCGCAATCCGTGCCATGGCAGGGACTGTATCGAAGGCCGCCCGACAGGCTCTCAGGTGGGCGCCGGGGTGCCGTTCCGGTTCTTGCGCTCCCTGCGCTCCCTGCGGCGGCGCAGCGCCCGCCGGATCCGGGACAGCAGCAGGAGCACGACGGTCATGCCGAGCACCAGCAGCACCGCCGCGATGATCGCGGCGGGCAGCGGATGGAAGAGCGCGAAGGTGACGATGCTCGCGACGCCCAGGTCCTCGGCGAGGCTGACCACGATATTGCTCGCGGGCTCGGGCGAGGTGTTCACCGCCAGCCTCGTGCCCGCCTTCACCAGATGGCTGGCCAGCGCCGTGGATCCGCCGACCGCGCCCGCCGCCAGCTCCGACAGCGAACCCGACTGCCCGGCCAGCAGCGCCGCCACCACCGCGCCCGCGACCGGCCTGATCACCGTGTGCACGGCGTCCCACGCCGAGTCCACGTAAGGGATCTTGTCGGCCACCGCCTCGCAGAGGAACAGGGCAGCCGCGATCAGCAGCACATCGGTGCGCTGGAGCGAGAGCGGCACCTCGTCGGTGATACCCGCCCTGCCCATCACACCGAGCAGCAGCACGACGGCGTAGGCGTTGATCCCGCTCGCCCAGCCGCTGGTGAAGACCAGCGGAAGTACGGACATGCGCGGGACTCTAGCGAACCGCGCCCAC
Source organism: Streptomyces sp. NPDC003300 (assembly GCF_040610915.1). NCBI lineage: Bacteria > Bacillati > Actinomycetota > Actinomycetes > Kitasatosporales > Streptomycetaceae > Streptomyces > Streptomyces sp. NPDC003300. The sequence continues at coordinate 283,993 of NZ_JBEXNE010000002.1, read as the reverse complement.
TGTCACCGAGTGAAATCGCGCGGTCATGAGTATCCGTACCTAGACGCGCGGTTGAGTACGTTCGCGGATGGGGCGTCGGCCGGGAAACCGGAAGAGTGGGGACCGCGGACGGGCTTCGGTGCCAGAACCGCCGACACGGGGCGGCGGAAGTACACCGGTCCGTACGTGAACGGGGGGCGCACGGGGGAGGCGCTGTTCTGGCACGGACCTGCGGGGGACCGGACCCTGCCAGAACAGCGCACCCGCGGACCGCTCACTGGCGCGCCGAACGCCCGCCGACCCTGCCCTGGAGCAGCCGGGACAGCGCCGCGTGCACCTCGTCGATACCGCGCTCCGGCTGGAACGCCTGCCAGTCCAGCGCGGCGACCAGCACCATCCCGAACAGCGCGGACGCCGTCAGCGGTACGTCGATCTCGTCGTTCAGCTCACCCGCCGCCACCGCCTCGCCCAGCACCTTCTCGACCACCGCCACCGCCTCCTGACGCAGGATCATCAGCGTGTCCTGCCAGGCGCGGTTGGTGCGCCACAGCTCGGCCACGTAGAGCTGCGTGAAGGACGGGTAGCGCACGATGAAGTCGAGCCCCGCGTGGATCATCGCGTCCAGCGCGTCGACCTTGCCGCCGCCCTTGGCCTCCGCGTCCTGCGCGGCCTCGCGCAGCGAGACGGTCAGCAGACCCACGCCGTGCCGCAGCAACTCCTCGAACAGGTCGTTCTTGCTGGCGAAGTTGTAGTAGACGGTGCCCTTGGCGACCCCGGCCCGTTCGGCGATCTCGTCGACCGTGGTGGCGGAGAAGCCCTGTTCGGCGATGAGGGTGACGGCGGCCTCGTACAGCTTCTGACGAGTGGCCTGGCGTCGTGCGGTGGTCATGGTGCCGATTCTGCCTGTCCGGCGTCCGGCATGTTCACCGGGCACGTTCACCCGGCGGATTCCGGCCACCGCGCGAATGTCCCGTTTTCGGGCGTTACCCCAGGTCAGGACCGATTGTCAGTGGTAGCCCCCACTATGGGTGGCACGGAGAAAGGAGGCTCGCCATGGCAGCTCCCGTAAGCGACATCCATCCTGTGCTGCGCCGCGCCACCGCGTCACCCGCCGCCCTTGACCTGCTCACCCAGGCACACCTCGGCCTCGAAGAGGCCGCCGTCCTGGAGACTCCGAACGAGCGCTACGCCACCGCCCACCTCGCCGCCCTGCGCACCGCCGCCGCGGTGCTCGCGGTACGCGGCCGACCCGAGCCCGCCCCGCGCCGCCGCCAGCGGATACGCACCGCCTGGGAGGTGCTGCCCGAGGTCGCGCCCGAACTGGCGGAGTGGAGCGCCCTGTTCGAGGCGGGCGCGGCCCGCAGGGCCCGCGCCGAGGCCGGCATAGCCGGAGCCGCGGGCCCCCGCGACGCCGACGACCTGCTGCGCGCCGCGACCATGTTCCTGCGCCTGGTGGAGCGCATGCTGCTCCTCCAGCCCGCGCTCGCGGGCAAGCCGCCCCTGATCCCGGCCCCCGCGGCCGCGGAGCCACCCCGCAGACGCGCCAACTGACACCCGGCCGCGCGCGGCGGCCCCGTCGTCCTGGTCGCGCACGAGCACCTGGACCACGACGCCCGGCCGCGCGCGGCGGCCCCACCTCGGCCGGGGGCTCTAGAGTGGAGCCGCCCGATGTGACCAGCCCCTGCGAGGAGCCGCGCGCCATGTCCCGTCAAGGAGGGGTGGACCCGATGCGCCCCCGTGCCAGTCTGCGTACCGCCGTGGTGTGGGAGGTCCTCAAGGACGCTCTCGAACGGCGGGCCAAGACCGCGGACACGGCGGCACTCGACGTCCTGGACACTGGCGGCGGCACCGGCAACTTCGCGGTGCCCGTCGCCCGGCTCGGCCACCGCGTCACCGTCGTCGACCCCAGCCCCGACGCGCTCTTCGCACTGGAGCGGCGAGCCGCCGAGGCCGGGGTCACCGACCGGGTCAGCGCCGTCCAGGGCGACACCCACGGGCTGCCCGACATCGTGCCCCGCGGGAGCTGGGACATGGTGCTGTGCCACGGCGTCCTGGAGTACGTGGACGACCCGGCGGAGGCCGTGCGCAACGTGGTCGGAGCCCTCCGCCCCTCCGGCGCCCTCAGCCTGCTCGCGGCGGGCCGCGGCGGCGCCGTACTGGCCCGCGCCCTCGCCGGGCACTTCGCGGAGGCCCAGCACGCCCTCGGTGACCCGGACGGCCGATGGGGCGACGGCGATTCGCTGCCCCGCCGCTACACCGCGGACCAGCTCACCCGGCTGGTCACCGACGCGGGCCTGCGGGCCGCCGCCGTGCACGGCATCAGGGTCTTCGCCGACCTCGTACCCGGCGTCCTGGTCGACACCGAGCCGGGCGCCCTGGAGGCGCTGCTGCGGCTGGAGCTGGCAGCGGCGGAGGAGCCCGGATTCCACTCGGTGGCCACCCAGCTCCACGTCCTCGGCGAGCGCGGCTGACGGACCCCGCGAGACCCCCGGAAGGACCTCTTCCGCTTCACCCGCCCCCGCCACCGGCCGGAGTAGTCGGTCACAGGCCCCCCGTACCGCCATTGCTGACCGTATGCTGGCATGACGTAACGGCGGACGGGGAATGAAGCCCCCGTCGGATTGGCGTAGTGGGGCGGGTTTCATGGGGGCGAATCCCTGCCTATCCTGAAAGGGTCGGACCGGTCGCCCCCCTGCGACCGACGAGTAGGAGGACTCCGTGCCGCTCTCGGAGCACGAGCAGCGCATGCTCGAGCAGATGGAGCGAGCGCTGTACGCCGAAGATCCCAAGTTCGCGTCGGCGCTTGAGGGAAGTGGGCTGCGCACGTACACCAGGCGGCGTGTCTACCAGTCGGTGGCGGGCTTCCTGGTCGGTATCGCGCTGCTCATGGGCGGCATGATCGCCAAGCAGCCCTGGATCAGTGTGGTGGGCTTCCTGGTCATGCTGGCCTGTGCGGTGCTGGCCGTCACCGGCTGGCGCAAGGCGGGCAAGCCGGGCGAGGCGGCGCCCGCCGCCGGGGTTCCCGGTGCCCCCGGCGCACCCGGCCGGCGGCTCAGTCGCCGCAACCAGGCCAAGCGGGGCAAGGTCATGGACCGGATCGAGGAGCGGTGGCAGCGCCGCCGCGACGAGCAGCAGGGTGGCCGCTAGAGGGTCACTTCCGCCAGCACGGCGCACCGTCCGAGGGTCCCGCACCCTCCCGGCGGTGCGCCGATCTTTTTGCCCCCTGGGCGCCCACCTGTCGCCGTGCGGCGAGCCGATCCCTGAGGGTCGCGGCCCCTGAGGCCGTGCCGGCGCGAGGCGTGTGCCCCGGAAGGGCGCTGGGGGGCACCTCCCAGCGTTAGCTGGGGGAGGAACCGCGCGGTCCGCCGCCCGCCGCGCTGAGGAACCGCGCGGTCAGCGGCGGACCGCGCTGAGGAACCGCGCCGTCCGCCGCCGGCCGCGCTCCCGCAGGTCACCACCCGCTCCGGCGGGGCAGTCCGGTCGTTCCCGGACCACCGGCCCCTGGGGGCGGGCGCGCAGTTCCTCCCGCCCCTGACGGGGCCACGCCCCGCGCGGACAGCGCAGCCCCCTGAGGGGCGCCCCACCCGCGCGGTGGTGACTCACGCCTGGCGCGCCAGGCGCCTCCTCAGCGGAGCGACAAGGCGATGCCCGGCCTCGGACAGACGGAGAGTGACCGCGGACCACCGGTCAGAAAGCTGCCAGATCACCCGGGCGGAGGAACGCGGCAGAAGCACCGCCCGAAGGCGACCGTGGCGCCCGGCCGCCGCGTGCAGGCCCTCGCGGACGTGCCGGACATCGGCCGGCAACCCGGTGACCGGCTGGGGCCTGGGCGAGTAGAGCACCTGCTCCACCGCCGTGGCCAGGGCGCCCGCGGAGACCGCGGCCTGGCCGGTCAGACCGCCGTCCTGGACCAGCCGGGCCATCGCCCGCCGCGGGGTCTCGGAGTCGTCCGGCGGGACGCCGTAGTCCCAGCCGGTGTCGACCACCTCGCGCCAGGCGGACAGGGCGAGCCCTTCGGCCCTGTCCCGTCCGCCGCCGAGCCGTCTGGACCGCTGTCGGCGCCGCCAGAGCATGGGCAGCAGCGGGACGGCCAGCACCAGCAGCGCGAGCAGCGTGAGCACGGCGATCCTGCCGCCGCCGAACCCGCCGCCGCCGGAACCGCCGGAAGCGGCCACCGCCGTGTTGTCGCAGGAGCTCTGCGCCCGGTTGTCGCTGCCGCAGCTCGCGCTCGCCGACGGCGTCGGGGTCGGCGTCGTCGCCGTGCCGTGCTGTCCCTGGTCGGCGGGCTCGTTGGTGCCCGAGGGCGTCGTGGTCTGGGTGTACGAGGGGGCCGTGCCCCGGTACGGGGTCGGCTCGAAACGGGTCCAGCCGATGCCCTCGAAGTACAGCTCGGGCCAGGCGTGCGCGTCCTTGAGGCCCACCGACATCGTGCCGTCCGAGCCCTGCTGCGAGCCGGGGGTGAAGCCGACCGCCACCCGCGCCGGGATGTGCAGCGTGCGGGCCATCGCCGCCATGGTGAAGGCGAAGTGGATGCAGAAGCCTTCCTTGGTGCGCAGGAACCGCGCTATGGCGTCCACGCCGGTGCCCGACTGCGCCTTGGTGTTGTAGACGAACGCGCCCGAGGTGAAGTACCGCTGGAGCGCCAGCGCCTTCTCGTAGTCGTTGTTCGCCGACTCCGTCACCTGCTGCGCGGTCTGCGCGACCACCTTCGGCAGCGAGCCGGGCACCTTGGTGTACTCCTCGGCGACCCGTCCGGTGGCCGGGGGCGCGGCGGCGAGCTGCGCGGCCGTCGGCTGCACCTGCATGCTCGTGACCGAGTACGTCAGACCCGAGGTGTTCTGCCCGCGGTCGCCGATGATCGTCCGGCCCTCGGGCTCGAACCGCCAGTGCCCCGACACGTCGACGCCCAGCGCCGGGAAGGGCATCGGCAGCCAGCCCTGCGCGTAGCCGTCGTCGACCTTCACCGTCGTCTGGACCTTGGAGTACTTCACGTCGGAGGCCATGCCCGCGGGCTGCGGCAGCACCGACGGGATGTCCTCGATCTTCCGCTTCGACGGCTGCCACTGCGTGCCGTCGAACTGGTCGAGCGCCACGATCCGCAAGTACATGCTGGACAGATCGGTGGAGTTGGTCCGGTACGAGAGGACTTCGCGGTTGTCCTGCTGGTTGAGGTTGTCCTGGAGGGCCACCACCGGGTTGACCGCGGAGATCGTGCCGCCGCGCCCCGGTCCCGTACCGGTGCCCGAGGTGTCCAGCAGGCCGCTGCCCAGCGACGGCAGCACGGCGGGCGCGACCAGGGCCAGGCCCAGCGCCATCACGCCGATCCTGCGGCCGGTGCGCACCGGGGCCAGTGCCCGGCTGCCGGAGGCCGGGTTGGCGGAGCCGCCCCAGCCGTTGGCCGGCGGACCGCCGCCGAAGACCCGGCCCCAGCGCGAGAGCCGGTCCCGGCCCTCGGCCAGGAGCAGCAGCAGGTAACCGGCGGCGGCGACCACGAAGTACAGCCACTGCGCACCGCCGTTGGACAGCCCCGCGGCCACCGAGTACAGCGCCAGCAGCGGAAGTCCCGCGGGGGCCGCGCTGTTGTACGTGACGGCCAGCGCGTCCACCGCGAGCGCGACCACCAGCACACCGCCGACCAGCAGCATCCTGATGCCGGGGGTGACCGGCGCCGGGATGGCGAACTGGCTGACGTCGGTCAGCCCGTCGCGTACCAGGTCGCTGAGGTGGACGAAGGCGTTGGGACCGGGGATGACGCCGCCCAGTGCCTGGTGCGGCGCGAACATCACGGTCAGCACGAGCAGTGAGACCACCGCCTGCGCGAGGACGGTCAACGGCCGGGCCAGCGGCACCCGTCGGGCCAGCGCGCCGACCCCGGACTGGAGTGCCACGAAGAGCACGGCCTGGAACATCCAGCCCGCGGGGGTGGCCAGCGGCAGCAGCGAGCAGGCGGCCATCACGGAGGCGGCCGCCGCACACACCGTCAGCCGGGCACGTCCGCTCATGTTGTGGCCCCTGCCTCTTGCTGTTCCTCGCGTGAGCGGTAACGGTCGGCCCGCTGCCACAGTTCCGGCAGAGAGTCCCCGGCGCGTACCGACAGCACCGTCCAGCCCGCCTCGCGGAGCATCCGCAGCGGTGTCGGGGTGTCGTCGTCCTCGGCGCCGGTCTCCCGCGCGCCGTGCTCGGCCGGGGGCTCCGACCTGGCGCCCGGCTCGCGGGCCGTCCAGTCGTCGCTGTCCAGGACGAACGCGACGGCGCCGCCCGCCCGTTGCCGCATCCGGCCGACGTTGGCCGCCTGCTCCTCGTCCAGGTCGCCGAGGAAGGCCACCAGCAGGCCCTCGTGGCTGGACCGCAGCACCTCGTAGGCGCGGGACAGGCCGTCGCTGTGCGCGGCGTCGGGGCCGGAGCCGGAGCCGGGCGACTGCGCCAGGTCGTCGGAGTGGTCGACCACGGCGAGGGTGTCCAGCAGGACGCCCGCCATGTCCGAGGAGTCGCCGACGTAGCCGCCGGTGCCCTCGGGGCCGGGGACGCTGCTGCCGGTGTCGGTCAGCAGCCGTACCGCGAAGCCGCGTTCCAGCATGTGGGTGGAGACCGAGGCGGCGGCCGAGACCGCCCACTCGAACGCCGAGTCGGGGCCCGCGCCGTAATAGGCGGAGCGCCGGGTGTCCAGCAGGACGGTGCAGCGCGCGCGGTGCGGCTGCTCCTCGCGGCGCACCATCAGCTCGCCGTACTTGGCGGTGGAGCGCCAGTGCACCCGGCGCAGGTCGTCGCCGTGCCGGTAGCCGCGCGGGATGACGTCGTCCTCGCCGGCGAAGGCCAGCGCGCGGGTGCGGCTCTCGCCGTAGCCGTTGGCCTCACCGGCCAGGCGTACCGGCGGCAGCGCCTCGACGCGCGGCACCACGGTGAGGGTGTCGAACGCGCTGAAGGAGCGGGTCAGTTCGCACATGCCGAAGGGGTCGGTCAGCCGCAGTTGCAGCGGGCCGAGCGGGTAGCGGCCCCGCAGGTCGGAGCGGACCCGGTAGGACACCTCGCGGTGGCCGCCGGGCTCCACCCGGTCCAGTACGAAGCGCGGGCGCGGGCCGAGCACGTACGGCACCCGGTCCTGGAGCATCAGCAGTCCGGTGGGGATGCGCGAGACGTTGTCGACCCGCAGGTGCACGCGGGACTCCGACATGGCGGGCACCCGCGACGGGGCGAGCCGCCTGCTGCCCGCGACCCGGTAACGGGTGCGGTACAGGACGGCGACGCAGACCAGCGGCAGGATCGCCAGCAGCAGTCCGACCCGCAGCAGGTCGGGCTGGCCGAGCACGTAGGCGCATATCCCGGCGGCGACCCCGGCCGCGACGAAGGACCGGCCCCGGGTGGTGAGTCCGCCGAGCGCGGTACGGAATCCGCCGCTCGCCTGCTGCGGCCCCGCGGCGCCCGGCTGGCCGCCCTGGCGGCCCTGCGCCGGACCGCGCTGCGGCTGCGGCGCGGGTTGCGGCGGTCGGGTCGGCGGCGGGGTCCCGGCGCCGGGCGTCGCCATCACAGGCCCCGCAGGCCCTGCGGGCGGGCGGACGGCTTCTGCGGCCAGCCGCCGGCCGCCGGGTCGGGCACCGGGACGCGCTGCACGATCTCGGCGACCACCTGTTCGGGGGTGCGCCGGTTCAACTGCGCCTGCGCGGTGGGCAGCAGGCGGTGCGCCAGTACGGAGGAGGCCAGGCCCTGCACGTCGTCGGGCAGCACGTAGTCCCGGCCGTCCAGCGCGGCGGAGGCCCTGGCGGCCCGCACCAGGTGCAAGGTGGCGCGCGGCGAGGCGCCGAGCCGCAGATCGGGGTGGTTGCGGGTGGCGCCGACCAGCGTCACCGCGTACCGCCGTACCGGCTCCGAGACATGCACCATCCGTACGGCCTCGACGAGCTTGACGATCTCGTGGGCGTGCGCGACGGGCTGGAGGTCGTCGAGCGGCGAGACACCGCCGTGCACGTCGAGCATCTTCAACTCGGCGTCCGGGCTGGGGTAGCCGATCGAGACCCGGGCGGTGAACCGGTCCCGCTGCGCCTCGGGCAGCGGATAGGTGCCCTCCATCTCCACCGGGTTCTGGGTGGCGATCACCATGAAGGGGCTCGGCAGTTCGTACGTGGTGCCGTCCACGGTGACCTGCCGCTCCTCCATCGACTCCAGCAGCGCCGACTGGGTCTTGGGCGAGGCGCGGTTGATCTCGTCGCCGACCACGATCTGCGCGAAGATCGCGCCCGGCTTGAACTCGAAGTCCCGCCGCTGCTGGTCGAAGACGCTCACTCCGGTGATGTCGGACGGCAGCAGGTCGGGTGTGAACTGGATGCGCCGTACCGAACAGTCGATCGACCGTGCCAGGGCCTTGGACAGCATCGTCTTACCGACACCCGGCACGTCCTCGATCAGCAGATGTCCCTCGGCGAGCAGCACCGTCAGTGCGATGCGGACGACTTCGGGCTTGCCCTCGATCACGTTCTCCACACTGCGGCGCACCCGGTCAGCGGTCGTCGTCAGATCGCTCAGGCTTGCTCGTGCGTCAAAGGTCGTCACCCGGTACTCCTCGGCCATGTTCCTCGGGACACGGTCATCCCTGGACCGGCCCACCCCACTTGCGTGCCGCTCGTGCTCGCGCCGGGCGAGGCAGTGCGGTGCCGCACGATGCATTCTTCCCTTACGCGGCACCCCACGTCACTCGCCTGCCGTTACTTGTTCGTGATTTCCCGGAGTAGACCAGTGTGCACGTCGAAGACGAACCCGCGCACGTCGTCGGTGTGCGCGAGGAAGGGCGAGGTGCGCACCCGGTTCATCGACTGCCGGACATCCTGGTCGATATCGGTGAACGCCTCCACCGACCAGGTCGGCCGCTGGCCGACCTCCCGTTCCAGTTCGGTGCGGAAGTCCTCGGTGATGCTCTGCAGGCCGCAATTGGTGTGGTGGATCAGCACGACGGAGCGGGTGCCCAGCGCGCGCTGGCTGATGGTGAGGGAGCGGATGGTGTCGTCGGTGACCACGCCGCCCGCGTTGCGGATGGTGTGGCAGTCGCCCAGCTCCAGGCCGAGCGCCCGGTGCAGGTCGATGCGGGCGTCCATGCAGGCCACGACGGCGACCTTCAGAACGGGCCTGGCATCCATGCCGGGGTCTTGGAACGCGTCGGCGTAGCGCTGGTTGGCTGCGACGAGCCGGTCGGTAACGGACGCGGTGGCGGTGTCTCCGGAGCGGCCGCTGACGTCGGTCGGCGCTGGGGAACCACTGGCAGATATCGACATGTCTCTGACGGTACGGCTCCGGGTGCCGTTCCACCTGCTGTGAGTTCCCACGAAATTTCGGCTCAAAAAGGATAAGCATCGGCAATTCCACGATGTGTGAGGTAGCCCACACGCCCTCCGGGGCTCACCGGAAAGGGGTGACGCGAGGGGACGTGAGGGGTGACGCGAGAGGACGCGAGGGGTGACGCGGAGGCCGCGGGGGACGTGACGCGCCCGGCTCCGCTCTGCGTTGACCGTGGGGGCCGGTGGAGTAAAGTGGCGCGAAGTGGTGCCGTCTGCTGGAGGTGTGCATGTTCCTCGGGACGTACACCCCGCGGCTCGACGACAAGAACCGGCTGGTGCTGCCCGCCAGGTTCCGCGAGCAGTTCGCCGACGGACTGGTGATCACCAAGGGGCAGGAACGCTGCTTGTGCGTGTGGTCGGTCGACGGCTTCAAGGCCGCCACCAGAAGCCTGTCCGACGCCCCGCTGACCTCGAAGGGCGCGCGGGACTACTTGCGCGTGCTGTTCGCCGGGGCGCATGACGAGGTCCCCGACAAGCAGGGCCGGGTCACGGTGCCGCAGCCGCTGCGCGCCTACGCCGGGCTGGTCAGGGACTGCGCGGTGATCGGCGCGGGCAGCCGGGTGGAGATCTGGTCCGCGACCGCCTGGGAGGGCTATCTCGCGGCCCAGGAAGACACCTTTTCGGCCCTGTCCGAGGAGGTTCCGCCCGGATTACTGTGAGCGCGGCCCGACCGGTCCGCGCCCCGGCGCACCTGCGCGCACCCCACGCTTGACTCCGTACCACCGCGCGGACGTACGGCCCGGCCTCCTCCCGCTCTGCCGCTCCGCTGGCACCACTTCCCCGGTGCCAGGGGAACGTTTCCTTTCGAGCGGGCGGGGACCCGGTTCTACGTCCCTCGTACCGCCGAGAAGGGCCCCATGAGCGACACCACCCCCGCGCAGCCCGAGCCGCGCCATGTGCCGGTCATGCTCCGGCGCTGCCTGGACCTGCTGGCCCCCGCGCTCGCCGAGCCGGGCGCGGTCGTCGTGGACGCCACCCTCGGCCTCGGCGGCCACAGCGAGGCGCTGCTCAGCACGTTCCCCGCCGCCCGGCTGGTCGCGCTCGACCGCGACACCGAGGCGCTGAAGCTCTCCGCCGAGCGACTCGCGCCCTTCGGCGACCGCGCCACCCTCGTGCACGCGGTCTACGACGAGCTGCCCGACGTCCTGGACCGGCTCGGCATCGTCCGCGTCCAGGGCGTCCTGTTCGACCTCGGCGTCTCCTCCATGCAGCTCGACGAGGCCGGCCGCGGCTTCGCCTACGCCCAGGACGCGCCGCTGGACATGCGGATGGACCAGACCACCGGGATCAGCGCCGCCGAGGTGCTCAACACGTATCCGCCGGGCGACCTGGTGCGCATCCTGCGCGCCTACGGCGAGGAGAAATTCGCCCGCAAGATCGTGGACGCGGTGGTGCGCGAGCGGGAACGGGAGCCGTTCAGCAACAGCGCGCGCCTGGTGGAGCTGATCCGTACGGCGCTGCCGCAGGCCGCGATGCGCACCGGCGGCAACCCGGCCAAGCGGACCTTCCAGGCCCTGCGGATCGAGGTCAACGGCGAGCTGTCGGTGCTGGAGCGCGCGGTCCCGGCGGCCGTCGGGGCGCTCGCGGTCGGCGGCCGGATCGCCGTGCTGTCGTACCAGTCGCTGGAGGACCGGCTGGTCAAGCAGGTCCTCGCGGCCGGGGCCGCCACGACCGCGCCGCCCGGCCTGCCGGTGGTGCCCGAGCAGTACCAGCCCCGCCTGAAGCTGCTCACCCGCGGCGCGGAACTGCCCACCGAGGACGAGATCGCCGAGAACCGGCGGGCCGCGCCCGCCCGGCTGCGCGGCGCCGAGCGGATTCGCGAGGACGCGCGGTGAGCCAGGACCGGCCGGGGGACCGGCGACGGCCCCCCGGCGACGACCGGGCACGCCGGGACCGGTCACCTGAGGGCCGGCCGGGCGACGACCGGGCACGCGAGGAACCGGCGCGCGGACGCACCCCGCGCGAGGACCCCGCCCGTGGCCGCCCCCCGCGCCAGGAACCGCCCCGTAAGCGGGCCGCCGGTCAGGAACCGTCCCGCGAGCGGGCCGCCCGCCAGGACCGGCCGCCGCGCCAGGACCGCGGGGAGCCGCGCCGCGGGACCGCGAGGGTGCCCAGGCCGCCGCGCGCGCCCGGCCTGTCCGTACGGCCGTCCGCGGGCCGCGGGTCCGCCCGGTCCGCAACCGCCGCCCGTATGCCGTTCGTCCTTCTTGTCGTGACCCTCCTCGCGGGCGGCCTGCTCTCCCTGCTGCTGCTCAACGGAGCGGTCAACCAGGACTCCTTCGAGCTGAACAAACTTCAAAAGGAGACCAACGGTTACACGGACGAGCAGCAGCAGCTCCAGCAGGAGGTCGATCAGTACGCGGCCCCCGGCGGCCTGGAACAGCGCGCCCGGCAGCTCGGCATGGTGCCGGGCGGCAACCCGGCCTTCCTCAACCCGGACGGCAGCGTCCGGGGCACCCCCGAGGAGGCCACGGCGCCGCCCGCGCCGCCGCCGACCAGCAAGGCGCCGTCGGCCCCGACCGGCACGCCCACCGCGACCCCGCCGAGCGGCACCCCGACCGGGTCGCCGACCGGCGCCCCCGGCACCACTCCTTCGGCCCCCACGACCCCCGGCGGCGCGCACGCCGCCGCCACGACCACTCCCACTCCTCCCGGCAGGTGACTTCGTGAAGCCTCAGCCACCCTCCCCGACCGCCCGTTCCCCGCGCCCCGCGCGGAGGGCCGGCCGGTGAGCGAGCCGAGACGACCGCAGCCGGGCCGCGCCCCGCGCCCCGGCGCGCCCCGCCCCCGCGCGTCCGGAGCGGGCAACGCGGGCGGCGCGGCGGCCGGAGCCGCAGGAGCCCCCGCGGGCCGGATTCGCCGCCCCCGCCCCGAAGGCGCCGCGCCCCGACCCGCCCAGCGCGCGGGCCAGCGGCTCGGCCAGCGCCCCGCCGCCCCCCGCCCGCGCCGCACCGCCCCGCCGCCGCGGGCCCCCCGCGGCCCCCGGCTGGTCAAGCTCGGCAGGCCCAAGCCCCGGCTGCGGCTGGTCGGCGTCGCCCTCACCCTGGTGATGGCCGCCTTCGTGATCCGGCTGCTCCAGGTCCAGGCCGTGGACGCCTCCACCTACGCGGCCAAGGCCGCGGTGAACCGCTGGGTGACCCACGACGTCACCGCCGACCGCGGCACCATCACCGACCGCTCCGGCGTCGACCTGGCCACGACCGTGGACGCGTACGACATCACCGCCGACCCGTATCTGTTCACCCCGGAACAGACCAAGACCAAGGACGCGCCGCTCCAGGCCGCCGAACTGCTCGCGCCGATCGTCGGCGGCGACCCGACGGCCATCGCCAAGGCGCTGGCCACCCCCAAGTCCCGCTACCAGGTGATCGCCCGCCAGCAGTCCCCGCAGGTCTGGAACCAGATCAAGGACCTGAAGAAGGCGTTCGCCGCCACGTACGCCAGGGGACAGGGCGCCAACGTGCTGGCCGGGGTCTTCAGCGAGACCCACACCAAACGCGTCTACCCCGGCGGCGACCTGGCCGCGGGCGTCCTCGGCTTCGTCAACAGCCAGGGCGTGGGCGGCGGCGGCCTCGAATCCATGCTCAACAAGGAACTCGCGGGCAAGAACGGCAAGATCCGCTACGCCCAGTCCGACGGCCGCCAGGTGCCCACCGCGGGCGTCCAGGAACACCCCGCCGTGCCCGGCTCCGACGTCGAGCTGACCCTGGACCGGGACATCCAGTGGGCCGCCCAGAGCGCGATCACCGCCCAGGTGCAGAAGTCCAAGGCCGACCGCGGCTATGTGATCGTCCAGGACTCCAGAACCGGCGAGGTGCTGGCCATGGCCGACGCCCCCGGCTTCGACCCCGGCGACCTCGCCCACGCCGACCCGCGCGCGCTCGGCAACGCGGCGATGCAGGACGCGTACGAGCCCGGCAGCGTCAGCAAGCTGATGTCGATGGCCGCGATCCTCGACACCGGCACCGCCACCCCCGACACCCGGGTCACCGTCCCCGGCACCCTGCCGCGCGCCGACCGGGTCTTCCACGACGACGTCGACCACGGCACCTGGTACCTGACGCTCAACGGCGTCCTGGCCAAGTCCAGCAACATCGGCACCATCCTGGCCAGCCAGCAGCTCGGCACGACCCAGCCGCAGGCCAACCGGGTGCTCTACTCGTACCTGAAGAAATTCGGCATCGGCGATCCCACCGGCATCGGCTTCCCCGGCGAGACACCCGGCATCCTGGCCAAGCCGCAGGACTGGAACGCCTCCCAGCAGTTCACCATCCCGTTCGGCCAGGGCCTGTCGGTCAACGCGCTCCAGGCCACCTCGGTCTACTCGACGATCGCCAACGGGGGCGTACGCGTCCAGCCCACGCTGATCCGCGGCACCACGGGACCCGACGGCCGCTACGTCCCCGCGGACCCGGCCAAGAAGACCCGGGTGGTCAGCGCGCAGACCGCCAAGACGCTCTCCACGATGCTCGAATCGGTCGTCGGCGACGAACAGGGCACCGGACTCCACGCGCGGATCGCCGGATACCGCGTCGCGGGCAAGACCGGTACGGCCAACCGGGTGGACCCGGAGACCGGCAAGTACAAGGGCTACACCTCGTCGTTCCTGGGCTTCGCGCCCGCCGACGACCCGCGCGTCACGGTCTCCTGCGTGATCCAGAACCCGACCAGGGGCAGCTACTTCGGCGGCTCCATCTGCGGCCCGGTCTTCAAGCAGGTCATGGAATTCGCGCTCAAGACGCTGAAGGTCCCGCCGTCCGGCACCAAGGCTCCCCATCTGCCGGTCGACTTCGACCCGGCCCAGCCCGCGACGCCGCCCGGCACCGCGAAGCCCGGCACGGACAAGGCGCGGTGATCATGAATTTTGGCTCGCACCCCGGCCAGCCCGGTAACCTCACCGCCGTGCCCAAAGCTGATCAGCCCACCCTCACCCAGCCGGGCGCGCCGCGCCCGACGCGTATCCGCCCCAAAACCCTGCACGAACTCGCGGAACTCACCGGACCTCTCGGTACGCGGGTGCCGGACGGCCCCACCGCGCAGGTCACCGGCATCACGCACGACTCGCGCGCGGTCCGCCCCGGTGACCTGTACGCGGCGCTGCCCGGCGCGCGCTTCCACGGCGCGGACTTCGCCGCGCAGGCCGCCGCCGCCGGAGCCGTCGCCGTACTGACCGACCCGGCGGGCACCGAGCGCGCCGCCGCCACCGGACTGCCCGTCCTGACCGTGGACGACCCGCGGGCCCGGATGGGCGAGCTGGCCGCCGCCGTCTACGACCAGCCGGGCGACGGCCTGCTGCGGGTCGGGATCACCGGCACGTCGGGCAAGACCACCACCGCCTACCTCGTCGAGGGCGGCCTGCGGGCCGCGCGCGACGGCGGCACCGGCCTCATCGGCACCGTCGAGACCCGGATCGGCGACGACCGGATCAAGAGCGAGCGCACCACACCGGAGGCCACCGACCTCCAGGCGCTCTTCGCCGTGATGCGCGAACGCGGTGTCGAGTCGGTGGTCATGGAGGTCTCCAGCCACGCCCTGGTGCTCGGCCGGGTCGACGGGGCGGTGTTCGACGTGGCCGTCTTCAACAACCTCAGCCCCGAGCACATGGAGTTCCACGCGGGCATGGAGGACTACTTCCAGGCCAAGGCGCAGCTCTTCACCCCGCGCCGCAGCCGGCTCGGCGTGGTCAACCTGGACGACGCGTACGGCCGCAGGCTGGTCGGCGAGGCCACCGTGCCGCTGGTCACCTTCTCCGCCGAAGGGCGGCTGGACGCGGACTGGCGGGCCGAGGACGTCGAGGCGGGGCTGCACGGCAGCACCTTCACCGTGCTCGGCCCCAAGGGCGAGCGGGTGGACGCCACCGCGCCGCTGCCCGGCCCCTTCAACGTCGCCAACACCCTGGCCGCGATCACCGCGCTGGCCGCCGCGGGCCTCGACCCGCAGACCGCAGCCGACGGCATCGCCGCCGTCCCCGGCGTCCCCGGCCGCCTGGAGCGGGTCGACGCGGGACAGCCGTATCTGGCGGTCGTGGACTACGCGCACAAGACCGACGCCGTGGAGCTGATGCTGCGCGCGCTGCGCAAGACCACCCGCGGCCGGATCCACGCCGTGCTCGGCTGCGGCGGCGACCGCGACACCACCAAGCGCGGGCCGATGGGCGCGGCGGTCGCCCGGCTTGCCGACACCGCCGTACTGACCTCCGACAACCCGCGGTCGGAGGACCCGCTGGCCATCCTCGCCGCGATGCTGAACGGCGCGTGCGAGGTCCCCGCGCAGCAGCGCGGACACGTCATCGTCGAACCCGACAGAGCCGCCGCCGTCGCCGCCGCCGTCGCACGGGCCGAGCCCGGCGACATCGTGGTGGTGGCGGGCAAGGGCCATGAACAGGGCCAGGACATCGCCGGAGAGGTACGCCCCTTCGACGACCGAGAGGTGCTGCGCGCCGCGATCGAGAAGGACCGACAAGCACTGTGATCCCCCTCACCCTCGCCGAGGTCGCACGCGCGGTCGGCGGGAGCACGCACGACATACCGGACACGGAAGTACGTGTCACCGGCCCGGTGGTCAGGGACTCCCGCGAGGTGGTGCCCGGCGCGCTCTTCGTGGCGTTCGCCGGAGCCAAGGCCGACGGCCACGACTTCGCCGCCGACGTGGTCGCGGCGGGCGCCGTGGCGGTGCTCGCCACCCGGCCGGTCGGCGTACCCGCGATCGTCGTGGACGACGTACAGACCGCGCTCGGCGCCCTCGCCAAGCACGTCATCGAGCGGCTGGGCGCCACCGTGGTGGCGCTGACCGGCTCCGCGGGCAAGACCAGCACCAAGGACCTCATCGCGCAGCTCCTGGAGCGGCACGCGCCCACCGTGTGGACACCGGGCTCGCTGAACAACGAGATCGGGCTGCCGCTGACCGCGCTGAGCGCCGACGAGCACACCCGGCACCTGGTGCTGGAGATGGGCGCCCGCGGTATCGGCCACATCAGCTACCTGACCGGACTGACCCCGCCGCGGATCGGCCTGGTGCTCAACGTCGGCAGCGCGCACATCGGCGAGTTCGGCGGCCGGGAGCAGATCGCCCAGGCCAAGGGCGAGCTGGTCGAGGCGCTGCCCGCGGCGGCCGAGGGCGGCATCGCCGTACTCAACGCCGACGACCCGCTGGTCCGCGCCATGGCCTCCCGTACCAAGGCGCGCGTCGTGTACTTCGGCGAGTCGGCCAGGTCGGTCGACGGCGTGGACGTCGAGGTGACCGCCGAGAATGTCCGGCTCAACGACCGGGGTCAGGCCGTCTTCACGCTGCGAACACCCACCGGGTGCGCCGAGGTGACCTTGCGCCTGTACGGTGAGCACCACGTGTCGAACGCGCTCGCCGCGACCGCCGTAGCCCGTGAACTGGGCATGCCCGTCGACGAGATCGCCACCGCGCTCTCCGAGGCCGGCACGCTCTCGCACTGGCGCATGGAGGTCACCGAGCGGCCCGACGGCGTGACGGTCGTCAACGACGCCTACAACGCGAACCCCGAATCCATGAGGGCTGCCCTGCGCACACTCGCAGCGATGGGCAGATCCACACAGGCGCGCGGGGGGCGCACGTGGGCGGTGCTCGGAAAGATGGCCGAACTCGGCGGGGAAGCACTCGTCGAGCACGACGCGGTGGGGCGGCTGGCCGTCCGGCTCAACGTCAGCAAGCTCGTGGCCGTGGGCGGTACCGAAGCCGCCTGGCTGCAAATGGGCGCCTATAACGAGGGTTCGTGGGGTGAGGAGTCGGTGCACGTGTCCGACGCGGAGGCGGCGATCGACCTGTTGCGCAGCGAAGTGCGCCCGGGGGACGTCGTACTGGTGAAGGCATCGAGGTCGGTCGGCCTGGAGTCCGTCGCCCTGGCGCTGCTCGAAGCCGACGGCTTCGACGGCTCGGCCCGTGAGGGTGCCGCCCTGTGAAGCAGATTCTCGTCTCCGGCGTCCTGGGGCTCTTCCTGTCGCTGGTCGGCACACCGCTGTTGATCCGCCTGCTGGCCCGCAAGGGCTACGGACAGATGATCCGGGACGACGGTCCGAAGGCGCACCACAGCAAGCGCGGCACGCCCACCATGGGCGGTATCGCGTTCATCCTGGCCACGCTGATCGCTTACGCGGCGACCAAGCTGATCACCGGTGACAAGCCGACCATGTCCGGCGTGCTGGTGCTCTTCCTCTTCGCCGGTATGGGCCTGGTCGGCTTCCTCGACGACTACATCAAGATCGTCAAGCAGCGCAGCCTCGGCCTGCGCGCCAAGGCGAAGATGTCGGGCCAGCTCATCGTCGGCATCGCCTTCGCGGCGCTCGCGCTGAACTTCAAGGACTCCCGCGGCCAGACCCCGGCCTCCACCAAGCTGTCGTTCACCACCGACTTCGGCTGGTCCATCGGCCCGGTGATCTTCGTGGTCTGGGCGCTGTTCATGATCCTGGCGATGTCCAACGGCGTGAACCTCACCGACGGCCTCGACGGCCTGGCCACCGGCGCCTCCACCATGGTCTTCGCCGCGTACACCGTCATCGGCGTGTGGCAGTACGGCCAGTGGTGCGGGGCCCCGGTCAGCGCCAACGGCGCGTGTTACGAGGTCCGCGACCCACTCGATCTCGCGGTGGTCGCGGCGGCCCTGATGGGAGCCTGCTTCGGCTTCCTGTGGTGGAACACCTCACCGGCCAAGATCTTCATGGGCGACACCGGCTCCCTGGCCCTGGGCGGCGCGCTCGCGGGCCTGGCGATCTGCTCCCGCACCGAGATGCTGCTGGCCATCCTCGGCGGCCTCTTCGTCCTGATCACGATGTCCGTGATCATCCAGGTCGGCTCCTTCCGGCTCACCGGCAAGCGGGTCTTCCGGATGGCGCCACTCCAGCACCACTTCGAACTCAAGGGGTGGAGCGAAGTCCTGGTCGTGGTCAGATTCTGGATCATCCAGGGCATGTGCATGGCCGTCGGACTCGGCATCTTCTACGCGGGCTGGGTGGCCGCGTCGTGACGACCGATTACCCGGCGTCCCCGGCGTCCCCGGCGTCTCCGGCCTCCCCGTCCGCCGCCGGGCAGGGCTTCGTGAACCCCGACTTCACGGACCTGCGCGTCACCGTCGCCGGGCTCGGCGTCTCCGGCGTGCCCGCCGCGAAGGCGCTGCACGCCCTCGGCGCCCGCGTCACCGTCGTCAACGGCGTCGCGGGCGAGCGGCAGCGGGCCGAGGCGGCCGAACTGGAGGCGCTCGGCATCACCGTGCGCCTCGGTGACGGCGCGACCCTGCCCGAGGGCACCGAACTCGTGGTCACCGCCCCCGGCTGGAAGCCGAGCAGCCCGCTGTTCACGGCCGCCGCCAAGGCGGGCGTGGAGATCTGGGGCGACGTCGAACTGGCCTGGCGGCTCAGGAAACCCGGCGCGGCCCCCTGGCTCGCGGTCACCGGCACCAACGGCAAGACCACCACCACCCGCATGCTCGCCGCGATCCTCACCGCGGCGGGCCTGCGCACCGCGGCCGTCGGCAACATCGGCGTCTCCCTGCTGGACGCGGTCCTCGGCGACGAACCGTACGACGTCCTCGCCGTCGAGCTGTCCAGCTACCAGCTCCACTGGGCGCCCAGCATCCGCCCGCACTCCGCCGCCGTGCTCAACCTGGCGCCCGACCACCTCGACTGGCACGGCTCGATGGCGGCGTACACCGCCGACAAGGGCCGGATCTACCAGGGCAACCAGGTCGCCTGCGTCTACAACCGCGCCGACCCGGAGACCGAGCGGCTGGTCCGCGAGGCCGACGTCGAGGAGGGCTGCCGGGCGATCGGCTTCACCCTCGACGCGCCCCGGCCCTCCGACTTCGGCCTGGTCGACGGCATCCTGGTCGACCGCGCCTTCGTGGACGACCGGGTCAACAGCGCGCAGGAGCTGGCCGAGACCGCCGACGTCAACCCGCCGGCCCCGCACAACATCGCCAACGCGCTGGCCGCCGCCGCCCTCGCCCGCGCCTACGGCGTCGAACCGGCCGCCGTACGCGAGGGCCTGCGGGCCTTCCGTCCGGACGCGCACCGCATCGCCGAGGTCGCCACCCGCGACGGCATCACCTGGGTCGACGACTCCAAGGCCACCAACACCCACGCGGCCGAGGCGTCGCTGGCCGCGTACCCGTCGATCGTCTGGCTCGCCGGCGGCCTCGCCAAGGGCGCGGTCTTCGACGACCTGGTCATCAAGTCCGCCGACCGGCTGCGGGCCGCCGTCCTGATCGGCGCCGACCGCGCCCTGATCCGTGAAGCGCTCGCGCGACACGCCCCCCAGGTCCCGGTGGTCGAGCTGGGCCGGACCGACACTGGGGCGATGGCCGCCGCCGTCGCCGTGGCACGCGACCGGGCCCAGCCCGGCGACACCGTTCTGCTGGCACCGGCCTGTGCGTCGATGGACATGTTCGCCAATTACAACGAGCGCGGCGATATGTTCGCGGAAGCCGTCCGGCGCCTGGGCGCCGCCGACAGCGACAGCGACGAGCCCTAGCCGCAGGTGTCGTGCGGCGCCCTCGCTCCGATGGAGGTCCCATGACGGCCACTGCGTCCCCCCGCCGCCCCGCGCACCGCCCCCGCGGGGGGCGGGTATGAGCACGTACCCGGCCCGGCAGCGCGGCAGCGCGCTCCGGGGCGCCGCCCGGCTCCCCGAGCGGGTACGCGCCGCCTGGGACCGCCCGCTGACGGCGTACTACGTCATCCTCGGCGCGGCCCTGCTGATCACCGTGCTCGGCCTGGTGATGGTGTACTCCGCCTCGATGATCCAGGCGCTGCGCTACGGCCTGCCGTCCACGTACTACTTCCGCAAGCAGCTCCTCGCGGTCGCCCTCGGCTCCGTGCTGCTCTACGCCGCCGCCCGGATGCCGGTCAGACTGCACCGCGCGCTCGCGTACCCGCTGCTGCTCGGCGCCGTCTTCCTGATGTGCCTGGTCCAGGTCCCCGGAATAGGGCAGACGGTCAACGGCAACACCAACTGGATCTCCATCGGCGGCCCTTTCCAGATCCAGCCCAGCGAATTCGGCAAGCTGGCCCTGGTGATGTGGGGCGCCGACCTGCTCGCCCGCAAGGGCGACCGGAATCTGCTGATCCAGTGGAAGCACCTGCTGGTGCCGCTCGTGCCCGTGACGTTCCTGCTGCTCGGACTGATCATGCTCGGCGGCGACATGGGCACCACGATGATCCTCACCGCGATCCTCTTCGGCATGCTCTGGCTCGCGGGCGCCCCCACCAGGCTCTTCGCGGGCGTGCTGTCCGGCGCGGCGGCGCTGGCGGCCCTGGCCATCATCACCAGCCCCAACCGGATGGGCCGGCTGCACTGCATCGCCGCCACCGACCCCGGCACCAACGACCAGTGCTGGCAGGCCGTGCACGGGATCTACGCCCTCGCCTCCGGTGGCTGGTTCGGGTCGGGACTCGGGGCGAGTGTGGAAAAATGGGGTGAACTCCCGGAGCCGCACACCGACTTCATCTTCGCCGTAACCGGGGAGGAATTGGGTCTGGCGGGGACGCTGTCGGTACTCGCCCTCTTCGCGGCACTAGGCTACGCGGGTATCCGCGTGGCCGGTCGTACGGAGGACCCCTTCGTCAGGTTCGCAGCGGGTGGCGTGACCACCTGGATCACGGCGCAGGCCGTGATCAACATCGGTGCGGTGCTCGGCCTGCTGCCGATCGCCGGAGTCCCGCTCCCGCTGTTCTCCTACGGAGGTTCAGCCATCCTGCCGACCATGTTCGCGATCGGGCTGCTCATCTCCTTCGCGAGAAACGAGCCCGGAGCGCGAGCGGCCCTGGCCATGCGGGGGCGTAGTGCTTTCAGCGGGGCAATGACACGGACGATGCGGCGGTACGTCACCAGGCGGCCGTCCGGAGAGCGGTGAATTTCGGTGCATGTCGTACTCGCCGGCGGGGGGACCGCCGGCCACATCGAGCCTGCGCTCGCGCTCGCCGATGCCCTGCGCAGGCAGGACCCGACCGTGGGCATCACGGCCCTCGGCACCGAGAAGGGCCTGGAGACCAGGCTGGTGCCGGAACGCGGTTATGAACTGGCGCTCATCCCGGCCGTCCCGCTGCCGCGCCGCCCCACCCCGGAACTGATCACCGTCCCCGGACGGCTGCGCGGCACCATCAAGGCCGCCGAGCAGATCCTGGAACGCACCAAGGCGGACTGCGTGGTCGGCTTCGGCGGCTACGTGGCGCTGCCCGGCTACCTGGCCGCCAAGCGGCTCGGCGTGCCGATCGTCGTGCACGAGGCCAACGCGCGGCCGGGCCTGGCCAACAAGATCGGGTCGCGGTACGCGCACGCCGTCGCCGTCTCCACCCCCGACAGCAAGCTGCGCGACGCCCGCTACATCGGCATCCCGCTGCGCCGCACCATCGCCACCCTCGACCGGGCCGCCGCCCGCCCCGAGGCCCGGCACGCGTTCGGCCTCGACCAGAACCTGCCCACCCTGCTGGTCTCCGGCGGTTCCCAGGGCGCCCGGCGGCTCAACGAGGTGATCGCCACCGTCGCGCCGCGGCTCCAGCAGTCCGGCGTGCAGATCCTGCACGCGGTCGGCCCCAAGAACGAACTCCCGCGGTCCGACAACATGCCCGGCATGCCGCCGTACCGCCCGGTGCCCTACGTCGACCGGATGGATCTCGCCTACGCCGCCGCCGACATGATGCTCTGCCGGGCCGGTGCCATGACCGTCGCCGAACTGTCCGCGGTCGGACTGCCCGCCGCCTACGTGCCGCTGCCCATCGGCAACGGCGAACAGCGGCTCAACGCCCAGCCGCTGGTGAAGGCCGGCGGCGGCCTGCTGGTCGACGACGCCGAACTCACCCCCGACTGGGTGCTGGGACACGTGCTGCCCGTCCTGACGGACCCGCACCGCCTGTACGACATGTCGCGCGCGGCAGCCGAGTTCGGCCGCCGCGACGCGGACGACCTGCTGGTCGCCATGGTGTACGAGGCGGTGGCCGCGGGCCGCCGCTGACGGTGGCCGCCGCGCCGAGGGCGTGTCCCGCGGCGCGGCGGACCGGGCCTGGCACGATAGGGCCCGCGGGGCGCGGACGCGCTCCGCATCCGTCGACGCGGGGAGGCCGGGTGACCGGGGTGACCGGGACGCAAGCGAAGCCGGTCCGCGCCGACCGGGACGGGGCGGTACCCGGCGCCGGACGGCGCCCGCGCCCCCGGCTGACCCTCCCCAGCCGCCGGACGGCGATCATCACACTGGCCGTCCTCACCGTCCTCGTCGCGGGCGGCACCTGGGCCGTCTACGGCTCCTCCTGGTTCCGCGCCACGCGCGTGACCGTCACGGGCAACGACGTGCTGACGCCGCAGCAGATCGAGCGCGCCGCGGGCGTACCGCTGGGCGGCGCGCTGGCCTCCGTGGACACCGGCGCGGTCCGCAGGCGGCTGCTCACCGCGCTGCCGCGGATCGACCATGTGGACGTGGAACGGTCGTGGCCGCACACGGTCCGGGTGAAAGTGACCGAACGAACGGCCTCCGCCGTACTGAAAAGCGGCGACAAGTTCACCGAAGTGGACCCGGGCGGTGTGCGATTCGCGACGGTCGACACCGCGCCGCGCGGCGTACCGCTCGTGCAATTGACGCCGGATCAGTCGCCGAGCCTTCGGCATTTCGGAACAAAGAGCCTGCTGCGGGCCGCCATTGCGGTCGCCGCCGATCTTCCGGAATCGCTGCACGGCCAGGCGACCGCGATCCGGGTCCGTTCCTACGACAACATCACCGTCGAACTCTCGCGCGGACGCAGCGTGATGTGGGGGAGCGCGGAACAGGGCGCGCGGAAGGCCGCGGTGCTCAATGCGCTCCTGAAGGTCCAGCCACACGCCTCCCACTACGACGTGAGTGCCCCCAGCGCCCCTGCGGCGTCAGGGAGTTGACGCCCCTTATGGCATTATTCGACCCCTGGCCCACCAGCCGGTGACGTGATCACATAGGGTCAAAAGAAAAACGGTAGGTTCGGCGTGTTCGTTGAACCACTACCGCTTGTCGACTTAGTGTCTCGTCCCAAGGAACACATGGGACATGCATACTGGTAACCCTAAACCTCACGGTTAGGGTTCGGAACGGCATCGGCGAGCGTACCGACCGTCCCACAAGATACGTAACTCGAGGCGAGAGGCCTTCGACGTGGCAGCACCGCAGAACTACCTCGCAGTCATCAAGGTCGTCGGCATCGGCGGCGGTGGCGTCAACGCCATCAACCGGATGATCGAGGTCGGTCTCAAGGGCGTCGAGTTCATCGCGATCAACACCGATGCGCAGGCCCTCCTGATGAGCGACGCCGACGTCAAGCTCGACGTCGGCCGTGAACTGACCCGGGGCCTCGGCGCCGGGGCCAACCCCGACGTGGGCCGCAAGGCCGCCGAGGACCACCGCGAGGAGATCGAAGAGGTGCTCAAGGGCGCCGACATGGTCTTCGTCACCGCGGGTGAGGGCGGCGGCACCGGCACTGGCGGCGCACCCGTCGTCGCCAACATCGCCCGCTCGCTCGGCGCCCTGACCATCGGGGTCGTCACCCGCCCCTTCACCTTCGAGGGCCGCCGCCGCGCCAACCAGGCGGAGGACGGCATCGCGGGGCTGCGGGAGAACGTCGACACCCTGATCGTCATCCCCAACGACCGTCTGCTGTCCATCTCGGACCGCCAGGTCAGCGTGCTCGACGCCTTCCGCTCGGCCGACCAGGTCCTGCTCTCCGGCGTGCAGGGCATCACCGACCTGATCACCACCCCCGGCCTGATCAACCTCGACTTCGCCGACGTGAAGTCCGTGATGTCCGAGGCGGGTTCGGCCCTCATGGGCATCGGCTCCGCGCGCGGTGACGACCGTGCGGTCGCCGCCGCCGAGATGGCGATCTCCTCGCCGCTGCTCGAAGCCTCCATCGACGGCGCCCGCGGGGTGCTGCTCTCCATCTCCGGCGGCTCCGACCTCGGCCTGTTCGAGATCAACGAGGCGGCCCAACTCGTCAGCGAGGCGGCCCACCCCGAGGCCAACATCATCTTCGGCGCGGTCATCGACGACGCGCTCGGCGACGAGGTGCGGGTCACCGTGATCGCCGCCGGGTTCGACGGCGGTCAGCCGCCCACCAAGAGCAGCGCCAAGGCGCTCGACGGATACCGCGACACGACCCCCGCCTCCGGCGCCCGGATCGCCAGCCAGCCCGAACCCGCCCGCCCGGCGACCTCGTACACCGGCCTCGGCAGTGTCCCGGTCGCCTCGTCGGACCGCGACAGCGACAACGAGCCCGTCGCGGAGGCGCCGACCCCGGTCCCGCCCCCGCACGTGCCGCCGGCCCGTCCCTACCAGGACACCGCGGCCGAAGAGCTCGACGTACCCGACTTCTTGAAGTGATAGGGCACCGCCAGACAGCGAGCGGCGCGCACTTCGCCTTCACCGACCGGTGGGGCGGGGTGAGCGCCGTTCCGCACGACAGCCTCAACCTCGGCGGCGCGGTGGGGGACGACCCCGCCGCCGTACGCGCCAACCGCGAGCGCGCCGCGGCCGATCTCGGCCGCGACCCCGACCGGGTGGTGTGGATGAACCAGGTGCACGGCCGCGAGGTCGCCGTCGTGGACGCCCCGTGGGGCGACCGGCCGGTCCCGGCCGTCGACGCGCTCGTCACCACCCGCGCCGACCTCACGCTCGCCGTACTCACCGCCGACTGCGTGCCCGTACTGCTCGCCGACCCGGTGGCCGGTGTCGTGGCCGCCGCGCACGCGGGACGGCCGGGACTGGTCGCGGGTGTGGTGCCCGCCGCCGTCGAGGCGATGACGGCGCGGGGGGCCGACCCCGCGCGGATCACCGCGCTGCTCGGACCCGCCGTGTGCGGAAAGTGCTATGAAGTGCCCGCCGCGATGCGGGACGAGGTCGCCCGGGCGGTGCCGGAGGCGTACGCCGAGACGAGCTGGGGCACTCCGGCGGTCGACGTGGCTTCGGGGGTGCGCGCCCAACTCGCGCGCGCCGGAGTGAACCTCGGGCCGAGCGCCGGATCATCCGACGGGCCGGGCGCGGGTGTGTGCACCCTGGAGTCCGCCGATCACTTCTCCTACCGCCGCGACGGTGTCACCGGTCGCCTGGCGGGCTATGTCTGGCTGGACGGCGCCGCGTGACCGAGCATCAGACCGACCCCGAGGCCGAGGACGGCGCCAGGCGCGCGGAACTCGCCGCGAATCTGGACCGTGTCGAGAAGCGGATCACCGCCGCCTGCGAGGCGGCCGGGCGGGACCGCGCGGACGTGACCCTGATCGTGGTCACCAAGACCTACCCGGCGAGTGACGTCCGGCTGCTGGCCGGCCTCGGCGTCCGGCATGTGGCGGAGAACCGCGACCAGGACGCCGCGCCCAAGGCGGCGGCGTGCGCCGATCTTCCGCTTACTTGGCATTTTGTGGGGCAGTTGCAGACCAACAAGGCTCGTTCAGTGGTCCGTTACTCTGATCATGTGCACTCGGTCGACCGGCTCCGGCTGGCCGGCGCGCTGTCGACCGCGGCGACCGCCGCAGGAAAGCGGCTCGGGTGCCTCGTTCAGGTCGCCCTGGACGCGGAGTCGGGCACTCAGGGAGAGCGCGGCGGGGTGGCACCCGACGCGGTCGCCGCGCTCGCCGACGCGATCGCGGCGGCACCGGGGCTGCGTCTCGACGGCCTGATGACCGTCGCGCCGCTGGCCGGGGCATACGCGGGCCAACCCCGCGCCGCCTTCGATCGGTTGATGGAAATCTCATCCGGCCTGCGCGAGACCCATCCGGCTGCGACCATGGTCTCGGCAGGGATGAGCCAGGACCTCGACGAAGCCGTTGCGGCCGGAGCGACACATGTACGCGTCGGTACGGCGGTACTCGGAGTCCGTCCCGGGCTCGGGTAACGTCACCAACAAGTCGGACCACAGCATAAATATGGTGTGGCGGCCGTCCGAGCGGCGGCCGAGGACCGCAACCCCGCTGAGAGGACGCAGAGCATGGCCGGCGCGATGCGCAAGATGGCGGTCTACCTCGGCCTCGTGGAGGACGACGGATACGACGGGCCGGGATTTGACCCCGACGACGAGTTCGAGCCCGAGATGGCCGCTCCGCCCGCAGCACGGGCCAGCGCCGACCCCGAGCGTGCCCCTCGCCGTCAGCAGCAGGTCAGCCAGCACGTACCGCAGCACGTAGCACAGAGCCAGCACCAGTCGTCGCAGGACGAACCGGCGCGTCTCGTACACGCCCCGGCGCCCCGTGAACCGCGGATCGCCCCCGTGGCGTCCATCACACCCGAACGTCACAGCCTGGAGAAGAACGCACCGGTGATCATGCCCAAGGTCGTGTCAGAGCGAGAGCCGTACCGGATCACGACACTGCACCCCCGGACCTACAACGAAGCCCGTACCATCGGGGAACACTTCCGCGAGGGAACGCCGGTGATCATGAATCTGACGGAGATGGACGACACGGACGCGAAGCGTCTTGTCGACTTCGCCGCCGGCCTGGTCTTCGGTCTTCACGGAAGCATCGAGCGGGTGACGCAGAAGGTGTTCCTCCTGTCGCCTGCTAACGTCGATGTCACGGCGGAGGACAAAGCCCGGATCGCCGAGGGCGGGTTCTTCAACCAGAGCTGAACGAGACGCAACCGCAGGGACCCGGCCACCGGGCCGAAGACGAGCAGGGGAGAGGGAAGCGCGATGAGTGTCGCACTCCAGGTGCTGTACATCGCGCTGTACTGCTTCCTGTTTGTGCTGATCTTCCGATTGGTGATGGATTACGTCTTCCAGTTCGCCCGTTCATGGCACCCTGGGAAGGCGATGGTGGTGGTCCTGGAGGGCACCTACACTGTCACCGATCCGCCACTCAAGCTCTTGCGGCGGTTCATCCCGCCGCTACGTCTCGGGGGCGTGGCGCTCGACCTGTCCTTCTTCGTATTGATGATCATCGTGTACATCCTGATCTCCGTCGTGGGGAACTTGATGTGAACGGTGCGGGCTCCCGATATGTCGACGATCACGTTGAGGTGAAGAGATGCCGCTGACCCCCGAGGACGTTCGGAACAAGCAGTTCACGACCGTCCGCCTCCGAGAGGGCTATGACGAGGATGAGGTCGACGCCTTCCTCGACGAGGTGGAGGCGGAGCTGACTCGATTGCTCCGCGAAAACGAGGACTTGCGCGCCAAACTGGCCGCGGCCACCCGTGCCGCCGCCCAGAACCAGCAACAGGGCATGCGCAAGCCCGAACAGCAGGACCGGCCGGTGCCCGCTGCCATATCCGGTCCGCAGCCGGTGCCGCAGCAGCAGATGGGTCCGCCGCAGCAGCAGGGCGGTATGCCGCAGTTGCCGCCCGGCCCCAGCGCCCAGCAGCAGCACGGGCCCGGCCCGATGCAGCAGCAGATGGGGCACCCCATGCAGCAGCAGGGGCCTGGTCCGATGGGCCAGCACCCGATGCAGCAGCAGGGACCCGGCCCCATGGGCCAGCACCCGATGCAGCAGCAGCAACAACAGCAGCACCACCCGATGCAGCAGCAGGGACCCGGTGGCGACAGCGCCGCCCGCGTGCTCTCGCTCGCGCAGCAGACGGCGGACCAGGCCATCGCGGAAGCGCGTTCCGAGGCCAACAAGATCGTCGGCGAGGCCCGCAGCCGCGCCGAGGGCCTGGAGCGGGACGCCCGCGCCAAGGCGGACGCTCTTGAGCGGGACGCCCAGGAGAAGCACCGCGTCGCGATGGGCTCCCTGGAGTCCGCCCGCGCCACGTTGGAGCGCAAGGTCGAGGACCTGCGCGGCTTCGAGCGCGAGTACCGCACGCGTCTGAAGTCCTACCTGGAGTCCCAGCTCCGTCAGCTCGAGAACCAGGCCGACGACTCGCTGGCTCCGCCGCGTACCACCCCCGCGGCTCCCTCCCTCCCGGCCGCGTCCACCATGGGCGGCTCGATGGGCGGATCCATGGGCAACGGCGGTATGGGCAACGGCATGGCACCGGCAGGCGCGGGCGCCGGTATGGGACACGCGGGCTCCGCGCCGTCCTACGGCGGCCAGGGCATGGGCGGCGGTCACACCCCCGGCCCGACGTACGGCGGCCAGCAGCAGATGTCTCCTGCCATGACCCAGCCGATGGCACCGGTACGGCCGCAGGCGCCGCAGCCGATGCAGCAGGCGCCGACGCCGATGCGCGGTTTCCTGATCGACGAGGACGACAACTGACCTAGCGGTCGGCTGGACCCGCACCACACAGGGCCGGGCCCCCGGGGAATCCTTTTTCCCCGCGGGGCCCGGCCCTGTTCTGTGCGACGACCACCGTGCGTAGGGGACTTCGCCCCCTACGGGCTCAGCTCTTGCGCAGGTGGAAGGTCAGGGCCAGGGACTCGTCCGTGAACGCCGGGCCGAAGGAGGCATCGGCAGACGCGTCGGTGAAGCTGTCCGCCAGGACCTCCTCGGAGATGAGCGGGGCGTGGGCGGACAGGGCCGTCGAGACGTCGGGCTCGGCCGTGGCCCAGCGGACGTGGATCCGGTCGGCCACGTCGAAGCCGGAGGTCTTGCGGGCCTCCTGGATCAGCCGGATGGCGTCGCGGGCGAGCCCGGCCAGGCGGAGTTCGGGAGTGATCTCCAGGTCGAGCGCGACCGTGGCGCCGGAGTCTGAGGCGACCGACCACCCTTCGCGCGGGGTCTCGGTGATGATGACCTCTTCAGGAGCGAGCGCGACCTCCTCGCCGTCCACGACCACCGAGGCCGTACCGCCGTCGCGCAGCGCCGCCGACAGGGCCGCCGCGTCGGCGGCGGCGACCGCGGCCGCCACGGCCTGGACGCCCTTGCCGAAACGCTTGCCCAGCGCGCGGAAGTTGGCCTTGGCCGTGGTGTCGACCAGCGACCCGCCGACCTCGGACAGCGACGCCAGGGAGCTGACGTTCAACTCCTCGGTGATCTGCGCCCGCAGCTCGGCCGAGAGCCCCTCGAAGCCCGCGGCGGCGACCAGCGCGCGCGACAGCGGCTGACGCGTCTTGACACCGGACTCCGCGCGCGTGGCACGGCCCAGCTCGACCAGCCGCCGTACGAGCAGCATCCGCTCCGACAGGGCCGGGTCGACGTGCCGCTCGTCCACGACGGGCCAGGACGAGAGGTGGACGGAGTCGGGGGCACCGGGGACCACCGGCACCACCAGGTCCTGCCAGACCCGTTCGGTGATGAACGGCACCAGCGGGGCCATCAGCCGCGTCACGGTCTCCACCACGTCGTGCAGGGTGCGCAGCGCGGCCGGGTCGCCCTGCCAGAAGCGGCGCCGCGAACGGCGCACGTACCAGTTCGACAGGTCGTCCACGAAGGCCGACAGCAGCTTGCCCGCGCGCTGGGTGTCGTACGACTCCAGCGCGTCGGTCACCTCGCGCACCAGCACGTTCCGCTCGCCGACCAGCCAGCGGTCGAGCAGCGGGCGGTCCTCGACGGCCGGGTCGGCCGCCGAGGGGGCCCAGCCGGACGTACGGGCGTACAGCGCCTGGAAGGCGACCGTGTTCCAGTACGTGAGCAGCGTCTTGCGGACGACCTCCTGGATCGTGCCGTGGCCGACCCGGCGGGCCGCCCACGGGGAGCCGCCGGCCGCCATGAACCAGCGCACCGCGTCGGCGCCGTGCTGGTCCATGAGCGGGATCGGCTGGAGGATGTTGCCCAGGTGCTTGGACATCTTGCGGCCGTCCTCGGCGAGGATGTGGCCGAGGCAGACCACGTTCTCGTAACTCGACCTGTCGAAGACGAGCGTGCCGATGGCCATCAGCGTGTAGAACCAGCCGCGGGTCTGGTCGATCGCCTCCGCGATGAACTGCGCCGGGTACGTGCGCTCGAAGACCTCCTTGTTGTGGAACGGGTAGCCCCACTGCGCGAACGGCATCGAACCCGAGTCGTACCAGGCGTCGATCACCTCGGGGACGCGGGTCGCGGTGCCGCCGCAGGACGGGCAGCCGAAGGTGACCGCGTCGATGTACGGGCGGTGCGGGTCGAGCCCGGACTGGTCGGTGCCGGTCAGTTCGCCGAGTTCGGCCAGTGAGCCGACACAGGTCAGATGGCCGTCCTCGCAGCGCCAGATCGGCAGCGGCGTACCCCAGTAGCGGTTGCGCGACAGCGCCCAGTCGACGTTGTTCTTCAGCCAGTCGCCGAAGCGGCCGTGCTTGACCGAGTCCGGGTGCCAGTTGGTCTTCTCGTTCTCCCGCAGCAGGGCGTCCTTGACCGCGGTGGTCCTGATGTACCAGGACGGCTGCGCGTAGTAGAGCAGCGCGGTGTGGCAGCGCCAGCAGTGCGGGTAGCTGTGCTCGTACGGCAGGTGCCGGAACAGCCGTCCCGAAGCGTGGAGTTCGGCGACCAGCGCCTCGTCGGCCTTCTTGAAGAAGACCCCGCCGACCAGGGGGACGTCCGGCTCGAAGGTGCCGTCGCGGCGCACCGGGTTGACCACCGGAAGGCCGTACGCGCGGCAGGTCTTGAGGTCGTCCTCACCGAAGGCGGGGGACTGGTGGACCAGGCCCGTGCCGTCCTCGGTGGTGACGTACTCGGCGTTCACCACATAGTGCGCGTCCGGGATCTCGACGAGGTCGAACGGCCGCTGATACGTCCAGCGTTCCATCTCGCGGCCGGTGAAGGACTGCCCGGTCGCCGTCCAGCCCTCGCCCAGCGCCTTGCCGAGCAGCGGCTCGGCGACGACCAGCTTCTCGGTGCCGTCGGTGGCGACGACGTACGTCACGTCGGGGTGCGCGGCGACGGCGGTGTTGGAGACCAGCGTCCAGGGCGTGGTCGTCCACACCAGCAGCGCGGCCTCGCCCGCCAGCGGGCCGCCGGTCAGCGGGAAGCGGACGAAGACCGACGGGTCGACGACCGTCTCGTAGCCCTGGGCCAGTTCGTGGTCGGACAGGCCGGTCTGGTCCTTCGGGCACCAGGGCGCCACCCGGTAGTCCTGGACCAGCAGGCCCTTGTCGAAGATCTGCTTGAGCGACCACCACACGGACTGGACGTACTCCGGGTCCATCGTCCGGTAGGCGTTGTCGAGGTCGACCCAGTAGCCCATGCGCGTGGTCAGGTCGGTGAAGGCGTCGGTGTACCGGGTCACCGACTCGCGGCACTTCGCGTTGAACTCCGCGACGCCGTAGTCCTCGATGTCCTGCTTGGTGGTGAAGCCCAGTTCCTTCTCCACCGCCAGCTCGACCGGCAGCCCGTGGCAGTCCCAGCCGGCCTTGCGGGTCACGTGGTGGCCCTGCATGGTCTTGAAGCGCGGGAAGACGTCCTTGAAGACGCGGGCCTCGATGTGGTGGGCGCCTGGCATGCCGTTGGCGGTCGGCGGGCCCTCGTAGAAGACCCAGTCGGGCAGTCCGCGGCTCTGCTCGACGGAACGGGCGAAGGTCTTCCGCTCGCTCCAGAGGTCGAGCACCTCGTGTTCGAGGGCGGGCAGGTCGACCTGGGCGGGCACCGGCCGGTACTGCGGCGGCTGCGGCTGTCCCTGCGCGGTCTGGTGGTCGCTCATCGGTGGTTTCCTCCGGCGGACACTGGTGCGTACTCCGTCGAAGGGACGAGAGCGAGCGCTCCCGCGGTACCACCCTCCTTGGCGGTGGAGGCGCCCCGCGCACGGGGAACCCACCGCCCCCTCATTGGGGCAGCGACGCCGGTTCTACTCGCCCGGGGGCCTTGAGGGGCCTCCCGCGGGCTTTCTTCCGGCGGCTCCGGGGTGATCTTCGCACCGCGCACACCCCCGGGCTTCCACCGTCCCCGGGTCGCTCATGGCTGCGTGCGGCGCTACTCGTCCCATCCACGCCTTTCGCTGCGCTCAGTGTACGGCGCTGGGAGCGGCCCGGCCGAACGGTTTACCGGGGCCGCCCACTGACCCGAATGGCCTGCTCCGCGCGCCCCGACGGCGACTGTCACGGATCGTTACCGCCAGGTACCGGAATACCTGGCGGTGAGCTGGGCACAACGGATGCAGACCTGCCCGCCCTCCGGGGCGGACCGGTCGGCCAGGCAGCGCGCCCCGTTGCCGCGGGTCCGGAGCCGATTTACCGTTTCCGGCACGATTCGCGAACAAGATCACGGATGTGAAGGGGTCGCGGCCATGGTCGTGAAGAAAAGGGGACGGCCTGCGGCCGGCTCCGACCATCCCGGTGTGACCGGGGTGTCCGTGGCGCCTGCCCGCGGGCCCGCGGCGGCGAGGAAGTCCGTGCGTACGGTCACGGTCGCCATCGATGCGGAGGAGGGCGACGCGGCCGAGGAGGCACCGCGGAAGAAGGCGGCGGCCAAGAAGGCCCCGGCCAAGACGGCGGCGAAGAAGGCGGCGGCGAAGAAGACGGCAGCCAGGGAAACGGCTCCGGCAGGGAAGGCCGCCGCCGCGAAGGCGCCGGCGAAGAAGACGGCCGCGAAGAAGGCGGCGGCCGAAAAGGCGGCGACGGGCCGTACGGCGAAGAAGACGGGAGCCGGCAAGGTGGCAGCGAAGAAGACCGCGGCGGGTACGGCCGCGACCACGGGGGCCGCGTCCGCGGTGCCCGCCGCCCGCACCGCGGGCCCCGGCGGCCTGGCCGTCCTCCCCGGTGAGGACCCGTGGACGCCGGAAGAGGTCGAGGAGGCCCGCGCCGAGCTGCTGGGCGAGGTCCAGCGGCTCACGGAGGGCATCAGCTCCTCGGAGGCGGCCGTGGCGGGCCTGCTGCGCGACTCGGGCGACGGCGCGGGTGACGACGAGGCCGACACCGGCACCAAGAACATCACCCGCGAGTACGAGATGGCGCTGGCCGCCAACACCCGCGAGATGCTGGCGCAGACCAGGCACGCCCTGGAGCGGCTGGACGAGGGCACGTACGGCCTCTGCGAGTCCTGCGGCAATCCGATCGGCAAGGCCCGCATGCAGGCGTTCCCGCGGGCCACGCTGTGCCTGGACTGCAAGCAGAAGCAGGAGCGGCGCTGAGGGCTCCGCCCGCGGACGGCCCCGGTCGTACGGGTGTGCCGTACCCTCGTCATCAGTCAGGATTCGGCCTGGCGGGCACGGAGCACAAAGGCTGAGGGACTCACGTGACGGAAGCGGAGCGCACCATCACCACGCCGGAGGAGACGCCGGACGCGACGCCTGACGGCGGGACGGGCGTCGAGGAGTCGGGCGTCGCCGAGCCGTCGGAGCAGGCCGCTCCGGCGGCGGACGGGGCGGACGGGGCGGAAGGGGCGGCGCGGGGCGACGAGCCCGCCGGGCCGCAGGCCGTCTCGCGGCGGCGGCGCCGGATCGTCACCCTGATCGGGGTGGCGGCGCTGGCGTACCTCCTCGACCTGCTCTCCAAGATCTGGGTGGTCACCAGCCTGGAGAACCACGAGCCGGTCAACGTCTTCGGCCACTACCTGCGGCTGGACGCGATCCGGAACGCCGGGGCGGCCTTCGGCATGGGGCAGGGCATGACGATCGTCTTCACGATGATCGCGGCCGGTGTCATCGTCGTGATCGCCCGGCTCTCCCGCCGTCTGCACAGCCTGCCGTGGGCCGTCGCGCTCGGCCTGCTCCTCGGCGGCGCCTTCGGCAACCTCACCGACCGCGTCTTCCGCGCTCCCGGCGGCTTCCAGGGCCGGGTGGTGGACTTCATCGCGCCCGAGCACTTCGCCGTCTTCAACCTCGCCGACTCCGCCATCTGCTGCGGCGGCGCCCTGATCGTCCTGCTCTCCTTCCGCGGCGTCGACCCGGACGGCACCGTCCACCGCGAGGACTGACTCCCGCCGGAGGCGCCCGGTCCCGCGCTGGTACGGCCGGGGGCGCCGGGTCCGGCATACTCGTGTGGTGAGTACCGTTCCGGAAATCCGTTCCCTGCCCGTGCCCGACGGCCTCGAGGGCGAGCGTGTCGACGCCGCCATCGCCCGGATGTTCGGCTTCTCGCGGACGAAGGCCGCGGAGCTGGCGGCGGCGGGCAAGGTGTCGATCGACGGGTCGGCCGCGGGGAAGTCCGAGCGGGTGCACGGCGGGGCGTGGCTGGAGGTCGAGATGCCCGAGGCCGCCGCCCCGGTGCGGATCGTCGCGGAGCCGGTCGAGGGCATGGAGATCGTCCACGACGACGAGGACATCGTCGTCGTCCTCAAGCCGGTCGGCGTCGCCGCCCACCCGAGCCCCGGCTGGACCGGCACCACCGTGATCGGCGGCCTCGCCGCCGCCGGATACCGGATCTCCACCTCGGGGGCCGCCGAGCGCCAGGGCATCGTGCACCGGCTCGACGTCGGCACCTCTGGCCTGATGGTGGTCGCCAAGTCCGAGCGGGCGTACACCCTGCTCAAGGCGCAGTTCAGGGACCGCGTCGTGGACAAGCGCTACCACGCTCTGGTGCAGGGCCACCCGGACCCGATGAGCGGCACGATCGACGCGCCGATCGGCCGTCACCCCCACCACGACTACAAGTGGGCCGTCGTCGCCGACGGCAAGGCGTCCGTGACGCACTACGACCTCATCGAGGCGTTCCGCTCCGCCAGCCTGCTGGACATCAAGCTGGAGACCGGCCGCACCCACCAGATCCGGGTGCACATGTCCGCGCACCGCCACCCCTGCGTCGGCGACATCACCTACGGCGCCGACCCGACGCTCGCCAAGCGCCTGGGCCTGACCCGGCAGTGGCTGCACGCCAAGCAGTTGGGCTTCGAACACCCCTCGGACGGGCGCTGGGTGGAGTTCAGCAGCGAGTACCCGGACGACCTCCGGCACGCGCTCGACGTGATCCGCGCCGACAGCGAGTAGCCGTATCGGGGCCGGTGAAAGGCACGGCGGGGCGGCCGCGGGTCCGGCGGCGCGGAGCCGGTGTGGCATCGTGACGCCGTGGATCAGCTCGCTCTCTTCTTCTTCCTCATGCTCGCGGCCATCGTCATGGTGCCGCTCAGCGACCGGATCGGGCTGCCCTCGCCGGTCCTGATGACGCTGCTCGGCGGGGTCCTCGCGCTGCTCCCGCAGGTGCCCAACGTCCAGATCGACCCCGATCTGATCCTGCCGCTGGTGCTGCCCCCGCTGCTCTACGCGTCCGTACAGCGCACCTCCTGGCGGCAGTTCGCCGCGAACCGGCGGGCGATCTTCCTGCTCGCGGTCGCGCTGGTCTTCGTCACCACGGCCGCGGTGGCGGCGGTCGCCGACGCGGTCGTGCCGGAGATCACACTGGCCGGGGCCTTCGCGCTCGGCGCGCTCGTGGCGCCGCCCGACCCGGTGGCCGCCACGGCCGTCGCGGGCAGCCTCGGACTGCCCCGGCGCATGATCTCCATCCTGGAGGGCGAGGGGCTGTTCAACGACGTCACCGCCATCGTGCTGTACCACGTGGCCGTCGCGGCGGCGCTGTCCGGCAACTTCTCCGCGCCCCACGCGGCCCTGGAGCTCGTGCTGTCCGCCGTGGTCGCGATCGCGGTCGGCCTGGCCCTCGGCTGGGGCGCCAACAAGCTGATGGGCGTCGTCGGCGACCCCACCTTGCAGATCGGCCTGTCACTGCTGGTGCCCTTCGCCTCCTACGCGCTGGCCGAGGAGTTCGGCGGCTCCGGGGTCCTGGCCGTGCTCACCACCGCGCTGTTCCTGGCCGAATACGCCTTCGAGGCCGACGACGTGACGGCCCGTCTGGCGGGCAACACCTTCTGGGAGATCGTCGACACCCTCGTCACCGGCATCGCCTTCGGCCTGATCGGCCTCGAACTGCACAATGTGTTCCGGGTCGGCGCGGGCGACTGGGGCCCGATGGTGCGGCACGCCGCCATAGTGGTCGCGGTGGTCATCGGCGTGCGGCTGCTGTATCTGCTGCCCGCGACCTGGGCGGCGCGCAAGATGCACAAGCTGCGCGACCTGGACGAGGACATCCCGATGAGCTGGCGCGAGAGCGTCATCATGTGGTGGTCGGGGATGCGCGGGGTGGCGTCCGTCGCGCTGGCCCTGGCCATCCCGCTGACCACCGACAGCGGCGACGGCTTCCCGGCCCGCACGGAGATCTTGTTCATCGCCTTCGCGGTGGTGCTCAGCACCCTGGTGCTCCA
Source organism: Streptomyces sp. NPDC003300 (assembly GCF_040610915.1). Classification (NCBI taxonomy): domain Bacteria; kingdom Bacillati; phylum Actinomycetota; class Actinomycetes; order Kitasatosporales; family Streptomycetaceae; genus Streptomyces; species Streptomyces sp. NPDC003300. Next base: position 247,754 of record NZ_JBEXNE010000002.1, on the reverse strand, counting down.
GGGGCTGACGCTGCCGTGGCTGGTGAAACGGCTCGGGGTGCGCAGCGACATCGACGCCGAGCACGACCTGGAGAAGATGCTGGCGCTGCGGGCCATGACGGCCGCCAAGGCGCGGCTGCGCGACATCGAGTCCGTCGAGCCGCTGAGCGACGACCTGTCGGAGCTGCTGCACCGCCGCGCCTTCGACCTCGGCGCGCGGATCTGCCCGGACATCGTGGACGACGAGCGGCGCGAGAGCCACGCCAAGCGCGTCAAGCGGCTCAAGTCGGTGCGCCGCATCCAGGACGAGATGATGTCCGCCGCCCGGCACGAGGTGCTGTCGGCGCGCAGCGAGGCGGGGTACGACCCGGAGGTCGTCGACCGGGTGCTGCGCCAGCTGGACCTGCGCTCGATGCGCGGCTGACAGGTGAGAGCCTCTCACTGCCGTAACGCCCCGCAGCGTGAGGGCCCCGTGGGGGCGTAAGAGCCTCTTACCTGGTGCCCGGTCCCGGGCCCAGGTCGCCCGAGTCCGGCGCCGGGGCCGCCTCCCGGCCCGGGTCCTGCTCCTGGCCGGGCGCGGGCGCGGTGCTGAGCCGGGGCAGCGCGTACGGGTGCTCGCAGCGCAGCCAGTCGATCAGCTGCTCGCGGACGATGCAGCGCAGGTTGAAGATGTCGTCCGAGTCCTTCGCGGTGGCCAGCGCCCTGACCTGGATCGTGGTCGGGGTGGAGTCGATCACGACGAGCCCCCACGCCCTGCGGTCCCACTCCGCGCAGCTCTCCAGGATCTCCAGCAGCCGCTTGCGCATCAGCGCCACCGGCGCCGAGTGGTCCAGGTGCAGCAGGACGGTGCCGGTCATCCGCGGGTCGCCGCGCGACCAGTTCTCGAACGGATTGCTGGTGAAGTACGACACCGGCATCGTGATCCGCCGCTCGTCCCAGGTGCGCACGCTCAGGAAGGTGAGGGTGATCTCCTCGACCACACCCCACTGGCCCTCCACGACCACGGTGTCGCCGATCCGCACCATGTCGCCGAAGGCGATCTGGAGACCGGCGAAGAGATTCGCGAGCGTGGACTGGGCGGCCACACCGGCGACGATGCCGATGATGCCCGCGGAGGCCAGCACCGACGCCCCGACCGTCCGCATCGCGGGGAAGGTGAAGAGCATCGACGCGACGACGATGACCGTCACGATCGCGGTGAACACCCGCTGGATCAGCGTGAGCTGGGTGCGCAGGCGGCGGATCTTGGGCACGTCGTGGCTGACCGCGACATAGCGCGCGTACGAGGAGTCGATGACCGCGGCGGCGACCCGTACCACCAGCCAGCCGGACGCGGCGATCAGCACCAGCACGAGGAACTGGCCGACGGCCTCCGCGTGGTCCTTCGACAGATGGGCGGACCGGTAGCCGCCGCGCAGTATGGCGGTGCAGATCACCACCTGGAGGGGTATGCCGCAGCGGCGCAGCAGATGCCACAGCGGGGTCTCCGGGTGCCGTCCGTCCACCTTGCGCAGGGAGCGGTCGACGGTCCACCCCACGACCAGCGAGACCCCGACCGCCACACAGACGACGAGAACCGGGCGCAGCGCGCTGTCCATCACCATCCCGCGTCCACCTCGGCTTTCTTGTAGGAAACCCGGATCATCGGGTCTTCGTATCGCGGCGCTCCGCCCAAGGAGGGTAGCTGGCACCATGGTCGCGTACCGAACCCGAACAAAGGCAGCACTGTGACGATCGTCCTGTTCCACTCCGTCTACGGACCGCGTCCCGCCGTGCACGCCGCCGCCGACCGGCTGCGGGCGGCCGGGCACGAGGTCGTCGTGCCCGATCTGTACGACGGCCGGGTCGTGGACACCGTCGAGGCGGGACGGGCGATCCGCGAGGAGATCGGCAACGAGGAGCTGCTGCGCCGGGCGGTCCTCGCGGCGGCGCCGTACTCCGAGCGGGAGCTGGTCTACGCGGGCTTCTCGCTGGGCGGGGCCCTCGCGCAGACCGTGGCGCTCGGCGACGAGAAGGCGCGCGGGCTGCTGCTCCTGCACGGCACCTCGGACATCGCCGACGACGCGGCCACCGACATCCCCGTACAGCTCCATGTCGCCGACCCCGACCCCTTCGAGCCGGAGGACTGGCTGAACTCCTGGTACCTGGGGATGCGCAAGGCCGGCGCCGACGTCGAGGTGCACCGCTACCGGGGCGCCGGCCACCTCTACACCGACCCCGACCTGCCGGACCACGACGCCGAGGCCGCCGAGAAGACCTGGGCGGTCGCGCTGGACTTCCTGGCCGGGCTGTAGGACCGCGGGGCCGCAGGAGACCGGGCCGCGCGAAACGGCGGGAGCCGGTCCCGTACGCGTACGGGACCGGCTCCCGCCGTTCGGAGCGGTGTGCCGCTACTTCAGGGCCGCCGTGATCTGGTCCATCACACCGTCGGCGGTCAGCGCCTTGCCGTTGAGCCTGATGGTCGGCGTGGACTTGATGCCCGCCGCGTTGAACGCGTCGGAGGAGTCCAGCGCCCACTTGTCGTAGGTGCCCTCCTTGACCGCGGTCTGGAACGCGGCGTTGTCCTTGAGCGCCGGGACCAACTGCGCCAGCTTGATCATGTTGGCGTCGTCCGCGAACAGGTCGGGGCCGGACTCCTCCGGGTGGTGGTCCTTGGAGTAGAGCAGCGTGTGGTACGCCTCGAAGGCGTCCAGGCTCACGTTGGCCGCCGCGCCGACCGCGCTCAGCGCGTTCTTGGAGCCGGTGCCGCCGAGGTTGCCGTCCAGGAACGTGCCGAAGTGGTACGTGATCTTGTACTTGCCGTCCTTGGCGCCCTTGAGGACGTCCGCGCCCGAGGTCTGCTCGAACTGCGCGCACGCCGGGCAGCGCAGGTCCTCGAACAGGTCGAGGTTGTTCTTGTTCTTCGGGTCGCCGACCACGATGGTCGAGCCGTTGGTGCCCGAGGTGTTCGCGGGCTTGACCAGCTTGTCCTTCTTGGCGGACTCCCAGTAGCTGGGCTTGTTCGCCGCGTTGACCGCGACGGCGACACCGCCCGCGATGGCCAGCACCGCGACGACGCCGACACCGACGAATATCTGGCGGCGGACCTTCGCCCGCTTCGCCTCGCGCTCGCGCTCCGCGCGCAGCCGCTCGCGGGCGGCCTGCTTGCTGGCCTTGCTGTTCCTGCTGCTCATGGGGGATCTCCGTGATGACGCGTGGTGGTATGAGAGGAAAGTGCCGGTACGACGGTCAGACTGCGACCGCGACGGGCGGACCACGGCGTACGACGGAGTGCAGCAGCGGGCGCGCGGCGAGCGGGCCCGCCGAGGCGCGGGCGGCCGGGCGGAACCGGCGCGGCGGCACCGCGAGCCCGGTGCGGGCGGCCACGGCCAGCAGCAGCGGCCGGAAGGCGGCGGCGGCCATCACGCGCAGCACCCGGTGCAGCGCGGCCTCACCGCGCCGCAGCCACCAGGACGCGACCAGGCCGACGGTCACATGGACGGCCAGCAGCAGCCACGGCAGCGCGGTGGACGGCATCTGCGCCGCGGCGGCGCCGCCCGGTACCGCGGACAGCCCCTGGCCGCCGACCTGGCCGCCGTTGCACAGGAACGTCTCGTGGAACGACCACCACGAACCGGTCACCGGGCCGCCCGCGGGCCCGTAACAGGCCTGCTGGCCCGCGGTGAAGACGGTGTCGACGGCCAGTTCCAGCGGGACCATCAGGCCCGCGATCGGCCAGAAGCCGCGCTCGTGCCGGCCGCCGAGCAGATACGCCAGCGCGAAGACACCGCCGAACGCGCCGCCGACCACGGTCAGCGGCAGCGGGGTGTGCGACATCAGCACATGGGAGGTGGAGGAGAGGGTGACGCACAGCGCGGCGAAAAGGGCAGCGCGCAGCGCCCTCAGCCTCGGCCGTATGTCCTCCATGGCGACAGAGTGTGCCATGCGCGAGCGTATGTGTGACCTAAAGGCGGGTAACGGATGGGACTACAGAGGGCGGCCGGCACGCGGCGGACTCCTCCGGCGGACCGGCGCGGGTGGCGGTACGGGGAGCCGCGCCGCGTTGTCGGACCCGAGTCGTAGACTCGCAGCGCCGCCAGAATCAGCCAGCGACGCACCAGCAGTCCGCCCCTCTCGCCGGAGGTATCGCCGCCCGTGACCGACCAGCCCTTCACCCATCTCCATGTCCACACCCAGTACTCGCTGCTGGACGGAGCGGCGAGATTGAAGGACATGTTCAAGGCGTGCAACGAGATGGGGATGAGCCATGTGGCCATCACCGACCACGGCAATCTGCACGGGGCGTACGACTTCTTCCACCAGGCCAAGGACGCCGGTGTCACGCCGGTGATGGGCATCGAGGCGTATCTCGCGCCCGAGTCGCGGCGGTACAACAAGCCCGTCAAGTGGGGCGCGCCGCACCAGAAGCGGGACGACATCTCGGGTGCGGGCGCGTACACCCACATGACCATCTGGGCGCGCAACGCCGTCGGGCTGCACAATCTCTTCCGCGCCCAGTCGCGGGCGGCCTTCGAGGGCTACTTCCGCAAGCCCCGGATGGACCGCGAACTGCTCAGCGAGTACGCCGAGGGCCTGATGGGCACCACGGGCTGCCCCTCCGGCGAGATCTCCACCCGCATCCGGCTCGGGCAGATGGACGAGGCGATCAAGGCCGCCGGCGAGTACCAGGACATCTTCGGCAAAGAGAACTTCTTCGTCGAGATCATGGACCACGACATCGACATCGACCGCCGGGCCCGCGCGGGCCTGGAGGAGATCGCCAAGAAGATCGACGCGCCCTTCGTCGTCACCAACGACTCGCACTACACGTACGCCAACGAGTCCTCGGCGCACGACACCCTGCTGTGCATCCAGACCGGCTCGAACATGTCGGACCCCGACCGGTTCAAGTTCGACGGCAGCGGTTACTACCTGAAGTCCGCCGCCGAGATGTACGCGATCGACTCCTCGGACGCGTGGCAGGAGGGCTGCCGCAACAGCCAGCTCCTGATCGCGAACCGGATCGAGACCGAGGGCATGTTCGAGACGAAGAACCTGATGCCCAGGTTCGACGTCCCCGAGGGCTACACCGAAGTGACCTGGTTCCGCGAGGAAGTGGCCCGCGGCATGGCCCGGCGCTTCCCCGCCGGCATCCCCGAGGACCGGCAGAAGCTCGCCGACTACGAGATGGACACCATCGTCCAGATGGGGTTCCCCGGCTACTTCCTCGTCGTCGCCGACTTCATCATGTGGGCGAAGAACAACGGCATCGCGGTCGGCCCCGGGCGTGGTTCCGCGGCCGGTTCGATCGTCGCCTACGCCATGGGCATCACCGACCTCGACCCGGTCCCGCACGGCCTGATCTTCGAGCGCTTCCTCAACCCCGAGCGCGTGTCCATGCCCGATGTCGACATCGACTTCGACGAGCGTCGGCGCGGCGAGGTCATCCGCTACGTGACCGAGAAGTACGGCTCCGACAAGGTCGCGCAGATCGCCACCTACGGCACCATCAAGGCCAAGGCCGCGATCAAGGACTCGGCCCGCGTGCTCGGTTACCCCTTCTCCATGGGCGACCGGATCACCAAGGCCATGCCCGCCGACGTCCTCGGCAAGGGCATCCCGCTCTCCGGCATCACCGACAAGGACCACCCGCGCTACAGCGAGGCGGGCGAGGTCCGGGCGATGTACGAGAACGAGCCGGACGTCACCAAGGTGATCAACTCGGCCAAGGGCATCGAGGGCCTGGTCCGGCAGATGGGCGTGCACGCGGCGGGCGTGATCATGTCCGCCGAGCCGCTGATCGACCACGTGCCGATCTTCTCGCCGAAGAACGACGGCGCGGTCGTCACGCAGTGGGACTACCCGAGCTGTGAGTCGCTCGGCCTGCTGAAGATGGACTTCCTCGGCCTGCGCAACCTGACGATCATGGATGACGCGGTCAAGTCGATCAAGGCCAACAAGGGCATCGACATCGACCTGCTGTCCCTGCCGCTGGACGACCCCAACACGTACGCGCTGCTCGGGCGCGGCGACACCCTGGGCGTCTTCCAGTTCGACGGCGGCCCCATGCGCGCCCTGCTGCGCATGATGAAGCCCGACAACTTCGAGGACATCTCCGCCGTCTCGGCCCTGTACCGGCCGGGCCCGATGGGCATGAATTCGCACATCAACTACGCGCTGCGCAAGAACAAGCAGCAGGAGATCACCCCGATCCACAAGGAGCTGGAAGAGCCGCTCCGCGAAGTCCTCGACATCACCTACGGCCTGATCGTCTATCAGGAGCAGGTGCAGAAGGCCGCCCAGGTGCTGGCCGGTTACTCGCTCGGCCAGGCCGACCTGCTGCGCCGCGCGATGGGCAAGAAGAAGAAGGAAGTCCTCGACAAGGAGTTCATCCCCTTCCAGGCGGGCATGCGCGAGCGCGGCTACTCCGACCAGGCCATCCAGGCGGTCTGGGACGTGCTGGTGCCGTTCGCCGGATACGCCTTCAACAAGGCGCACTCCGCCGCGTACGGCCTGGTCTCCTACTGGACCGCGTATCTCAAGGCCAACTACCCGGCCGAGTACATGGCGGGCCTGCTGACCTCGGTCAAGGACGACAAGGACAAGATGGCGCTCTATCTCAACGAGTGCCGCCGGATGGGCATCAAGGTGCTGCCGCCGGACGTCAACGAGTCCAACGCCAACTTCACACCGCGCGGTGACGACACGATCGTCTTCGGCCTCACCGCCGTGCGCAACGTCGGGACGAACGTGGTGGAGTCGGTGGTCCGCAGCCGCAAGGCCAAGGGGCGGTACGCGACCTTCCCGGACTTCCTCGACAAGGTCGAGGTGGTGGCGTGCAACAAGCGGACCGTCGAATCGCTGATCAAGGCCGGCGCGTTCGACACGATGAAGCACACCAGGCGCGGTCTGACCGAGCACTTCGAGACGATGATCGACAACGTGGTGCAGGTCAAACGCAAGGAGGCCGAGGGCCAGTTCGACCTGTTCGGCGGCGCGGGGGAGGAGGGCGACGACACCCCGGCCTTCGGGATGGACGTGGTCTTCTCCGACATCGAGTGGGACAAGACGTATCTGCTCGCGCAGGAACGGGAGATGCTCGGCCTCTACGTCTCCGACCATCCGCTCTTCGGCATCGAGCACATCCTCAACGACAAGACGGACGCCGCGATCGCCGCGCTGGCCGGTGACTACTCCGACGGCGCGATCGTCACCATCGGCGGCATCATCTCCGGGCTCCAGCGGAAGATGACCAAGCAGGGCAACGCGTGGGCGATCGCCACCGTCGAGGACCTGGCGGGCTCGGTCGACTGCATGTTCTTCCCCGCCACCTACCAACTGGTCTCGACCCAACTCGTCGAGGACGCCGTGGTCTTCGTCAAGGGGCGGCTCGACAAGCGGGAGGACATCCCGCGGCTGGTGGCGATGGAGCTGATGGTCCCCGACCTGTCGGACGTGGGCACCAACGCGCCGGTGATGATCTCCATCCCGACGGTCAAGGTGACCCCGCCGCTGGTGGCCAGGCTCGGCGAAGTGCTCTCCAGCCACAAGGGCAACACCGAGGTACGGGTGAAGCTCCAGGGCGCGCGCACGACCACGGTGCTGCGGCTCGACCGGCACCGGGTGACCGCGGACCCCTCGCTCTTCGGCGACCTCAAGGCCCTGTTGGGCCCCGCGTGCCTGGGCGCCGCGCAGCAACAGGCGGGCTGATCACCGGCGCGGCGGGCGGGTCGACCGCCGGAGCGGCGCGCGCGTTGACCGCCGGGCCGGGGGCGGGTTGACCGCCGGGGCGCGGGCCGCACGAGCCCGGCGCGCGTGATGTGAGTGCGGGGGCACCCCTGGTGGAGGGGTGCCCCCGCGACCACGCGGTGGGACTAGTTGTGGCCGAACTTCTGCTTGTTCTGCTTGTGCGAGAAGTCCTGCGCGGGCGCCATCTCCGGCTGGTTCTCGTCCATCGGGCGCTGCGTGCGCTCCCGCTCCTCGGTGGCGGCGGCGCCGCGCTGCTGGTTCTGGTTCTCGCGCTGACGGTTCTGGTTCTTGTTCTTAGCCACGATCGTCTCTCCTAGTGGGGGATGTCGGCCGTTGGCCTGGTGGCCCATCGGCCGCCATCAGATTTGCATGGGAGTACGAAGCGCGCATTTCGGGCAGTTGACGGAGTGGGGCGGCCGGAAAAGTGACCACCGCCACGCCGATGATCGGGTTCGAGGTCATAACCCCCGAGCATTCGGGCAGACTCGGGGGAAATCCGTGCCGGGGGGCGACCGGAAGAGGTGCAACATGGACCGCTGCGTCGTCCTGGTGGACGCAGGCTACCTACTGGGTGCTGCGGCGAGTCTGTTGGCGGGTGAACCCTCCCGGTCCCGGATCACCGTTGATCATGCCGCCGTCGTCGCTGGCCTGCGCGAACGTGCCGAGTTGGAGACCGGTCAGCCACTGCTGCGGATCTACTGGTTCGACGGCGCACCCGACCGGGTTCCGCAACCGGAACACCGTCGGCTGCGGGTGATGCCCCGAGTGACCGTACGACTGGGCGCACTCACCCGGACGGACGGCCGGTGGGCGCAGAAGGGCGTGGACGCCGCCATGCACGCCGAGCTGTCGGAGCTGGCCCGCAACCGCGCGTGCTCCGACGTCGTCCTGGTGACCGGTGACGGCGATCTGCTGCCCGGCATGATGTCCGCCAAGGAGCACGGCGTCGCCGTGCACCTGTGGGCCGTCCAGGCCGCCGACGGGGACTACAACCAGTCGGAAGACCTGGTCGCGGAGGCCGACGAGCGGCGCGTGCTGGACCGCCAGTGGATCACCGCGGCGATCAGGGCCCGCGAGATCCCCGGCGTCTGTCCGCCGCCCGGCCCGCGCCCGGAGATCGCCGCGATCCTCTCCGCGCCGCTGCCCGAGTCGGCCTCGGGCGGCGAGCGGCTGGCGCCCCCGGAGGAGCGGCCGGGCAAGAACGGCGCCGCGCCGGAACCGGCGGCGGCCGAGAGCACACCGCCGGGCAAGGTTGCCCCGCCGGAACCCGCCGGTCCCACCGTGCCCACCCCGAAGGATCTCGCCGATCTCGGCCGCAGCCACGCCGCCCCCGCGCCGCCGCCGGCCCAGCCGGCCCCCAGCGCCACCCTGCGCTGGTCGTCGGACAAGGGCTGGACCGACCGCGGCGCGGGCGCCGACCTGCCCGACACCAGCGGCCTGCCCACCCTCGCCCAGCTCACCTCCGCCGAGCAGCGCTGGGCGGACCGCGAGGCCGACATCACGGCGGTCAGCGGCGACCCTTTCGAGGTCGGCCAGGTCTTCGCCCGCCGCTGGATCGCCCGCCTCACCGACACCTCCCAGCTCCAGCAGCTCTCCACCCACTACCCCCGCGTCCCGCACCGCATAGACGGTGAGCTGCTGCGATACGCCGCCCGCTTCGGCCTGCTCGCCCACAAGGACGACCAGATCGACGAGCACGACCGGTACGCGATCAGGGCCGGATTCTGGCGCGAGGTCGACGCCCACGCGGTCGCCGAGCACGCACCCGCGGGGGAGTGAGCGGCCGGGCCCGCGCCCTCCCGCGCCTCGGGCGGGTCCGAGGGGAAAGCGGGTGAACCGGGCCCCCCTTGCGCCGGATGCCGCGTGCGGCGCGTACTCTCGATCCTCGTGAGTACGGGCACGGAGGAGACGGCGCCCCCAGCGGTCGCCACAGCCCGCGACACGGTGTGCACCGTGCGCGGTCTGGTCAGAACGTACCCGGCCGGTTCCGCGGCCAGGGGCCGAGGGCTGCGCCGCCGCCGTACCGCCGCCGACCAGGCACCCGAGACCGCCGCGGCGCCCAGGCCCGGTGTCGTACGCGCCAACGACGGCATCGACCTCGACGTCGGCCGCGGTGAACTCTTCGGCATCCTCGGCCCCAACGGCGCGGGCAAGACCACCCTGGTCCGCCAGCTCACCGGCCTGCTGCGGCCCGACGCCGGATCGATCGACCTGCTCGGCCACGACCTCGTACGCCACCCGGACCGGGCCTCCCGGCTGGTCGGCTACCTCGGCCAGGAGTCGTCCGCGCTGGACGAGCTGACCGTCGCGCTCGCCGCCGAGACCACCGGACGGCTGCGCGGCCTGGACGCGCGCGCCGCCCGCGCCGAACGCGACGCCGTCCTGGACGAACTCGAACTCGGCCCGATCGCGGGACGCCCCATCAAGCGCCTCTCCGGCGGCCAGCGGCGGCTGGCCTGCTTCGCCGCCGTCCTGGTCGGCCAGCGGCCCGTCCTGGTCCTCGACGAGCCCACCACCGGCATGGACCCGGTCGCCCGGCGCGCGGTGTGGGCCGCGGTCGGCCGCCGCAGGACCGAGCACGGCGCGACGGTGCTGCTGGTCACCCACAACGTCATCGAGGCGGAGAACGTCCTGGACCGGGTCGCCGTGCTCGACCACGGCAAGGTCATCGCCTGCGACACCCCCACGGGCCTGCGGTCGCTGGTCGCCGACGAGGTCAGGCTCGACCTCGTGTGGCGCGACGAGCCGCCGATGTCGCTGCCCGCCATCGCCGCCCTGCACCCGCTCGCCGACATCTCGGGCCGCCGCTGGACGCTGCGGCTGCCCCAGGAGCGGGCCCGCGCCGCCGTCGCCGAGGTCACCGGGGGACCGGCCTTCGCCGCCCTGGACGACTTCACCCTGGCGATGCCCAGCCTGGAGGACGTCTACCTCGCGCTCGGCGGCAGGGGAGAGGGCCTGGTGAAGTCATGAGACGGGTCCCCCCGCGGTCCGCGCCGCCCCGGCCGGCGGTCGCGCCGTACGACCCCGCCCTCCGGCCGTACGCACCCGCCCCCAGGCGGTGCGACCCCGTGCTTTCGCCGTACGACACGGCCCCGCCGTGTTCCGCACCGACGCGTGGAGCCTGCGTATGAGCGTGCTCACCCCAACCGTTCCCGCGCCCCGGGGCGTCGCCGCGCAGCAGTCCGGCGCCGCGCCGCTCGCGCCGCGGGCCCGGCTGTGGCCCGCCTTCGGCGCGGTCTACCGCGCGCAGCTCTCGCGGGCCCGGGTGGCCCGGATACCGCTGCTGTTCGTCGCCACCTTCCAGTCCGTCGGGATCATGGTGATGATGCGCGGAGTGGTCGACGGCGGGGACGGGGAGGCGGCGCGCTCGGTCGTCGCGGGCTCCAGCGTCCTGGTGGTCGCCTTTGTCGCGCTCAATCTGCTCGCGCAGTACTTCGGACAGCTCAGGGCGTCCGGCGGACTCGACCACTACGCGACGCTGCCGGTGCCGCCGGCCGCCGTCGTCCTCGGCGCGGCGGGCGCGTACGCGTCCTTCACCGTGCCCGGCACCCTCGTGACCGCCGTGACGGGCTGCGTCCTGTTCCATCTGCCGCTGGCCAATCTGTGGATTCTCGCCGTCGTGATCCCGCTGGCCGGGGCCGCGCTCTCCGGCCTCGGCGCGGCCCTGGGGCTGCTTGCGCCGCGGCAGGAGATCGCCACGCTCTTCGGCCAGTTGGGCATGTCGGCGGCGCTGCTGCTCGGCGTGCTGCCCGCCTCGCACATGCCCGCGCCGATCTCCTGGGCGCGCGATCTGCTGCCCTCCACGTACGGCGTCGAGGCGTTCGCCCGCACCTTCGGCGGGCATCCGCACTGGGCCGCGGTCGTCGGCGACCTGTCCGTGTGCGCGGCTGTCGGCGTCGGCTCGCTGGCCGTCGCCACCTGGGCCTACCGCAGGGCGGCCTGCCGATGAAGCGACGGACAGGCAGACCTGGCACGATGGGCGGGTGACCGCACCCCTGACGCCGCATGATCAGCCGCCGCCGTTCCCGCCGTACCCGGGCGCAGGCCCCGGTGGAGGCGACGGCAAGGGGGACCGGCCCTCACCGGTCGCCGAGTTGGGCCGCGCCGCGCTCGTCGCGGTCGCCGTCACGGTGTGCGGGGTGTTCCTCGGGCTGCTGTGGGCGTGGCTGTCACCGCGCGTCCCGCTGATCTCGGACGGCAAGTACATCTACCTCAAGGACACCGAGGGCGAAGAGGCGATCGGCGGCGACGGCACCTTCGTGCTGATCGCGCTGTGCCTGGGCGCGCTGACCGCCCTCGGCGTCTTCCTCTGGTACCGCCGCGGCGGCGTCGCCGTGGTCCTCGGCCTCGCGGTCGGCGGCGTCCTCGCCTCCCTCGTCGGCTGGCGGCTGGGCATCGCCCTCGGACCGACCGTCCACATCAAGGCACACGCCAAGGAGGTCGGCCCGAACGTCGTCTTCGACGGGCCGCTGAAGCTGCGCGCCAAGAGCGCGCTGGTCGCCTGGTCGGCGGCGGCGATGCTGGTGCACCTGGGCCTGACCTCGCTCTTCGGGCCGCGTGACCCGCAGCCGGTGTACGTGGCGCCGCAGCCGTGGGGCGCGCCGCCGCCTCCGCCGCCGCCCCCGGCGCAGTGACGCTCTCCCGCTCAAGGCGAGGTCGAGACGTCCCGGTCAGATACGGGAGATCCGGGCCGTCACCGCTGAGGTGAGCGTCACCAGGTCGGTGGGGGACAGCTCCAGCTCCAGGCCGCGCTTGCCCGCGGAGACGAAGACCGTGGGGAAGCCGAGCGCCGAGGCGTCCAGGGCCGTGGGCAGGCGCTTGCGCTGGCCCAGCGGGGAGATCCCGCCGAGCACGTAACCGGTGCTGCGCTCGGCGTCGGCCGGCGCCGCCATCGTGGCGCGCTTGCCGCCGACCGCCGCGGCCAGCGCCTTGAGGTCGAGCGAGCCCGCGACCGGGACGACCGCCACGGTCAAAGCGCCGTCCACCTCCGCGACCAGCGTCTTGAAGACCCGGCCCCGGACCTCGTCGGGGGGCACCCCGAGCGCCGCGCCCAGCGCCGCCGCGGCCTCGGCGCCGTAGGAGAGTTCGGACGCAGGGTCGTGCGCGTAGGCGTGCACGGTGAACGGCAGGCCCGCCTTCTCCAGGGCGACCGTGGCCGGGGTGCCTCCGGCCGCACGCGCCTTCTTCGCCATCGCCGACCCCCTGATGCGCGCTAGTTGGCGCTGATCGCCTGGTGGGTGAGTTCCACCGCGGGCAGTGACGGCAGCTTGTCGATCACCGCGCTCTCGCGGCGCAGCAGCCGCAGTTCGGCCGTCAGTCGGGCGGCGGTGTCCGCCGCCTCCAGCAGCTCCTGCTTCACCGAGGTCTCCACGACCACCGCCGCCGCGACGAGATACGACAGCACCGTGGCGTCGTCGGGGAACTCCTGCCCCGGCGCGAGGGTGCGCTCGCGCGCCCCGGCCAGCCGCTTCTGATATGTGCCGAACACCCGTGAGACCTCGGAGGCCAGCGCGCCCGCGCCCGCGCCGGGCTCGTCCGGCAGCTCCTCGTACTCGGCCGTCAGATAGGGCCCGCTCGCGTCCACCGACAGCAGCTTGAACCGGATCAGACCCGTGGCCACCAGTTCGTACCCGCCGTCGTCGCGCTCCGCGATGCCCGCCGCGTCCGCGATGCACCCGTAGCCGTACAGCGCCGCCTCCGGGTCCTCGCCGAGACCGGCGGCCGGACCGGTGTCCCCGCCGTCCTGGCCCGTCGGAGCGACCTCCTGGCCGTTCTTGATCGCCACCACGCCGAAACGCCGCGGCGCGTTCTCGGGCAGCGCCAGCAGATCGCCCACGAGCGCGCGGTACCGCTCCTCGAAGACGTTCAGCGGCAGCACCAGGCCGGGAAAGAGCGCCGTACTGAGCGGGAAGAGCGGAAGACGATCGGTCACAGTGAGCAAGGGTACGGGCAGTACGCCCGCCTTAGGCATCCGCTGCGCCCCTCGGGGCCGCGGCGGGCCCCGAAACGCCGCCGATCGGTTGAGCGGGGGTGACGCACCTCATGGCTGCCGCCCGGCTCTCCCGCACACGGCGCCCGCCCGGCCCTGACGGCTGTCGTCCGGCCGTCCGGCCCGCCCGGCTCTGACGGCTGTCGTCCGGCTCGACCGCGGCCGAGGGCGGCCGCCCGTGCTCAACCGCGGCTGAGCATGCGGGAGGCGCCCGCGGCGACCGTGGTGGCCAGGGTCCAGCCGAGCAGGGTGAGCAGGGAGGCCACCCACTGGCTGACGCCGACCTCCCGCCACGCGTTGTCCTGGCCGAGGTCGATCACCGGCAGGAGCAGGTCAAGGGCGTAGAGCGCGGGGCTCCAATGCGGCCGGTAGTCGTTCCCCGCCGGGGGCGGCGTCCTGTGGAGGGCGAAGTACAGCGCGCCCAGCGCCCACAGCACCGCCATCCACACCGCCGCCCGGCCGGGCCGGTAGCCGTATCCGACCGTCACGTCCTGGAGCCACCCCCACGCCCGCCCGGCCGGCGGCAGCGACTCGCGGCGGCGGCGCTGCTTGGCCAGCAGCACCTCGCGGGCGTGCGCGTCCTCGCCGCCCGCCCGCAGTGCGGCGGCCAGCCGCTCGTACGGGCCGGGACTGTATTCCGGCGTCGCCGCGTTCAGCCACGCGACGCGCTCGCGCAGCGGGAAAGCGGTGCGCGGGGTCAGCGCCTCGTACGAGAAGTCCGTCAGATCGACCTGCCCAGGCCCCGGCCAGCTCTGCGGCGCGTCGGTCAGCCGCCCCACCCGCGCGCCCGCCAACGACACCGGCCCGCTGGGCGGCGTCCCCAAGGTGATCCGCAACTCGGGCGTCTGCAAGCGCCGTAGCGAGAGCTGCTGCCCTTCCCCCAGCCGGAACCGCGCCCGGTCGATCACCACGGCGTTGCCCACCCGGGCGTCGTCCAGCCGCACCCCGCCCTCCGCGCTGAATTCCCTGCGGGCTGTGCCGGACGGCTCGCCGCCGCCCGCGGGGTCCGTCCCGCCGGGAGCCGCGGTCGTGTCGGGCGAGCGGTTCGCGGGCCAACTGGTGGTGAGGTAGACGGTGTGCTCGACCGTCGTGCGGGCGGCGTTGAGCGCGTCGCGGCCGTACGGATTGCGCAGGGTGGCCCCGCGCAGGTTGAGACGGCCGCCGACGCGGGCGCTGCGGAGGCTGAACTCGCCGCGCAGGTCGAGGAGTTCGGCGTCCAGGTCCTGGCCGACGGTGAGACCGTCGGCGGCGATGGCGCGGCCGTGGCGGTCGCGGCGGACGGTGAGCTGGTTGAGCAGGAGGTCGGTGCCGATCTGGGCGTCGGTCAGGCGGATGCCGCCGGTCACGACGCACTGCGGCAGATGCAGGTCACCGGTGATCTGGAGCCGGGCGGCCTCCAGCCGCGGGAGGTGGCAGCGCACCAGCCGGACACTGCCCGCCCGGCACTCCGGCAGCAGCACCTGGTCCTCGAAGCGGCAGTCGTCGAACTGCACGTAGGGGGCGACGGTGCCGCCCGCCAGCGACAGACGGCCGGTGATCCGCAGGCCCGCCAGTTTGAGCGCCGCCACCCGCCCCGGCTCCGGCGGCGGCCCGTCCAGCAGCAGCTGCGCGACGGCGTCGGCCCGTACCGCGGGCGTCCCCCCGGCCCCCGCCCCGAAGGCCGCACCGAGCCGGAAGGCCCGCCACATCCCCTGCTCCACAGCCGTCCAGTCGCCCGGCGGCCCCTCACCACGACGCTCGCTCACCCTTCCCCCTCCCACGACCCGCCGCCACGCTAGGGCATGCCCGCGACAGCGGCGGGCCCGTCCCGGGCGGCGTATCACGGAGTGGAACCGCGGAACGTCCCCCATGCCCGGGTCTCTACACTTGGCAGGGTGATCTCCCGAATCGATCTGCGCGGTGCCGCCTTCCCCGAGGGCGGGATCGACCGCGACCTGCTGCCCCGAGCCGAGTTCGACGTGGAGGCGGCGCTGAACACCGTGCGGCCGATCTGCGAGGACGTGCGCCATCGCGGCACGGCGGCGGTCATCGAGTACGGAGAGCGGTTCGACGGCGTCAGGGTCGACCGGCTGCGGGTGCCCGAGCGGGCGCTGAGCGACGCGCTGGCCGCGCTCGACCCGGCCGTGCGCGCCGCGCTGGAGGAGTCGATCCGCCGCGCCCGCCTGGTCCACTGCGAACAGCGCCGCCAGGACGTCACCACACGGGTCGTGCCCGGCGGGACCGTCACCGAGAAGTGGCTGCCCGTCCAGCGCGTGGGCCTCTACGTGCCCGGCGGCCTCGCCGTCTACCCGTCGTCCGTCGTGATGAACGTCGTGCCCGCGCAGGAGGCCGGGGTCGAGGGCATCGCGGTGGCCTCCCCGCCGCAGAAGGACTTCGGCGGCTCCCCGCACCCCACCATCCTCGCCGCCTGCGCGCTGCTCGGCGTGACCGAGGTGTACGCCACCGGCGGCGCGCAGGCCGTCGCGATGTTCGCGTACGGCACCGACGAGTGCCGCCCGGTCAACCTCGTCACCGGCCCCGGCAACATCTACGTGGCCGCCGCCAAGCGCCTGCTCAAGGGCCGGATCGGCATCGACGCCGAGGCCGGGCCCACCGAGATCGCGATCCTCGCCGACGCCGCCGCCGACCCCGGCTACGTCGCCGCCGACCTGATCAGCCAGGCCGAGCACGACCCGCTCGCCGCCGCCGTCCTGGTCACCACCTCGCCCGAGCTGGCCGACGCGGTCGACAAGGAGCTGGAGGCCCAGGTCGAGGCCACCCGGCACACCCAGCGGATCACCGCCTCGCTCACCGGCCGCCAGTCGGCGACCGTGCTGGTCGACACCCTCGACCAGGGCCTTGAGGTGGTGGACGCCTACGCCGCCGAGCACCTGGAGATCCAGACCGAGGACGCCGCCGTCGTCGCGGCCCGCGTGCGCAACGCGGGCGCGATCTTCGTCGGCCCGCACGCCCCCGTCTCGCTCGGCGACTACTGCGCGGGCTCCAACCACGTCCTGCCCACCGGCGGCTGCGCCTGCCACTCCTCGGGCCTGTCCGTGCAGTCCTTCCTGCGCGGCATCCACGTCGTGGACTACACGCGCGACGCGCTCGCCGAGGTCGCCCACCACGTGGTGACGCTCGCCGAGGCCGAGGACCTGCCCGCGCACGGCGCCGCGGTCAAGGCCCGCTTCGGATGGGACCTCCCGTGACCGGCATCGACGACCTGCCCATCCGCGACGAACTGCGCGGCCAGTCCCCGTACGGCGCGCCCCAGCTCGACGTGCCGGTGCGGCTGAACACCAACGAGAACCCGTATCCGCTGCCCGACGCGCTGGTCGCCCGGATCGCCGAGCGCGTCACCGAGGCCGCCCGGCAGCTCAACCGCTACCCGGACCGGGACGCCGTCGAGCTGCGCACCGAGCTGGCCGCGTATCTGTCCAGGACCGCGGGCCACCGCGTGGGCAGCGACCAGGTGTGGGCGGCCAACGGCTCCAACGAGGTCATCCAGCAGCTCCTCCAGACCTTCGGCGGCCCCGGCAGGACCGCGATCGGCTTCGAGCCGTCGTACTCGATGCACGCGCTGATCTCGCGCGGCACCGGCACCGGCTGGATCTCCGGGCCGCGCGACGCGGAGTTCCGGATCGACGTGGACGCGGCGGTCCGCGAGATCCACCGCCGCCGCCCCGACGTGGTGTTCGTCTGCTCGCCCAACAATCCGACCGGTACGGCCGTGGACGCCGCGACCGTACTGGCGCTGTACGAGGCCGCGCAGGCCGCCAAGCCGTCGATGGTGGTGGTGGACGAGGCGTACGGCGAGTTCTCGCACCGCCCGTCGCTGCTGCCGCTGATCGAGGGCCGCCCGCACCTGGTGCTGACCCGCACCATGTCCAAGGCGTTCGGCGCCGCCGGGCTCCGGCTCGGCTATCTGGCGGCCGACCCCGCCGTGGTGGACGCGGTACAGCTCGTCCGGCTGCCGTACCACCTGTCCTCGGTCACCCAGGCGACCGCGCTGGCCGCCCTGGAGCACACCGACACACTGCTCGGCTACGTCCAGCAGCTCAAGGACGAACGGGACCGGCTCGTCGCCGAGTTGACGGCGATCGGCTGCGCGGTCACCGAGTCCGACGCCAACTTCGTGCAGTTCGGCCGCTTCGCCGACAGCCACGCCGCCTGGCAGGCGATCCTCGACCACGGCGTCCTCGTCCGGGACAACGGCGTCCCCGGCTGGCTGCGGGTCTCCGCGGGCACCCCGGCGGAGAACGACGCGTTCCTCGACGCCGTCAGGACCGTGGTCAAGGAACACAGCGACCAGCAGCACATCAGGCACCACCGTACGGAGGAGTCCGCATGACCCGCGTGGGCCGCGTGGAGCGCAGCACCAAGGAGACGTCCGTCGTCGTCGAGATCGACCTGGACGGTACGGGACAGGTGGCCGTCTCCACCGGTGTGGGCTTCTACGACCACATGCTCGACCAGCTCGGCAGGCACGGCCTGTTCGACCTGTCGGTGAAGACCGAGGGCGACCTGCACATCGACACGCACCACACGATCGAGGACACCGCGCTCGCGCTCGGTGCCGCGTTCAAGCAGGCGCTCGGCGACAAGGTCGGCATCTACCGCTTCGGCAACTGCACGGTCCCGCTGGACGAATCCCTCGCCCAGGTGACCGTGGACCTGTCGGGCCGCCCCTACCTGGTGCACACCGAGCCGGAGAACATGGCGCCGATGATCGGCTCCTACGACACCACGATGACCCGGCACATCCTGGAGTCCTTCGTCGCCCAGGCGCAGATCGCGCTGCACGTCCACGTGCCGTACGGGCGCAACGCGCACCACATCGTGGAGTGCCAGTTCAAGGCGCTCGCCCGGGCGCTGCGCTACGCCAGCGAGCGCGACCCGCGCGCCGCCGGAATCCTGCCGTCGACCAAGGGCGCGCTATGAACACGTACTCGACCCTCTTCATCCTGCTCGGGCTCTTCCTCGCCGGAGGCGTCTACTCCTTCTGGCAGCAGAAGCAGTCCAAGAGCATGATCGCGGTCCTGGCCATCGGCTCCGTGATGGCGCTGGCGGCCGGGCTGCTCCAGCTCTAGCGGGAGGAGCCGACATGACTGGACTGAGGCACAAGAGCGTGGTCGTCCTCGACTACGGCTTCGGCAACGTCCGTTCGGCCGAGCGGGCGCTCGCGCGCGCCGGGGCCGAGGTGGAGATCACCGCCGACTTCGGCCGGGCGATGAACGCCGACGGGCTGCTGGTGCCCGGCGTCGGCGCCTTCGCCGCCTGCATGGCGGGCCTGAAGGGCGTACGCGGCGACTGGATCGTCGGCCGCAGGCTGGCCGGCGGACGGCCGGTCATGGGCATCTGCGTCGGCATGCAGATCCTCTTCGCCCGCGGCATCGAGCACGGCGTGGAGACCGAAGGGCTCGACGAGTGGCCCGGCACGGTCGAGCCGCTGAAGGCGCCCGTCGTCCCGCACATGGGCTGGAACACCGTACGGCCGCCCGCCGACTCACGGCAGTTCGCGGGCCTGGACACCGACGCCCGCT
Source organism: Streptomyces sp. NPDC003300 (assembly GCF_040610915.1). Taxonomy (NCBI): domain Bacteria; kingdom Bacillati; phylum Actinomycetota; class Actinomycetes; order Kitasatosporales; family Streptomycetaceae; genus Streptomyces; species Streptomyces sp. NPDC003300. The sequence goes on along the minus strand of NZ_JBEXNE010000002.1, from coordinate 228,536 downwards.
TCTACTTCGTGCACTCCTACGCGGTGCGCGAGTGGGAATTCGACACGCACAACGCGGCGATCCGCGCGCCGAAGGTCACCTGGGCCACGCACGGCGAGCCGTTCGTGGCCGCGGTGGAGAACGGCGCGCTGTGGGCCACCCAATTCCACCCGGAGAAATCCGGCGACGCGGGCGCCCAGTTGCTCACCAACTGGCTGGACACCCTCTAACGCGGTCTCACGCGTCAACCGCTCGACCCGTTAGTCCCTCTCACTCGCCGCCTGGCCCCCTTCCACCGTCCGCTTTCACCTCCTCCCTTCTACGACGTAGGACGCACCCGATGAACAGGCTCGAACTCCTCCCCGCCGTCGACGTCCGGGACGGCCAGGCCGTACGCCTCGTGCACGGCGAGTCCGGATCCGAGACGTCCTACGGCGACCCGCACGCCGCCGCGCTGGCCTGGCAGGCGGCGGGCGCGGAGTGGCTGCACCTGGTGGACCTCGACGCGGCCTTCGGCACCGGCGACAACCGGGCGCAGATCGCCGAGGTGGCCCGTTCGATGGACATCAAGGTCGAGCTGTCCGGCGGCATCCGCGACGACGACACGCTCGCCGCCGCGCTGGCCACCGGCTGCACCCGCGTCAACCTCGGCACGGCCGCGCTGGAGACCCCGGAGTGGGTCGCCAAGGTCATCGCCGAGCACGGCGAACGGATCGCGGTCGGCCTCGACGTGCGCGGCACCACGCTGCGCGGCCGGGGCTGGACCCGCGACGGCGGCGACCTCTACGAGACGCTGGCCCGGCTGGACTCCGAGGGCTGCGCGCGGTACGTCGTCACCGACATCGCGAAGGACGGTACGCTCCAGGGCCCCAACCTGGAACTGCTCGCCGGGGTCTGCGCCGCCACCGACCGGCCGGTCGTCGCGTCCGGCGGCGTCTCGTCCCTCGACGACCTGCGCGCCATCGCGACTCTCGTGCCGCGGGGTGTCGAAGGCGCGATTGTCGGAAAGGCGCTCTACGCCAAGGCGTTCACCTTGGAAGAAGCCCTGGAGGCGGTATCACGATGACGGAGACCCCCGCAGTACGGCGCGACCAGTCCGAAAGCCCGCTGGAGGAGACCATCGGTTTCGCCCGCGCCGTCGCGGCGGGGGACCTGGTCCTGGTGTCCGGCACGATGCCCCTCGTCGACGGCGAGGTGCGCGGCGAGGGCAGCCCGTACGAACAGGCCCTGCTCGCCTTCGGGAACGCGCTGGCGGCGATCGAGCCCTTCGGCCTCGGGCCCGACAGCGTGATCCGCACCCGTATGTACATGAGCCACGCCAGGGACGCCGACGACGTCGGGCGTGCCCACCGGGAGCTGTTCGGGGCCGTGCGGCCCGCCGCCACCATGGTCGTGGTGGCCGGTTTCATGGACTCCCGCGTCCTGGTCGAGGTGGAGATCGAAGCCTACCGAGGAGCCGGCAGATGACCCTCGCGGTCCGTGTCATCCCCTGCCTCGACGTGGACAACGGCCGCGTCGTGAAGGGCGTCAACTTCCGGAATCTGCGGGACGCGGGCGACCCGGTGGAGATGGCCAAGCTCTACGACGCCGAGGGCGCCGACGAGTTGACCTTCCTGGACATCACCGCGTCCTCCGGCGACCGGGAGACCACGTACGACGTCGTCCGCCGTACGGCCGAGCAGGTCTTCATCCCGCTCACCGTGGGCGGCGGTGTGCGGACGGTCACGGACGTGGACCTGCTGCTGCGCGCGGGCGCCGACAAGGTGGGCGTCAACACGGCGGCCATCGCCAGGCCCGAGCTGATCCGGGAGATCGCCGAGCGGTTCGGCCGGCAGGTGCTGGTGCTGTCGGTGGACGCGCGGCGCACCCCCTCGGGTTCCTTCGAGGTCACCACGCACGGCGGGCGGCGCGGCACCGGCATCGACGCGGTGGAGTGGGCGCAGCGCGCGGCCGAGCTGGGCGCGGGCGAGATCCTGCTCAACTCGATGGATGCGGACGGCACCAAGGACGGCTACGACACGGAGATGATCGCGGCCGTCCGCAAGCTGGTGACGGTCCCGGTGATCGCCTCCGGCGGCGCGGGCCGCCTCGCCGACTTCGCGCCCGCGGTGGCGGCGGGCGCCGACGCCGTACTGGCCGCGTCCGTCTTCCACTTCGGCGACCTGCGGATCGGCGAGGTCAAGACGGCGCTGCGGGAGGCCGGGCACCCGGTGCGCTGAGCACGGGGTTTCCGTCGGCCGCCGCTCTCCATGTGCGGCGGCTCCGCTTTTCAGCGGCTCAGTCCTGGCGGCGGGTGCAGACCAGCGCCGCGAGGTCCGGCGCGAGCGGTATCTCCACCGAGCGCAGCGTCGGGTGCTCCAGCCAGTGCAGCCTGGCCAAATCGGGGCTGCCCTCGTGCAGCGGCGGCCACCGGTCGGCGGGCGTGAAGTCGTCCACGACGAGGACGCCGCCGGGCCGCAGCAGCTCCACGGGATCGGCCGCCTCGTCCCCCTTCCCCTGGCCGCCGCCGTCCAGGACCAGCAGGTCGAAGGGGCCGTGCGCGGCGATGTCCTTCCAGTCGCCGCATTCGACGGTGACCTGCGGCGCGAGGTCCGAGAACAGCCAGGCGGCCGTTTCCGCGCGCCCCGGATCGCGCTCGACGCTCACCGCGGTGGCGTCGTCCCGCATGCCCGTGACCAGCCAGCCGAGCCCCACTCCGAGTCCGGTACCGGTCTCGCCGATACGGGTGGCGCCCGCGGCGAGCGCGCGCAGCAGGCGGCCCTGCTCGGGGCGGCAGGAGTAGGGGAAGCCGAGCTGCTGTGCGGTGCGGGCGGCGCGTTCGACCAGCGGGGGCAGGTCGCCGGGGCCGCGGAGGTGCGCGCGGGTGCCGTCGAGTGACATGCCCGACATCCTGCCGGGGGCGCCCGGTCCACTGCCGGTGAACAGATGAGAAAGAGAAGTTGCACAAATTAGATTGCGCAACTTTTCTTTCCTATCTAGGCTGGTGGTCGTGCCAGAAAAAGACGACGCCCCCCGGCCCCGGGCCCAGCGCATCACCGACCTCGACGCGCTGAAGGTCTTCACCCACCCGCTGCGCATCCAGCTCTACCGCCACCTGGTCACCTCGGGTGCCGCCACCGCCTCCCACCTGGCCGACCAGGTGGACGAGGCGGTGTCCCTGGTCAGCTACCACCTGCGCAAGCTCGCCGCCCACGGCTTCATCGTCGAGGCCCCCGAGAAGAGCACCGACGGCCGCGAGCGCTGGTGGAAGGTCTCCGCCGAGCGCGGCTTCTCCTTCCGCAGCGGGGACTTCACGGACCGGCCCGAGGGCGCAGCCGTCGTCAACGAGGTCACCAGGCAGCTCCTGGCCAGCCGCTACGAGCGGTACGAGCGCTACCTGGCCCAGCAGGCCGCCTGGGCGGGGGAGTGGACCGACGCCTCCTTCAGCTCCGAGTACATGCCGCGGCTCAGCGCCGCCGAACTCCACGAGATGGACGAGGAGATCACCGCGCTCATGCGCCGCTGGATCGACCGCGGCAAGGCGGCGGTCGAGGCGGGCGACACCGAGGGCCGGGAGCTGGTGGCCGTGCAGATGTACGGATTCCCGTTCCGGGAGTGACCGCGGAAGGCCCCTGAGACCGCGCCCGACCCGACGTCGAGACCAGAGGAGGGCCGCCACCATGACGGCGACCGCGATACCCGCAACACCGCACGGCAGGCCCGCGCACAAGGACGGGAACGTCCTGCGCTGGCTGATCGCGTACACCGCGTCCATGCTCGGCGACTGCGTCTACTTCCTCGCCCTCGGCTTCGCCGCCGCCAAGGTGGCGCCGCCGACGCAGGTGGGCCTGGTGATGGCGGTCGGCGCGGTGCCGCGCGCGGTGCTGATGCTCGGCGGGGGAGTGATCGCCGACCGGTTCGGGCCGCGCAAGGTGGTGATCGGGAGCGACGCGGTGCGCTGCGCGCTGATCCTCGGCGCCGCGGCGACGCTGGCGCTCTCCTCGCCCGGGCTGTGGCTGCTGGTCGTCGTCTCGCTGCTCTTCGGCGTCGTGGACGCGCTGTTCATGCCGGCCGTCGGCGCGCTGCCGCCGCGGATCGTCGCCGCCGACCAGCTCACCCGCTTGCAGGGCATGCGGTCCCTCACCATCCGCTTCGGCACCATCGTCGGACCGCCGGTCGGCGGCCTCGCGATGGGGCTCGGCGGCGCCACGGCCGCCTTCGCCCTGGCGGGCGCGCTCTTCGCGGTCTCCGTACCGCTGCTGATCGCCACCCGCATGAGCCCGCTGCCCGAGGCGCCCGCCGGGAGCGACCGGTCCGAGGAGGGCGCGAGCGCCTGGCGGGATCTGCTCGACGGACTGCGGTACGTCCGCCGCCACCGGCTCGTCGGCCCGCTGGTCCTGTCCGCCGCCATCTGCGAACTGGGCCTGGTCGGCCCGTTGAACGTCGGCATGATCCTGCTCGCCCAGCACCGCGGCTGGGGCTCGTCCGGCTACGGCTGGATCATCGCGGGCTTCGGCGCGGGCGCCGGGTGCGGCGCGCTGCTGCTGACCGTACGGGGCCGTCTGCCGCGGGCCGGGGCCGTCCAGATCGGCGCCCTGTTCGCGGGCGCCGCGGGCGTCGGCCTGATCGGCGTGGCGCCCTCGCCGGCCCTCGCGGTCGCCGTCGCCGCGCTGAGCGGCCTGTTCTGCGGCATCTGCGGCAGCCTCGCGTACGCCCTCATCCAGTCGGCGGCCGACCCCGGCTACCTCGGCCGCGTCACCTCGGTGATGAGCCTCAGCAGCTTCGGCCTCGCCCCCCTGGCCTACCCCCTCTTCGGCGCCGCCGTCGCCGCCTGGGGCCCGGCCCCCGTCTTCCTCACCAGCGCCGTCCTCACCATGACCGGAGGCGTCGTCGGCCTCGCCACCCCCGCGATCCGCACCGCGGAACTTCCCCGCGGGAAGCGGTCGCCGCGCCCGGCGGCGGACGTGACGGCTCCCGCCGAGCCGGTGGCCGCGGGCCGGGACTGACGCCGAGAAAATGCTGTGACGTGCGCGGGGGCCTCCTGTTAGCTTCGCGCTCATGGACCCGCTCGGTGATGCAGAGATTCGCGGCTCGTTCGTCAATTGCTCCAAGGGGGAGGCGAAGCGGATCAGCCTGCCCAGGGATCTGGGCGACCTGCCGTGGAGCGACCTGGACTTCCTCGGCTGGCGCGACCCCGGCGCCCGCGACCGCGCCTATCTGGTGCGGCCCGGCGACGAGCCCGTGGGCATCGTCCTGCGGATCGCCCCCGGCGCCCGGCGCAATCTGATGCGCAGCAGCCTCTGTTCCCTCTGCCTCACCGGCCACTCCGGCGGCGGCGTCGACCTCCTGGCGGCCCCGCTCGCGGGCGCCGCCGGCCGCCAGGGCAACACCGTCGCCCTCTACATGTGCGCCGACCTCGCCTGCTCCCTCTACGTCCGCGGCAAGAAGAGCTCCGTCCTGGTCAAGCGGCTTGAGGAGACCCTCACCCTCGACGAACAGATCGCCCGCACCCTCCGCAACCTCGACGGCTTCCTCGCCAAGGTCGTCGCCTAGCCGGACGAACGGCGGTGCGCCGGAGAAGCCGGGTCACGCGGTCGGCGTGAGGACGAGCCGGCGGCCCGGCCCGACGGGAGCCGTCCAGGCGCGCTCGACCTCGCAGAGGGATACGGCGTCGGCCGCGACGGAGAAGACCCCGGCCGTGAGCCGAGCGACCAGCGAAGGAAGTTCGGCGACGATGCCCGCGGCGGTGACGGAGCCCAGGCCACTGCCCAAGACGCGGAGGTTGGCGGCGCGCAGGACGAAGGACGGCAGGGTGATGTCGGGTCCGGCCGTGGAGCCGATCTGGATCCAGTCGAGGGCGGCGGCACGGTCGGTGCGGCGGGTGAGCAGCACGGGGAGGGCCCGCTCGGTCGGCGCGCCCCAGGTGTAGTCGATCACGACGTCCACGTCCGCCGCGGCCTCGCCGAGCCGGTCGGCGGCCTCCGCGGGGTCGCCCGCGAGGGAGACCACGTCGGTGGCGCCGAGGCCGCCGAGCAGGGCGAGCCGGTCGGCGTACCGCCCGGCGGCCACGACTCGCTCGGCGCCGAGGTGCCGGGCGATCTGGACGGCCATCTGCCCGGCGTTCCCCGTCGCGCCGAGCACCAGCACGCTCTGGCCCGCCCGGAAGGAGATCCGGCGGCGCAGCGCGACCCACGAGGACAGGGCGGGGTTCATCGCCGCCGCGACGACCACCGGGTCGGCGTCCGCGGGCAGCGGTACGGCGCGCCGCGGGTCGACCAGCGCCCGCTCGGCCATGGTGCCGGGCCCGTCGTCGTCGACCACGAAGTACACCGCGCTGCCGTCGGCCAGCCGCCCGACGCCGCCCCCGCCGCACCGTCCGCACGAGCGCACGACGAACCGTCCGCGCACGCGGCTGACCTGGGAATCGTCGACGCTCTGGCGCAGCTCTCGTTCCTCGTGCAGAACGCGCTGGGGAAGGTCGCGGCCGAGCTGGGCCTGTCGGTCATCCAGCTGCGCCTGCTGGGCGTGCTCAGGGACCGGGAGCCGGGCATGCGGGAACTCGCCCGCCATCTGGAGCTGGACAAATCCAGCATCACCGGCCTGGTCGACCGGGCCGAGCGCCGCGGTCTGGTCCGCCGCACCCCCGCACCGCACGACGGCCGCGCCGTACAGGTGTCACTGACCGACGAAGGGCGGGCGGCGGCCCGGGCGCTGGAGGCCGACGCCGACCGGCGGATCCGCGCGCTCGCGGTCGGCCTCACCGACGAGCAGCGCGCCGCCCTGTCCGTGCTGGCGAGCGCTGTGGTGTCCGGCAACAGCGCGCTGTGAGAAGCACGGGGCCGAGGGGCTGTCGCCCGCCGGGGCGGCGGACGCGCTGCCGCCTACCGCGTCACAGTCCGAGCTTCGCCGCGTACAGCCGTGCCACCGCGTCCTTGTCGCCGTCCACCTCGACCTCGGCGGCGTCCTGGCGGCCGAAGACGAAGATCGTCAGCTCGGACGGCTCACCGGTCACGGTCACCACGGGAGAGCCCTTGCGGGCGACGGCGGTCTGGCCGTTCGGACGGCGCAGCACCAGGCCGACCGGGGAGCGGCGGCCCGCGAGCCGGGCGGCACGCTCCAGCCGGGCCCACAGCGTGTCGGCGAAGACGGGGTCGATGGCACGCGGCGTCCAGTCGGGCGTGGCACGCCTGACGTCCTCGGCGTGGACGTAGAACTCGACGGTGTTGGAAGCCTCGTCCACCTGCTTGATGGTGAAGGGCGACATCCGCGGCGGGCCGGTCCTGATGAGCTGGATCAGCTCTTCGTACGGCTTTCGCGCGTACTCCTTGCGGACCCGTTCCGCACGGTCCTTGAGCTGCGGGATGACAAGCCCCGCCGCCGCGTCACCGCGCCGTTCGCGTACCACGACGTGCGCGGCCAGGTCGCGGGTGGACCAGCCCTCGCACAGCGTCGGGCCGTCGGGTCCTGACTGCTCCAGCAGATCGGCGAGGAGCAGACGTTCGCGCTGGGCATGTGTCGACATGACCCCAGATTAACGGCCCCTTGGCCGATACGTCCGCTCCCCGCCCCTGCCGCCCCCGTGAGGCGTCAGCCCAGCGGAGCGTAGAGCTTCTTGCTGTTGGTGCCGTTGTTGAGCGTGAGCGAGCAGGTCACCGTCTTGCGGCCCTGGAGCTCGTAGGTGGTCAGCTTCGGGAAGAGCGCGTACGGGTAGTACAGCCGCCCGTCCGCGGGAAGGTGCTTCTTGGCGTCGGCCGTGCACAGCTCCAGCGCCTTCGACTGGATCTCCGAGTCGGTGCTGAAGGTGCCGGACAGCGTCTCGTTGGCGACGACCTGGCCGTCGTGCGCGGAGCTGCACGACTTGGTGGTCACCGTGTCGACGGTCGGCGTGAGGGTCGGCGCGTCGAAGCACTTGCCCGGCGAGAGCACCACGTACGGCACGACCTTCTCGGTCGGGGTGATGCTCGGGAAGTCGGTGAACGGGTCGTCGGTCGGGGTGTCGAACGTCGGGGTGTCCGACGGCAGCGTGAAGCTGGGCGTCGGCTCCGTGAAGGACGGCATGGACGGCAGTCCTGACGGCAGACCGCTGATCGACGGCGTCGGCTTCGCGTCGTTCTTGCTGTCGCTGCCGCCGGAGACGGCGACCGCGGTGCCGATACCGCCGATCACCACGACCGCGGCTATCGCGATCAGCACATTGCGCTTGGTGTTGTTCGGCGGCGGCGGGGGCGGCGGGTAGCCGCCGGGGCCCTGCGGGTAGCCGTAGCCACCGGGCGGGGCGGGCGGTCCGGGCGGGCCCGGCTGGCCGTAGCCGCCCTGCTGACCGTAGCCCTGCTGGCCGTAAGGACCCGGCGCGGCCTGCGTCGGCTCCTGCGGATAACCGTAGTTCTGACCGCCGCCTTGTTGCGGATAGCCATAGCCGCCGTCAGCGGGCGGCGGGGGAGGAGGGGGGCCGAAGCCCTGCGGTGGCCCGAAACCGCCTCCTTGATCCGGAGGCGGCGGCGGTCCTTCTTGCGGCGGTGGTGGAAAACCCATGCAGGCAGGATGCCCCATACGGGTGACATGAGCGAGCGACAACCGGATGGTGGTCAACTCACTTGCCCTCTTTGCCGGTTATTGACCCTTTTCGAGTTCTTGATATTCGGCGGCAGAATGGTCACCATGCCCGCCACCGCACTCGACCCAGCAGTCGCCGCCCGCCTCAAGCGCACGGCCGACGGACTCGTACCCGCCATCGCCCAGCAATACGACACCGGTGAAGTGCTGATGCTGGGGTGGATGGACGACGAGGCCCTGCACCGCACCCTCACCACCGGCCGCTGCACCTACTGGAGCCGCAGCCGCCAGGAGTACTGGGTCAAGGGCGACACCTCGGGCCACGTCCAGCACGTCAAGTCCGTCGCGCTGGACTGCGACGGCGACACCCTGCTGGTGAAGGTCGACCAGGTCGGCGCCGCCTGCCACACCGGCGACCGCACGTGCTTCGACGCCGACGTGCTGCCGCTCGGCCAGCCGGTCCGCCCTTCGCCGTACCGGCCGCTGCCGGCGCCCGGCCGTGACCACTAATCTCGGCTCATGGACCTTGAGACCTTCCGCAAGCTGGCGGTCGACCGCCGGGTGATTCCCGTGACGCGCAGGCTGCTCGCCGACGGCGACACTCCGGTCGGGCTGTACCGCAAGCTCGCGGGGGAGCGGACGGGAACGTTCTTGCTGGAGTCGGCGGACGGAGGCACCTCCCAGGCCGAAGGCTCCGGGGGAGACCGTACGTGGTCGCGCTACTCCTTCGTCGGCGTCCGGTCGGCCGCCACGCTCACCGCGCGCGACGGCCAGGCGCACTGGCTCGGCACGCCGCCGGTCGGCGTCCCGGTCGACGGCGACCCGCTGGAGGCGCTGCGCGTCACCGTCGACGCCCTGCACACCCCGCGCGACCTGGCGGCGGGGATGCCGCCCTTCACCGGCGGCATGGTCGGCTACCTCGGCTACGACATCGTGCGCCGCCTGGAGCGGATCGGCGAGCGGACCCGCGACGACCTGCGGCTGCCGGAACTGACCATGCTGCTCACCTCCGACCTCGCCGTCCTCGACCACTGGGACGGCACGGTCCTGCTGATCGCCAACGCGATCAACCACAACGACCGCGACACCGGAGTGGACGAGGCCCACGCGGACGCCGTCGCCCGCCTCGACGCCATGCAGGCCGACCTGGCCAAGCCGGTCGAATACGTCCCCGTCGAGCTGCCGCCGTCGGAACTGCCCGAATACACCGCCCTGTGGGGCGGCGCCGCCTATCAGCGCGCGGTCGACGACATCAAGGAACGTATCCGCGCGGGTGAGGCCTTCCAGGTCGTCCCCTCGCAGCGCTTCGAGACCCCCTGCACGGCCAGCGCGCTCGACGTCTACCGGGTCCTGCGGGCCACCAACCCCAGCCCGTACATGTACCTCTTCCGCTTCCCCGGCGGCGAGGGCGGCGACTTCGACGTCGTCGGCTCCAGCCCCGAGGCCCTGGTCAAGGTCGAGGACGGCCGCGCCATGGTCCACCCGATCGCGGGCACCCGCCCGCGCGGCGCCACCCCGCGCCAGGACACCGCGCTCGCCGAGGAACTGCTGGCCGACCCCAAGGAACGCGCCGAGCACCTGATGCTGGTCGACCTCGGCCGCAACGACCTGGGCCGCGTCTGCGAACCCGGCAGCGTCGAGGTCGTCGACTTCATGTCCGTCGAGCGCTACTCCCACGTCATGCACATCGTCTCGACCGTCACCGGCCAGGTCGCCGAGGGCCGTACCGCCTTCGACGTGCTCACCGCCTGCTTCCCCGCGGGCACCCTCTCCGGCGCCCCCAAGCCGCGCGCCATGCAGATCATCGAGGAGCTGGAGCCGTCCCGGCGCGGTCTGTACGGCGGCTGCGTCGGCTACCTCGACTTCGCCGGTGACTCCGACACCGCCATCGCCATCCGTACGGCGCTGCTCCGCGACGGCACCGCCTACGTCCAGGCCGGGGCCGGTGTCGTCGCCGACAGCGATCCGGTGGCCGAGGACACCGAGTGCCGCAACAAGGCCGCCGCCGTCCTGCGCGCGGTGGCCACCGCCAACCGCCTGTGACGGTCGCCTTCCGGAGGCGGTCAGCCGGTCTTCGACAGGCGTGAGCGACGAGCCACGACGTGCGTGCGCGTCGTGGCTCGTCGCGCGGTTCCTCGCGCCCTTGTGGGTGCCGTCAGCCCGCGAAGGCCGCCGTGCCGTTCGGCGTCCCGAGGCCCGTCGGGCCGTCGAAGCCGCTCACGCCGGTGCACAGGTACGAGCCGCCGCACGAGCCGTTCGAGCCGCCGGCCACGTCGTTGAGCGCGTCGGCGTGCGCGTAGGGGAACGAGGCGGGGTAGGACCCGGCCGAGGGCGCCCCGGCGAGGGCGTAGACGGCCGCGATCAGCGGCGACGAGGCGCTGGTGCCGCCGAAGACCTCCCAGCCGGTGTCCGAGCCGTACGTGTCGTGGACGGCGACGCCCGTCGCGGGGTCGGCGACCGCCGAGACGTCGGCGATGGTGCGCTTGCCGCAGTCGGCGTCCGTCTGCCAGGACGGCTTGGCGTCGTAGGAGGAGCAGCCGGAGCCGGTGCCCGTCCAGACGGACTCGGTCCAGCCGCGGCTGGAGGAGTCGCTGGTGAGCGAGGTGCCGCCGACGGCGGTGACGTACTGGGAGGCGGCCGGGTACTCGGCGCCGTAGCCGCTGTCACCGGCGCTGACGGTGATGGCGACACCGGGGTGGTCGAAGTACGAGCTGTCGTACGACGGGTCCGAGGAGGACTCGCCGCCGCCGTAGCTGTTGGAGACGTACTTCGCGCCCAGCGACACCGCGGTGTTGACGGACTCGCCCAGGTTGGTCATCGAGGAGTCGTCGGCCTCGACCAGGAGGATGTGGCAGTCGGGGCAGGCGGCGCTGACCATGTCGAGGTCGAGCGATATCTCCTCGGCCCAGCCCGCGTCGGCGCTCGGCAGCGAGGAGGCGCTGCCGGACTGGCCGACCTTCGAGAAGCAGCCGTTGTCGGTGGTGCAGGCGGGCAGGCCGTACGTGGAGCGGTAAGTGGCCAGATCCGCTTCGGCGTTGGGGTCGTCGTACGCGTCGACGATCGCCACGGTCGCGCCGGACCCGCCGGAGGAGGGCAGGGCGTACGCGCTCTGGAGATCGGCCGGGCCGAAACCGGAGGGGGCCGCGGCCGGGTTCACCGAACCGGTGGACTTCTTGAGCGTGTTGACGCCCTGGGTGACCTTGAGCGCCTTGCACGCCATCACGTCCGGATGGGTGCTGACGGCGCAGGAGCGCGCGGTGCTGACGCCGTGCGCGGCGGGGGAGGCACCGGCGTACGGCGCCAGGGCCAGCCCTGACAGGGCCAGTCCGGCGGCGGCGGTGACCGCGAGCGCGGTGCGGCGGGCGGTGGGTGTGAGGGTGATCGAACGCAACTATTGCCTCCTGTGGGGGGTGAACCGGGGGCTTGTGGGATGCGTGACAGGTGGTGCCATTGGTGCGAGTTGACATCAGTGGGACGGCCGAGAACGTATGGTGACGAGCGCACGCCAACAAGGAGGGGGCTGGAAGCTATACCTCCGCTTTACTTGTGGCATAAGGGAGTTGGGCAAGGCATTGCCTGGTGCTGACCTCCCGGCAGGTGTGAAATCGAGTCGTCCCGGTGTGGTGTGCGACGGCCGTTCCGTACCGCTTCGGTACCATTCGGGACCGATCGCCACGGCGTGTTTTCAGCCGCGCGCCGCGACCCCCGGTCCGGCCGCCCGGTGCCCCCGCCGGACGGCCCGCCGCACCGACAGGCGATAGTGGTGGGGTGAGTGCCGTCCCTCAGCCCCGCGCTGACCAAGCCGTCGAGACCGAAGCCGCGACCGACCGCGAGACCGGGGTCGAACCCGGCCGGGCGACCGAAGCCGGGCCCGAACGCGGGACCGGCCCCGGTGCCGCGCCCTCGGCCGCGCGGCGCACCGCCACGCGCGTCCTCGCCGTCGCGCTCGCGTGCGGCGTGATCGGCGCCAGCGTCGTGCTGCTCGCGGCGGGCAAGACCTGGGCGCGCGGCACCGTCGCCTTCGGCCAGGGCACCCTCCCGGTGCACGCCACCGGCAGCCAGGCCACCGCGCTGCCCGGCGCGCTGGCCCTGGTCGGCCTGGCCGCGCTCGTCGCCGTCTTCGCCGTGCGCCGGATCGGCCGCTACGTCGTCTCCGGGCTGCTCGCGCTCTCCGGCCTCGGCGTGGTCGTCGTCGTGCTCGCCCGCCGCGCGGCCACCGGCGCCCTCAACGAACGGGCCGCCGCCGCGTCCGGCCTCACCCGCGCCACCGCGGGCCACACGAGCACCACCGGCTGGCCGCTGGTCGCCGTCGCGGGCGGCGTATTGCTGCTCCTCGCGGGCCTGCTCGCACTGCGCTACGGCCACGCCTGGCCCGCGATGTCCAGCCGCTACGACCGGCCGGGCAGCCGCCCCTCGCTGCGCGGCAGGGCCGCCGCCGCGCCCGCGCCGATCGACCCCGACCGGGCCGAGGACCTGTGGAAGGCGCTGGACCGGGGCGAGGACCCCACGCAGGCCCCCGGCTGACCGGTCCCGCGCGTGCCGCGACCGCCCGTTCCACCCCCGTGCACGGCAACCCCGGAACACGCGCAACAATGGAAGACGAAGTCGGCGGCGAAAGGACGCCGCCGACCGAGAGGATTCAGGGAGCACTCATGGCGGTCCATCACGACCACGGCCACACCCCCGCCGCGTGGACCGGCTCGATCATCTCGTTCATCGGCTTCTGTGCCGGAGGCGTGTTCATGGTCGCCGCCCAGCCGGTCCCCTTCTGGGCGAGCATGGGCGTCATACTGCTCGGCCCCGTCGTCGGCGGTGCGATGAAGCTCATGGGCCTGGGCAGCAAGGAGTCACCCGAGGTACGGGTCGCCCGCGCCCACGCCGCGCAGGAGGTCCGCACCCCGGAGGGGACGACGCACACGGAGTCGCCCGCTGAGGCGCCCGCCAGCGCCTGACCCCACCGGTCCCGCCCGCCGGGCGCAGCCGCCGACCTCCGGGTCCGCGCGCTGCGCCTTCGTGCGTCCGGGGGCAGAATCGGCGATGTGATTCACGACACAGCAGGTCGGGCCGCAGGCCGGGCCCCCGCGGCGGCGCGCGGGACGACTCCCGGAGCGGCCCTCGGCGCCCTCTCGCGCGCCGCCGTACCGCTCGCCCTCCTCGGCGCGGTGGCGGGCGCCTTCGCGTACGTCGGCGCCGTCGACCCCAACACGCCCGGCCACTACCCGGCCTGCCCGCTGCTGCACTACACCGGGATCTACTGCCCCGGCTGCGGCGGCCTGCGCAGCGCCCACGCCGTCGCCCACGGCCACCTCGGCACGGCGCTGGGCTGCAACGCCCTCGCGGTGGCCGGATACGTCGTCTTCGCCGTCGTGTGGGCCGTCTGGTTCACCCGCAGGCTGCGCGGCAGACCGTTCGAACCCGTGCTGCGCCCGGCGTACGGGAAGGCGCTCCTCGCCCTGGCGCTGGTCTTCACCGTTGTCCGGAACCTGCCGTTCGGCGCGGCGCTGATCCCGTGACCCGCCCGCCTTCCGGGGCATGCTTGTCCAGGTGGTGGGACCGCGAATCCCCGGATGCGGGCGCTGCGCCCGGCGCCCGATACCATCGGAGTGTCGGTGGTTCCCACCATTGGCTTGATCATTTCGCTGTACGAACCCGGTCCGGAAGGGGAGCTCTCGCGTGAGTGTGCTCGACGAGATCATCGACGGAGTCCGCGCTGACCTCGCCGAGCGGCAGGCCCGCGTCACCCTCGACGAACTCAAGGAGCGGGCCACCAAGGCGCGCGACGCCAAGGACGGGGTGGCCGCCCTGCGCGGCGACAGCGTCAAGGTGATCTGCGAGGTCAAGCGGTCCAGCCCCTCCAAGGGCGCGCTGGCCGCCATCGCCGACCCCGCGGGGCTCGCCGCCGACTACGAGGCGGGCGGCGCCGCCGTCATCAGCGTCCTCACCGAGGAGCGGAAGTTCGGCGGCTCCCTCGCCGACCTCGAAGCGGTCCGCGCCAAGGTCGACATCCCGGTCCTGCGCAAGGACTTCATCGTCACCGCGTACCAGCTCTGGGAGGCCCGCGCCTACGGTGCCGACCTCGCCCTGCTGATCGTCTCCGCGCTCGACCAGGACGCCCTCGTCTCGCTCGTCGAGCGCGCCCAGTCGATCGGCCTCACCCCGATCGTCGAGGTGCACGACGAGGAGGAGGTCGAGCGGGCGGTGGACGCCGGGGCGAAGATCATCGGGGTCAACGCGCGTAATCTCAAGACCCTTGAGGTCGACCGCGGGAACTTCGCCCGCGTCGCGCCCGAGATTCCCGACCACATCGTGAAGATCGCCGAGTCCGGGGTGCGTGGTCCCCACGACCTGATCGCCTACGCCAATGACGGCGCCGACGCCGTGCTCGTGGGCGAGTCGCTCGTCACCGGCAAGGATCCGCGTGCCGCGGTCGCCGATCTTGTGGCTGCCGGCGCCCATCCCGCCCTCCGCTTCGGCCGCTAACCCCCCTCCGGGGGAGGGCCTCACACCCCTTACGGTGCCCCGTCAGGGCGCGTGAGCCGCACCTCGCGGGGCGGTTCCCCGTCAAGGACGTGCCCCGTCAGGGGCGCGGGGAACTGCGCGGCCAGCCACGATGCTCCCGCAGGTCACCACCCGCCCCGGCGGGGCAGTTCGGTGGTGTCCGGGCCACCGGCCGGTGGTGGGTTGCTCGCGCAGTTCCTCGCGCCCCTGACAGGGCGACCGTCTTTCGTCCGGGCGGTGAGCCGGTCTTTTGAGGGGCGCGGGGAACTGCGCGGCCAGCCACGATGCTCCCGCAGGTCACCACCGGCCCCGGTGGGGCAGTTCGGTGGTGTCCGGACCACCGGCCGCTGGGGGTTGCTCGCGCAGTTCCTCGCGCCCCTGACGGGGCGGCCGTCTTTCGTTCGGGCGGTGAGCCGGTCTTTTGAGGGGCGCGGGGAACTGCGCGGCCCGCCGCGATGCTCTCGCTGGTCACCACCGGCCCCGGCGGGGCAGTTCGGTTGTCGCCGGACCACCGGCCGGTGGGGGCTGGGCGCGCAGTTCCCCGCGCCCCGAAAAGCGAGGCCCTGCGCGGTACCGGGGTCCTCAAGGCGAGGCGCTGTGTTGGCTGAACGCGCGCGGGGGCCGGGCATGGAGTGGGGGGACCTGCCCGGAGGGCTAGACTCGGGCGCATGTCCCTCGCCGCGCGTCTCGCCCCCGGTTGCCGCCCCCGCGGCTGCCGCGCGCCGGCGCGCAAGGTGCTGGGGCGCCGGGTGCGGTATGTGATCGGGTGCGAGCCCGGCCAGGTGAACGGCAGGCGATGGCGCCGCGGCTGAGCCGCGAGCAGAGCCACGTACGCACGACACGGACACGCGTACGCGTCCCCCCTTTCACCCGCGCCTGACGGCGCACAGCCAGGGATACCCCATGTCAGAAACGCACGACTTCTTCCATCCGGATCCGGACGGATCCGTCCCCACCCCCGCGGGCTACTTCGGCGCGTTCGGCGGCAAGTTCATCCCGGAGGCGCTGGTCGCCGCCGTGGACGAGGTGGCCGTCGAGTACGAGAAGGCGAAGACCGACCCCGCCTTCGCGGCCGAGCTGAACGACCTGATGGCCAACTACGCGGGCCGCCCGAGCGCCCTCACGGAGGTCCCCCGGTTCGCCGAGCAGGCGGGCGGGGCACGGGTCTTCCTCAAGCGGGAGGACCTGAACCACACCGGCTCGCACAAGATCAACAACGTGCTGGGTCAGACGCTGCTGACCAAGCGGATGGGCAAGACCCGCGTGATCGCGGAGACCGGCGCGGGCCAGCACGGCGTCGCCACCGCGACCGCCTGCGCCCTGTTCGGCCTCGACTGCACGATCTACATGGGCGAGATCGACACCCAGCGCCAGGCGCTCAACGTCGCGCGGATGCGGATGCTCGGCGCCGAGGTGGTCTCGGTGACCTCCGGCAGCCGGACGCTGAAGGACGCCATCAACGAGGCGTTCCGCGACTGGGTCGCCAACGTGGACCGCACGCACTACCTGTTCGGCACGGTCGCGGGACCGCACCCCTTCCCCGCGCTGGTCCGCGACTTCCACCGGGTGATCGGCGTCGAGGCGCGCCGCCAGCTCCTGGAGCGCACCGGCCGGCTGCCCGACGCCGCCGTCGCCTGCGTCGGCGGCGGCTCCAACGCCATGGGCCTCTTCCACGCCTTCCTGCCCGACACCGGGGTCCGGCTGGTCGGCTGCGAGCCCGCGGGCCACGGCGTGGCCACCGGGGAGCACGCGGCCACCCTCACCGAGGGCGAGCCGGGCATCCTGCACGGCTCGCGCTCCTACGTCCTCCAGGACGACGAGGGCCAGATCACCGAGCCGTACTCGATCTCGGCGGGTCTGGACTACCCCGGCGTCGGCCCCGAGCACTCGTACCTCAAGGACATCGGCCGCGCCGAATACCGCGCGGTCACCGACGACGAGGCGATGCAGGCCCTGCGGCTGCTGTCCCGTACCGAGGGCATCATCCCCGCCATCGAGAGCGCGCACGCCCTGGCCGGGGCCCTGGAGATCGGCCGCGAGCTGGGCCCCGAGGGCCTGGTGCTGGTGAACCTCTCCGGCCGCGGCGACAAGGACATGGACACGGCGGCCCGCTACTTCGGGCTGTACGACGCGACCGCCGAGGTCGACGAGGACAACGAGGTGGCGGTCAAGTGAGCGGGAACGTAGAGCTGTTGGACCGGGCGCTGGCCGACGCCAAGGCCGAGGGGCGGGCCGCGCTCGTGGCGTATCTGCCCGCCGGTTTCCCGACCGTGGACGGCGGGATCGAGGCCGTGAAGGCCGCCTTCGAAGGCGGCGCGGACATCGTCGAGGTCGGGCTGCCGCACAGCGACCCGGTGCTGGACGGGCCGGTCATCCAGACCGCCGACGACATCGCGCTCAACAAGAACCACGTGCGGATCGCCGACGTGCTGCGCACCGTACGCGAGGCGCACCAGGCCACCGGCAAGCCGGTGCTGGTCATGACGTACTGGAACCCGGTGGACCGCTACGGCGCCGAGCGGTTCGCGACCGAGCTGGCCGAGGCGGGCGGCGCGGGCTGCATCCTGCCCGACCTGCCGGTCGAGGAGTCCGAGGGATGGCGGAAGGCGGCCGAGCAGCAGGGCCTAGCCACCGTCTTCGTCGTCGCCCCTTCCAGCCGTGACGAGCGGCTGGCGAAGATCACCGCGGCGGGCAGCGGCTTCGTCTACGCGGCCTCCCTGATGGGTGTCACCGGCACGCGGGAGAGCGTCGGCGAGCAGGCGTCCGACCTCGTGCGCCGCACCCGCGCCACCACGGACCTGCCGGTCTGCGTGGGCCTGGGCGTGTCGAACGCGGTGCAGGCCGCCGAGGTCGCGGCCTTCGCCGACGGTGTGATCGTCGGCTCGGCCTTCGTCAAGCGCATCCTCGACGCGGACGGCGACCTGCCCGCGGCCCTCACGGCCGTACGGGAACTGGCGGCGGAACTGGCCGCGGGCGTCCGCAAGCGCGGCTGACGGCACCGGCCGCGACCGTACGAAAGGAACCGGCCGCGCCCCGTACGACCGGCCCCGGCGTAACACGATGGGGCGAATCGCGGTGCGGGAAGGCGCTGAAGTGCCCTCCCGCACCGTTGGTCAGGGATGTGAGCCAGAAGAACCGAGACGGAAAGCGCAGCGCCCGCGAGGCCCTGTACGAACAGCGTGAAAAAGAGAAGGCCAGCGCCCGACGCAGGCGCACCATGGTGGTCGCGGGCGCGGTGGTCGCCGTGCTGGCCATCGCCGCCGTGATCGGGGTGGTGGTCGCCGACCACAAGGACAGCGGCGGCGGCTCCACTCCGGCCGCCGCGCCCAAGGGCGCCATCGGCAAGGACAATCTCGTCATCCCCGTCGGCGCCGCCGACGCGCCCTCGGTGCTGACGATCTACGAGGACTTCCGCTGCCCGGCGTGCGACGCCTTCGAGAAGGCGTTCACCCCGACCATCCACAGCCTTGAGGACAGCGGGCAGATCCGCACCGAATACCACCTGGTGACGCTCATCGACGGCAATCTCGGCGGCTCCGGCTCGCTGAACGCCGCCAATGCCGCCGCCTGCGCCCAGGACGCGGGCAAATTCCGCGCCTACCACGATGTGCTGTACGACAATCAGCCGGAGGAGCAGAGCGACACCTTCTCCGACAAGAACCACCTGCTCGACCTGGCGGGCAAGGTCAGCGGTCTGAAGACGCCGACCTTCACCGCGTGCGTCAACGGCGGCACCCACAACAGCTGGGTGAAGGCGTCGAACAGCGCCTTCGGGAAGTCCGGCTTCAACTCGACGCCGACGATCCTGCTCAACGGCAAGAGCGTCTACGGGAGCGGCAGCAATCTCACGCCCGACTCGCTGAAGCAGATGGTCACCGACGCGAACAAGGGCAAAAAGGCGGGTGCGGTGACCACCGCTCCGGCCTCCTGACAGGCCCGCTGAGGGGCCTGCCGAGGCTTGATTCCGGGCCTTTCGGCGTCCGCGGGGAATCCCCCGGAGGGGCCGGAGGAGTCCCGGCCGTTATCCATACGTAGCCGGGCGGGTTGCCGCACTTCCCGCCCGGCAAGGTAGCGTCGGTCATTGCCATGGAACTCGCATTCATTCCCAGCCCGTCGCACGGAGTCGTCCACCTCGGACCCATTCCGCTGCGCGGCTACGCGTTCTGCATCATCATCGGTGTCTTCGTAGCCGTATGGCTCGGCGGCAAGCGCTGGATCGCCCGCGGCGGCCGGGCGGGCACGGTCGCGGACATCGCCGTGTGGGCGGTGCCCTTCGGTCTGGTCGGCGGCCGGCTGTACCACGTGATCACCGATTACGAGCTGTACTTCACCAGTGGCAAGGACTGGGTCGACGCCTTCAAGATCTGGCAGGGCGGCCTGGGGATCTGGGGCGCCATCGCCTTCGGCGCGCTCGGCGCCTGGATCGCCTGCCGCCGCCGGGGGATCGCGCTGCCGGTCTACGCCGACGCCATCGCGCCGGGCATCGCCTTCGCCCAGGCGATCGGCCGCTGGGGCAACTGGTTCAACCAGGAGCTGTACGGCGGCCCGACCACGCTGCCCTGGGGCCTGAAGATCGACCCCGCGCACCGGCCGGAGAGCACGCCGGACATCGCCACGTACCACCCGACGTTCCTGTACGAGTCCCTGTGGTGCGTCGGCGTCGCCCTGCTGGTCATCTGGGCCGACCGCCGCTTCAAGCTCGGCCACGGGCGGGCCTTCGCCCTCTACGTCGCCGCGTACACGGTGGGCCGCGCCTGGATCGAGCACATGCGCGTGGACTACGCCCACCAGATCCTCGGCATGCGGCTCAACGACTGGACCGCGATCGTCGTCTTCATCGGCGCCGTCGTCTACCTCGTCGTCGTCGGCCGCAAGCGGCCCGGCCGCGAGGAGAACATCGAGCCTCTCGCCTCCGGCGAAGGCCCCGACGACGCCTTGCCGCCGTCGTCCGACCCGGAAGCGGAAGCGGACGCGGACGACGCGGTCGACTCCTCCTCCGTCGAGGACGAGGCTTCCGTCGGTTCCGTCGACCCGAAGCGAGCCTCCGAGGCGCTCTGATCTCGCGCCCCTGAAGAGCCCGTCACGCGCAGTGGCGGCGCTCCTTCTCCAGGAGGAGAAAGGGCAGGTCAGGGCAGGCTTTCCTTGCTGGCGGCGCGTCGCATTCGAGCGTACGGTCGAATGGATTCGTGGTCGTGCGGCCTCGCGGGAGGCTGCCTGGGGAGGGGTGGGGACGGATGTCAACGGCTGTCGAGGAGACGACGGCGGCGCCGTATCACGTACCGCACCACTCGCACCGTGACGTGAGCGGTGGCTGGCTGCGCCCGGCGGTGTTCGGGGCGATGGACGGCCTGGTGTCGAATCTGGCGCTGATGACGGGAGTGGCGGGCGGCGACGTCTCGTCGCGCACCATCGTGGTGACCGGGCTCGCGGGCCTGGCGGCGGGCGCCTTCTCGATGGCGGCGGGGGAGTACACGTCGGTGGCCTCCCAGCGGGAGCTGGTCGAGGCCGAGCTGGAGATCGAGCGGATCGAGCTGCGCCGCCACCCGGAGGCGGAGCTGCGGGAGCTGGCCGAGCTGTACGTCTCGCGGGGTGTGGAGCCGAAGCTCGCCCGCGAGGTGGCCAGGCAGCTCTCCGTCGACCCGGAGCGGGCGCTGGAGATACACGCCCGCGAGGAACTGGGCGTGGACCCGACCGACCTGCCGTCGCCGCTGGTCGCGGCGGCCTCCTCCTTCGTCGCCTTCGCGCTGGGCGCCCTGCTGCCCGTACTGCCGTATCTGCTCGGCGGCGACTCGCTGTGGCCCGCGGCCGTCCTCGCGCTGGCCGGACTCTTCGGCTGTGGTGCGGCCGTGGCCCGGGTGACCGCGCGTTCCTGGTGGTACAGCGGGGTTCGGCAGCTGCTGTTGGGCGCGGCGGCCGGCGGGGTTACCTTCGTATTGGGCGCGCTTATCGGCACAGCGGTCGGCTGACCACTCCGAACGGTCTGAACGGCCGACCGGTGCGGTCGGCCCACTGGTCCGATCGGGTGATCGGCGATGTGCCGTGCGCCCGCTCCACCGGACTCGGGAAACCCACAGGAAACCAGCGGCCACAAGCCTCATGTTTCCCCGTCGTTTCAGTAGCCGTCGCACGGGGCATTACCCGGTGGCGCACCGGCAGAAAGCGGCCCGGTGGCGCGCTGGACCCGGCCGGAAAACCTCCGACACGGCGCTGGCCTGATCTGTTCGCTCCACCCCTCATCATGTCCACATGCTGGAACTGAGTATCCGCTTCTCGAACACTCGTCCATCATGTAACCTGCACGAAATCGCAGAGGGCCAACGTCGTCCCTGTTGCGCATGCCTGGGAACAGGCAATGCATACAAGCCAAAGACGACGACGGGAGAGCCATGCGTTCGCGTTCCGCGTTCATGGACGGGCGCCCCGCCCCGCAGGGGATGTACGACCCCCGCAACGAGCACGACGCCTGTGGCGTCGGTTTCGTGGCCACCCTCACCGGCGAGGCGAGCCATGGGCTCGTGGAGCAGGCGCTGACCGTTCTGCGCAATCTGGAGCATCGTGGTGCCACCGGCGCCGAGCCCGACTCGGGTGACGGCGCGGGCATCCTCCTCCAGATCCCGGACGCCTTCCTGCGCGAGGCCGCCGGCTTCGCGCTGCCCGACCAGGGCCACTACGCGGTCGGCCTCGCCTTCCTCCCGGTCGAGACCGAGGACCGCGCCAAGGCCGTCGACGCCATCGAGCGGATCGCCGCGGAAGAGGGCCTGACCGTACTCGGCTGGCGCGAGGTCCCGGTCGCCCCCGAGCTGCTGGGCACCACCTCCCGCTCGACCATGCCGTACTTCTCGCAGCTCTTCGTCGCCGACAGCGCCGGTGCCGCCTCCGGCATCGACCTCGACCGGCCCGCCTTCGTCCTGCGCAAGCGCGCCGAGCGCGAGGCCGACGTGTACTTCCCGTCGCTGTCCGCACGCACGATCGTGTACAAGGGCATGCTGACCACGGGGCAGCTCGAACCGTTCTTCCCCGACCTGTCCGACCCCCGGTTCGCCACCGCCATCGCGCTGGTCCACTCGCGCTTCTCCACCAACACCTTCCCGAGCTGGCCGCTCGCCCACCCGTACCGCTTCGTCGCGCACAACGGTGAGATCAACACCGTCAAGGGCAACAGGAACTGGATGCGGGCCCGCGAGTCGCAGCTCGCCAGCGACCTCTTCGGCCCGGCGGGCGGCGGCCAGGGCGGCGACCTGGAGCGGATCTTCCCGATCTGTACGCCCGGCGCCTCCGACACCGCGTCCTTCGACGAGGTGCTGGAACTGCTGCACCTCGGCGGCCGGTCGCTGCCGCACAGCGTGCTGATGATGATCCCCGAGGCGTGGGAGAACCACGAGTCGATGGACCCGGCGCGGCACGCCTTCTACCAGTACCACTCCACGCTGATGGAGCCCTGGGACGGCCCGGCCTGCGTCACCTTCACCGACGGCTCCGTCGTCGGCGCGGTCCTGGACCGCAACGGACTGCGCCCCGGCCGCTACTGGGTCACCGACGACGGCCTGGTCGTGCTCGCCTCCGAGTCCGGCGTCCTGGACATCGCCCCGGAGAAGGTGACCCGCAAGGGCCGCCTCCAGCCCGGCCGGATGTTCCTGGTCGACACCGTCCAGCACCGGATCGTCGAGGACGACGAGATCAAGGCGGGCATCGCCGCGGAGAACCCGTACGCCGACTGGCTGGAAGCCGGGCTGATCAACCTCTCCGACCTGCCCGAGCGCGAGCACATCGTGCACACCCACGCCTCGGTCACCCGCCGCCAGCAGACCTTCGGCTACACCGAGGAAGAGCTGCGGATCATCCTCGCGCCGATGGCCAGGACCGGCGGCGAACCGCTCGGCTCGATGGGCACCGACTCGCCGATCGCGGCGCTCTCCGAGCGCCCCCGGCTGCTCTTCGACTACTTCACCCAGCTCTTCGCGCAGGTCACCAACCCGCCGCTGGACGCCATCCGCGAGGAACTGGTCACCTCGCTGATCTCCACCATCGGCCCGTCGGGCAACCTGCTGGAGCCCAGCCCGGCCTCCTGTCGCAACATCACCCTGCCGTTCCCGGTGATCGACAACGACGAGCTGGCCAAGCTCATCCACGTCAACGCCGACGGCGACCTGCCCGGGCTCAAGGGCGCCACCCTGTCCGGCCTCTACCGGGTCACCGGCGGCGGCCAGGCACTGGCCGCCCGGCTCGCCGAGATCTGCGCCGAGGCCGACGCCGCCATAGAGGACGGCGCCCGCCTGATCGTGCTCTCCGACCGGCACTCCGACGCCGAGCACGCGCCGATCCCGTCGCTGCTGCTCACCTCCGCCGTGCACCACCACCTGATCCGCACCAAGCAGCGCACCCAGGTCGGCCTCCTCGTCGAGGCGGGCGACGTGCGCGAGGTGCACCACGTGGCGCTGCTCATCGGCTACGGCGCCGCGGCCGTCAACCCCTACCTGGCCATGGAGTCCGTCGAGGACCTGGTCAGGGCGGGCACCTTCCTGCCCGGCGTCGAGGTCGAGACCGCGCTGAAGAACCTGATCAAGGCGCTCGGCAAGGGCGTGCTGAAGGTCATGTCCAAGATGGGCATCTCCACCGTCGCCTCCTACCGCGGCGCGCAGGTCTTCGAGGCGGTCGGCCTGGAGTCCGACTTCGTCGACAGCTACTTCCACGGCACCGACACCAAGATCGGCGGCGCGGGCATCGACGTCGTCGCGCAGGAGGTCGCCGCCCGGCACGCCAAGGCGTACCCGCTGTCCGGCATCGCCGCCGCGCACCGCAGGCTCGACATCGGCGGCGAGTACCAGTGGCGCCGCGAGGGCGAACCGCACCTGTTCGACCCCGACACCGTCTTCCGGCTCCAGCACGCCACCCGCACCCGGCGCTACGACATCTTCAAGCAGTACACGCAGCGGGTGAACGAGCAGTCCGAGCGGCTGATGACGCTGCGCGGCCTGTTCGGGCTGAAGAACGACCGCGGCCCGGTCCCGATCGACGAGGTCGAGCCGGTCTCCGAGATCGTCAAGCGCTTCTCCACCGGCGCCATGTCGTACGGCTCGATCTCGCGCGAGGCGCACGAGACGCTGGCCATCGCCATGAACCAGCTCGGCGGCAAGTCCAACACCGGTGAGGGCGGCGAGGACGCCGACCGGCTGTACGACCCGGCCCGGCGCAGCGCCATCAAGCAGGTCGCCTCCGGCCGCTTCGGCGTGACGTCGGAGTACCTGGTCAACGCCGACGACATCCAGATCAAGATGGCCCAGGGCGCCAAGCCCGGCGAGGGCGGTCAGCTCCCCGGCCACAAGGTCTACCCGTGGATCGCCGGCACCCGGCACTCCACCGCGGGCGTCGGCCTGATCTCGCCGCCGCCGCACCACGACATCTACTCCATCGAGGACCTCGCCCAGCTCATCCACGACCTGAAGAACGCCAACCCCAAGGCGCGCGTTCACGTCAAGCTGGTCTCCGAGGTCGGCGTCGGCACCGTCGCGGCCGGTGTGTCCAAGGCCCACGCGGACGTCGTCCTGATCTCGGGACACGACGGCGGTACGGGCGCCTCGCCGCTCACCTCGCTCAAGCACGCGGGCGGCCCCTGGGAGCTGGGCCTGGCCGAGACCCAGCAGACGCTGCTGCTCAACGGCTTGCGGGACCGTATCGTCGTGCAGACCGACGGCCAGCTCAAGACCGGCCGGGACGTCGTCATCGCCGCGCTCCTCGGGGCCGAGGAGTTCGGCTTCGCGACCGCGCCGCTGGTGGTCTCCGGCTGCGTCATGATGCGCGTCTGCCACCTCGACACCTGTCCGGTCGGCGTCGCCACCCAGAACCCGGTGCTGCGCGACCGCTTCACCGGCAAGCCCGAATTCGTCGTGAACTTCTTCGAGTTCATCGCGGAGGAGGTCCGCGAGATCCTCGCCGAGCTGGGCTTCCGCTCCATCGAGGAAGCCGTCGGCCACGCCGAGCTGATCGACGCCGACCACGCCGTGGAGCACTGGAAGGCGCAGGGCCTCGACCTCGCCCCGCTGCTGTACGTGCCGGAGCTGCCCGAGGGCGCGGTGCTGCACCGTACCGTCGAGCAGGACCACGGCCTGGACCGCGCCCTGGACAACGAGCTGATCCGGCTCGCCGCCGAGGCGCTGGAGTCCGGCGCCCCGGTCCGCGCGCAGGTGCCGATCCGCAACGTCAACCGCACGGTCGGCACCATGCTCGGCCACGAGGTGACCAAGAAGTACGGCGGCGCGGGCCTGCCCGACGACACCATCGACGTCACCTTCACCGGCTCCGCCGGCCAGTCCTTCGGCGCGTTCCTGCCCCGGGGCGTCACCCTGCGGCTCGAAGGCGACGCCAACGACTACGTCGGCAAGGGCCTGTCCGGCGGCCGGGTCATCGTCCGCCCCGACCGCGGCGCCGACCACCTCGCCGAGTACTCCACCATCGCGGGCAACACCATCGCGTACGGCGCGACCAGCGGCGAGCTGTTCCTGCGCGGCCGTACCGGCGAGCGGTTCTGCGTCCGCAACTCCGGCGCGACCGTCGTCTCCGAAGGCGTCGGCGACCACGGCTGCGAGTACATGACCGGCGGCCGGGCCGTCGTCCTCGGCGCCACCGGGCGCAACTTCGCGGCCGGTATGTCCGGCGGCATCGCCTACGTCCTCGACCTCGACCCCGGCGCCGTCAACTTCGGGATGGTCGGCGTCGAGTCGCTGGACGCGGGCGACATCACGTGGCTGCACGATGTCGTGCGCCGCCACTTCGAGGAGACCGGCTCCACCGTCGCCGAGCGGCTGCTCGCCGACTGGGGCGGCGCCCTCACCCGCTTCGGCAAGGTCATGCCGAGGGACTACAAGGCAGTGCTCGCCGCCAAGAACGCCGCCGAGCAGGCCGGACTCTCCGAGTCCGAGACCACCGCGAAGATGATGGAGGCGGCAAATGGCTGACCCCAAGGGCTTCCTCACCACCCCGCGTGAGACCGCTCCGACCCGCCCGGTCGAGGAGCGCCGGCAGGACTGGAAAGAGGTCTACGTCCCCGGCGGCCTGCTGCCGATCATCAGCAAGCAGGCCGGACGCTGCATGGACTGCGGCATCCCGTTCTGTCACAACGGCTGTCCGCTGGGGAATCTGATCCCCGAGTGGAACGACTACGCCTACCGCGAGGACTGGACAGAGGCCAGCGAGCGGCTGCACGCCACCAACAACTTCCCGGAGTTCACCGGGCGGCTGTGCCCCGCGCCGTGCGAGTCGGCCTGCGTGCTGGGCATCAACCAGCCCGCCGTCACCATCAAGAACGTCGAAGTCACCATCATCGACAAGGCGTGGGACAACGGCGACGTCACCCCGCAGCCGCCGGACCGGCTGTCCGGCAAGACCGTCGCCGTGATCGGCTCGGGCCCCGCGGGCCTGGCCGCCGCCCAGCAGCTCACCCGCGCCGGGCACACCGTCGCGGTCTACGAGCGCGCCGACCGGATCGGCGGACTGCTGCGCTACGGCATCCCCGAGTTCAAGATGGAGAAGCGGCACATCAACCGGCGCATCGAGCAGATGCGCGCCGAGGGCACCAAATTCCGCACCGGAGTGCAGATCGGCGTCGACCTCGACGCGGCCAAGCTCGCCAAGCGGTACGACGCGGTGGTCATCGCGGCCGGCGCGACCGTCTCCCGCGACCTGCCCGCACCCGGCCGTGAGCTGGGCGGCATCCACTTCGCGATGGAGTACCTCCCGCTGGCCAACAAGGTGCAGGAGGGCGACTTCGTCTCCCCGCCGATCACCGCGCAGGGCAAGCACGTCGTCGTCATCGGCGGCGGCGACACCGGCGCGGACTGCGTCGGCACCGCCCACCGGCAGGGCGCGGCCTCGGTCACCCAGCTCGAGATCATGCCGCGGCCGTCCGACGACCGGCCCGCGGGCCAGCCGTGGCCGACGATGCCCGCCGTCTACAAGGTGACCTCGGCGCACGAGGAGGGCGGCGAGCGGGTCTACGCCGTCAACACCATGAAGTTCGAGGGCGACGAGAACGGCAACGTCAAGGCGCTGCACCTGGTCGAGGTGGCCTTCCAGGACGGGAAGTTCGTCCCGCAGGAGGGCACCGAGCGGGTCATCCCCGCCGAGCTGGTCACCCTCGCGATGGGCTTCACCGGCACCGACCAGTCCAACGGCCTGGTCGACCAGCTCGGTCTCGCGCTGGACGCCCGCGGCAACATCGCGCGCGACGCCTCGTACGCGACCAACGTCGACGGTGTCTTCGTCGCCGGTGACGCCGGGCGCGGCCAGTCGCTCATCGTCTGGGCCATCGCCGAGGGCCGCTCCGCCGCGAAGGCCGTCGACTCCTACCTCACCGGCCTGGCCTCGGCCCTGCACGCCCCCATCCGCCCGACCGACCGGCCCCTCATGGTCTGACGTCGCGTCCGGACGGTCCCGACTGTCCCACCCCGCTCCGCACAATGGCGTGCGGAGCGCGCAACACCGCAGCGCCCGCCACTCCCCGACCAAGGAGGCGGGCGTTGTGCTTTTCCCCTCGCGGCGGGGCGGTGCCGCGTTCTTTGGGGCACGAACCCGCCGTGCGAACAGCGCGCCCCCGGCAGGGTCACGTGTCGACGTCCAGCTCCGTCTTGCACAGGGCGCACCGGGCGCGCAGACGCCCCCGGCAGGGGACGCGGATGCGCTGGAAGCAGGTGGGGCACGGGAAGGAGACCCGTACCGTGCCCGAGGGCGCGGCCTCGAACGTGTAGTCCGGGCCGGAGGCCAGCGCGCGGCGGTCCTTGGCGTACCGGCGGCGGGCCGCCCAGCCCGAAGCGGCCAGAGGAGCGCGGCGCACGTCCTGCTGGGCGCGGGCCAGCCCCGCACGGTAGGCGTCGCGGGCCTGGGCGCTGCGGAACCACGGCTCGATGTCGTCGCCGAAGGCCGCCGCGCGCTTGGCCAGCACGTAGCCGAACTCCTCCGGCGTGAGATAGCCGAGCTTGTACGCCGACATCATCAGCCGCTCGCCGCGGATCGCGGCCTCCTCGCGGTACGCGTCCAGCAGCAGCCAGCCCGCGCCCAGATACGCCGTGGCGGTGTCGGTCAGAATCTCGTTGTCCCGGGTGCCGGGGAACTCCAGACCGAGCCGGTGCAGGTAGACGTGCATGACCTCGTGGGCGAGCGCCGCCCCGACATCGCGCCGGTCGGTCCTGAACCGCGAGTGCAGCTCGATGAAGTACTCGGGCCCCGCGGCCAGCTCCACATTGCCCGCGTGCACCATGTCGCGGAAGCTCACGACCATCCGCGCGTCCGGCAGCCGGAAGTGCTGCACCATGACGCGCGCCACCCGCTGCGCGCCCAGATACAGGTCCTCGTCCGCGGGGAAGTCCACCAGTTCGGGATGGACGCTGGTGGCGAACCTGGCCACCCCGTCGCCCGACAGCCGCCGGTAGAGCGCGGTGAGCGCGGACCGCACCGTGTCGATGTGCGGGAAACCGTGCACGATGGCCCCGCCACCGGCCGTCGACGACGCGCTGGGTCCAGCCTGCTCGGCCATGAACACCTCCCCGTACCCACCGAGCCTACGCGTCGGCCCGCGCCGTTGTCGCCGCCATCGGCGGCCTCGGCGTCCCGCGACGGCGGCCTCGCGGGGGTACCAGGTGACGGAGCCGCCGACGTGCGGCAGCATGTGCGACATGCCTGCTCTGACCCGCGCCGAGGCCGAGACCCGCGCCAGCGATCTGACCGTCCGCCACTACGCGATCGACCTCGATCTCACCCGAGGGGAGGACGTCTTCGGCTCGACCTCGGTGATCGCCTTCACCGCCGACCGCGCCTGCGACACCTTCGCGGAACTCAAGCCCGCCGCACTGCGCCGCGTCGTGCTCGACGGCACGGAACTCGACCCGGCCACGCTGGACGACAACCGCCTCCCGCTGCCCGGCCTCGCCGCCGGGGACCACGAACTGCGGGTCGAGGCCGACATGCGGTACTCGCACACCGGCGAGGGCATGCACCGCTTCACCGACCCCGCCGACGGGGAGACGTACGTCTACACCCAGCTCTTCATGGAAGACGTGCAGCGCGTCGCCGCCGCCTTCGACCAGCCGGACCTCAAGGCCGTGTTCGAGGTCACGGTGACCGCGCCGCCGCAGTGGACGGTCCTCGGCAACGCGCTCACCTCCCGTACCGGCCAGACGCCCGCGGGCGACGGGCGCTGGACGATGGCCGCGACCCCGCCGATCTCCACGTATCTGCTCGCCGTCGCCGCGGGACCCTGGCACTCGGTACGCACCGAGCACGCCGGGCTGCCCTTCGGCCTGCACTGCCGCCGCTCGCTCGCCCCGCACCTGGACCGGGACGCCGACGAGCTGTTCGACATCACCCGCCGCTGCTTCGACCGCTACCACGAGCTGTTCGCGGAGCCGTACCCCTTCGACTCCTACGACCAGGCGTTCGTCCCCGAGTTCAACGCGGGCGCGATGGAGAACCCCGGACTGGTCACCTTCCGCGACGAGTTCGTCTTCCGCTCGGCCTTCACGCCCACCGAGGCGCAATTCCGGGCCGTCGTCATCGCGCACGAGATGGCGCACATGTGGTTCGGCGACCTGGTGACGCTGCGCTGGTGGGACGACATCTGGCTGAACGAGTCCTTCGCCGAGTACATGGGCTTCCAAGTCCTGTCCGAGGCCACCGACTTCACCGGCACCTGGACCGACTTCGCCGTCGCCCGCAAGGCGTGGGGCACCGACGCCGACCAGCGGCCCTCCACCCACCCGGTGGCCCCCGACCCCGAGGCCGTCCCCGACACCGCCTCCGCGCTCAACAACTTCGACGGCATCTCGTACGCCAAGGGCGCCTCCGCGCTGCGCCAACTCGTCGCCTGGCTCGGCCAGGAGGACTTCCTCGCCGGGATCAACGAGCACTTCGCCCGGCACCGCTTCGGCAACGCCAACCTCGCCGACTTCATCGACTCGCTGGCCGGCGCCACCGAACGCGACGTGCCCGGCTGGGCCGCCGCCTGGCTGCGCACCAGCGGCGTCGACACGCTCACACCCGCCACCGTGGCCACCTCCGACAGCGGCTGGCGGCTGGAGATCAGCCACAGCGGAGACCGCCCGCACCGGATCGCCGTCGGCCTGTACGACCGGGCCGCCGACGACCCCGCGCGGCTCGTGCCGCGCGACCGGCTCACCGTCGACATCGACGCGAACGCCGCCGTCAGCGCGCACGAACTGCCCGGCACCCGGCCCGATGTGGTGCTGCTCAACGACGGCGACCTCTCCTTCGCCAAGGTCCGCTTCGACGAACACACCTGGGAGACGCTGGAGGAGACGCTCAGCGGGCTGCCCGAACCGCTCAGCCGGGCCGTCACCTGGTGCGCGGCCCGCGATCTCGTACGCGACGCGAAGATCGCCCCGCGCGACTATCTGGCCCTGGTCGCACGGCAGTTGCCCGCCGAGACCGACCCGGCGCTGGTCGAGGCGGTCCTCACCTTCGCGCGTACGCAGGTCGCCGACCGCTACCTCGACCCGGCACTGCGCCCCGACGCCCTCGGCAAGCTCGCCGCCACCAGCCGGGCGCTGCTCGCCGACGGCGGCCCCGGGGTCCGGCTCACCGCCACCCGCACGCTCATCGACAGCGCCGTCACCGCGGGCGAGGCGGCCGTACTGCGCGAGTGGTACGACGACGGCAAGATTCCCGGCGCCGCGGACCTCGACGCCGAGCTGCGCTGGAAGGCGCTGCTGCGGCTCGCCGTCCTCGGGCACGCCACCGCCGCCGACATCGACGCCGAGCTGGCCCGCGACCCCAGCGGCACCGGTCGTGAGGGCGCCGCCCGCTGCCGGGCCGCCCTGCCGGACGAGGCGGCCAAGGAGGCCGCCTGGGCGTCGATGTTCCACGACGACACCCTGTCCAACTACCTCTTCGCGGCCACCGCCCAGGGCTTCTGGCACCCCGAACAGGACGCCCTGCTCAGCCCGTTCGTCCCGCGCTTCTACCCCGATGCCATCGCCGTCACCGGCCGTCGGGGCGCGGCCATCGCCGAGGCCATCAGCCGCTACGGCTTCCCCTCGGAGGTCGTCACCGAATCCGCCCTCGAACTCGGCCGCACCGCTCTCTCCGACCCGACCCTCATCCCCGCTCTCCGCCGCGCCCTCACCGACCGCCTCGACGACCTCTCGCGTGCCGCGCGCATCAGGTCCACCTGGTAGCCCAGCCCCCCGAGACGGCTCCTTCACCGGGCCCGGTGGGCCGATCTGGGGCGCGGGGACCCGCGCGACCTCGCGCCCCAGGACGGTCGTTTTGCCGGGGGCGCCGGCCACGTGTTTTTAGGGGCGCGGGGAACTGCGCGGCCTCGCGCCCCAGGACGGTCGCTTTGCCGGGTGCGGTGGGCCGGTCTTTCCAGGGGCGCGGGGAACTGCGCGGCCTCGCGCGCCAGGGCGGTTCCCTTGCGCTAGGCGGCACGCCGGTCTTTTAGGGGCGCTGGGGGCACCTCCCAGCGTTAGCTGGGGAGGAACTGCGCGCTCAGCCTGCGCGGTGGCGCGGGTGAAAACCGGCCCCAGCGGGGCAGTCGCTGTTGTTCTCGGGCTGAAAGCCCGGTGGGGGCTGGTCGCGCAGTTCCCCGCGCCCCTAAAGACAAGGCCCTGCGCAAGGTGGACGCCGGGGGGCGCCCCCGAAAGCAGCGTCCGGCGCGAGGTGGGCGCACGGGGGGCGCGGCTGGAAACAGGGGCCTGCGCAGGGCGAAGGTACGGAGGGCGATACCCGTTGGCGTTCGGCGTCGTTGAGTACGGAGAGGTACCGGCGACGACAGGCGGCAACGACTCATGGCGAAGCCACAACTGGCCGGGGGCCGCCAAGGACCCGCAGAACTCGGGCCGTTGCTCGAAACGGCCCGCGCGGCCCTCGCGGAAGGCGCGGCGACCCGCGGCGGCCCCCTGCCCAGCGGCGGCCCCGCCGCGGTGGCGGCGCGGCTGGCCCGGACGGGCCCGCCGCTGCCCCGCACCGGCACCGGAGCGGAAGAAGCCCTGCGCACACTGGTGCGCGCCGTCGCGGAGGGCGCCGCCGACCCGGCGGAACCGGGCTGCGTCGCGCATCTGCACTGCCCGCCCCTGGCCATGGCCGCGGCGGCCGACTTCGCCGCGTCCGTACTGAACCCGTCCATGGACTCCTGGGACCAGGCCCCGGCCGCCACGGCGTTGGAGGCCCGCGTCACGGCGGCCCTGGCGGCCCTGGTGTACCCCGGCCACGACGCTCCCGACGCGCTGGTCACGACCGGCGGCACGGAGTCGAACCAGCTCGCGCTGCTGCTGGCCAGGGAGCGTGCGGCGCGTGCGGGCCGCCGCCCGGTGCAGGTGGTGTGCGGGTCGAACGCACACCACAGCGTGGCCCGCGCGACCTGGCTGCTCGGCCTGCCCCGCCCGGTGGTGCTCGCCACACCCGGCGGCGTACTGGACCCGGCGGCCGTGGAGTCCGTCCTGCGCGGCCTCGCGCCGCACGTGCTGCTGGTCGCGACCGCGGGCACCACGGACACCGGTGCGATCGACGCGCTGCCCGCGCTGGCAGCCGCCGCCGCCCGGCACGACGCCGAGTTGCACGTGGACGCCGCGTACGGCGGCCCGTTGCTGTTCAGCGACCGCGAAGCGGCCAAGCTCGCGGGCCTCGACCAGGCCGTCTCGGTCACCGTCGACCTGCACAAGCTCGGCTGGCAGCCGGTCGCCGCGGGCCTGCTGGTCGTACCCGATGCCGCCGCATTGCACCCGCTCGACCACCGCGCCGACTATCTGAACGCGGCCGACGACACCGAGGCCGGGCTGCCCGACCTGCTGGGCCGTTCGCTGCGCACCAGCCGCCGCCCCGACGTCCTGAAGATCGCCGTCACCCTGCGGGCGCTCGGCCGCGAGGGGATGGGGCAGCTGGTCGACGCCGTCTGCGCGTCGGCCCGTGAGCTGGCGGAGCGGATCGAACGCCACCCGGACCTGACGCTGTACGCGCACCCCGCCATCAGCACCGTGCTGTTCCGGCCGCGCGGCGCCACCGACGAGGCGATCGCCGCGCTGCGCCGCCGCCTGCTGTACGACGGCCGGGCGGTGCTGGGCCGCGCCCACGTCGGCGGGCGGCTGTGGCTCAAGGCGACGCTGCTCAACCCGTACCTCACCGCGGCCGACCTCGACGCGCTCGTCGCCCTGGCCGCCGAGCCCCCGGAGCCCGCTGCGCCCACGGAGCCCGCTGCGCCCGCCGAGTCCGCCGAGCCACCGGCCCCCGAGGCCCGCTTGCCGCACCCGACACCTCCCCTGACCACGGAAGGCACCACCCCCCGATGACGCCCTCGCACGACGACGCCTCGCACGAGGCCCGCGGAACGGCGCGACCAGCCGGCGCCCCGGCCCCCGCGCCGGTCCCCCACCCGACGACGGTTCCCGCACAGGCGCAAGGACCCGACCGCGCCCCGGCCCCCGCCGCGCCCCCCGCCGAATCGCAGCCGCCCCCCTTCGACCTGCTCGGTATCGGCATCGGCCCGTTCAACCTCTCGCTCGCCGCCCTCGCCGACGGCGTGCCCGACCTCACCGCCGCCTTCTACGACCAGCGGTCCTCCTTCCAGTGGCACCCCGGTCTGCTGATCGACGGCGCCACCCTCCAAGTCCCCTTCCTGGCCGACCTGGTGACCCTCGCGGACCCCGCGAGCCGCTGGTCCTTCCTGAGCTGGCTCAAGACCCGCGAGCGGCTGTTCCCCTTCTACTTCGCCGAGCGCTTCCATGTGCACCGCGCCGAATACGACGCCTACTGCCGGTGGGCCGCCGAGGGGCTGCCCAGTACGCACTTCGGGCAGCAGGTCGACGCCGTGCGCTGGAACGCGGAGCGCGGCCACTTCGAGGTCGACCACACGCACCTGGACGAGCACGGCGAGGCCGAGGCGCTGGGCCGCACGTACGCCCGGCACCTGGTGGTGGGGATCGGCACGGCCCCTTACGTACCGGAGCCCCTGCGCCCGCTCGCGCAGGCGCCGACCGTACCCGTCGTGCACTCCGCGGACTACGTCAAGCAGCGCGAACGGCTGCTGGACGCCGAGCACATCACCGTCGTCGGCTCCGGACAGTCCGGCGCCGAGATCTTCCTCGACCTGCTGCGGGCGCGTCCCGCCGGCCGGGAGCGGCTGACGTGGCTGGCGCGTACGCCCGCCTTCGCGCCGATGGAGTACAGCAAACTGGGCCTCGAACACTTCACCCCGGACTACACGCGGTACTTCCACGGTCTACCGGAGCCGGTGCGCGACCGACTGGTGCCGCGGCAGTGGCAGTTGCACAAGGGCATCGACGACGCCACGATCACCGCGATCCACGACGAGCTGTACCGCCGTACGCTCGACGGCGGCTGGCCGGACGCGGTGCTGACGCCCGGCGTCACCGTGCGGACCGCGGGCCGGATCGGCACCCAGAGCATCGAACTGCACCTGGAACACGTCGAACAGGGCACCCGTACCCGGCTGATGACCGACGCGGTGGTGCTGGCGACCGGCTACCGGGAGCGCCCGCTCGACCAGTTGCTCGCGCCGCTCGACCCGTACCTGAAGCGGGACTCCGCCAACCGGCCGCGGATCGACGCGCGGCACCGGCTGGAGCTGGACCGGGCGGTCACCGGCCGGATCTACGTGCAGAACGCGGAGCGGCACAGCCACGGGATCGGCGCGCCCGACCTGGGCCTGGCGGCCTGGCGCTCCGCGGTCATCCTCAACGACCTGACCGGCCTCCTGACCGGCGCGGAGCACTACCCGCTGCCGGCCAGGACGGCCTTCACCACCTTCGGTCTCGACGGCGCCGCCGCCAGTGACGTCCCTACGCGAACAGCGGCACTCCGGCGCGGGTGAGGCGCCACTCGTCGCCGCCGAACGTCGTCGGGTCGATCGTACCGTGCGCCTGCACCCAGGCGATGATCGTGTTGCGGATCTCGTCCGAGTTGGACCACACCGACTGGGCGGTGGCCACGTGCGGGTAGTTGCTGCCGCCGCCGGAGCGGTAGTTGTTGACCGCGAGCACGAACCGCGCGGCCGGGTCGACCGGCGCGCCGCCGTGCGTGAGGTTGACGATCCGGGAGCCGACCGGCTGCGCGATGTCGATGTCGTACGACACGCCGCTGAGGATGTCGTAGCTGTAGTCGGGGGTGTTGTTGGCGTTGGTGATCTTGGTGACGTCGACGGGCGCGTCCGGCGCGGTCTGCGCGTAGTACGCCGCCGACCACTCCAGGTAGTCCTTGACCTGGGCGCCGGTGAGCAGCTTGGCGTCCAGGGTGTTCTCGTAGACGTACAGCCCTGCCACGTCGCGCAGCGAGACCTGCCCCGCCGGGATCGCGGCGGTGCGGGAGAACGGCGACGCCTCGGAGAGCACCGGCAGGTCGGCGTACGCGGTACCGGCGAGCGCCGCCTTCACCGTGTCGGCCTGCACCAGGTTGAGGAAGTCGATGATCGGCGTGTCCTTGTACGTGGACTCGGCCGCGGACATCGTCGCGGTGCAGGTGCCGATGATCTGGTTGACGTACGCGACGACCTTGTTGTGCTCGTCGCGCACCAGCTTGGCCACGACCGGGTCCTCGGCGACGGTGTTGGCGTTGCGCACCTCGGCCTTGACGGAGGTGACCTCCCACCGGCCGCGGCTGAACTCCAGGTCGATGTCGAAGACACTCAGCCGCATGCCCCACATCAGGGGCTCGGACAGCACGACGGTCTTGCCGGTCTTCTCGTTGACGACGAGCGTCTGCGGGCGCTCGACGTGGGTGTGGCCGACCAGGATCGCGTCGATGCCGGGCACTTGCTGGGCCACCAGCGAGGAGGCGTTCTCCGGGTACGGGATCGCGTCGCCGTAGGAGGTGCTGCCGTCCAGGCCGGAGTGGTCGGTGCAGATCACCACGTCGCAGCCGAGGGCGCGGAGCTTGGGCACGTAGATCCTCGCCTGCTCGACCAGGCCGGGGAAGGCCATCTTGCCCTGCACGTTGGCCTTGTCCCAGATGGCGATGCCGGGGTTGGTCAGGCCGAGGATGCCGACCTTGACCGGGGGGCCGCCCTGGACGCGGATCTCCTTGACCAGGTAGGGCGGGAAGGCGGGCTTGAGGGTCTTGGCGTCCACCGCGTTGGCGGCGAGCAGCGGGAAGTCGCACTGGTCCTGGAAGGCGCGCAGCAGCGGGATGCCGTAGTTGAACTCGTGGTTGCCCAGCGCCGCCGCGTCGTACTTCATGTGGTTCATGGCCAGCGCCATCGGGTGCTTGGGGCCGCGGCGCGCGCCGGTGATCGGCTCGACCCGCGCGTAGTAGTACGAGAGCTGCGTGCCCTGGATGATGTCGCCCGCGTCGATCAGCAGCGTGCGGTCGTGGCCCTTCTCGGCGCGGGCGTGCGCGACGAGGGTGGAGACCTTGGCGAGGCCGATGTCGTTGTGGGTCGCGTCGTCGTACTCGGCGTTCGTGAAGTAGTCCCAGTTCAGGGCGTGTCCGTGCAGGTCGGTGGTGCCCAGCACCCGCAGGCTGAACGTCTTGGGCTTCCCGTGGCCGTGTCCGTGGTGCCGGTCGGCGGCCTCCGCGGGGCTCGCCCCCACGACCGCCCCGGCGGTGCCCGCGAGCGCCACGCCCGCCCCCGTGGCGGCCGAGCGGTTGATGAAGTCCCTGCGGTTGAGCGCCATCTGTCGTCTCCTCGTTCCCGTCTGCTCCCGGTGCGGGAACAACGCGCGTAGATTCTGCACCGCCCGCCCCACCCGGCGACACCCCCCACACGTAACCGGAAGATGTCCCGCGCGTGACACGCACGGTGCGGCCGACGCGCGATTCCGGGCGCGTAAGACGTGCTCAGCGGGTGCGGGGGTGACAGGAGTGCTCATCGGAGCGGGGGGCCGCACACTTCGACACTTGTCAACAAGCGTTAATCCAGACGTCGTTGGGCAGTTGCCGTGAGCGTGTTCCCTACCAACGAGTAGGTCATACTCTCGACACATGCGCCGAGCCAAAATTGTCTGCACACTGGGCCCCGCCACCGACTCCTACGACCAGATCAAAGCACTGGTCGAGGCCGGAATGGACGTGGCACGACTGAATCTGAGCCATGGAGCGTACGCGGAGCACGAGGACCGCTACCGACGAGTCCGCAAAGCCGCGGACGAGACCGGTCGCAGCGTGGGCATCATGGTTGACCTTCAGGGCCCGAAGATCAGGCTCGGACGTTTCGCCGAAGGACCTGTACTACTCGAACGCGGCGACGAGTTCACGATCACCGTGGACGACATCGAGGGCGACCAGCAGATCTGCGGGACGACGTACAAGGGACTGTCCGCGGACGTCGCCCGCGGCGAGCGCATCCTGGTGGACGACGGGCGCGTCACCCTGGAGGTCACCGACGTCGAGGGACCGCGGGTGCACACCATGGTCATCGAGGGCGGGATGGTCTCCGACAAC
The DNA here is from genome assembly GCF_040610915.1 of Streptomyces sp. NPDC003300. NCBI lineage: Bacteria > Bacillati > Actinomycetota > Actinomycetes > Kitasatosporales > Streptomycetaceae > Streptomyces > Streptomyces sp. NPDC003300. Next base: position 191,132 of record NZ_JBEXNE010000002.1, on the reverse strand, counting down.
AAGGGGCTGAATCTCCCCGGTGTCGCCGTGTCGGTGCCCGCGCTGTCCGACAAGGACATCAGGGACCTGCGCTGGGGCCTGCGGATCGGCGCCGACATCATCGCGCTGTCCTTCGTCCGCACCGGCCGGGACGTCGAGGACGTGCTGCGGATCATGGCCGAGGAGGGCCGCCGGGTCCCGGTGATCGCCAAGGTCGAGAAGCCGCAGGCGGTCGACGCCCTCGAAGGGATCGTCGACGCGTTCGACGGGATCATGGTCGCGCGCGGCGACCTCGGCGTCGAGATGCCGCTGGAAGCCGTCCCGATGGTGCAGAAGCGCGCGATCACGCTCGCCAAGCGCAACGCGAAGCCGGTCATCGTCGCCACGCAGATGCTCGACTCGATGATCGACAACTCCCGCCCCACCCGCGCCGAGGCCAGTGACGTCGCCAACGCCGTGATGGACGGCACCGACGCGGTGATGCTCTCCGGCGAGACCAGCGTCGGCAAGTATCCGATCGAGACCGTCAAGACGATGTCGCGGATCGTGTCCGCGGCCGAGGACGCGGTGCTCGCCACCGGCCTGCCGCCGCTCACCGACCAGAACAAGCCCCGTACCCAGGGCGGCGCCGTGGCCCGCGCCGCCGCCGAGATGGGCGACTTCCTCGGCGCCCGCTTCCTGGTCGCCTTCACCCAGTCCGGCGACACCGTCCGCCGGCTGTCCCGCTACCGCTCGCCGATCCCCCTGCTCGCCTTCACCCCGGAGCCCGCGACCCGCTCGCAGTTGAATCTGACCTGGGGAGTGGAGACCTTCCTCGGCCCGATGGTGCAGACCACCGACGAGATGGTCCAACAGGTGGACGAGCAGCTGCTGCGGATCGGCCGCTGCAAGAAGGGCGACATCGTGGTGATCACGGCCGGTTCGCCCCCCGGCATGCCGGGCACCACCAACATGGTCCGGGTCCACCACATCGGCGAGGACGATTCGCCGAAATCCTGACCTGTACGGCGCGGATTCACCCGCCGCGCCCATCACGCCCCGTTCGGCATTCGCCGGGCGGGGCGTCGTCGTCGGCCGCCTTTGCCGCCGATTTCGGCAGCGGCAATGGCGGGGCCTTTGGCCGGCGAATCGAAAAACTTAACGCTATGTAACGCGAACGCAATACGGAATCAGGGCGGTACTCCGACAGGTGCTTACCCTCTGAATCTCCTGACATTCCTGCCGCGGTCACATCGCCTCCCGGCCGCCCCCAAGTCCCCTACCCTTGGCCGGAAGTGCGCGTTCTCATCATGCGGACGCCGGAGCAAAGCACCCAAATCCCTCCGCCAACCTCAGTAGAACCTCAAGAGTTTCCTTCCGGCATAACAAGACAGTCACACTCTTCCCTTCACCTCTGCCTGACTCAGCTCCACGCGCCTAGAGTCACGGCCAGTCACCGCGCCTCCGGATTTGTCAGTTCGGGTTCCAGCGCGCGACTCGGCGTCTCATCAGAGACGGCCGCGCCAGGGGAAAGGACTGATCGTGCGACACCGTTCCTTGCTTGTACTGACCGCCGTACTCACCACTGGAGCCCTCACCCTCACCGCCTGCGGATCGCGGAGCGACGACAAGAAGGGCAGCGGGGACAGCAGCGGCGCCGCCAAGACGACCGTTGTCATCGGTGTCGACGCTCCGCTTACCGGGCAGAACTCGGCCACCGGCCTCGGCATCCAGTACGGCGTGCAGATCGCTGTCGACGACGCCAACAAGAACAACCTCGTCCCCGGGGTGACCTTCAAGATCAAGGCCCTGGACGACAAGGCGCTGCCCGCCACCGGCCAGCAGAACGCCACGGCCCTGGTCGCGGACAGCAGCGTGATCGCCGCCGTCGGCCCGCTGAACTCCGGCGTCGCCCAGTCCATGCAGCAGGTGTTCACCACCGCGAACATGGTCGAGATCTCGCCGTCCAACACCAACCCCACCCTGACCCAGGGCAAGGACTGGAACACCGGCACCAAGGTCCGGCCGTTCAAGACCTACTTCCGTACCGCCACCACCGACGCCCTCCAGGGCGGCTTCGCGGCGGACTACGCCTACAACACCCTGAAGAAGACCAACGCCTTCGTGGTGGACGACAAGCAGACCTACGGCGCGGGTCTCGCGGGCATCTTCAAGGACAAGTTCGGGTCCCTCGGCGGCAAGATCGCCGGCACCGACCACGTCAACACCGGTGACAACGACTTCTCCACGCTCGTCACCAAGATCAAGAACGCCAAGGCCGACATGGTCTACTACGGCGGCCAGTACGACGAGTCGGAGCAGCTCACCAAGCAGCTCAAGGCGGCCGGCGTGAAGATCCCGCTCATGGGCGGCGACGGCATGTTCTCCGACACCTACATCAAGACCGCGGGTGCGGCCTCGGAAGGCGACCTCGCCACCTCCGTCGGCGTCCCGGTCACCACGCTCCCGGCGGCCAAGGACTTCATCGCCACGTACAAGGCGAAGAACTACCCCGGTGACTACGGCACCTACGGCGGCTACTCGTACGACGCCGCCACCGCGATCATCAAGGGCGTCAAGGCCGTCATGGACGCCAACGGCGGCAAGCTCCCCGCCATGGCCGACGCCCGCTCCAAGCTCGTCGACGCCGTCCAGAAGAGCGACTTCGACGGCATCGCCGGTCACGTCTCCTTCGACCAGTACGGCGACACCACCAACAAGCAGCTCACCGTCTACCAGGTCAAGAGCGGCAAGTGGGAGGCCGTGAAGAGCGGCACCTACAGCGGCTGACCGACTCCGTAGCACCCAGGGCCGCGCGGCTGGTCACCCCGACCGCGCGGCCCCCCGCTTACCCCCGGCGTACCTTCCCCCCTGCTCCCTCAGTGACATGGAGGCCATGCGGTGCACACCCTGCCGCAACAGCTGGCCAACGGGCTGTTCATCGGCTCGATGTACGGGCTCATCGCCATCGGCTACACGATGGTGTACGGCATCGTCCAGCTCATCAACTTCGCCCACGGCGAGATCTACATGACCGGAGCCTTCGGCGCGCTCGCGGTCTGGACGAATCTCCCCGACAGCACGTCCATCTGGCTCGCACTGCCCCTGATGCTGCTCGGCGGCGCCATCGTGTCCGTGCTCATCGCCGTGGCCGCGGAGCGATTCGCGTACCGGCCACTGCGCGGCGCACCACGGCTGGCACCACTGATCACCGCCATCGGCCTCTCCCTCGCACTTCAGCAGGCGATCTTCCTCTGGTACCCGGGCGCCGACAACGCCAAGAGCTTCCCGCAACTGCCCGGCGGCCCCTTCCACGTGGGATCGATCAACATCCAGAGCGGTGACATCTTCCTGGTCTCCGCCGCCGTGATCTGCATGGTCGGCCTCGCCGCCTTCGTCCGCACCAGCCGCACCGGCCGCGCCATGCAGGCCACCGCGCAGGACTCGGACACCGCCCAGCTCATGGGCATCGACACCAACCGCATCATCGTCATCGCCTTCGCCATCGGCGGCTTCTTCGCCGCCGTCGCCGGACTCGCCTCCGGCCTCAAGTACGGCCAGGTCAAGTACGACATCGGCTTCCAGGCCGGACTCAAGGCGTTCACCGCGGCCGTCCTCGGCGGCATCGGCAACATCTACGGCGCCATGCTCGGCGGCCTCGTCCTCGGCATCGCCGAGTCCTGCGCCTCCGCCTACATCTCCAACATCCCCGGCATGCAGCAGCTCGGCGGCGGAAGCTGGGCGAACGTCTGGGCCTTCGTGCTCCTCATCGTCGTCCTGCTCGTCCGGCCGCAAGGTCTGCTCGGCGAGCGCGTCGCGGACAGGGCGTGACACCGATGACCGACATCCCCGTAAGCGCCGCGGAGTCCATCGCCGTCGACACCGCGAAACCGGCCGGACGCAGGGTCGCCCCCTTCGTACCGCTGCCGCGGACCGCCGCCCAGGCGGTCACCCTCGTCGGCGCCGTGGCGACCATCGCCTCCACCTTCATGTCCTGGACGTACACCACCGAGTTCCCCGGCGACCTCACCGTCTCCGGCTACCCCGGCGGTCTCCAGGTCCTCACCCTGGTCGGCGCCATCGTCACCGGCCTGTTCGCGCTCGGCGCCTTCGGCCTCAAGGGCCTGCGCTGGCTCACCCCCAACCGCTCCAACAACCCGGTGCTGCTGCTCGCCCTCGGCACCCTGGGCACCACCTGGTACACGGTGATCGCCATCGCCGAGAAGCTCGGCGGCTTGGCCAACCTCGACCCCGGCGGCTTCGTCGCCGCGATCGGCAGCCTGGTCCTGGTGATCGGCGCCCTCGCACTGCCGATCCACCGGCACCCGCGGGAGACCCACGACACCGAGTACTTCGAACTCGGCCGCTTCTCCACGGTCGGCCCGGTCGTCGGCACGTACAAGTGGCTGCGCGAACTGCGCCCCCACCACAGCGATCTCCCGGTCGCCGACCCGACGAAGCTGCCCGGCTGGGTCCAGCGGCTGATCATCACCGTGGCCGCCGCGATCGGCCTCGAGGTCTTCACCTACGGCCTCGCCACCGGCTACACCGAGATCTTCCTCGGCTTCCTCATCGTCGTGGTCTTCACCATCTGGGCGCTGAGCGCGGCCGGTCTGCTCCGGCAGTTCTCCGGACTCACCGCCGCCCACCGCTCGTTCGCCAACACGATGGGCTTCCTGGCCGCGCTGGCCTACCCCTTCGCGCAGAACGACGAGCACTACGCCAACCTCGGCGTCAACATCCTGATCTTCGGCACCGTCGCCCTCGGCCTCAACATCGTCGTCGGCCTCACCGGCCTGCTCGACCTCGGTTACGTCGCCTTCCTCGGCGTCGGCGCGTACGCCGCCGCCCTGGTCTCCGGCTCGCCGTTCTCGATCTGGTCCGGCGTCCAGTTCCCGTTCTGGGCCGCCGCCCTCACCGGCATGGCCGCCTCACTGGTCTTCGGCGTCCTCATCGGCGCCCCCACCCTGCGGCTGCGCGGCGACTACCTGGCCATCGTCACGCTCGGTTTCGGTGAGATCTTCCGCATCGTCGTCAACAGCCTCGACGGCGTATCGGGCCCGAAGGTCACCAACGGCCCCAACGGCATCTCGCAGATCCCCGACCTGTCGATCTTCGGGTACAACCTCGGCGCCTCGCACGACATCGGCTCCGTCACCCTCGGCCGGTTCGCCAACTACTACCTGCTGATGCTGCTGATCACGGTCATCGTGGTGCTGATCTTCACCCGCGCCGCCGACTCCCGGATCGGCCGCGCCTGGGTCGCCATCCGCGAGGACGAGACCGCCGCCACCGCCATGGGCATCAACGGCTTCCGGGTCAAGCTGATCGCCTTCGCCCTCGGCGCCTCGCTCGCCGGACTCGCGGGCACCGTCAGCGCCCACGTCACGTACAACGTGGTGCCCAACCCGTACCAGTTCGCGGGCGCCGCCCCGCCCAACTCGGCCTTCCTGCTCGCCGCCGTCGTCCTCGGCGGCATGGGTACGGTCAGCGGCCCGATCCTCGGCGCGGCGCTGCTCTACCTGCTCCCCGAGAAGCTCGGCTTCCTGGAGCGGTACGAACTCTTCGCGTTCGGCCTCGCCCTGATCCTGATCATGCGCTTCCGGCCCGAGGGCATCATCCCCAACCGGCGCCGCCAGCTCGAATTCCACCAGGACGAAGTGCTCATCCCCGAGCAACGCCCGCTCGGCGACGACACCGTCCCGGCCAGCCCGGCAGGGGCGTGAGAGACACATGACCATCATCAGCCAAGAGCAGCCGACCCCGGCAGCGGCCTCCGACGGCGGCCCGCTGCTCCAGGCCAGCGGCGTCGTCATGCGGTTCGGCGGCCTCACCGCCGTCCGCGACGTCGACCTCACCGTCAACAGCGGTGAGATCGTCGGACTGATCGGCCCCAACGGCGCCGGGAAGACCACCTTCTTCAACTGCCTCACCGGCCTGTACGTCCCCACCGAGGGCAAGGTCACCTACCGAGGCGAGGTGCTGCCGCCCAAACCGCACCTGGTCACCCAGGCCGGACTCGCCCGCACCTTCCAGAACATCCGGCTCTTCTCCAACATGACCGTGCTGGAGAACGTGCTGGTCGGCAGGCACACCAGGACCCGCGAGGGACTGCTGTCCGCCCTCATCCGCGGCCCCGGCTACCACAAGGCCGAAGCCCGGTCACGGGCGCGGGCCATGGAGATCCTGGAGTTCATCGGCCTGGCCGGCAAGGCCGACCACCTCTCGCGCAACCTCCCCTACGGCGAGCAGCGCAAGCTGGAGATCGCCCGCGCGCTGGCCAGCGAGCCCGGCCTGCTGCTGCTGGACGAGCCCACGGCCGGTATGAACCCGCAGGAGACCAGGGCCACCGAGGAGTTGGTCTTCGCCATCCGCGACCAGGGCATCGCCGTCCTGGTCATCGAGCACGACATGCGGTTCATCTTCAACCTGTGCGACCGCGTCGCCGTCCTCGTCCAGGGCGAGAAACTGGTCGAGGGCACCTCCGACGTGGTCCAGCAGGACGAACGGGTCATCGCGGCCTACCTCGGTGAACCCTTCGAAGGCGCGCCCACCGGTGAGGGCGACGCCGCAGTGGAAGCGGCCGCGGCCGAAGCCGGGGCCGAGGAGCAGGAGAACGACCGATGACCGCACTGCTCGAAGTCGAGGACCTCCGGGTCGCCTACGGCAAGATCGAGGCCGTCAAGGGCATCTCGTTCACCGTCGAGGCGGGCCAGATCGTCACCCTGATCGGCACCAACGGCGCGGGCAAGACCACCACGCTGCGCACCCTCAGCGGGCTGCTCAAGCCGATCGGCGGCCGGGTCAGCTTCGACGGCAAGGTGCTCACCCGCGTCCCGGCGCACCGGATCGTCGCCCTGGGCCTGGCGCACTCCCCGGAGGGCCGGCACATCTTCCCCCGGCTCACCATCGAGCAGAATCTCCAGCTCGGCGCCTTCCTCCGCAAGGACACGGCGGCCATCGCCAAGGACATCCAGCGCGCCTACGACCTCTTCCCGATCCTCGGGGAGCGCCGCAGGCAGGCCGCGGGCACGCTGTCCGGCGGCGAGCAGCAGATGCTCGCCATGGGCCGCGCGCTGATGTCGCGGCCCAAGCTGCTCATGCTCGACGAGCCCTCGATGGGTCTGTCGCCGATCATGATGCAGAAGATCATGACGACCATCGTGGAGCTGAAGGCCCAGGGCACCACGATCCTGCTGGTCGAGCAGAACGCGCAGGCCGCGCTCTCGCTCGCCGACCAGGCCCATGTGATGGAGATCGGCACAATCAAGCTCTCCGGCACCGGCCAGGACCTGCTGCACGACGACGGCGTCCGCAAGACGTACCTCGGCGAGGACTGAGGCTCGCCCGACCGGGCCCGGAACACGGCGCAGGGCCCGCACCCCGACCGGGGTGCGGGCCCTGCGCCGTGTCCCGTCCGCGGGCGCCTACTTCTCGGAGACCTCTTCGATCACGGCCTGCGCGACCGCCTGCATCGACATCCGGCGGTCCATCGACGTCTTCTGGATCCAGCGGAAGGCGGCGGGCTCGGTCAGCCCGTACTTGGTCTGGAGGACGCTCTTGGCCCGGTCGACCAGCTTGCGGGTCTCCAGCCGCAGCGACAGGTCGGCGATCTCCGCCTCCAGCGCCTTCAGCTCCTGGAACCGGCTCACCGCCATCTCGATCGCGGGCACCAGATCGCTCTTGCTGAACGGCTTCACCAGATACGCCATCGCGCCCGCGTCCCTGGCCCGCTCCACCAGCTCGCGCTGCGAGAACGCGGTCAGCATCAGCACCGGCGCGATCTTGTCCGCGGCGATCCGCTCGGCCGCCGAGATCCCGTCGAGCACCGGCATCTTCACGTCCAGGATCACCAGATCGGGACGCTGCTCCTCGGCGAGCTTCACCGCGGTCTCGCCGTCCCCGGCCTCCCCGACGACGGAGTAGCCCTCCTCCTCCAGCATCTCCTTGAGGTCGAGGCGGATCAGCGCCTCGTCCTCGGCGATGACCACGCGGGTCGTCAGGGGAGGGACGTGGGACTTCGACTGCTCGTCGTCGAGCGGGGCGGCGGACTCGTCGGGCGCGCTCACGGTGCTCCTCGTATCAGGCGGGGTACTGCACACCTGAGCCTACCTAGCTGCGACGGCGCGCACCTACACGGTACGCTGTGCACGCGACCTGGCCGGGTTGGCGGAATGGCATACGCGGATGTCTCAAACACATCTGTCCGAAAGGGCGTGCGGGTTCGAATCCCGCACCCGGCACCTCTGAAATCCCCCCGTATCCCCTCAGTTCGCCGGGGGAGCGGTCGTGCCCGTGGGAGTCGCCGGGCGCAGCATGCAGGTCAGCCGGGCCGTACAGACCCGCTTGTCCGCCTCGTCCGTGATGACGATCTCATAGGTCGCCGAGGAGCGGCCCCGGTGGACCGGGGTCGCGGTGCCGGTGACGAGACCGGAGCGCAGACCGCGGTGGTGGGTGGCGTTGAGGTCCACGCCGACGGCCATCTTGCTGGGACCGCCGTGCAGCATCGCGCCGACCGAGCCGAGGGTCTCGGCGAGCACCGCGGACGCGCCGCCGTGCAGCAGCCCCATCGGCTGGGTGTTGCCCTCCACGGGCATCGTGCCGACCACCTTCTCCGGCGCCGCCTCCAGGATCCGGATGCCCATCCGCTCACCCAGGTGACCGCCGGAGAACAGACCCCGCAGATCGACGCCGAGCCCGGCGTACTGCTCCAGGATCTCCGGCGGGAAGTAGGTGGTGGTCCGCTCGCCCATGGGGTGGTGCTCCGATCGTCCTCGTCCGGCCTGATCCGGTGTGCCCGTACGCGTTTTCCGTGTACTGATCAGTTTTCTACCGGACGGCCCGTGTCGGCCGTGCGTCGGGGGGCGTCCGCCGCGGTCCGCTCCAGCCGGATGACCACCGACTTCGAGGCGGGGGTGTTGCTGGTGTCCGCGGTGTGGTCGAGGGGGACCAGCACATTGGTCTCCGGGTAGTACGCCGCCGCGCACCCGCGCGGGGTCGGGTAGTGCACGACCCGGAAGCCCTCCGCGCGCCGCTCCGTGCCGTCCTTCCACTCGCCGACCAGGTCGGCGTAGTCGCCGTCGGCCAGACCGTTGGCCGCGGCGTCCTCGGGGTGCAGCAGGACGACGCGGCGGCCGTTCTTGATGCCGCGGTAGCGGTCGTCCAGACCGTAGATGGTGGTGTTGTACTGGTCGTGCGAGCGCAGCGTCTGGAGCAGCAGCCGCCCCTCGGGCACCGCCGGGTACTCGACGGCCGCGGCCGTGAAGTTGGCCTTGCCCGTCGCGGTGGGGAAGGTGCGGCTGTCGCGCGGGGCGTGCGGCAGCGTGAAGCCGCCCGGGCGCCGCACCTTGGCGTTGAAGTCCGCGAAGCCGGGGACGACCCGCGAGATACGGTCGCGGATCGCGTCGTAGTCCCGCTCGAAGTCCGCCCACGGCACCACGCTCCGGTCGCCGAAGACGGCGCGGGCCAGCCGGGTCACGATCGCGGGCTCCGACAGCAGATGCGGCGAGGCCGGGTCCAGACCGCCGCGCGAGGCGTGCACCATGCCCATCGAGTCCTCGACGGTGACGAACTGCGGGCCGCCCGCCTGCCGGTCCTTCTCCGTACGGCCCAGCGTCGGCAGGATCAGCGCGCGGGCGCCGGTGACGGCGTGCGAACGGTTCAGCTTGGTGGACACATGGACGGTCAGCCGCGCCTTGCGCATCGCGGCCTCCGTGACGTCGGTGTCGGGGGACGCGGCGACGAAGTTGCCGCCCATCGCGAAGAACACCTTCGCCGTCCCGTCGCGCAGCGCCCGGATCGCGCGCACCACGTCGAAGCCGTGCTCGCGCGGCGGCGCGAAGCCGAACTCCTTCTCCAGCGCGTCCAGGAACGCCGCCGGGGGCCGCTCGAAGATGCCCATCGTCCGGTCGCCCTGCACATTGCTGTGCCCGCGCACCGGGCAGACCCCGGCGCCGGGGCGGCCGATGTTGCCGCCCAGCAGCAGGAAGTTGACCACCTCGCGGATGGTCGGCACCGCGTGCTTGTGCTGGGTCAGGCCCATCGCCCAGCACACCACGACGCTCTTGGCGTCCAGCACCAGGGCGAGCAGCCTGTCGATCTCGGCCCGCGCCAGACCGGTGGCGCGCTCCACCTCGTCCCAGTCGGTGGCGAGCGCGGCGGCCTCGTACTCCGCGAAGCCGTGGGTGTGCTCCGCGATGAAGTCGCGGTCCAGCGCGCCGGCCTCGATCAGCAGCCGGCCCAGCGCGCGGAACAGCGCCTGGTCGCCGCCGAGCCTGATCTGGAGGAACAGATCGGTCAGCACGGTGCCGGAACCGGCGAGACCCGAGGCGTTCTGCGGATTCTTGAACCGCTCGAGACCCGCCTCCGGAAGCGGGTTGACCGACACGATCGTCGCCCCGCCCTGCTTGGCCTTCTCCAGCGCGGACAGCATCCGCGGGTGGTTGGTGCCCGGATTCTGCCCGGCGACGATGATCAGGTCCGACCGGTACAGATCCTCCAGCAGCACACTGCCCTTGCCGACGCCCAGCGTCTCGGTCAGCGCGGAACCCGACGACTCGTGGCACATGTTGGAGCAGTCCGGCAGATTGTTGGTGCCCAGCTCGCGGGCGAAGAGCTGGAAGAGGAACGCCGCCTCGTTGCTGGTGCGGCCCGAGGTGTAGAAGACCGCCTCGTCCGGGGTGTCCAGGGCGGTCAGTTCGTCCGCGACGATCGAGAAGGCCCGCTCCCACGGCACCGCCTCGTAGTGGTCGGCGCCTTCCGCCAGATACATCGGCTGCGTGATCCGGCCCTGCTGGCCCAGCCAGTAGCCGCTGCGCCGCGCGAGGTCGGAGACCGGGTGCGCGGCGAAGAAGTCCGGGGTCACCCGGCGCAGCGTCGCCTCCTCGGCGACCGCCTTCGCGCCGTTCTCGCAGAATTCGGCGACATGCCGGTGGTCCGGCTCGGGCCAGGCGCAGCCCGGACAGTCGAAGCCGCCCTTCTGGTTGACCTTCAGCAGCGTCAACGTGGCCCGCCGCACCCCCATCTGCTGCCCGGCCATCTTGACCGTGTGCCCGATGGCGGGCAGGCCCGCCGCACTGTGCTTGGGCGCGGAGACCTGCGGAGCGTCCTGGACGGGGTCACCTGAAGGGGGCTTCTTTGCCATACGTCCTTTGTACCGCCTTTGCGCGGCGGGGGAGCCGGCGGGCGGCGCCCGGCTTGATCGGCCCGCCGAGCCGCCCGCCCGGCTCCCGGCCCCGCCGCCCCCCCGCACGGCGTGCCCGCGGCGGGAGGCGTCCTTCGTTGTCGTACCCGCGTGGGAGGATCGGAGACGTGGCAGACAACGCATCCGCATCGAAGACGACCGACCGCCCCCGCCTGCTGCTGCTGGACGGGCACTCGCTGGCGTACCGGGCGTTCTACGCGCTGCCCGTGGAGAACTTCAACACCGCCACGGGCCAGCCGACGAACGCGATCTACGGCTTCACGTCCATGCTGGCGAACACGCTGCGTGACGAGCGGCCGACGCACCTGGCCGTCGCCTTCGACGTCTCCCGCAAGACCTGGCGGTTCGACGAGTTCCCCGAGTACAAGGCGAACCGCTCGAAGACGCCGGACGAGTTCCGCAGCCAGGTCGAGCTGATCGGCGAGCTGCTGGACGCGATGGGCGTCAGCCGCTTCGCGGTCGAGGGCTTCGAGGCGGACGACGTGATCGCCACGCTCGCCACCCAGGCGGAAGCGCTCGGTTACGAGGTGCTGATCGTCACCGGCGACCGGGACTCGTTCCAGTTGGTCACCGAGAACGTGACGGTGCTCTACCCCACCAAGGGCGTCTCCGAGCTGACCCGCTACACCCCGGAGAAGGTCGAGGAGAAGTACGGCCTGACGCCCCAGCAGTACCCGGACTTCGCGGCGCTGCGCGGCGACCCGTCGGACAATCTGCCCGGCATCCCCGGCGTCGGCGAGAAGACGGCGGCCAAGTGGATCACGCAGTTCGGGTCCTTCGCCGACCTGGTCGAGCGGGCCGACGAGGTCAAGGGCAAGGCCGGTGAGAATCTGCGGGCGCACCTGGACGCGGTGAAGCTCAACCGGCGGCTGACCGAGATGGTGCGCGACGTGAGCCTGCCGTCGGGCCCCGAGGGCCTGGCCAGGGAGCCGTACGACAGGACGGCCCTGGTCGGCGTGCTGGACGTGCTGGAATTCCGCAACTCCAACTTCCGGGAGCGGCTGTTCGCCGTCGATCCCGGCGCCGAGCAGGAAGAGGCGGAGATCGCCGAGGGCGTCGCCGTGGAGGGCACCGTGCTCGCCGCGGGCGACCTGCCCGGCTGGCTCGACGAGCACGGCGGCGCGCCGCTCGGCCTGGCCAGCGTCGACACCTGGGCGCTGGGCAGCGGCAGCGTCACCCAGATCGCGCTCGCCTCACCGGAGGTGGCCGCCTGGTTCGACCCCGCGGAGCTGGACGAGGCGGACGAGAAGTCCTTCGCCGCCTGGATCGCCGACCCCGCCCGCCCCAAGGTGCTGCACAACGCGAAGAACGTCGAGCGGGTCTTCGCCGAGCACGGCTGGAGCGTCGCCGGGGTGACGATGTGCACGGCCCTGGCCGCGTATCTCATCAAGCCCGGCCGCCGCTCCTTCGCGCTCGACGTGCTGTCGGTGGAGTACCTGGGCCGCGAGCTGGCCCCGGCCGACGCCGCGGGCGGACAGCTCGCCTTCGGCGAGGAGGGCGAGGACGAGGGCGCCGCCGCGGCCGACGCGCTGATGGTGCAGGCCCGTACCGTCCTCGACCTCGCCGAGGTCTTCGGCGAGCGGCTGCCCGAGGTCGGCGCCACCGAGCTGCTGCACGAGGTCGAACTGCCCACCTCGGCGCTGCTGGCCCGGATGGAACGCTCCGGGATCGCCGCCGACCGGGCCCATCTCGAAGGTCTGGAACAGCAGTTCGCCGCGGCCGTGCAGCACGCGGTCGGCGAGGCGCACGCCTCGGTCGGCCACGAGTTCAACCTCGGCTCGCCCAAGCAGCTCCAGGAAGTCCTCTTCGGCGAGCTGGGCCTGCCCAAGACCAAGAAGACCAAGACCGGTTACACCACGGACGCCGACGCGCTGGCCTGGCTGGCCGCGCAGACCGAGCACGAACTGCCGGTCATCATGCTGCGCCACCGGGAGCAGGCCAAGCTCCGGGTCACCGTCGAGGGGCTGGTCAAGACGATCGCCCCGGACGGACGCATCCACACCACCTTCAGCCAGACCGTCGCGGCCACCGGACGCCTGTCGTCCACCGACCCCAACCTGCAGAATGTGCCGGTCCGCACCGACGAGGGCCGGGCCATCCGCCGCGGCTTCGTCGTCGGCGAGGGCTACGAATCGCTGCTGACCGCCGACTACAGCCAGATCGAACTGCGCGTGATGGCCCACCTGTCGCAGGACGAGGGACTGATCGCCGCCTTCGCCTCCGGCGAGGATCTGCACACCACCGTCGGCTCCCAGGTCTTCGGCGTCGCACGGGACGCGGTGGACGCCGAGATGCGCCGCAAGATCAAGGCGATGTCGTACGGGCTGGCGTACGGCCTGTCCGCCTTCGGCCTGTCCCAGCAGCTCAACATCGAGGCCGCGGAGGCGCGCGGGCTGATGGAGACGTACTTCGAGCGGTTCGGCGGCGTGCGGGACTATCTGCACCGGGTGGTCGAGGAGGCCAGGAACACCGGCTACACCGAGACGCTGCTCGGCCGCCGCCGCTACCTGCCCGACCTCAACAGCGACAACCGGCAGCGTCGTGAGATGGCCGAGCGGATGGCGCTCAACGCGCCGATCCAGGGCTCGGCCGCCGACATCGTGAAGATCGCGATGCTCAAGGTCGACCAGGCGCTCACCGACGAGAAGCTGGAGTCGCGGATACTGCTCCAGGTGCACGACGAAATCGTGCTGGAGGTCGCGCCCGGCGAGCGGAAGAAGGTCGAGACGCTGGTCCGCCGCGAGATGGCGGGCGCGTATCCGCTGCGCGCCGCGCTGGACGTGTCGGTCGGCGACGGCACCGACTGGGAGTCGGCCGCGCACTGACCCCACCCCGCCGCCCGCGCGACCGCGCGACCGCGCGAGTCTGTGACCGGGCTGTGTGAACGAGTCGCGACCCCTCGGTGAAAGGTCCGCCGAGGGGCCGGAAACCTCGGCGGATTGCCGGGATTTGCCCTGGATCGCGTCTTCCCCGACTGTGGTCGGGGGGCTGAAGTTGCCGTAGGGTCAATCGAGTTGTGGCGCGGCCACGCGCCCATCTCGCACCTGGGGAGGACCGCGGACATGTCAGCGCGGCGGTACGGCCGAAGGCTACGCAGGGGAGCGGCGGGTACGGCGGTCGCCGCCGCCGCGATGGCGGCGCTGGGCGCCTCGCAGGCGCCGGGACTCATCCCGGTGGCGCACGCCGCCGCGCGGCAGACGACCACCGTGGCCCCGCCGCCCGGCCCCGCGATCGACGGCGGTTCGCCGTACATCACCGATGTGCCGCCGCTGAACACCCCGACGGACCTCACGAATCCGACCGCCACGCCCTCCGGCGGCCCGGTCGTCACCCCGCTGCCGTCCGGCGGCTCGCTGCCCGCGACCGTCCTGGACGCCTACCGGCGCGCCGAGGCGAGCGTCGCCGCCAGCAACCCCGGCTGCCACCTGCCGTGGCAACTGCTCGCCGCCATCGGCCAGGTGGAGTCCGGCCAGGCCCGCGGCGGCGCCGTGGACGCCAAGGGGACGACGTACACCCCGATCCTCGGCCCGGTGCTCGACGGCAACGGCTTCGCGAACATCAGCGACACCGACGGCGGACGCTACGACGGCGACCCGGTCCACGACCGCGCGGTCGGCCCGATGCAGTTCATCCCCTCGACGTGGGCGAACTGGGGCGCGGACGGCAACGGCGACGGAGTCGCCGACCCCGACAACGTGTACGACGCCGCGCTGGCCGCCGCCCACTACCTGTGCGCCGACGGCCGCGACCTGGCCGTACCGCGGGACATGGACCGCGCGATCCTCGGCTACAACCACTCGCAGGCCTACCTCGACCTGGTGAAGTCCTGGTACGAGCACTTCCGGCAGGGCGACGCGGTCTCCGTGCCCGACCGCCCGGGCACACCGGGCGCGGGCGCGCCGCCGTTCGCCAACACCCCGCGGCCGTCGACCAGTCCGTCCGCGTCGGCCCCCGGCGGCACACCGTCGCCCTCGCCGTCCGGCACCCACCCGAGCGGCGGCATCGTCCCGCCGACCGCGGGCACCCCGTCGACCGGCCCCGGCAAGACCCCGCCGCCGTCGTCGCCGTCGTCGCCGACCGGCACCCCCACGGGAACTCCGACCGGCACGCCGACGGACACCCCGACGACCCCCGGCTGTCCGACGCAGTCCCCGTCGCCCTCGCCGACCGACAGCGCGAGCCCCAGCCCGACCGCGACGCCGACTCCCACGGACACCCCCGGCACGCCCGACCCCTGCGCCACCGACACCCCGACGCCGACGGACACCCCCACCCCCAGCGGTGAGGCGACCGCCAGCGCGGCCACGGGCGCCGCCGTCACCGCGAAGCCGTAACCCGCGACGGGGCATTCCCCGACACGGCACCCCCGGCGCCCCGCGCGCCGGCAACACTCCCACGCACCGGGGACGTTCAGGCGAAAGCCTCACGAACGTCCCCGGTGAAACGTGTTCTCATCTCACCTCCCGGTTGCTACGGTGCCCCGGCCCCGGCCGACGACCGCGTCGGCCCGTGCCCGAGGGAGGTCAGGCCATGCGCGCTCTCGCCGCGGCGGCGATCGGACTCGCCGCCGCCCTCGCCCTGGTCTTCACCGTCACCGCGATCGGCGCGCCCGCGGGTCACACCTCGCCGAAACCCCTGCTGACCACGGTCCCCAGCCACCCCTGAGCCGGTCATACCTGAGCCGGTCACCTCTGAGCCAGCCACCCCTGAGCCGTCTGGAGCCGCGATGCGCCGCAAGTCCAGCCTGGTGCTGCTCGCCCTCGCCGTCTTCTTCGCGACCCTGGCGCCCATGCTGCGCTGGTACGCCTACCCGCGGCTGGCCAAAGTGCCGCCGAGCGAGTACCAGGTCGCCGTCCTCGAGGCGAAGAACGCCACCCTCGTCGACTACTCCAGCCTCACCGCCAAGAAGGTCTCCAAGGTCAGCATCGTGCAGACCCTCAAGGGCAATGTGACGGCGGCCCGGCAGGTCAAGGCCGAGACCGGCAAGGACGTCGTGGTCTGGGACGCGCTCTCCTACGTCGCGGGCCCGGACGGCAAGATGGTCTCGGAGATCCCCGAGCGGTACGTCTTCGACGCGCACACCCAGGAGCCGGTGCACACCGCGAGCGAGTCGGTCGACGGCGATCCGGTCACCCGGCAGGGCATCGAGTTCAAGTTCCCCTTCCTGACCCAGAAGCGCGACTACTACTACTTCGACGCGCAGAGCCGCACCTCCGCGCCGATCCACTACGCGGGCACCCAGCGCTTCCACGGCCTGAAGGTCTACTACTTCGAGCAGACCGTGCCCTGGCAGCGGGTCCCGCTGCCCAAGAAACTGCCCGAGATCGCGCCCGGCGCTCCCGCGCTCACCCCCGAGACGGTCAAGGCCACCGGCATCCAGCGCTGGTACACCACCAAGCGGATGTTCTGGGTCGACCCGACGACCGGCGCGCCCGTCAACGGCGAGGAGATCCACACCGAGGAGCTGCGCTTTCCCGCCTCGACCGGCAAAGCACCGGTCACCGCCTTCGCGGGCGACGTGAAGATGCGGCCCGACTACATCGACTCCATCGTCCATCTGGTCAAGACGCAACGGCAGTTGGTGCTGCTGCTCACCAGCTACCTGCCGTGGGGCTTCGGCGGGTTCGCCGCCGCGCTGCTGGCGCTGTCGCTGCTGCTCGAAGCGCGCGGACGGCGGCCCGCCGACCCGGTGGGCGGCCGGGAGCCCGACCCCGACCGCGCCCCCGACCACCCGGACCCCGTACCGGTCTGACCCACGGCCCGGACCCCGTACGGTCCGAGCCGTGCCCGGACCCCCGCACCGGCCGACCTGTCCCGGACCCCGTACCGGTCTGACCCACGGCCCGGACCCCGTACGGTCCGAGCCGTGCCGGGACCCCGCACCGGCCGATCTGTCCCGGACGCCGTACGGGCCGGGCGGGCTGCCTACGCGCGGCGGCTGTTGTTCGTCCGCTTGGTCGGCTCGGCCGTCGCCGGGTCCTCGGGCCACGGGTGGCGCGGGTAGCGGCCCCGCAGCTCGGCGCGCACCGCGCGGTAGCCGTCACGCCAGAACGACGCCAGGTCCGCGGTCACCGCCGCGGGCCGCCCCGCGGGCGACAGCAGATGCACCAGCAGCGGCACCCCGGCGATCTCGGGCGTCGCCCGCAGCCCGAACAACTCCTGGAGCTTCACGGCCAGTACGGGCTGGTCCCCGCCGTAGTCGATCCGGATCCGCGAACCGCTCGGCACCTCGAACCGCTCCGGTGCCAGCTCACCGAACCGGGCGGCCTCGCCCGTGGCCCACGGCAGCAGCCGGGGCAGCGCGCCGCCCGCCGAGATCCGCTCCAGATCCGCCCGCCGCCCGGCCCGCGCCAGCTCGGGCCCCAGCCACTCCTCGGCCCGCTCCACCAGCGCCCGCTCCGAGACGTCCGGCCAGTTCCCGCCCAACTCCCGGTGCAGGAAGGCCAGCCGCTGCCGTACCTCACGGGCCTCCCGCGACCAGTGCAGCAAACCGGTGCCCTCGCGCCGCAGCCCGTCGAGCAGCGCGGCCCGCACCGCGTTCCGGTCCGGCCGGCGCAGCGGCGCCGCCGACAGCTCCAGTGCGCCCAGCCGCTCCACCCGGCGCGCCACCACGTCCCCGCCGCGCCAGGCCACCTCCTCGTACGACTCCAGCAGCCCGGCCGCCGCCGCCCGCGCGGTGCCCTCGTCGATCACCGCGGCCACCCGCACCCGCGCGTCCGTCCGCCCGACGCCCCGGTCCGCCACGGCCACCGCCACCCACTCCGCCCCGCCCACGCCCCCGCCGACCTCCGCGCCGGTCCCGGACGCCATCACGTATCCGTCGCCGCCCCGCCGCCGCGCGACCCGCTCGGGAAACGCCAGGGCGACGACGAGCCCGGCCGCCGCGTCGTCCGACAGGCCCCCGCCCGCGGCGCGGCTCGCGGGGGACGGGCGGGCCGCGGAGCGCGGGACGGCGGTGTCCGTCGCGGGCGGGCTCCCTTCCGTCACCGTGCCGCGCAGCCGGTCGGCCTCCGCGCGCCAGCGCGCCGCGTACGGGTCGCCGCCGCGGCGGGCGGTGTGCCAGGCGGCGGTGAGGTCGGAGCCGTAGGAGTGGGGGAGTTCTTCGCTGAGGAGCGCGGTGACCTCGGCGGCGCGGCGGGCGCCGAGCACGGGCGCGGAGTCGAGGAGGGCGCGGGCGAGCCGGGGGTGCAGCCCGAGCCGGGCCAGCCGGCGGCCCCGGTCCAGGGCGCGGCCCGAGGCGTCGACGGCGCCGAGGCCGCGCAGCGTGTCGCGGGCCGCGGCCATCGCGCCCTGCGGCGGGGCGTCCAGCAGGGCGAGCCCGGAGGCGTCCGGATCGCCCCAGCAGGCGGCCTGGAGCGCGAAGGCCGTGAGGTCGGCGAGCGCGATCTCGGGGGAGGGGTGCCGGGGCCTGCGGGCGTCCTCGGCCGGCGGCCAGCAGCGGTAGACGGTGCCGGGGCCCTCACGCCCGGCGCGCCCGGCGCGCTGGTCGGAGGCGGCCCGCGACACCCGTACGGTGACCAGCGCGCCGAGGCCCCGCGCGTGGTCCATGCGCGGCTCGCGGGCCAGCCCGCTGTCCACCACGACCCGCACGCCCGGCACGGTCAGACTGGACTCGGCCACGGACGTCGCGAGCAGCACGCGCCGCCGCTCACCGGGCGCCAACGCCGCGTCCTGGACGGCGGCCGGGGCGCGGCCGTGCACCTGGAGCACCTCGATGCCGCCGCCCGCGCCGCCGGAATCCGCGAGGTCCCCGAGCAGACCCGCGACCCGCGCGATCTCCCCGACGCCCGGCAGGAAGCACAGCACGTCCCCGTCGCGCTCCCGCAGCGCCCGCCGCACCACCGTCGCCACATGGTCGAGCAGCGCCCGGTCCACCCGGCCCCCGGCGTGCGTCGCCCGTACGGGACCGGGCGGCGGCGCCCACTCCACGGCCACCGGGTGCAGGACCCCGTCCGCCTCGACCACGGGCGCGGGCGGCCCGTCGGCCCCGCCCAGCAGCGCCGCCCACGCGGCCGTGTCCGTCGTCGCGGACGCCGCGACCAGCCGCAACTCCGGACGCAGCAGGGCCCGTACGTCCAGCAGGAACGCCATGGACGTGTCGGCGTCCAGATGCCGCTCGTGGCACTCGTCGAGCATCACCGTGCTCACGCCCGGCAGTTCCTGGTCGCGCTGGAGCCGTTGCAGCAGCACACCGGTGGTGACCACCTCGACCGCGGTGCGGGCCGAGACCCGCCGCTCGCCGCGGACCGTGAAACCGACGGTCTCGCCGACCCGCTCCCCGAGCAGCCAGGCCATCCGCCGGGCCGCCGCCCGCGCCGCCATCCGCCGCGGCTCCGCGACCAGCACCCGCCCGCCGAACGCGTCGGCGATCAGCAGCGGGACCAGCGTGGTCTTGCCGGTGCCGGGCGGCGCGGCCAGGACGGCGCAGCCCGGCGACCGCAGCGCGGCCAGCAGCTCCGGTACGACGGAGGCCACCGGCAGCGCGCGCCCCTCGGCCCGGATCGCGTACGTACCGGCGCTCCCGCCGGCTTCCCCGCCGGCCGCCCGACCGTCCTGTCCGTCGGCCTTCACTCCGCCGCGCACACGAAGATCGCCGTGCCCGGCAACAGCCGCCCGCGCAGCGGGGACCAGCCGCCCCACTCCTGGTCGTTCCACTCCGGCCACTCGGGCTCGACGAGGTCGACCAGCCGCAGGCCAGCCGCCGCGATCTCGCGGACGCGGTCGCCCAGGGTGCGGTGGTGCTCGACGTACACGGCGATGCCCCGGTCGTCCTCCTCCACGTAAGGCGTGCGGTCGAAGTAGGAGGCGACGGCCGTCAGGCCCTCGGGCCCCGGCTCGTCGGGGAAGGCCCAGCGCACCGGGTGGGTGACCGAGAAGACCCAGCGCCCGCCGGGCCGCAGCACCCGCCGCACCTCCCGCTGGACGCGCGCGGTGTCGGCGATGAAGGGGAGCGCGCCGTACGCGGAGACCGCCAGGTCGAACGAGCCGTCGGCGAAGGGCAGCGCGCCCGCGTCGGCCTGGACCAGGGGCACCAGCGGCGCGCCGTCGGCCGAGGACTCGTCGTCGATCCGCCGCGCGTGCTGGAGCTGCCGGAAGGAGAGGTCGAGGGCGACCGGCCGGGCGCCCTGGGCGGCCAGCCAGCGCGAGCACTGGGCGGCGCCCGCGCCGATCTCCAGCACGTCCTTGTCCTTCAGGGCCGCCGTCGGGCCGAGCAGCCCCGCGTCCGCCTCGTCCAGACCCTCAGGGCCCCAGACGAAGCGGGCGTCGCCCAGGAAGTCGCCGTGCTCCACCTGGTAGTCGTCCGCGTTGCGGTCCCACCACCGGCGGTTGGCCCGGCTGCTCTCCGTGACCCCCGCGCTACGGCGGGTGGCCTCCGGTTCCTCGTGTGCCTCTCGGGGCGCTTCCCGGCGTACGTCCCGGGGATCGGGTCCTTGGATCATCGCGGCAGTCGTCGTACTCTCTGAGAAGACCTGGCACTGGGTGACTTGTGCCGGTTCGGTCCGTTACGCGCCCGGTGGGCTCTTCGTGCGTTGACCGTGCCCGGCTGCCCCCGTATGCTACAAGTTGCGCTGCGAGCCTGCGCGCCTCAGACAGAGCAGGCTGCGCTCGGAATCTGTTGCATACCCCTCGGCCCCACGGCTGTCCGGAATTCGGCAGGAGCGAAAAGGGCTTACGGCGTAGCAGTACCTACGACTTACTGTCCGTACCGGAGTCCTTTCCCTAATGACGAGCAGCACCGAGGCCCCTCGCACCACCCCGCAGGTGGCGGTCAACGACATCGGCAACGAGGAAGCCTTCCTCGCCGCGATCGACGAGACGATCAAGTACTTCAACGACGGCGACATCGTCGACGGCGTCATCGTGAAGGTCGACCGGGACGAGGTCCTGCTCGACATCGGTTACAAGACCGAAGGTGTCATCCCCTCCCGCGAACTCTCCATCAAGCACGACGTCGACCCCAACGAGGTCGTCGCCGTGGGCGATGAGATCGAGGCCCTTGTTCTCCAGAAGGAGGACAAGGAAGGCCGCCTGATCCTCTCGAAGAAGCGCGCTCAGTACGAGCGTGCCTGGGGCACCATCGAGAAGATCAAGGAAGAGGACGGCATCGTCACCGGCACCGTCATCGAGGTCGTCAAGGGTGGTCTCATCCTCGACATCGGCCTCCGTGGCTTCCTGCCGGCGTCGCTCGTCGAGATGCGCCGCGTGCGCGACCTCCAGCCCTACGTGGGCAAGGAGCTCGAGGCCAAGATCATCGAGCTGGACAAGAACCGCAACAACGTGGTCCTGTCCCGCCGTGCCTGGCTGGAGCAGACGCAGAGCGAGGTCCGCCAGACCTTCCTCACCACCCTCCAGAAGGGTCAGGTGCGGTCCGGCGTCGTCTCCTCGATCGTCAACTTCGGTGCGTTCGTGGACCTCGGCGGCGTCGACGGTCTCGTGCACGTCTCCGAGCTGTCCTGGAAGCACATCGACCACCCGTCCGAGGTCGTCGAGGTCGGTCAGGAAGTCACCGTCGAGGTTCTCGACGTGGACATGGACCGCGAGCGTGTCTCCCTGTCGCTGAAGGCGACGCAGGAAGACCCGTGGCAGCAGTTCGCCCGGACCCACCAGATCGGGCAGGTCGTCCCCGGCAAGGTCACCAAGCTCGTCCCGTTCGGCGCGTTCGTCCGCGTCGACGAGGGCATCGAGGGCCTGGTGCACATCTCCGAGCTGGCCGAGCGCCACGTGGAGATCCCGGAGCAGGTCGTCCAGGTCAACGACGAGATCTTCGTCAAGGTCATCGACATCGACCTCGAGCGTCGCCGCATCTCGCTGTCGCTCAAGCAGGCCAACGAGTCCTTCGGTGCCGACCCGGCCTCGGTCGAGTTCGACCCGACGCTCTACGGCATGGCCGCGTCGTACGACGACCAGGGCAACTACATCTACCCCGAGGGCTTCGACCCCGAGACCAACGACTGGCTCGAGGGGTACGACAAGCAGCGCGAGGAGTGGGAGGGCCAGTACGCCACGGCCCAGACCCGCTTCGAGCAGCACCAGGCGCAGGTCATCAAGTCCCGCGAGGCCGACGAGCAGGCCGCGGCCGAGGCCGGTTCCGCCGCCCCCGCCGCGACCGGTGGCCCGGGCGTCTCCGGTGGCTCGTACTCCTCGGAGTCCGACGACACCTCCGGTGCCCTCGCCTCCGACGAGGCCCTCGCCGCCCTCCGCGAGAAGCTCGCGGGCGGCCAGAGCTGACGGCTCTCCGCTAGGCCCAGTCACAACACCGCGGTCCCGCACCCCTCAGGGGGTGCGGGACCGCGGTGCTTTCCCGGTGACCGTGGGGCCTTGGGCGGCGCGGGGGGCTACGGGGTCACGGGGATGTTGGTCAGGGCCTTGCCGCCGGTGCGCTTGTTGGAGGCGTAGACGGTGGTGGGGCAGTCGGCGGAGTAGTTGGTGACGTAGATCGCCGTCTGCGTGGCGCCGGTGGCGCCGGTGAGGTCGGAGGCGTTGTCGCGGAAGACGGTGCCGCAGCCCCAGCCGGGCTGCTGGGTGTGGGTCTGGTAGCCGTCGTTGAGGGTGCGGGTGCCGGTGTTGCCGGTGATGGTGTAGCCGTTGCCTTTGACGTCGACCCAGGAGTCGTCGTAGTTGGTCATGCTGAGGCCGCTGCCGTCGAAGGTGTTGCCGGAGACCAGGCCGCCGGTGGTGCCTTCCTTGAGGTCGATGTTCTCGGCGCCGATGTTGGGGCCGATGACGTTGTTGAGGATCTGCACCCGGTCGCTCTTGTCGGTCAGGGTGTTGGCGGTGCCGACGTAGACGCCCTCGCCGTATCCCGGCCGCTGGAGCCCGGTGTCGTAGATCCGCGAGTTCTTGATCACGCCGTCCGTGCTGGAGGTACGGAAGTGCACGCCCTCCATCTGGAGCCCGTGCACGGTCACCGAGTCGATGACGACATGCGCGGCGGCGTCGGTGACGATGCCCTTCTGGCCGCCGGTGACGCTGACCCCCTTGACGGTCCAGTAGCTCGCGCCGTTCAGATAGAGGCCGTAGCCGCCGGAGGAGGTGAGCACGGCGTTCGAGGAGCCGGTGAGCGTGATCCGGTCGGCGGCCGTGCCGGACACGGTGACCTTGAAGTTGCCGGTGTACGTGCCGTCGGCGAGATGGATCGTCTGGCCGGGGGCGGCGGCGGTCAGCGCCGCCTTCAGCTCCTTGGCCGTGGTCACCTCGACGGTGGTCGCCGCGGCGGCCGTCGACGCACCGGCCGTTGCCGCACCGGCCGGCGTCGCGTACGAGAGCAGCCCGGCGAGCAGTGCCGCGACGGGCAGGGCCACCGGCAGGGTCAGAAGCGTGTGGGGTCGCATCCGCGTCCTTCCATCGTTCCAAGTATGTGAATCTTGGTCGTCCATGTGAACACATGGACGTAACGAGAGAAGGTAGGGCCCACCCGACGGACCGTCAAGACGTCCGGGTTCCGGGCGGACGCGTGGGAATGGCCGGGCGGGTACGTTCGTTGAGGGGGGAGAGAGCGAGGAGGACGATCATCGTGCTGGATCCGCAAGGGCTGTACGAATACGTGCCGGGCGGGGCCGAGGCCGTCGACGCAGCGGTCGGAGACGCAGGTCCCGTACTGCTGTACCACTTCGAGGGGTACATGGACGCCGGGGACACCGGCGAGCAGATCAGCGAGCAGTTGCTGGACCGCCTGGACAACCAGCTCGTCGCGCGCTTCGACGCCGACCGGCTGGTCGACTACCGCGCCCGCCGCCCGCTGATGACCTTCGAGCGCGACCACTGGACCTCCTACGAGGCACCGGAGATCGACCTCTATCTGGTGCGGGACACCACCGGCACCCCCTTCCTGCTGCTCACCGGCTCCGAGCCGGACGTGGAGTGGGAACGGTTCGCGACCGCCGTGCTCCAGGTCATCGAACGCCTGGGCGTACGCCTCGCCATCAACTTCCACGGCATCCCGATGGGCGTGCCGCACACCCGGCCCGTCGGCCTCACCCCGCACGGCAACCGGGTCGACCTCATGCCCGGCCACCGCGCCTGGTTCGAGGAGGCCCAGGTCCCCGGCAGCGCCGCCTCCCTCATCGAGCTGCGGCTCGCCGAGGCCGGCCGTGACGTGCTCGGCGTCGCCGCCCACGTCCCGCACTACCTGGCGCGTTCGCCCTACCCGGACGCCGCCCTCGCCGTCCTGGAGACGATCACCGCCGCCACCGGCCTCGTGCTGCCCGAGATCGCCCACGCCTTGCGCAATGAGGCGCACACCGTCCGCGTCGAGATCGACCGCCAGGTCGCCGAAGGCGACGGCGAACTCGTCTCCGTCGTCCGCGGCCTCGAGTCCCAGTACGACGCCGTCGCCGGGTCCCAGTCCCGCGAGAGTCTCATCGCCGAGGCCGTCGAGCTTCCCTCCGCCGACGATCTCGCCGCCGAGTTCGAACGTTTCCTCGCCGACCGCGAGGACGACTAGCGCCTGCGGCGCGCTCACGAAAGAGGGTTCGCGTCCCCAGGGCGCGGGCCCTCTTCCGCTTCCCCTCCGCAAGGCGCGCCGCGCTCGCGCAGGGCCTGGTTTTCAGGGGCGCGGCCCCTGGACGGTTGCTTGCGCAGGGCCTGGTTTTTAGGGGCGCGGGGAACTGCGCGGCCCGCCCCCACCGGGCTGCCAGCCCGAAAACTCACAGCATCTGCCCCGCTGGGGCCGGTTTTCGACGGCCGCGCCACCGTTGGTGGCTGAGTGCGCAGTTCCCCGCGCCCCTGGGAGGCACCCGCGGAGGGCCGGAGGGCCCGTAAGCTGGCGGCATGCTGAACGTCGGGCTGACCGGTGGAATCGGGTCAGGAAAAAGCTCCGTGGCGAAACTGCTGGTGGCACACGGCGCGATCCTGGTGGACGCGGACCGCATCGCCCGCGAAGTGGTGGAACCCGGCACGGAGGGCCTGGCGGCGGTGACGGCCGAGTTCGGCCCGGACGTGCTGGCGGCGGACGGGACACTGGACCGCCCGAAACTCGGCGCGATCGTCTTCGCGGACGAGGCCCGGCGCCAGGCGCTGAACGCGATCGTGCACCCGCTGGTCGGCCGCAGGTCGCAGGAGCTGCGGGCGGCGGCGGCCCCGGACGACATCGTCGTCAACGACGTACCGCTGCTGGCGGAGAACGACCTGGCCCCGTTCTACGACTTCGTGATCGTCGTGGACGCGGCCCCGGCCACGCAGATCGAGCGCCTGGTGCGGACACGCGGGATGACCGAGGACGAGGCGCGGGCGCGGATGGCGGCGCAGGCCGGCCGCGAGGAGCGCATCGCCGTCGCGGATCTGGTGATCGACAACGACGGCCCGCTGGAGGAGCTGGAGCCCCAGGTCCGCGCGGCGTGGCAGCGGCTGCGGGAGCTGGCGGCGGCCGGGACGGCGTAGTCGCCCGGGGAATGCGGTTGCCGACGACGACGTTGGGTATGTCAGACCAGACGATCAGTCGTCACCCGTGCCCGAATTCAGGGAGGCGGCCTTGCACGAGCGGACCCCAGAGACGCACGTCATCGACTTCCGCGCCGCGGAGCAACTGCTGGAGGCGCGTGACCCGCGCGGCGCCGTACAACTCCTCGACCCGGTGATCTCGGCCCATCCGGAGAACACCGCGGCCCGCCTGCTGCGCGCCCGCGCGTTCTTCGCCGCGGCCCAACTGCGTCCGGCGGAGCTGGAGTTCCAGATAGTGCTGGAGCGCGAGCCGGACAACGCCTTCGCCCACTTCGCGCTGGCCCGTACGCTGCAACGCGCGAACCGCGCCGACGAGGCCCAGCGCCACTTCCGGCTCGCCGCCGCACTCGACCCCCGGCCGGACTATCTGGCCGCAGCCCGTTTCGACGACGCCGGCTGACGGCCGTGGAAGTCGTCGTGGTGCTGCTGATCATCATCGCGGTGGTCGCCCTGATCGGCGTGTCCAGCAGTCTGAGGGTGGTCAAGCAGTACGAGCGCGGGGTGATCTACCGCTTCGGCCGGGTCAACCGGCTCCCCAAGGAGCCGGGCCCGCGCATGCTGGTGCCGTTCGTGGACAAGATGACCAAGGTCAACATGCAGGTCGTCACCATGCCGGTGCCGTCCCAGGACGGCATCACCCGCGACAACGTGTCGGTACGGGTCGACGCGGTGCTCTACTTCCGGGTCATCGACCCGATCCGGGCCACCGTGGACGTGCAGAACTACCAGTTCGCGATGTTGCAGGTGGCACAGACCTCGCTGCGCTCCATCATCGGCAAGAGCGAACTCGACGATCTGCTGTCCGGCCGCGAACGCCTGCACGAGGGGCTGGAGTTGATGCTGTCCACGCCCGCCACCGGCTGGGGCGTCCACATCGACCGCGTCGAGATCAAGGACGTGGCGCTGCCGGAGTCCATGAAGCGGTCGATGGCCCGGCAGGCGGAGGCGGACCGGGAGCGGCGGGCCCGGATCATCACCGCCGACGGTGAGTTGCAGGCGTCCCAGAAGCTCTCCGAGGCGGCCAGGACCATGGACGCCAACCCGTCCGCCCTCCAACTGCGCCTCCTCCAGACGGTGGTGGAGGTCGCGGCGGAGAAGAACTCGACCCTGGTGATGCCCTTCCCCGTCGAGATGCTGCGCTTCTTCGACCGGGCCGCGAATTCCGGCGCGAATTCCGGTGCGAACTCCGGTGCGAACACCGGCGGCAGCCAGGACACGAAGCCGGTCGAGAAGACGGCGGCGCCCGCGGCGACGGACGAACTGACGGACGCGGAACCGCGGTCCGCCGTCGAGGCCGCGGCCGACGAGCCGCCCGCGATCGACCGGAAGCCGCCGGGCCCGATTCAGATCCCGGACCCGCGCACGTCCGAGGAGTGAGCGACGAAGCCGTAGCGGCAGGGCAGGAACGGGACGGGAGCGGGCGGGTCACTCCGCCCGCTCCCGCGCGTCAGCCCCGCGTCAGCGCGTCCAGTCGATCTTGAACACCCACGCGTACCGCCCCTTCGCCCGCGCCGCCGCGGGCACCCGTACGGTCAGCGTGCCGCCGTCGAACTCCCGGTCCAGCGGCCGGTCGTGGCCGAGCATCGTCACCCGGTCGCCCTTGCGGACCGGCACCGGAGCGGTCGTTGACCGTGACGTCCCTGCCGCCGCGCGGCGCGGGGGCGGACGTGCGGAGCCTGCTCAGATCATCAGAACAGCGGTGCGGGCAGCACGCCCTCCAGCGCCAGCAGCGTGCGCTTGATCTCCAGGCCGCCGCCGAAGCCGCCTATGCCGCCGTCGCTCTCCACCACCCGGTGGCACGGCACCACCAGCGGTATCGGATTCGCGCCCATCGCCGTCCCGACCGCGCGGGCCGCCCCGCGCTCGCCCACCCGGTCGGCCAGGTCCTGGTACCCGACGACCGTGCCGTACGGCACCCCGGCCGCCAGCTCGCGCAGCACCCGGCGGTTGAAGCCGGTGATCAGCGACCAGTCCAGAGCGAGCGAGAACTCCTTCAGCGCACCCGCGAAGTACGCCTCCATCTGCTCGGTGACCGGCGCCAGCCGGGCCGCGTCCTCGACCGGCTCGCCGCCCAGCCGCCGCCCCATCGACGCCACCGCGCGCCGTACCGCCGCCTCGTCCGCCCGGAAACCGACATTGACCAGCCCCTCGTCGGTCGCCGCCAGCAGCAGCGGCCCGATCGGGGTCTCCATGACCGTCCAGGCGGTGTCGTTCGTCACGCGGCCAGCCTAGATCGGGGGTCCGACAACGCCCCGCCGCCGCGATCCGCCCGGCAAGCACGGCCGCCGCAAGGCCCGTCACCGGAAGTGACCGGGCGGTCACACGAGGGGAAGTGGCCGCCCCGGCGGCGGCCCGCCCGTCCGGGCCCGGACGATTGTCGGTGGTGGGTCGTACGGTGGTGACATGCGGCCCGTATCAGACATCGAACGCAGTGTGGCGCCCTTCGAGGTCGTCAGCCCCTACCAGCCCAGCGGCGACCAGCCCACCGCCATCGACGACCTCGAGAAGCGGATCCGCGGTGACGAGCAGGACGTCGTGCTGCTCGGCGCGACCGGTACGGGCAAGTCCGCGACCACCGCGTGGATGATCGAGCGGCTCCAGCGCCCCACCCTGGTCATGGCGCCGAACAAGACGCTCGCCGCCCAGCTCGCCAACGAATTCCGCGAGCTGCTGCCGAACAACGCGGTCGAGTACTTCGTCTCGTACTACGACTACTACCAGCCCGAGGCGTACGTCCCGCAGACGGACACGTACATCGAGAAGGACTCCTCGATCAACGAGGAGGTGGAGCGGCTGCGGCACTCCACCACCAATTCGCTGCTGACCCGGCGCGATGTCGTCGTGGTCGCCTCCGTGTCCTGCATCTACGGCCTCGGCACCCCGCAGGAGTACATCGACCGCATGGTGCGGCTCAATGTCGGCGACGTCATCGACCGCGACCAGCTCCTGCGGAAATTCGTCGACATCCAGTACGCGCGCAACGACGTGGCCTTCGCCCGCGGCACCTTCCGGGTACGCGGCGACACCATCGAGATCTTCCCGGTCTACGAGGAACTGGCCGTCCGCATCGAGATGTTCGGCGACGAGATCGAGGCGCTCTACACACTGCACCCGCTCACCGGCGAGGTGATCACCGAGGACCGGCAGATCTACGTCTTCCCCGCCACCCACTACGTCGCGGGCCCCGAGCGGATGGAACGCGCCATCGCGGGCATCGAGAAGGAGCTGGAGGGCCAGCTCGCCCTGATGGAGAAGCAGGGCAAGCTGCTGGAGGCCCAGCGGCTGCGGATGCGCACCACGTACGACATCGAGATGATGCGGCAGATCGGCACCTGCTCCGGCATCGAGAACTACTCGCGGCATATCGACGGCCGCGAGCAGGGCTCCGCGCCCGACACCCTCATCGACTACTTCCCCGAGGACTTCCTGCTGGTCATCGACGAGTCGCACGTCACCGTGCCGCAGATCGGCGCGATGTACGAGGGCGACGCGTCCCGCAAGCGCACCCTGGTCGACCACGGCTTCCGGCTGCCGTCCGCGCTCGACAACCGGCCGCTGAAGTGGGAGGAGTTCCTGACCCGCGTCGGCCAGACCGTCTACCTGTCCGCGACACCCGGAAAGTACGAGCTGTCCCGCGGCGACGGCGTGGTCGAGCAGATCATCCGCCCGACCGGCCTGGTCGACCCCGAGGTCATCGTCAAGCCCACCGAGGGCCAGATCGACGACCTGGTGCACGAGATCCGGCTGCGCACGGAGAAGGACGAGCGCGTCCTGGTCACCACCCTCACCAAGAAGATGTCCGAGGACCTCACCGACTACCTGCTCGAACTGGGCATCCAGGTGCGGTACCTGCACAGCGACATCGACACCCTGCGCCGCGTCGAGCTGCTGCGCGAACTGCGGGCCGGTGAGTACGACGTCCTGGTCGGCATCAACCTGCTGCGTGAGGGCCTTGACCTGCCCGAGGTGTCGCTGGTCGCGATCCTCGACGCCGACAAGGAGGGCTTCCTGCGCTCGGGCACCTCGCTGATCCAGACCATCGGCCGCGCCGCCCGTAACGTGTCGGGCCAGGTCCACATGTACGCGGACCGGATCACCCCGGCGATGGAGAAGGCCATCGAGGAGACCAACCGGCGCCGCGAGAAGCAGATCGCGTACAACAAGGAACGCGGCGTCGACCCGCAGCCGCTGCGGAAGAAGATCGCCGGAATCCTGGACTCCTTCGCCCGCGAGGACGCCGACACCGAGGAGCTGCTGGGCTCCGGGCGGCAGCGCTCGCGGGGCAAGGCGCCGGTGCCAGGACTGTCCGCCCGCGCGGGCGAGAAGCGCGGTGCGAAGACGCTGCCCGCCGAGGAGCTGGCCGACCTGATCGCTCAGCTCACCGACCAGATGCACGCGGCGGCCGGCGAGCTGCAATTCGAGGTGGCCGCCCGGCTCAGGGACGAACTGGGCGAGCTGAAGAAGGAGTTGCGCCAGATGAGAGAAGCGGGAATGGCGTGACGCGGGACCGGCGACCGGCCGGTGTTCGCCAGGAATCGCCATGCGGCGAACCGGGATACCGTTGCACGGCGTCTTGTTAGGGTGCGGGACAACCGCACACACGGGTGAGAGGGGACAGCGCGTGACGGTCAACATGACCAAGGGCCAGAAGATCAGCCTGAGCAAGTCCGACGGAGGGACGCTGACGGCGATCCGGATGGGGCTGGGCTGGCAGGCCGCGCCGCGCCGCGGACTGTTCGGGTCCCGCACCCGGGAGATCGACCTGGACGCCTCGGCCGTGCTCTTCGCGGACAAGCAGCCGGTCGACGTGGTGTTCTTCCAGCACCTGACCAGCGACGACGGCTCGGTCCGGCACACCGGTGACAATCTGGTCGGCGGCGCGGGCCAGGGCGGCGACGACGAGTCGATCATCGTCGACCTCCAGCGCGTACCGGTCCATGTCGACCAGATCGTCTTCACGGTGAACTCCTTCACCGGCCAGACCTTCGCCGAGGTGCAGAACGCGTTCTGCCGCCTGGTCGACGAGACCAACGGGCAGGAGCTGGCCCGCTACACGCTGACCGGCGGCGGCCAGTACACGGCGCAGATCATGGCCAAGGTGCAGCGCGGCGCGACCGGCTGGTCGATGACGGCCATCGGCACGGCGGCCAACGGCCGGACGTTCCAGGACCTCATTCCGGCCATTCTGCCCGCGCTCTGAGGCCGCACGGCCGCTGACGCGGCCCCCGGCCCGCGGGCCGGAACACGTACACACGCATAACGGGAACGGGGGGCGGCGGACATGACGGCCGAACTGGTCCGGGGACAGAACCATCCGCTGCCGGGCACCCGGATGGAGATCCGGGTGTCGGCGGGCACCCCGGTGGTGGCCGCGGTCACCCTCGGGGACGAGCGGGGGCGGGTCGTCGGCGACTCCTCGCAGTGGCTGGCGCACCCCGGCGCGCCGCAGCTCCCCGGCGTCGAGGTGCCCCGGCAGGCCGCCGCCGAGCACCGGCTCGCGGTGGACCTCGGCGCGATGCCGCCGCAGGTGCACCGGGTGCACGTTCTGCTCGCCCTTCCGGGCGCCGCGGGCCGCCCCGGCGCGCCCGCCGCCTTCGGCGCCGCCCCCGCCCCGCATCTCGCCGTCACCACCACCGAGGGCGAGGCCGTCGCCGGATTCACCATGACCGGCCTCGGCCCCGAGACGGCCCTGCTGGCCATCGAGCTGTACCGGCGGCAGGGCGCCTGGAAGGTGCGCGCCGTCGGCCAGGGGTACGAGGGCGGTCTGCCCGCGCTGCTGCTCGACCAGGGTGTCCCGGAGCCCGCCGGGGTGGCCGCGGGCATCGACGAGGCGGTGGGGCGCGAGCTGTCCCGCTCGGTCGACCTGCCCGCCGCGCCGCGTACGGTCCCGCCGCCGCGGCCGGAAACCGCGGCCCCGGCCGCCGCTCCGGGCGACGGCCGGACCACCGCGTCCTCAGGACCGGTCGACTACCGGCACCCGCGGCGCGAGGCCGCCGCCACCGCGCCGCCCCCGCCCGCTCAGGGACCGGCCCAGGGCCGGCCGGGCTCGCCGTACGACGCCCCGCCCGCCGCGCCGCGGCCGTCCTCCGACGGGCAGCCCAGCACGCCGCCCGGCACCCCGCCCGTCCCCGTCGCGGGCGACGCCTCCGGCTGGACGATGGAGGAGCGACTGCACAATCAGGTGTGGGGCATGTTCGAGGACCTGGCCCGCACCATCGCCGCCTACCGCAGCGCGGTGGACTTCGCCGAGTCCCGCTTCGAGCAGGAGCTCGACCGGCTGCTCGCCGACCCCGCGACCCGCGGCGGACAGGCCGCGGACGCCGCCCGCGACCAGGCGCAGACCCGGCAGTTCGCGCTGGTCGACCAGGCCCGCGCCGTGCTCGACCGGGACATCGCGCAGCTCGTCGCCGAGGCCGAGGTCGTCGAGCCCGCGCTGCCCGCCGCCTTCGCGGGCTGGGAGAATCCGGTGTGGCACGCCTACCGGGTGCCCGACCAGCCGCCGCTCGCCGTACGGCTCGGCGGCCTCTACCTGCCCGAGGCGCCCGAACTGCGCATCCCGCTGCTGGCCCGGCTGCCGCTGGACCGCGGTCTGTGGATCGACAGCGAGGAGGACCGCGGGGTCGCCATGGACACCGCCGTGGCGATCGCCGCCCGGCTGCTCGCCTCGTACCCGGTGGGCGGTTTCGCGGTGCACGCCCTCGACCCCGCGGGCTCCGGCTCCGCCGCGCTCACCCCGCTCACCGGCAGCGGCGCCGTGCTGATGCCGTCGGCCGGGGGCGCGGCCGGGGTCGGCGAGGTGCTGAACCGGCTGACCGAACGCGTCGATCTGCTCCAGATGGCGCTGCGCGGCGGCGCCGCCGACTCGCTGCCGCCCGGCTTCGACACCGCCGAGCAGCTTCTGATCGTCAACGAGTTCCCGTACGGCTTCGACGACCGGGCGGTCACCCAACTGCGCTATCTCGCCGACGAGGGACCGCGCGCCGGGGTGCACCTGCTGCTGGTCGCCGACCGCGAGGACGCGTCCGCGTACGGGCCGGTGCTCGATCCGCTGTGGCGCTCGCTGCTGCGGCTCACCCCGCTGCCCAGCGACCACCTGGCCGACCCATGGGTGGGGCACGCCTGGACGTTCGAGCCGTCGCTGGTGCCGCCGGGCAGCCAGGTGCTCACGCAGGTGCTCAGGGAGATCGCGGCGGCCCGCCCGGCCTACGGCCCCTGACCGGTCGTGCCGGGTCCTGCGCCGGTGCTTTACCGGCTTTACGGCTCTGACCTGCACTCTTGTGCGATTCTTTACTAACTCTTGGGCAATTCGTGTACTGTTCTTGGTGCGGAGTGAAACCTCCCCCTGAACGGACTCAAGTGGTGGGGACCTCCGGCAGCGACGACGCTGACAGTTGCCGTATCGAATTGCCGGAGGACCTGTGGATGTCTCCCTCGCCCTCTGGGCGCTCACCATCGCCGGACTGATCGCCCTGATCGCCGTTGACTTCGTCATCGGCCGCACCCCGCACGACGTCTCCGTCAAGGAGGCAGGGGCCTGGACGATCGTCTGGGTCGTACTCGCCGGGCTCTTCGGGCTCGGCCTGCTCGTCTTCTCCGGCGGCCAGCCGGCGGGCGAGTTCTTCGCCGGTTACATCACCGAGAAGTCGCTGAGCGTCGACAACCTCTTCGTCTTCGTCCTGATCATGTCCAAATTCGCGGTGCCGTCCCAGTACCAGCAGCGCGTACTGCTGGTGGGCGTGCTGATAGCGCTGGTGCTCCGCGCGGTGTTCATTGCGGGCGGCGCGGCGATCATCGCCAGCTTCTCGTGGGTCTTCTACATCTTCGGCGCCTTCCTCATCTGGACCGCCTGGAAGCTCATCCAGGACGCCCGTTCGGACGACGAGGACGAGGAATTCGAGGAGAACCGGCTGCTCAAGGCGGTCGAGAAGCGCGTGCCGTCCACCGACAAGTACCACGGCACCCGGCTGTTCATCACGGAGAACGGCAAGCGGCTGATGACGCCGATGCTCGTCGTGATGCTCGCCATCGGCACCACCGACGTGCTCTTCGCGCTCGACTCGATCCCCGCGATCTTCGGCCTCACCCAGGACCCGTACATCGTCTTCACCGCCAACGCCTTCGCCCTGATGGGCCTGCGCCAGCTCTATTTCCTGATCGGCGGCCTGCTCAAGAAGCTGGTCCACCTGTCGTACGGGCTGTCGGTGATCCTCGGCTTCATCGGCGTCAAGCTGGTGCTGCACGCGTTGCACGAGTCCGGTGTGCACGTCCCGGAGATCTCCATCCCCGTCTCGCTCGGCGTCATCGTCCTCGTCCTCGCGGTCACCACCGCCACCAGCCTGGTCGCCTCCAAGCGGCAGGCGGAGGCCGAGGCCGCCGCCTCCGAGGACGAGGAGCGCCCCGCGACGCCGGTGCGCTGACCGGTCCCTCCGCACTCCCTCCGTAACCCCCTCCATACCGACCCCTCCGTACCGACCCCTTCGCGCAGACCGCTCCGTCACGAGGGCTACCGTGGCCCTCGTAACGGAGCGGTTGTGCGTGGCGTGTGGGAAGGCGCGGATGGTGGCGAGCGGCATGGTGGTCCTTCCCGAGCTGACCGGCGCGCGGTTCTTC
This sequence comes from Streptomyces sp. NPDC003300, assembly GCF_040610915.1. Taxonomy (NCBI): domain Bacteria; kingdom Bacillati; phylum Actinomycetota; class Actinomycetes; order Kitasatosporales; family Streptomycetaceae; genus Streptomyces; species Streptomyces sp. NPDC003300. The sequence goes on along the minus strand of NZ_JBEXNE010000002.1, from coordinate 156,922 downwards.
GACGCCTGGCGGCTCGACGCGGTCGCGCTGACCGCCGTCGTCCTGCTCGGCGTCGCGTACGCGCTGGGCGTACGGCGCAAGCGGCGCGCGGGGGAGCGGTGGCCGCTGTGGCGCACCGCCGCGTTCTACGTCCTCGGTCTCGGCACCCTCGTCGTCGCGACGATGTCCTCGCTCGCCGTCTACGACCGGGTGCTGTTCTGGCCCGCCGCCGTGCAGAACATCCTGCTCGACCTCTTCGCCCCGCTCGGCCTGGCGCTCGGCGACCCGCTCGCGCTCGCCGCACCCGACAGCCGACTGCGCCGCGCCTTCACCGGCCGTACGGTACGACTGCTGATGTATCCGCTGGTCAGCTCGGTGCTGGTGCTCGCCTCCGAGCTGACGATCTACTTCACGCCGTACTTCTCCACCGCCCTCGGCAACGGGCTCGTGCTCCAGCTCATGCACCTGCAACTGCTGCTCACCGGCTGCCTGTTCGTGCTGCCGATGCTCAGCCGTCAGGACCTGCTGCCGTCCTGGTGCGGCCATCCGGTCAGGGCCGCGCTGGTCTTCTTCGACGGGCTCTTCGACTCCGTGCCCGGCATCGTCGTCATGACCAGCGGCACGCTGGTGGCCGGGCACTGGTACGCCGCGCACCCGCGCTCCTGGGGGCCGAGCGTCCAGCACGACCAGATGCTCGGCGGCGGCCTGATGCTCACCCTCGCCGAACTCGTCGCGCTGCCCTTCCTGATCCTGGTCTTCTTCGAGTGGTGGCGGGCCGAGCGGGAGAAGACGGCGGAACTCGACGCGCGGCTGGACCGCGAGGCCGTCGTCGCGATGTCCGGTGCTGGTGCCGGTGCTGGTGCTGCCGCCGGTGCCTCTGCCGCGTCCGCCTCCACAAAGGCCCCCGCGTCCGCCCCCGCGTCCGCCCCCGCGTCCGCCGCCGCGCCCGTTCCGGAGATGACCCGCCCCTGGTGGGAGACCGATCAGGGCGAGGTCGGCGAGCGCATGCGGCGCGGTCGCTGAGCGGTCCGCGGCGGCTCGGGGTCACAACTGCGTTACGGGCACCACGTCACGAGTCGGCGCGTGTCACGCTCTCCCCCTCATACCTGTCCTGGGGGGACAAATTGCGTCAACGTGCCATCACCGCTGCCTGTTTACTGGCCGTCGCGGGGCTCGCGCTCGCGGGATGCGACGGCGACGGGGGGACCGACGACATATCGGGCGCCGCCGCCTCGGTCTCGGCCACACCCACGGCCGCGCCCACCACCACGCAGGCCGCGCTCACCGGCCAACTGCCCAACCTGACCGGGATGCCGCTGCTCGCCGCGCGCACCATGGCCGACGACGCCGGGTTCACCCGGATCGCCGCGCACGACGCGACGGGGGCCGAGCGCACCCAGGTCTCGGACGGCGACTGGAAGGTGTGCTTCCAGCAGCCCGGCCAGGGGCCCGCGGCGCTGTCCGACCCGGTCGACCTCGCCGTCGTCAAGATCGCCGAGATCTGCCCGCCCGCGGACGGCACCCCGGCGCCGTCACCCACACCCACGGTCACCCGCACCACGGCGCCGTCGCCGACCGCCACGCACAAGGCGACGCCCAAGCCCCGCCCCACCACCGTCACCCACAAGCCGACCCCGAAGCCCAAGCCGAAACCCAAGCCGAAGCCGAAGCCGACCGTCGGGTACACCGAGCCCCCGGTCAACGACCACGACGGCGCCACCGCCCTCTGCAACGACGGCACGCTGTCCTACTCGCAGCACCACCGGGGCACGTGCTCGCACCACCACGGCGTGGCCGTCTGGTACAAGTAGCCCGCCCGGCCGTACGGCGACCGTACGGACCTCCGGGGGAGCGCGGGGCGGGGGCGAGCCGGCGGCAATCCGCTGCTCGCCCCCGCCGGGCCGGGGTGTGCGCGCCGACCGCTACCAGCCGCGCTCGCGCCATTTCTTGAGGTGGGGGCGCTCGGCGCCGAGGGTCGTGTCGTTGCCGTGGCCGGGGTAGACCCAGGTCTCGTCCGGGAGCACGTCGAAGAGCTTGGCCGTGACGTCGTCGAGGAGCGAGGTGAAGGCGGCCGGGTCGTCGTGCGTGTTGCCGACGCCGCCCGGGAAGAGGCAGTCGCCGGTGAAGACGTGCGGGGCGCCGTGCGGGTCGTCGTAGACGAAGGCGATGCTGCCCGGGGTGTGGCCGACCAGGTGCCGCGCGGTGAGGCTGACGCGGCCGAAGGTCACGGTGTCGCCGTCGTCCAGCGCCACATCGGTGGGGACCGGGATGCCCACCGTGTCCTCGCGGCCCGCGTAGGTACGCGCGCCGGTCGCGTCGATCACCGCGCGCAGCGCCTGCCAGTGGTCGCCGTGCTGGTGGGTGGTCGCGACGGCGCCGAGCCCGGCGTCGCCGACGACCTCCAGCAGCGTCTGCGCGTCGTTGGCCGCGTCGATCAGAAGCTGCTCGTCGGTGGCCCGGCAGCGCAACACGTACGCGTTGTTGTTCATCGGCCCGACCGCGACCTTGGTGATGATCAGGTCTTCCAGTTCATGCACGTCGGGGGTCCCGCCCACCGTCACTTCTCCGCTGTACGCCATGCCGCCAGCCTAGAGGCTCGGGGTGCCTAGAGCGGAGGCAGTACGGGCAGCGGGCCGTCGGGGGTCACGGTCAGGCCCTCGTACGGGCCGCGGCCGGAGACCCAGGCCAGCAGGGGGCGGGTGGCGGCGCTGACGGTGAGGTCGGGTTCCGCGGCGGCGCCGATCGTCCAGGACGCGCCGGACTCGGCGTCCTCCAGGCGGACCGCGGCGATGCCCTCGTGGCCGGTGAGGCCGTCGGCGAGGGAGGCCAGCTCACGGGCGGCGAAGTCGGCGGGCAGGTCGGCGGTGGTGGGGCCGATGCCGAGGTCGACCAGGTGCAGCCACACCTCGCCCAGCCGCCGCCAGGGGACCTCGGCGGCGGCGATCACCCGGCCGGAGCGCAGCGTGACCTGCGTCGCCCAGCCCGACGGCGGCACCTGCGCGGCGGCCCGCTCGAACCGCTCCGCCGAGGCCCGCAGATCGGCGAGGTGGTCGTCGAGGGGACGGCCCGCGCCCTCCTCGATGGCCCGGTCGCGGGACGTCGCGTCCGCGTACATCGGGGTCTCCACGCCGGTCCCCGCCCAGATCAGCAGATTGGCCAGGGCGTCGGCATTGCGGGCGACATGGGTCAGCAGATGCCCGCGGGTCCAGCCGGGCAGCAGCGAGGGTTCGGCGACGCCGTCGGCGGGGAGCGCGGACACCGCGGCGACGAATCGGTCGGTGGCTTCCCGGACGGCAACCGCATCGAGTACGGGATCCGGTCGTTGGACGGTCACGTACCGACGCTAGCGCGTCACCCCGCGCTCGCGCAGGACACACGATCGGGTGAAGTGGTCAGAGCGCGCCCGTAAATCGAATGCACGTGCTATATGGTCGGTGTGTCGCAACTTCTGAGAACGCGGCGAACCGGAAGAAAACCCGAGCGCACCCCGTTTAGGCTGACTGGGGGTGCCGACTCTCCCCCCGTCTCTATGAAAGGTGCGCACTGGCGTGGCCGATCGACTCACCGTCCGTGGCGCTCGCGAGCACAATCTGAAGAACGTGTCGCTCGACCTGCCGCGGGACTCCCTCATCGTGTTCACAGGGCTGTCCGGATCGGGCAAGTCCTCCCTCGCCTTCGACACGATCTTCGCCGAGGGGCAGCGCCGGTACGTCGAGTCGCTCTCCTCCTACGCCCGCCAGTTCCTCGGCCAGATGGACAAGCCCGATGTGGACTTCATCGAGGGCCTGTCCCCTGCGGTCTCCATCGACCAGAAGTCCACCTCGCGCAACCCGCGCTCGACGGTGGGCACCATCACCGAGGTCTACGACTACCTCCGGCTGCTCTTCGCCAGGATCGGCAAGCCGCACTGCCCCGAGTGCGGCCGCCCGATCTCCCGGCAGTCGCCGCAGGCCATCGTCGACCGGGTGCTGGAGCTGGAGGAGGGCAGCCGTTTCCAGGTGCTCTCCCCGCTGGTCCGTGAGCGCAAGGGCGAATTCGTCGACCTCTTCGGCGACCTCCAGACCAAGGGCTACAGCCGTGCCCGGGTCGACGGGGCCACGATCCAGCTCACCGACCCGCCCAAGCTGAAGAAGCAGGAGAAGCACACCATCGAGGTGGTCATCGACCGCCTCACGGTGAAGGACAGCGCCAAGCGCCGCCTCACGGACTCCGTCGAGACCGCGCTCGGCCTGTCCGGCGGCATGGTCATCCTGGACTTCGTCGACCTGCCCGAGGACGACCCGCAGCGCGAGCGGATGTTCTCCGAGCACCTGTACTGCCCGTACGACGACCTGTCCTTCGAGGAGCTGGAGCCGCGCTCCTTCTCCTTCAACTCGCCCTTCGGCGCCTGTCCCGACTGCACCGGCATCGGCTCCCGCATGGAGGTCGACCCGGAGCTGATCGTCCCCGACGAGGAGAAGTCCCTGGCCGAGGGCGCCATCGCGCCCTGGACCGGCGGCATGTCCAAGGGCTACTTCGAGCGGCTGGTCGAAGGTCTCGCGGGGGAGCTGGGCTTCAGGACCGACATTCCCTGGGCCGGGCTGCCCGCCCGCGCGAAGAAGGCGCTGCTCTACGGCCACAAGGCCGAGGTCAGGGTCGCGTACAAGAACAGGTACGGCCGCGAGCGCGCGTACAACGCGCATTTCGAGGGCGCCATCCCGTTCGTGAAGCGGCGGCACCAGGACTCCGAGAGCGACTCCAGCCGGGAGCGCTTCGAGGGGTACATGCGCGAGGTGCCCTGCCCCACCTGCCACGGCAGCAGGCTCAAGCCGATCGTGCTGGCCGTCACCGTCCAGGACCGCTCCATCGCGGACGTCTCCGCCATGTCGATCAGCGACTGCGCCGAGTTCCTCGGCGGGATGAAGCTGGACGCCCGCGACAAGAAGATCGCCGAGCGGGTGTTCAAGGAGGTCAACGAACGGCTGAAGTTCCTGGTCGACGTCGGCCTGGACTACCTCTCGCTCAACCGCGCCGCGGGCACCCTGTCCGGCGGCGAGGCCCAGCGCATCCGGCTCGCCACCCAGATCGGCTCGGGCCTGGTCGGCGTGCTGTACGTGCTGGACGAGCCGTCGATCGGCCTGCACCAGCGCGACAACCACCGGCTGATCGAGACCCTGGTGCGGCTGCGCGACCTGGGCAACACGCTGATCGTCGTCGAGCACGACGAGGACACCATCAAGACCGCCGACTGGGTGGTCGACATCGGCCCCGGCGCCGGTGAGCACGGCGGCAAGGTGGTGCACTCCGGCTCGCTGAAGGAGCTGCTGGTCAACGAGGAGTCGCTGACCGGGCAGTATCTCTCGGGCAAGCGCGTCATCGTCACCCCCGACGTACGCCGCCCGATCGACCGCAAGCGGCGGCTGACCGTGCACGGCGCCCGCGAGCACAATCTCCAGGACATCGACGTGTCCTTCCCGCTCGGAGTGCTCACCGCCGTCACCGGCGTCTCCGGCTCCGGCAAGTCGACGCTGGTCAACGACATCCTCTACACCCACCTGGCCCGCGAGCTGAACGGGGCGCGCAGCGTCCCCGGCCGGCACACCCGGGTGGACGGCGACGACCTGGTGGACAAGGTCGTGCACGTCGACCAGTCGCCGATCGGCCGCACCCCGCGCTCCAACCCGGCCACGTACACCGGTGTCTTCGACCATGTGCGGCGGCTCTTCGCGGAGACGATGGAGGCCAAGGTCCGCGGCTATCTGCCCGGCCGCTTCTCCTTCAACGTCAAGGGCGGTCGCTGCGAGAACTGCTCGGGCGACGGCACGATCAAGATCGAGATGAACTTCCTGCCGGACGTCTACGTCCCGTGCGAGGTCTGCCACGGCGCCCGCTACAACCGCGAGACGCTGGAAGTGCACTACAAGGGCAAGTCCATCGCCGAGGTGCTGGAGATGCCGATCGAGGAGGCGCTGGACTTCTTTGAGGCGGTGCCCGCCATCGCCCGGCACCTGCGCACGCTCTACGAGGTCGGCCTGGGATACGTACGCCTGGGGCAGTCCGCGCCGACGCTGTCCGGCGGCGAGGCGCAGCGCGTGAAGCTCGCCTCCGAGCTCCAGAAGCGCTCCACCGGCCGTACGGTCTACGTCCTGGACGAGCCGACCACCGGTCTGCACTTCGAGGACATCAGCAAGCTGATCAAGGTGCTCCAGGGCCTGGTCGACAAGGGCAACACCGTGATCGTCATCGAGCACAATCTCGATGTCATCAAGACCGCCGACTGGGTGGTCGACATGGGCCCCGAGGGCGGCAACGGCGGCGGACTGGTCGTCGCCGAGGGCACCCCCGAGCAGATCGCGGCCGTCCCGGCCAGCCACACCGGCAAGTTCCTGCGGGACGTCCTGGGCGCGGAGCGGATCAGCGACGCGTCGGTGCCCGCGCCCAAGAAGCGGGTGCCCGCCCCCAAGAAGGCCACGGGGACGGCCGCCGCGGCCAAGAAGGGCACGACGGCCGCCGCGAAGAAGACCCCGGCGCCGCGCAAGCGGACGGCGGGCAAGGCGTAGCACCGAGGAAGGTCAAGGACGGGTCGGCGCGGGCGCGGCGGCACGCCGTCGAGGCGCGGTCGTCAGGCAGCGGTCGTCAGGCGCGGTCGTCAGGCAGTGGGCGTCCGGGAGTGGCACAGAGGAAGCGGACAGGTGGGGGACGTAGGGTTACGGGTCGCGAGACCTCCCCACCTCCCCGACCTGGAGCGCACATGACCACCGAACTGCCCGCCTGCCGCCGTACCGTCCTGCGAGGCGCGGCCCTGGCCGGAGCCGCCGGGTTCGGCCTCACCGCGTGCGGCGGCTCCGGCGGCGGTTCGTCCGACGGGCCCGCCAAAGCCGTGGAGTTGGGCGCCGCCACCGAGGTACCGGTCGGCGGCGCCAAGCTCTACCGGAACGACAAGGTGGTCGTGGCGCAGCCGAAGGAGGGCACCTTCAAGGCGTTCAGCGCGGTCTGCACGCACGCGGGCTGCGTCGTCACCTCGGTGGACGGCACGACGATCACCTGCGCCTGCCACGGCAGCCAGTTCGACGCGGACACCGGCGCCGTGCTCCAGGGCCCGGCGACCAAGCCGCTGCCCGCCGTGCAGGTCACCGCCTCCGGCGGCAAGCTCACCGCCGGTCCGGCGAGCTGACCACCGGCAGTCCGGCACCCGCGAACCGGCGGTCCCGCCCGCCGGTATCCGCACCGGTCGGCACTGCCCGGCCTGGCCCGGGAATGTCGCATCCCGCCAGTAGGGTGGGAGACATGGCGGACCCCAGCAGCTACCGACCGAAGCCGGGCCAGATCCCCGACTCCCCGGGGGTCTACAAGTTCCGGGACGAGCACGGTCGGGTGATCTACGTCGGCAAGGCGAAGAGCCTGCGCCAGCGGCTTTCCTCGTACTTCCAGGACATCACCAACCTCCACCAGCGGACCGCCACGATGGTGACCACCGCGGCGGCCGTCGAGTGGACGGTGGTCTCCACCGAGGTGGAGGCGCTCCAGCTCGAATACTCCTGGATCAAGGAGTTCGACCCGCGGTTCAACGTCAAGTACCGCGACGACAAGAGCTATCCGTCCCTCGCGGTGACGATGAACGAGGAGTTCCCGCGCGTGCAGGTCATGCGCGGCCCCAAGCGCAAGGGCGTGCGCTACTTCGGTCCGTACGCGCACGCCTGGGCGATCCGCGAGACCGTCGACCTGCTGCTGCGGGTCTTCCCGGTCCGCACCTGCTCCGCCGGGGTCTTCAAGCGCTCCGCGCAGATCGGCCGCCCCTGTCTGCTCGGCTACATCGGCAAGTGCTCCGCGCCCTGCGTCGGCCGGATCAGCGCCGACGACCACCGCGAACTGGCCGAGGAATTCTGCGACTTCATGGCCGGACACACCGGCACCTACCTGCGCCGCCTGGAACAGCGCATGAAGGACGCGGCGAGCGAGATGGAGTACGAGCAGGCCGCCCGGCTGCGGGACGACCTGGAGGCGCTGCGCCGCGCCATGGAGAAGAACGCGGTGGTGCTCGCCGACGCCACCGACGCCGACCTGATCGCCGTCGCCGAGGACGAGCTGGAAGCCGCCGTGCAGATCTTCCACGTACGCGGCGGCCGGGTCCGCGGCCAGCGCGGCTGGGTCACCGACAAGGTCGAGGCGGTCGACACCGCGGGCCTGGTCGAGCACGCCCTCCAGCAGCTCTACGGCGACGAGCGCGGCGACGCCGAGCGCTCCGGCGGCAGCGGCGGTGTGCCCAAGGAGGTGCTGGTCCCGGCGCTGCCCGCACCGTCGGAGCCGGTCGCGCAGTGGCTCAGCGACCGCCGCGGCTCGCACGTCAGCCTGCGCGTACCGCAGCGCGGCGACAAGAAGGACCTGATGGCCACCGTGCAGCGCAACGCGCAGCACGCCCTCGCGCTGCACAAGACCAAGCGCGCCTCCGACCTCACCACCCGCTCCCGCGCGCTGGAGGAGATCGCCGCCGCGCTCGACCTCGACACCGCGCCGCTGCGGATCGAGTGCTACGACATCAGCCACCTCCAGGGCGACGACGTGGTCGCGTCCATGGTGGTCTTCGAGGACGGCCTGGCCCGCAAGAGCGAGTACCGCCGCTTCCAGATCAAGTCCTTCGCCGGGCAGGACGACGTCCGGTCGATGCACGAGGTGATCTCCCGCCGCTTCCGCCGCTATCTGCTGGAGAAGCAGAAGACCGGCGAGTGGGAGGGCGAGTCCGGCGAGGTCCCCGCGAACCACGGCGATGTTCCCGTGGACCACGAGGAACAGGCGTCCGGCCCCATCGACCCCGACACCGGACGGCCGCGCAAATTCGCGTACCCGCCGCAGCTCGTCGTGGTCGACGGCGGACAGCCGCAGGTGGCCGCCGCCCGGCGCGCGCTGGAGGAGCTGGGCATAGACGACGTCGCCGTGTGCGGCCTCGCCAAGCGCCTGGAAGAGGTCTGGCTGCCCGGCGACGACGACCCGGTGATCCTGCCGCGCTCCAGCGAGGGCCTGTACCTGCTCCAGCGGGTCCGCGACGAGGCGCACCGGTTCGCGATCTCGTACCAGCGCAGCAAGCGCTCCAAGTCGATGAAGGCCGGCGCGCTGGACTCCGTGCCGGGGCTCGGCGAGACCCGCAGGCAGGCGCTGCTGAAGCACTTCGGCTCGCTGAAACGGCTCCGGGCGGCGACGATCGAGGAGATCTGCGAGGTCCCGGGGATCGGCCGCCGTACGGCGGAGACGGTCGCGGCGACCCTGGCAGCCGCGGCTCCGGCCGCACCCGCGGTGAACACCGCGACAGGAGAGATCATCGAAGAGGCCGACGGGACCCCGCCCGGGGCGGACCCGTCCCACCATCGGGGGATCAGCACATGAGCGACCAGGACGAACAGGACGGAACGCACGTGACAACCGGCGGAGCGGGGGAGGCCGTGGAGGCCATCCCCGAACTGGTGATCATCTCCGGCATGTCCGGAGCGGGCCGCAGCACCGCGGCCAAGTGTCTGGAGGACCTCGGCTGGTTCGTGGTGGACAATCTGCCGCCCGCGCTGATCCCCACCATGGTGGATCTCGGCGCGCGCTCGCAGGGCAACGTCGCCCGGATCGCCGTGGTCGTGGACGTCCGCGGACGCCGCTTCTTCGACAATCTGCGCGAGTCCCTCGCCGACCTGGCGACCCGCAGCGTCAAGCGCCGGATCATCTATCTGGAAGCCTCAGACGAGGCCCTGGTCCGCCGCTTCGAGTCGGTCCGCCGGCCGCACCCGCTCCAGGGCTCGGGCCGGATCGTGGACGGCATCGCGGCCGAGCGCGACCTGCTGCGCGAGCTGCGCGGCGACGCCGACCTGGTGATCGACACCTCCAGCCTCAACGTGCACGAGCTGCGCGCCAAGCTGGACGCCCAGTTCGCGGGCGAGGAGGAGCCGGAACTCCGCGCCACGGTCATGTCGTTCGGATTCAAGTACGGCCTGCCCGTCGACGCCGACCTGGTGGTGGACTGCCGCTTCCTGCCCAACCCGCACTGGGTGCCGGAGCTGCGGCCCTTCACCGGGCTCAACGACGAGGTGGCGCAGTATGTGTTCAACCAGCCGGGCGCGAAGGAATTCCTCGACCGCTACGCCGAGTTGCTGCACATCATCGCCGCCGGATACCGGCGCGAGGGCAAGCGGTACGTGACGATCGCGGTCGGCTGCACGGGCGGCAAGCACCGCAGCGTGGCGATGTCGGAACGGCTGGCCGCACGGCTGGCCGCGGATGGGGTGGAGACCGTGACAGTGCACAGGGACATGGGGCGCGAGTGATCATGACGGGTCGGCGGCGGCGCCGGGGTACGGGCCGCCGCGCCGGGGTGCCGCCCAAGGTGGTCGCCCTCGGCGGGGGACATGGCCTGGCCGCCTCCCTCGCCGCACTGCGCCGGATCACCGGCGATCTGACCGCGGTGGTCACCGTCGCGGACGACGGCGGCTCCAGCGGCAGACTCCGCCAGGAGATGGGCGTACTGCCGCCGGGAGACCTCCGCAAGGCGCTCGCCGCGCTCTGCGGGGACGACGAATGGGGGCGCACATGGGCCCGAGTGGTCCAGCACCGCTTCACCAGCGAGGGTGATCTGCACGGGCACGCGGTCGGCAATCTGCTGATCGTCGCGCTGTGGGAACAGCTCAACGACGAGGTCGCCGCGCTGGAGTGGGTCGGGCGGCTGCTGGGCGCCCACGGCAGGGTGCTGCCGATGTCCGCGGTCCCGCTCGACCTGCACGCCATCGTCCGCGGCCACGACCCCGACAGGCCCGACGAGATCAGCACCGTCCGCGGCCAGGCCACGGTCGCCCTCACCCCCGGTGAGGTGCAGGAAGTGCAGGTCGTCCCGGCCGATCCGCCCGCCGTTCCCGAGGCCGTGCAGGCGGTCCTCGACGCGGACTGGGTGGTGCTCGGCCCCGGCTCCTGGTTCTCCTCGGTGATCCCGCATCTGCTCGTCCCCGAGCTGGTCGACGCCCTCATGACGACCAGGGCGCGCCGGGTCCTCACGCTGAACCTCGCGCCGCAACCAGGTGAGACCGACGGATTTTCTCCGCAGCGTCACTTGGAGGTTTTGGCCCGACACGCCCCTAAACTCACCATCGACGTGGTTCTCGCCGACGAGGCCGCCGTACCCGACCGTGACAGCCTCTCCGAGGCCGCACAGCGGTTGGGCGGCACGGTCGAGCTGGCACCGGTCGCCGCCCCCGACGGGCCGCGGCACGACCCGGAGCTGTTGGCCGCCGCGTATGACAGGATTTTTCGTATGCGTGGAAGGATCGGCCCATGGCGATGACGGCAGCGGTGAAGGATGAGATCTCCCGGCTTCCCGTCACCCGGACCTGCTGCCGGAAGGCGGAGGTCTCGTCGATCCTGCGGTTCGCCGGCGGCCTCCACCTGGTGAGCGGCCGGATCGTGATCGAGGCGGAGCTGGACACCGGGATCGCGGCCAGGCGGCTGCGCAAGGACATCCTGGAGATCTTCGGGCACTCCTCCGACCTGGTGGTGATGGCGCCCGGCGGGCTGCGCAGGGGCAGCAGGTACGTGGTGCGCGTGGTGGCGGGCGGCGACCAGCTCGCCCGGCAGACCGGCCTGGTGGACGGCCGCGGCCGGCCGATCCGCGGTCTGCCCCCGCAGGTCGTCTCCGGCGCGACCTGCGACGCGGAGGCCGCCTGGCGCGGTGCCTTCCTCGCGCACGGCTCGCTCACCGAGCCCGGCCGCTCCTCGTCGCTGGAGGTCACCTGCCCGGGACCCGAGGCCGCCCTGGCCCTGGTCGGCGCCGCCCGCCGGCTCCAGATCCCCGCCAAGGCCCGCGAGGTCCGCAATGTGGACCGTGTGGTGGTACGGGACGGCGACGCGATCGGCGCGCTGCTGACCCGGCTCGGCGCCCACGACTCGGTGCTCGCCTGGGAAGAGCGCCGCATGCGCCGCGAGGTCCGGGCCACCGCCAACCGGCTCGCCAACTTCGACGACGCCAACCTGCGCAGGTCGGCCCGCGCCGCCGTCGCCGCCGGAGCCCGTGTGCAGCGCGCGCTGGAGATCCTCGGCGACGACGTACCGGAACACCTCGCCGCGGCCGGGCGCCTGCGCATGGACCACAAGCAGGCCTCCCTGGAGGAGCTGGGCTCCCTCGCCGAGCCGCCGCTGACCAAGGACGCGGTCGCCGGCCGGATCCGCCGCCTGCTGGCCATGGCCGACAAGCGCGCCTCGGACCTCGGCCTGCCCGGCACCGACGCCAACCTCACCGACGAGATGGTCGGCTAGGGCCTGTCCGCCGGACAGGCCCCGGCCGGCACGCGCGCGGCGGCGGACGGGGCGGAGGCGGAGGGGCCTCGGCCCGATGTCACCTCCGCGCCCCTGGCCGGGTAGGCTCGTCCCTGGTCGGGGACATCCCATATTTCGCAGCCGGAGAGGGCTCCGGCGAATGAGCGAGGAGATCGGTTCGTGACGATCCGGGTAGGCATCAACGGCTTTGGCCGCATCGGTCGTAACTTCTTCCGCGCCGCCTTGGAGCAGGGTGCGGACATCGAGATCGTGGCTGTCAACGACCTGGGTGACACCGCGACGACGGCGCACCTGCTGAAGTACGACACCATCCTCGGCCGCCTCAAGGCCGAGGTCACCCACACCGCGGACTCCATCACCGTCGACGGCAAGACCATCAAGGTGCTCGCCGAGCGCGACCCCGCCGCCATCGCGTGGGGCGAGCTGGGCGTCGACGTCGTCATCGAGTCGACCGGCATCTTCACCAAGGCCGCCGACGCGGGCAAGCACATCGCGGGCGGTGCCAAGAAGGTCATCATCTCGGCGCCCGCCACCGGCGAGGACATCACGATCGTGATGGGCGTCAACCAGGACAAGTACGACGCCGCGAACCACCACATCATCTCCAACGCCTCGTGCACCACGAACTGTGTGGCGCCGATGGCGAAGGTGCTGCTGGAGAACTTCGGCATCGTCAAGGGCCTGATGACGACGGTCCACGCGTACACCAACGACCAGCGCATCCTGGACTTCCCGCACAAGGACCTGCGCCGCGCCCGCGCCGCCGCGGAGAACATCATCCCGACCACCACGGGTGCCGCGAAGGCCACCGCGCTGGTCATCCCCGAGCTGGCGGGCAAGCTGGACGGCATCGCGATGCGCGTCCCGGTCCCCACCGGCTCGGTCACCGACCTGGTCGTCGACCTCGAGCGCGAGGTCACCAAGGACGAGGTCAACGCCGCCTTCCAGAAGGCGTCCGAGGGTCAGCTCAAGGGCCTGCTGGAGTACACCGAGGACCCGATCGTCTCCTCGGACATCGTCAACTGGCCGGCCTCCTGCACCTTCGACTCCTCCCTGACCATGGTCCAGGGCAAGACGGTCAAGGTCATCGGCTGGTACGACAACGAGTGGGGCTACTCCAACCGCCTCGTGGACCTCACGGTCTTCGTCGGCGGCCAGCTCTGACGCCGTAGCGGCCGACGCACAGCGATGTGAGCGACAGGGTCCGGACGGGTGCGACGAAGCGCCGGTCCGGGCCCTGTCCCTTGCCCACTCCGCAGTCCCGTACCCGTCAGTACCCGCAGCCGTACCCGTAGGAGACCGTACAGATGAAGACGATCGACGACCTGATCAGCGAGGGGCGGATCGCCGGCAAGCGGGTGTTCGTCCGCGCCGACCTCAACGTCCCGCTCGACGGGGAGCGCATCACCGACGACGGCCGGATCCGCGCCGCCGTCCCCACCATCACCAAGCTCGCCGAGGCGGGCGCCAAGGTGATCGTGGCCTCGCACCTCGGCCGCCCCAAGGGCGAGCCCGACCCGAAGTTCTCGCTCGCGCCGGTCGCCGCGCGCCTGGGCGAGCTGCTCGGCGAAGGCCGTCACGAGGTGGTGTTCGCGGCCGACACCGTCGGCGAGAGCGCCGCGGCCACCGTGGCGGGCCTGGCCGACGGCCAGGTCGCGCTGCTGGAGAACCTGCGCTTCAACGCGGGCGAGACCAGCAAGGACGACGCCGAGCGCGGCGCCTTCGCCGACCGGCTCGCGGAGCTGGCCGACACCTACGTCGGCGACGGCTTCGGAGCGGTGCACCGCAAGCACGCCTCGGTGTACGACCTCCCGGCCCGCCTCCCGCACGCCGCGGGCGGACTGATCGCCACCGAGGTCGGCGTCCTGAAGAAGCTCACCGAGGACGTCTCCCGCCCCTACGCGGTGGTGCTCGGCGGCTCCAAGGTCTCCGACAAGCTCGGCGTCATCGACCACCTGCTGGACAAGGCCGACCGCATCCTGGTCGGCGGCGGCATGGTCTTCACCTTCCTCAAGGCCCAGGGCCACGAGGTCGGCAAGAGCCTGCTCCAGGAGGACCAGATCCCCGTGGTCAAGGAGTACCTGGAGCGCGCCAAGGCCAAGGGCGTGGAATTCGTCCTGCCGGTCGACGTCGTCGGCGCCACCGAGTTCCCCGACCTGAAGACCAAGGCGCCGTCCTCGCCGGTCAACGCGCCGGTGGACGCGATCCCCGCGGACGTGATCGGCCTGGACATCGGCCCCGAGTCCCGCAAGCTCTTCGCCGCCAAGCTCGCCGACGCCGCCACCATCTTCTGGAACGGCCCGATGGGCGTCTTCGAGCACCCGGACTACGCCGACGGCACCCGCGCGGTCGCCCAGGCGCTGATCGACTCCGACGCGTTCACCGTGGTCGGCGGCGGCGACTCGGCCGCGGCCGTCCGCATCCTCGGCTTCGACGAGAACGCTTTCGGCCATATTTCCACCGGCGGCGGCGCGAGCCTGGAATACCTCGAGGGCAAGACGCTCCCCGGCCTTGCCGCACTGGAGAAGTGAGCAGATGACCGAGCAGAGCACCCGCACCCCGCTGATGGCGGGCAACTGGAAGATGAACCTCAACCACCTCGAGGCCATCGCGCACGTCCAGAAGCTCGCCTTCGCGCTCACCGACAAGGACTACGACGCGGTCGAGGTCGCCGTCCTGGTGCCGTACACCGACCTGCGCTCCGTACAGACGCTGGTCGACGGCGACAAGCTGAAGATCAAGTACGGAGCCCAGGACCTGTCCGCGCACGACTCCGGCGCGTACACCGGCGAGATCTCCGGATCGATGCTGGCCAAGCTGAAGTGCGCGTACGTGGCGATCGGGCACTCCGAGCGCCGCCAGTACCACGGCGAGGACGAGGCCGTGGTCAACGGCAAGGTGAAGGCCGCCTACAGGAACGGCCTCACCCCGATCCTGTGCGTCGGTGAGGGCCTGGACGTCCGCAAGGCCGGCCAGCAGGTCCCGCACACCCTCGCGCAGCTCGACGGCGCCCTGAAGGACATCCCCGCCGAGCAGGCCGCCACGATCGTGGTCGCGTACGAGCCGGTCTGGGCGATCGGCACCGGCGAGGTGGCCACCCCCGAGGACGCGCAGGAGGTCTGCGGGGCGATCCGCGGGCGGCTGGCCGAATTGTACGACCAGGAGCTGGCGGACGCCGTGCGCATCCAGTACGGCGGCTCCGTGAAGTCCGGCAACGTCGCCGCGATCATGGCGCAGCCGGACGTGGACGGCGCCCTGGTGGGCGGCGCGGCACTGGACGCCGAGGAGTTCGTCAAGATCGTCCGGTTCCGCGACCAGTGACGGAACCGGGGCCCGCGGCGACGGACGGTGAGCCGGGGCACCGGGCAGTGGGCTGACACGCCCCTCAGGAAGTACCCTGTCGGGGCCGGACCGGCGTGACCGCGCCGTCCGGCCCCGCGCCGTTGTCATGTAGTCGAGAGAGTTGGTCCAGCCGTGGTCATCGGGTTCTCCATCGCCCTCATCATTTTCAGCCTGCTGCTTCTGCTGCTCGTGCTGATGCACAAGGGGAAGGGCGGCGGCCTCTCGGACATGTTCGGCGGCGGCATGCAGTCCTCCGTCGGCGGCTCCTCGGTGGCCGAGCGCAACCTCGACCGGATCACCGTCGTGGTCGGTCTGCTGTGGTTCGCCTGCATTGTCACCCTTGGCCTGGTGATGAAGTTCCAGAAGTAGGGCCGACGTTCGACTCCCGCGCATCCAGGGAGAACTGACGCCTCGTCGCCACCCCGGCTTACTATGGGGAGACGTCCTCGGGGGACAGGTCGAGCGCCTGCCACTGGACGGCACGTAAGGTTTTCGTAAACTGGCGACCTCGCAGCACCATCACGCAGGGAGTTACGACCGTGGCAAGTGGCAACGCGATCCGTGGAAGTCGGGTCGGAGCGGGGCCGATGGGAGAGGCCGAGCGCGGCGAGTCCGCGCCGCGCCTCCGCATCTCCTTCTGGTGCTCGAACGGGCACGAGACCCAGCCGAGTTTCGCCAGCGACGCGCAGATCCCGGAGACCTGGGACTGCCCACGCTGCGGCTTCCCGGCGGGGCAGGACGAGGAGAATCCGCCGGCGCCGCCGCGTACCGAGCCGTACAAGACCCACCTCGCCTACGTGCGGGAGCGGCGCAGCGCCGCCGACGGCGAGGCGATCCTCGCCGAGGCGCTGGCGAAGCTCCGCGGCGAGATCTAGCGAGATCAGGGAAGTCCCGGACCTCGGTTGCCGGGCGGGCTCAGACCTCTGAGCCCGCCCGGCGACCGAGGGCTTTCTGTTTTCACGGCACGCTCCGCGGCGGGCGTCTCAGCGGCGGCGCGGCCGGGCCGCGTGCGCGTCCGCGATATGGCCCGTCAACGCGATGGAGGCCGTAGCCCGTTCGTAGGTGAGTTGCGCGACGCGGGCGTACAGGCAGTCCACGATGAGCAGTACGGAGTGGCGGGTGCCGAAGTTGCCGCGCCTGAAGCTGGTTTCGCCCGAGGTGGACGTGAGGCGTACGTCGGCGGCCTGGGCGATCGGCGAGCGCGGGTCGCCGGTGACGGCCACGGTGACGGCGCCGCGCTCCGCGGCCAGCCGCAGCGGCTCCAGCACCTCCCGGGTGGCGCCCGAGTGCGAGATGGCCACCACCGCGTCGGAGGGCGTCAGCAGGGCCGCGGAGGTCTCCGCCGCGTGCACCTCGGTCCAGGCGTGCGCGGCGCAGCCGATGCCGTACAGCCGCGCCTCGGTCTCCCTGGCCACGATCCCCGAGCCGCCGACGCCGTAGACGTCGATCCTGCGGGCCTTCGCGAGCGTCTGCGCGGCCCGTTCCAGTGCCTCGCGGTCCAGCCGGTCGGCGGTCTGCCGCAGCGCCCGCAGATCGGCCTCCGCGACCACCCCGATCACCTGCTCCAGGTCGTCCTCGGGCCCGATCTGCGGCCCGAGCGCCGCCGTACGGGGCTCCGCCTCGCTGCGGCCCTGCTCCTGCGCCAGTTCGATCAGGAGCTGCTGGTACGAGTCCAGGCCGAGCGCCCGGCAGAAGCGGGTGACGGTGGCCTGCGAGGTGCCCGTGCGCCGACCCAGCTCGGCCGCGGAGCCGTGCGTCGCCGCGACCGGGTCGGCCAGCACCAGCTCGCCCACCTTGCGCAGGGAACCGGACATCCGGGGCAGTTCGGAGCGGATCAACGCGGTGATCATGGTGACTCGTCTCGGCTGGACGGCTTGAGGACTTGCCTGCGGGTGAATCTATCAACCACCATTCGTGGCAATGAGTGAAATCTACAGCCGACCGCTTGTGATCGGCATCGACGCGGGCGGTACCAGCAGCCGCGCGTATCTGGCGGAGGCGGCGCCGGAGACGGCCGGGGGCCCGGCGGAGGTCGTCGTGCTCGGCCGCGGCACCGGGGGGCCGGGCAACGCGCTGAGCGTCGGCCGGGCCGAACTGACCCGGCACCTGACGGACGCGGTCGCCCAGGCGGTCCCGGCCGACCTGCGGGGGCGGGTCGCCGCGGTCTACGGCGGCTTCGCGGGCGCCGCGGAAGGGCTCGGCGCCGAGCGCGGCCACGGCCTCGCGCTGTCCTGTCTGGCCGACGCGCTGGCCGCCAACGGCATCACGGGCGCCGCGATCGGCGTCGGCGGCGACACCGAGGTCGCGCTGGCCTCCGCGCCCGGCGCGCCCGGCGACGGCCTGGTGCTGATCGCGGGCACCGGCGCCATCGCCACCCGGCTCACCGGCAGACGCCGCTCCGCGGTCGTGGACGGCCACGGCTGGCTGCTCGGCGACGAGGGCAGCGGCTTCTGGCTCGGCGGCCGGGCGGTGCGGGCGGCGCTGGAGGCGCTGGACGGCCGCGGCCCCTGGACCTCGCTGGTCGCCAGGGTCGCCGCGCACTATCTGCCGCCGGGCGCGTACGAGCGGCTGGGCGGCACCGGGCGCCTGGACGGCGCGGAACGGCCACTGCCCGACGGCGAGGCGCGCGCCGATCTCAGCGAGGCCATCGTGACCAGCGCGTACGAGCAGACGCCGGCCCGGCTCGCGCAGCTCAGCAGGCAGGCGGTGGAGGCGGCGGACGAGGGCGACGCGGTGGCGCTGCGGCTGCTGGACGGCGCGGCCGACCTGCTGGTGGCGACCGTACGGGCGCTGGAGCCGCGGCCGGGGGAGCCGCTGGTGCTCACCGGCGGACTGCTCGGGCCCGGCGGTCCGCTGCTCGACCGGGTCGTCGCCCGGCTCGACGGGCTCGCGCTGCGGGTCTTCCCGGTGGCGAACGGGGGAGTGGGGGCGGCGGCGCTGGCACGGCTGTTGCTGTGAGGGCGGGCTGTTGCTGTGAGGCCGGGGGCCGCTGGTGTGAGGGCGGGGCCTTCTGGGGCGAGGGGTCTCCTGTGGTGAGGCCGGGTTCCTCGCGGGGTCGCGGCGGCGCCGGGGTGTCTTGACGGCGGCGCGAAGGGTGGTTCATTGTTTCATCGGACCATCTCAAAGATGGTTGATCGAGCCGAACCGGCCACCGATCTCACCACCCGACCCACCAAGGGGGCTCGGCCATGGCCGACGCACAGCTCAGCGCCGCCCGGTTCGCCGACGAGGGGCGCGCCGCCGTCGAGCGCGCCATCGCGGCCAACAAGGACTCCGTCGCCGCCGCGGGACGGCTCTTCGCCGACTGCGTGGCCGCCGACGGTGTGATCCACGGCTTCGGCACCGGCCACTCCCAGGCCACCGTCCTGGAGATCGTCGGCCGCGCGGGCGGCCTGATCCCCACCAACCGGATCGGCCTCGCCGACCTCGTGCTGCGCGGCGGCGAGGACCGCTCGGTGCTCGACGACCCGCTGCTGGAACGTTCCCCCGGCCTGGCCAGGCGGCTGTACGACCTGTCGACGCCGCACCCGCGGGACCTGTTCGTGATCGTCTCCAACTCCGGTGTGAACAACTCCGTGGTGGACATGGCGCTCCAGGTCAAGGAGGCGGGGCACCCGCTGGTCGCCCTCACCTCGCTGACCCACACCCGCGCCGTGCCCGCTCTGCACCCCAGCGGCAAGCGGCTCGCGGACATCGCCGACGCCGTCCTCGACAACTGCGCGCCCGCCGGTGACGCCCTGCTCCCGCTGCCCGACGGCGGCGCGCTGTGCGGTGTCTCCACCATCACCTCGGCCCTGCTGGTCCAGATGGTCGTCGCCGAGTGCGTGGGCCTGCTCACCGCCGAGGGGCACGAGGCCCCGGTCTACATCTCCGCGAATCTGCCCGGCGGCTTCGAGCGCAACGCCGTCCTGGAGGAGCGCTACGCGGGCCGCCTGCACCGCGGCGGTTTCTGACCCGCCGCCACTTCTCCCGCGCCACCGAGCCGCCCGCGCTCGCCGAGTCCGCCGCGCTGCCCCGGCGCGGCGGACTCGGCCCGCCGCGGTCACCGTGACGGCCGTATCCGGCGCTCTCGGCACGGTGCGGAACGTCAGTGAGGTGACGCTCCTCCAGGAACGCACCCCGGTGGACCTGCTCGGCCGGGTCAGCGCCGCCAACCGCACGCCTTCCTGATGCCCGCCCTCGTCTCGTTCCGGCGTGTCATCAATTAGCGTGGGGCGTGCAGCGAGGACGAGGAGAAGTGGACTGATGTCCGAAACGAACGCGCAGGGCCCGAAGGCTCTCGACCAGCGTGCCGAATGGCACGCGCTCGGCAAGCACCGCGAGGAACTGGCGGACGCGCACCTGCGGGATCTGTTCGCGGCCGACCCCGAGCGGGGCAGCCGTTACACCCTCCAAGTGGGTGACCTCCACCTGGACTACTCCAAGCAGCTCGTGACGGACGAGACGCTCCGGCTGCTGCGCGAACTGGCCGCCGCGACCGGGGTGTTCGAGCTTCGTGACGCGATGTTCCGCGGCGAGCGGATCAATGTCACCGAGGACCGGGCGGTCCTGCACACCGCTCTGCGCGCCCCGCGCTCCGCGGTGATCGAGCTGGACGGCCAGGACGTCGTGCCCGCCGTGCACTCCGTGCTCAACAAGATGCAGGTCTTCTGCGACCGGGTGCGCTCGGGGGAGTGGACCGGCCACACCGGCAAGCGGATCAGGAATGTCGTCAACATCGGCATCGGCGGCTCCGACCTCGGCCCCGCGATGGCCTACGAGGTGCTGCGCGCCTACACCGACCGCGGTCTGACGGTCCGTTTCGTGTCCAACGTGGACGGCGCCGACCTGCACGAGGCGGTCCGCGACCTGGACGCGGCCGAGACGCTGTTCATCATCGCGTCCAAGACCTTCACCACCATCGAGACCATCACCAACGCCACCTCCGCCCGCGACTGGCTGCTCACCGAGCTGCGCGCCGACGAGTCCGCGGTCGCCAAGCACTTCGTGGCGCTGTCCACCAACGCGGAGAAGGTCGCCGACTTCGGCATCGACACCCAGAACATGTTCGAGTTCTGGGACTGGGTCGGCGGCCGGTACTCCTACGACTCGGCCATCGGCCTCTCCTTGATGCTGGCCATCGGCCCCGACCGCTTCCGCGAGATGCTGGCCGGATTCCACCTGGTCGACGAGCACTTCAGGACCGCGCCGCCGGAGGAGAACGTCCCGCTGCTGCTCGGCCTGCTCGGCGTCTGGTACGGCGGTTTCCACGACGCGCAGTCGCACGCGGTGCTGCCGTACAGCCACTACCTGAGCAAGTTCACCGCCTACCTCCAGCAGCTCGACATGGAGTCCAACGGCAAGTCCGTGGACCGGCAGGGCAACCCGGTGACCTGGCAGACGGGTCCGGTCGTCTGGGGCACGCCGGGCACCAACGGGCAGCACGCGTACTACCAGTTGCTGCACCAGGGCACCAAGCTCGTCCCCGCGGACTTCATCGGCTTCGCGCGCCCGGTCGACGAACTCGGGCCGCTCGCCTCCCAGCACGACCTGCTGATGGCGAACTTCTTCGCGCAGACCCAGGCGCTGGCCTTCGGCAAGACGCCGGACGAGGTCAGGGCCGAGGGCGTGCCCGAGGAGCTGGTCCCGCACAAGACCTTCCGCGGGAACCACCCCACGACCACCATCCTGGCCACCGAGCTGACGCCGTCCGTCCTCGGCCAGCTCATCGCCCTCTACGAGCACAAGGTGTTCGTCCAGGGCGCGGTCTGGAACATCGACTCCTTCGACCAGTGGGGCGTCGAGCTGGGCAAGGTCCTCGCCAAGCGCGTCGAGCCCGCCCTCGCCGAGGGCACCGCCGTCCCCGGCCTGGACGCCTCCACCACGGCCCTGGTCGCCAAGTACCGCGAGCTGCGCGGTCGCTGAGGCACCACGCACCGCGGCGGTTCACCGGAGATCCGGTGAACCGCCGCGGTGGCGAGCGACCAGGCCGAGGGCCGCTCGGACGGCCTACGACGAGGCCGGCGGATACAGCTGCGGCGGGAGCTTGGCCGCCGCGGTCCGGTCCAGCAGCCACAGGGTCCTGGACCGCCCGTAGGCGCCCGAGGCGGGCGCCTGCAACTCACCCGGGGACGACAGCGCCAGGGCCACCGCCGAAGCCTTGTCCTCGCCCGCCGCCAGCAGCCACACCTCGCGGGCTGCGCGGATCGCGGGCAGCGTCAGCGAGATCCTGGTCGGCGGCGGCTTCGGAGCGCCGTGCACACCGACGACCGTCCGCTCGCTCTCCCGCACCGCGGGGTGCTCGGGGAAGAGCGACGCCACATGCGTGTCGGGCCCCACCCCCAGCATCAGCACGTCGAAGGCCGGCACCCGCAGCCGGTCCTCGGGACCCGCCGCCGCGGCCAGCTCCGCCGCGTACGCCTCGGCCGCCTCGTCGGCGTCGGCGTACGGCCCGTCCGAGGCGGGCATGGCGTGCACCCGCGACGGATCGACCGGGACCGCGTCCAGCAGCTCCGCGCGGGCCTGCGTGACATTGCGCTCCGGGTCGCCGTCCGGCTCGAACCGCTCGTCGCCCCACCACAGGTCCAGGTGCGCCCAGTCCACCGCGTCACGCGCGGGGGACGCGGCGAGGGCGGCGAGCAGCGCGTTGCCGTTGCGCCCGCCCGTGAGCACCACCGAAGCGGTGCCACGGGCGGCCTGGGCGTCCACGACCTTGGTGATCAGCCGGGCCGCCGCGGCCTGCGCCATCAGCTCCTTGTCCCGGTGGACGACCACCTGTGGCGTGCTCACTTCGCGCTCTCCGCCTTCTTGGCCACGGCGGCCCGCTTGGCGGCGCTGGGCGTCTTGTCCTTCGCCGTGACGGTGCCGTCCGGGCTCACCGTCTCCGCGCCGCCGGGGTTGTTGACCAGGTGCTTGACCCCGAACTGCACGGTGGAGCGGTATATGTCGTCCGGGTCCAGACGGCGCAGCTCCTCCGCGATCAGCTCGGAGGTCTCACGCCGCTTGAGCGCCACATGCCGGTCCGGCTGACCCGGCATCGCCAGCTCCGCCAGCGCGCCGTCCGCCCGGTCGAGGCAGATGTCGCCGTCGGCCGTCGCCAGCCGCACCGCGGTGATGCCGGGGCCGTCGGAGACCCTGCGCTCCACCGGCACACCCAGCCGGTCCGCGAGCCACAGCGCGAGCAGTTCCGTACTCGGGTTGTACGCCTCGCCGTCGACGATCGCGTCGGTGATCTTCGAGTGCTTCTGGTCCAGGGCCGCCGCGAGCATCGAACGCCACGGGGTGATCCGGGTCCAGGCCAGGTCGGTGTCGCCGGGCGAGTAACTGGCCGCGCGGACGCCGAGCGACGCCACCGGGTCCTCGGCCGCCGCGGCGTCCGTGATCCGGCGCTGCGCGAGGCGACCCAGCGGGTCCTCCGCCGCGTTGTCCGGCGCGTTGTCCGGCCACCAGACGACCACGGGGGCGTCGGGCAGCAGCAGCGGCAGCACCACCGACTCGGCGTGGTTGGCCAGCTCGCCGTGCAGCCGCAGCATCACGGTCTCGCCGGTGCCCGCCTCCGAGCCGACCAGCACCTCCGCGTCGAGCCGGGCGCTCGCCCGGTCCCGCGGCGAACGGCCCGGCCGCTTGACGACGACCAGGATCCGCGACGGGTGCTCCTTGGACGCCTCGGTGGCGGCCTTGAGCGAGTCGTAGGCACTGCCCTCGTCGGTGACGATGACCAGGGTCAGCACCATCCCGACCGCGGGAGTGCCGATCGCCCGCCGGGCCTGGATCAGACCCGAGTTGATTTTCGCGGACGTGGTGTCCGTCAGATCGATCTTCATGGCCGACGCCAGCTCCTGCCGTCTCGTGCGAGCATCTCGTCCGCCTCGACCGGTCCCCAGGTGCCGGACGCGTACTGGGCGGGCTTGCCGTGCTTGTCCCAGTACTCCTCGATCGGGTCGAGGATCGTCCAGGAGATCTCGACCTCCTGGTGGCGCGGGAAGAGGTTGGCGTCACCGAGCAGCACATCGAGGATGAGCCGCTCGTACGCCTCCGGGCTGGACTCGGTGAAGGACTCGCCGTACGCGAAGTCCATCGTCACGTCCCTGACCTCGGTCGAGGTGCCGGGCACCTTCGAACCGAACCGCACCGTCACGCCCTCGTCCGGCTGCACCCGGATGACCAGGGCGTTCTGCCCCAGCTCCTCGGTGGCCCCGGACTCGAACGGCAGATACGGCGCCCGCTTGAAGACCACCGCGATCTCGGTGACGCGGCGGCCCAGCCGCTTGCCGGTCCGCAGGTAGAACGGCACACCCGCCCAGCGCCGGTTGTTGATCTCCAGCTTCACGGCCGCGTAGGTGTCGGTCTTGGACTTGGGGTCGATGCCGTCCTCCTCCAGGTACCCGAGCACCTCCTCGCCGCCCTGCCAGGCGTGCGCGTACTGGCCGCGCACGGTGTTCTTGCCGAGGTCGTCGGGGAGGACGACCGCGCTGAGCACCTTCAGCTTCTCCGCGGTGAGCGCCTTCGGGTGGAAGGAGCCGGGCTCCTCCATCGCGGTCAGCGCCAGCAGTTGCAGCAGGTGGTTCTGGATCACGTCGCGCGCGGCGCCGATGCCGTCGTAGTACCCGGCCCGGCCGCCGATGCCGATGTCCTCGGCCATGGTGATCTGGACGTGGTCGACGTACGACCGGTTCCAGATCGGCTCGTACATCGTGTTGGCGAAGCGCAGCGCCAGGATGTTCTGGACGGTCTCCTTGCCCAGATAGTGGTCGATCCTGAAGACCTCGTTGGGCGGGAAGACCTCGTGCACCACCTGGTTGAGGTCCATCGCGCTCGCCAGGTCGTGGCCGAACGGCTTCTCGATGACCGCGCGCCGCCAGGAGTCCCCGGTGCCGTCCGACAGCCCGTGCTTCTTGAGCTGCTGCACCACGTTGGGGAAGAACTTCGGCGGTACGGACAGGTAGAAGGCGAAGTTGCCGCCCGTGCCCCGCGCCTTGTCCAGCTCCTCGATGGTCGCCTTCAGCGTCTCGAAGGCGGTGTCGTCGTCGAAGTCGCCCTGCACGAAGCGGCAGCCCTCGGCGAGCTGCTGCCACACCTCCTCACGGAAGGGCGTGCGCGCGTGCTCCTTGACCGCGTCGTGGACCTCCTGGGCGAAGTCCTCGTTCTCCCACTGGCGGCGGGCGAAGCCGACCAGCGCGAAGCCCGGCGGCAGCAGACCGCGGTTGGCCAGGTCGTACACGGCCGGCATCAGCTTCTTGCGCGACAGGTCGCCCGTCACGCCGAAGATGACCAGGCCGGACGGGCCCGCGATCCGCGGCAGCCGCCGGTCCAGCGGATCCCGCAGCGGGTTGCCTTCCGAAGATGTCAGCGTGGACAACTCAGGCCTCCGAAGGAGCGAGCCGATCGAGTTCCGCCTGGGTGGAGGCCAGCAGTTCGTTCCAGGCCGTCGCGAACTTCTCGACGCCCTCGTCCTCCAGGAGCTGCACGACGTCGTCGTAGGAGATGCCGAGCGCCGCCACGGCGGCCAGCTCGGCCTTCGCCTGCGCGTACGTGCCGGTCACGGTGTCGCCGGTGATCTCGCCGTGGTCGGCGGTGGCGTCCAGCGTGGCCTCCGGCATGGTGTTCACCGTGTTCGGCGCGACCAGCTCGGTGACGTACAGCGTGTCGGAGTAGGCCGGGTCCTTGACGCCGGTCGAGGCCCACAGCGGGCGCTGCCTGTTGGCGCCGGACTTCTCCAGGGCCAGCCAGCGGTCGGAGGAGAAGACCTCCTCGTACGCCTCGTAGGCCAGCCGCGCGTTGGCGACGGCCGCCTTGCCCTTGAGCGCCTTCGCCTCGTCGGTGCCCAGCTTCTCCAGCCGCTTGTCGATCTCGGTGTCCACGCGGGACACGAAGAACGAGGCGACCGAGTGGATCAGCGACAGGTCGAGCCCGGCGGACTTGGCCTTCTCCAGACCGGAGAGGTACGCGTCCATCACACCGCGGTAGCGCTCCAGCGAGAAGATCAGCGTGACGTTGACGCTGATGCCCTTGCCGATCACCTCGGTGATCGCGGGCAGCCCCGCGGGCGTCGCCGGGATCTTGATCAGCGTGTTCGGCCGGTCGACCAGCCACGCGAGCTGCTTGGCCTCCGCGACGGTGGCCTTCGTGTTGTTCGCCAGCCGCGGGTCGACCTCGATCGAGACCCGGCCGTCCTGGCCGTCGGTCCGGTCGAAGACCGGCCGCAGGATGTCGGCCGCGTCCCGTACGTCCGCGGTGGTGATCATGCGGATCGCCTCGTCGACCGTCAGCCGGCGGGCGGCGAGGTCGGCGAGCTGCTGGTCGTAGCCGTCGCCCTGGGAGATCGCCTTCTGGAAGATCGACGGGTTGGTGGTGACACCCACCACATGCTGCTCGTCGATGAGTTCGGCCAGATTGCCGGACGTGATGCGCTTGCGCGACAGGTCGTCCAGCCAGATCGCGACGCCTTCGTCGGAGAGGCGCTTGAGTGCGTCTGTCATGGGATTTGCATCTCCTACTTGTCGTTTACCTGCGTCAGCGATCAACGGCGTCGAGTGATTCCCGGGCCGCGGCGGCCACCGCGTCTGCGGTGAACCCGAACTCACGGAAGAGCACCTTGCCGTCGGCCGAGGCACCGAAGTGCTCAAGGCTGACGATGCGTCCCGCGTCACCCACGAAGCGGTGCCAGGTCAGACCGATACCGGCCTCGACCGCCACCCGCGCCTTCACGTCCTTGGGCAGCACGCTGTCGCGGTACTCCTGGTCCTGCTCGTCGAACCACTCCACGCACGGCATCGACACCACGCGGGTCGGCACCCCGGCCGCCTGGAGCTGCTCACGCGCGCCCACCGCGAGCTGCACCTCGGAACCGGTGCCGATGATGACGACCTGCGGCGCGGTCGCCGCGCCGTCGGCGTCCGTCGCGTCGAACATCACATAACCGCCGCGCGCCGCGTCCTCGTTGCGCTCGTACGTGGGCACGCCCTGCCGGGTCAGCGCCAGGCCGTGCGGCGCGCCCTTGCCGAACACCTTCGTCCAGCGCTTGAGCACCTCGCGCCACACGACGGCCGTCTCGTTGGCGTCGGCGGGCCGCACCACGTTGAGACCGGGGATCGCGCGCAGCGACGCCAGGTGCTCCACCGGCTGGTGCGTCGGACCGTCCTCGCCGACACCGACCGAGTCGTGCGTCCACACGTACGTCACCGGCAGGTGCATCAGCGCGGACAGCCGGACCGCGTTGCGCATGTAGTCCGAGAAGACCAGGAAGGTGCCGCCGTAGACCCGGGTGTTGCCGTGCAGCGTGATGCCGTTCATCTCGGCGGCCATCGAGTGCTCACGGATACCGAAGTGCACGGTACGGCCGTACGGGTCGGCGCCCGGCAGCGGGTTGCCCGTCGGCAGGAACGACGAATTCTTGTCGATCGTCGTGTTGTTCGACCCGGCGAGGTCGGCGGAGCCGCCCCACAGCTCGGGGATGACCGGGCCCAGCGCCTCCAGGACCTTGCCGGACGCGGCGCGGGTGGCGAGCGAGGAGCCGGTCTCGAAGGCGGGGATGTGCTGCTCCCAGCCCTCGGGCAGCTCGGCGGCCTCGATCCGGTCGTACGTCGCCGCGTGCTCGGGGTTGGCGGTCCGCCAGGCGGCGAAGGACTTCTCCCACTCCGCCTTGGCCTCGCGGCCGCGGTCGCCGACCGCACGCGTGTGCGTGATGACGTCCTCGGCCACGTCGAAGTGCTTGTCCGGGTCGAAGCCCAGGATCTCCTTGGTGGCGCGCACCTCGTCCTCGCCGAGCGCCGAACCGTGCGCGGCGCCGGTGTTCTGCTTGTTCGGCGCGGGCCAGCCGATGATCGAGCGGACCGCGATGAACGACGGGCGCTCGGTCTCGGCCTTCGCGGCGAGCATCGCGGCGTGCAGGGCGTGCACGTCGAGGTCGCCGTTCTCCAGCGGAGTGACGCGCTGGACGTGCCAGCCGTACGCCTCGTACCGCTTGACGGTGTCCTCGGAGACGGCGGTCTCGGTGTCGCCCTCGATGGAGATGTGATTGTCGTCCCAGAGCAGGACGAGATTGCCGAGCTTCTGGTGACCGGCCATCGAGGACGCCTCGGCGGAGATGCCCTCCTGGAGGCAGCCGTCACCGGCGACGGCCCAGATGGTGTGGTCGAACGGCGAGGTGCCGGCCGCCGCGTCCGGGTCGAACAGGCCGCGCTCGTAACGGGACGCCATCGCCATGCCGACCGCGTTCGCGACGCCCTGGCCGAGCGGCCCGGTCGTCGTCTCGACGCCCCTGGTGTGGCCGTACTCCGGGTGGCCGGGGGTCTGCGAACCCCAGGTCCGCAGCGCCTCCAGATCGGCCAGCTCCAGGCCGTAACCGGCGAAGTAGAGCTGCGTGTAGAGGGTCATGCTGGAGTGCCCCGCGGAGAGCACGAAGCGGTCCCGGCCGACCCAGTCGGCGTCCGCCGGGTCGTGCCGCATGACCTTCTGGAACAGCAGATAGGCCGCCGGGGCCAGGCTCATCGCCGTGCCGGGATGGCCGTTGCCGACCTTCTGCACGGAATCCATGGCCAGGACGCGGGCGGTGTCAACGGCCCGCCGGTCCAGATCGGTCCACTCGAGGTCTGTGGTGGTCGGCTGCTTGCTCACCCTGGGTCAGGGCTCCTCTCCACATGCTTGTCCACATGTTGAAAACGCCGGTGACGTGGTGCCTACCCGGCGTTGTCGAGCCTACCGCCGTACAGGCGCTCACCTTTTCGATCCTGCCCCGGTACGCCGGTCTTCGCCTCCTGAACGCGGTGAACGCCTGGTGAACCGGGTCGAGCGACACTCTCCACCCCCCAAAAGCGGACGGAGTATTCCCTGCGTCTAGAGTGGCGTGGTACGCGCAAGTCTCACCGGGTCCCGCGCCTCCGCAGGTGACCGGACTTGCTGGACTTCATCTCTTCTCTTGGGGTGTTCGTGACGGCCGTCGAATCCCGACCCGCTGGGGTCATCGGGACGGGCTCCTCCGGTCACCGCCCGTTCGGAGCCCGTGTGATGGGCTTCGTGGCGCTGACCAAGCCGCGGATCATCGAACTACTGCTCATCACGACGGTTCCGGTGATGTTCCTCGCCGCCGGCGGGGTGCCCGATCTGTGGCTCGTGATCGCCACGGTGGTCGGCGGCTATCTGTCGGCCGGCGGTGCGAACGCGCTGAACATGTACATCGACCGCGACATCGACGCGCTGATGCACCGTACGGAGCAGCGTCCGCTGGTGACCGGTCTGGTGTCGCCGCGCGAAGGACTCGTCTTCGGCATCACGCTCTCCGTCGTCTCGACGGTCTGGTTCTGGACGCTGGTCAATCCGCTGTCCGCCGGGCTGTCGCTGACGGCCATCCTCTATTACGTCTTCGTCTACACCCTCGGTCTCAAACGGCGTACCGCGCAGAACATCGTCTGGGGCGGGGTCGCGGGCTGTCTCCAGGTCTTCATCGGCTGGTCCGCCGTGCGCGACGAGCTGGCCTGGGCGCCCTTCGTCCTCTTCCTCGTCCTCTTCTTCTGGACGCCGCCGCACTACTGGCCGCTGTCGATGAAGGTCAAGGACGACTACGAGCGGGTCGGCGTCCCGATGCTGCCGGTCGTCGCGGGCAACCAGGTCGTGGCCCGGCAGATCGTCCTCTACAGCTGGGTGATGGTGATCACCTCCCTGGCACTGTGGTGGCCGCTGGGCGAGACCTCCTGGTTCTACCCGGTGGTCGCGGCCGTACTCGGCGCGTTCTGGCTCAAGGAGGCGCACGGCCTGCACGCCCGCGCCAAGGCGGGCGTCACCGGCGCGAAGCTCAAGGAGATGCGGCTCTTCCACTGGTCCATCACCTACGCGACCCTGCTGTTCGTCGCGGTGGCGGTCGACCCCTTCCTGCACTGAGCCGCCTCCGGCGGGGTGCCCTCGGCGGTTACCGGGAAGTAGCATCAGCGGTATGGCTGATGACACGGTTCAGGAGAACCCGCGCGAGGCGCGACGCACCGCCCGGCTCGTCCGGCAGATCGACGCCTTCGGCAAGAAGCACGGCGGCGCCGCCGAGGCGAACATCGCGTACATCGGTGAGCGCGGCGCGCGCATCGTGCTCGTCGCGCCGGACGGCGCCTGGGGCGACCTCGTCGCACCGACGTACGCCATGGCGCGGGCGGCCGTCGCCGACGCGGGCGTCACCGTCCACGAGGACTTCGACGGGGAGTTCGCGGGCCGGGTCCGCACCGGCCCGTACGAGTGGACCCGGATGGCCGGGATGCAGATCGGCGGCCCGGCCAACACCTGACCGCCGCCGCGCCCACACCTGACGGCGCCCTCGTCCGTTAAGCCAGGAGGCCGGGAGACCGGGAACGACGGCGAGGGAGCGGGCGGATGACCGGGGACCTGACACACCTCGTGGACGCGTACTGCCACGGGGTGCTCCCCGGCGACCTCGGCCTCGGCGCGTTCGAGGCGCGGCTGCCCGGCGTCGCCGCGCCGCACACCACCCTCTTCGACAGCCCCACCGGCTTCGCGGTGCGCCGCTGGTGCGCGCCGCTGCTCGGCCTCGAACCGCACTGCTCCCCGGCCCGCTACCTGGCCCGCCGCCGCGAGCTGGGCGCGTACGAGGCGACCCGGCTGCTGCTGCGCGCCACCGGCATCGAGGCGTATCTCGTCGACACCGGGGAGCCCGGCGACCTCACATCGCCCAAGGAGCTGGGCGCGGCGGGCGGCGCGGCGGCCCACGAGATCGTCCGCCTCGAACCGCTGGCCCAGCAGGTCGCCGACACCTCGGGCACGGTCGACGGCTTCCTGGCCAACCTCGCCGAGGCCGTGCACACCGCCGCGCTCGACACGGTCGGCTTCTCCTGCGCCGACCGCCCGCACGGCGGACCCTTCCGCGCGGGCGCCGACCACGCGCTGGGCACCGGACCGCCGGACACCGCGCACGTGCGGTACGCCGCCGCCGACTGGCTCGCCCGGCGGCCGGGCGGCGAGCGCCCCGCCGACCCCGTACTCCTGCGCCATCTGCTGTGGAACGCGGTGGCGACCGGCGTGCCGCTGACGCTGCGGCACGGCGCGGGCGGGGCGGGACCCTCGGCGGCCGGGGGATTCCTGCGGGCCACCGCGGGCCTGGGCACCGAGGTGGTGCTGCTGCCGGGGCCCGGACACGAGGGCGCGGCGGCCGACCTGGCGGCCGTACTCCCGCATGTGCATGTGGCGCTCGGCGCCGGACCGGCGGCGGTGCTCGACCGGGTGCCCTTCGCGAAGGTGCTGTACGCCAGCGGCGCCGTGGCGCTGCCCGAGCTGTACGTGACCGGGGTGCGGACCTTCGGCGCGGCGCTCGGCCGGTTCGTCGGCGAGCGGGTGGCCGGCGGCGACTGGTCGGCCGCGGACGGCCGCAGGGTCAGCGCGCTGGTCGGCGGCGGGAACGCCCGCCGGGTCTTCCGCCCCGACCCGGCCGCCGACGCGGACCGGTGGACGGGTCCTGAGGGGTCAGACGCCGACGCTCAGCGTTGACCCGGCCTGCGCGGGCCCCGGCACGGTGGCGTCGGGCACGTCGACGGCCCGCTCGCGCATCGACAGCAGCACCCGCAGCACCGCGATCCACACGATGGCCGCGCCGAACATGTGCAGGCCGACGACGGCCTCCGGCAGATCGGTGAAGTACTGGACGTAGCCGATCACGCCCTGGGACATCAGCACCAGGAAGAGGTCGCGGGCGCTGTTGCGCGGCCCGACCGGCGCGTCCACCGCGCGCAGCACGAACCACAGCGCGACGGTCAGCGCGACCACCACCCACGCGAGATCCGCGTGCAGTTGCGCCACCGACTTCCAGTCCACCGGGACGCGGTGCACATCGCTGGAGTCGCCCGCGTGCGGCCCCGCGCCGGTCACGACGGTGCCCACCGCGACCAGCAGCCCGGTCGCACAGGTCAGAATCCAGCCGAGCTGCTGCACCGGCTTGCCGACCAGCGGACTCGGCGCGCTGTCGCCCTCCGCGGTCCGCCGCCACATCACCACGGCGATGGTGATCAGCACGAACGCCAGCAGGAAGTGCACGCACACGGTGTACGGGTTGAGCCCGGTGAGCACGGTGAAGGCGCCCAGCACCGCGTTCGCCACGACCATCCAGAACTGCGCCCAGCCGAGCCGGGTCAGACTGCGCCGGTACGGCTTCTGCGACCGCACCGCGATGATGGCCCAGCCGACGGCGGCGCAGAGAACGTACGTCAGCATGCGGTTGGTGAACTCAATCGCCCCGTGTACGCCCATCGCCGAGGTGGGCACCCAACTGTCGCCCACGCAGCGGGGCGCGGTGGGGCAGCCGAGGCCGGAACCGGTCAGCCGTACCGCACCGCCGGTGACCACGATGACGACCGACATGACCAGCGCGGACAGGGTCGCCCTGCGGACCGTGGCGGGGGACGGGGTCCACCGCTCTGCGATGGCGGCGAGGGGGTTTCGCACGAGTTCGAGAAGCTTCGGCACGCGCCCATGGTAGGCGGCACGCTTGTGCACGCTTTCACGAGGGGTGTGTACGCGCCGGATCCGATCGCCCCGAAACCACCCGAACCCGGTGGTACGGCCCTACCATCGGGGCTCACGCACGGGGACCGACGACGGGAGGCGCCGTATGACCGGCGAACACCGTGAGACCGTCAACCGCAGGCACCTGCTCTACGGAGGCGCGGCAGCCGCCCTCGCGGGGACGGGCCTCGCCGCCTACGCGGGCGGCGCCTGGGACTCCTCGGCGGCCGACACCGCGGACCCCGCGCACCCGGGGCCCGCGAACCACCCCGGATACGTCGACGTCGTGGCCGACTTCGGCGCCAAGGGCGACGGCCACACCGACGACAGCGCCGCCTTCGCCGCCGCGTACGCCTACGCCGAGTCGCGCGCGGACGGCGGCACCGGCCGTACCGTCATCGACGTGCCGCCCGGTGTGTTCCGGATCACCAAGCCGTACGCCTTCATCGACGCCAACAAGCCCACCCGGCAGGTCAACGGGCTGCGGTTCCGGGGCGCGGGGCTGCGGATCAGCGACATCGTCTTCGACCCGCCGAACGCGTCCGACGCCTATCTGTGCCGCAACATCGACACCTGGCAGAACATCTCCTTCGAGGGTCTGCGCTTCACCTCCGCCACGCCCGGCGCGTCCTTCTTCTACTCGTACTCGACCGGCGGCGCCGCGAACTACCGCTTCTCGGACTGCGAGTGGATGGGGGAGTGGGAGTACGGGCTCGCGCTCGACGGCAGCAACACCAACTCCGAGATGCGCTGGGAGGCGTGCCGGGTCGGCGGCGCCTACCGCAAGGCGTTCCTCTACTCGGGGCTGTCGCTGAACTCCAAGAACCTGGAGCAGCAGGACCAGTTCCTCAACTACTGGTTCACCGACATGAACGTCACCTACGAGTGGGGCAACTTCCTGGAGTTCCCCTACGGCGGGTCCGTCACCTGCCGCGCGGGCAGCTACATCATCACCGGGCGCCGCCCCACCCCGCACCCCGACTACGGCTTCGAGAGCGCCTTCTTCCGCTTCCCGCGCGCCTCGCACTTCGACGGCGCCCAGCGCTTCCACGCCGAGGACATCCGCTTCGAACTGCGCGACCCCTCGGTCGTCGTCATCGACTGCGCGTGGAACCGCGGCACCGTCCACTTCAACGACTGCGACGACACCGCGCACGCCTTCAAGGACTTCTCCGACGACCTGCGCGCCCACCGCTACACGATCGGCGCCAACGGCCCGCTGGTCCGCTACGACTCCTGCCAGCTCGTCGGCGCGCACCAGTTCCGTACGGCGGCGAACGCCAATCCGCCGGTGTGCGTGCGCTACGACATGTGCCGCTTCGGCTCGCACCCGCCGGCCGCGTTCCTGGCGCTGGACGAGGGGCAGGGCCGGGACTTCGTACGGTTCACCGACTGCATCCCGGCCGCGGGCGGGTGAGGGCGGCTACTCCCAGCGGAAGAAGCGGGCCGCCAGAGCCAGCCCGACGACCGCCCAGACGGCGAGGATGCCCAGGTCGCCCCAGGGCATCGAGGCGCCGTGCTGGAGCACGTCCCGCAGCCCGTCGGACAGCGCCGAGATCGGCAGCAGCCTCAGGACCGACTGGACGCCGCCGGAGAACTTGCTCAGCGGCACGATCACGCCGCCCGCGACCAGCAGCAGGATGAAGACCAGATTCGCCGCGGCCAGTGTCGCCTCGGCCTTCAGCGTGCCCGCCATCAGCAGCCCGAGCCCGGAGAAGGCGGCGGTGCCAAGCAGGAGCAGCAGCACGACGGCGAAGGGGTTGCCGTGCGGCGACCAGCCCAGCGCGAAGGCGATCACCACCAGCAGCGCGATCTGCAACGCCTCGGTGACCAGCACCGAGCAGGTCTTCGCCGTCATCAGCGCCCAGCGCGGCAGCGGCGAGGCGCCGAGGCGCTTGAGCACGCCGTAACGCCGCTCGAAGCCGGTGGCGATGGCCTGGCCGGTGAACGCGGTGGACAGCACCGCGAGCGCGAGGATGCCGGGGGCCAGGAAGTCCACCGACTTGCCCGCCCCGGTGTCCACGATGTCGACGGCGCTGAACAGCACCAGCAGCAGCGCCGGGATGATCACGGTGAGCAGCAGCTGCTCGCCGTTGCGCAGCAGCATCCTGGTCTCCAGCGCCGCCTGGGCCCGGATCATCCGGGGGAGCGGCGCGGCTCCGGGGGCGGGGGCGAAGACGCCGGTCCCGGTCGGGGCGCTCACTTCGGCGCTCATCCGCGCAGCTCCTTCATGCCCGCCAGGTTCCTCATCCGCGCAGCTCCTTCATGCCCGCCAGGTTCCTCATCCGCGCAGCTCCTTGCCGGTCAGCTCCAAGAAGACGTCCTCCAGGGTGCGGCGCTCGACCGAGAGGCGGTCGGGGAGGACGCCGTGCTGGGCGCACCAGGAGGTGACGGTGGCCAGCAGTTGGGGGTCGACCTTGCCCTCGATGCGGTAGTTGCCCGGGGTCAGTTCCGCCGCGGCGGTGTCGGCGGGCAGCGCGTTGAGCAGCGAGACCAGGTCGAGCCCCGGGCGTCCCGAGAAGCGCAGCGTGTTCTCCGCGCCGCCGCGGCACAGCTCGTCCGGGGTGCCGCGGGCGATGGCCCGGCCGCCGTCGATGATCACCACCTGGTCGGCCAACTGCTCGGCCTCGTCCATGAAATGGGTGGTGAGCACGATCGTGACGCCGTCCGCGCGCAGCTCCCGTACGAGATCCCAGGTCGCGTGCCTGGCCTGCGGGTCGAGACCGGCGGTGGGCTCGTCGAGGAAGACCAGTTCGGGGCGGCCGACGACGGCCATGGCGAGCGCGAGGCGCTGCTGCTGGCCGCCGGACAGCCGGCGGTAGGTGGTGCGACCGCAGGACTCCAGACCGAGCCGTTCGATCAGCAGCGCCGGGTCGACGGGGTCGGCGTGCAGGGTCGCGGTGTGCCGCAGCATCTCCTCGGCGCGCGCGCCGGGGTACACACCGCCGGACTGGAGCATCACGCCGATCCGGGGCCGCAGTTGCGCGCCGCGCGCGGCCGGGTCGAGACCGAGGACCCGTACGGTGCCGCCGTCCGGCCGCCGGTAGCCCTCGCAGACCTCGACGGTGGTGGTCTTGCCCGCGCCGTTGGGGCCGAGCACCGCTGTGACGCCGCCGCGGGCCACGGTCAGGTCGAGGCCGTCCACCGCGGTCCTTGTCCCGTACCGTTTGACCAGACCGGTCACCTCGACCGCGGGCTCGTTTCGCATGCTGTGAGTCTAGGGACGGCGCAGGACCGGCCGTGCCCGGGTCCCGCGAAGCGCTCCCCGCTCCGCTCCGGGTCGGCCTCGTACCGCCCATGGTTAGGTAACCCTAAGTGACGCAGCCCACCGTGATCGCGACCGGCGCGGCTTGCCTGCTCCTGAGGAATTACGCAACAATGGTGTTGTGGAATACGGGACCAGTGCTGCCCGGAGGGCG
This sequence comes from Streptomyces sp. NPDC003300, assembly GCF_040610915.1. NCBI lineage: Bacteria > Bacillati > Actinomycetota > Actinomycetes > Kitasatosporales > Streptomycetaceae > Streptomyces > Streptomyces sp. NPDC003300. The sequence goes on along the minus strand of NZ_JBEXNE010000002.1, from coordinate 121,436 downwards.
GCGGAGGAGCAGACGACCGGGGAGCGGCGCACCCGCAACCGGGTCGCCCGGTCCATCCTGGACCACGGACCTTCCACCGCGGCCGACCTGGCGGAACGGCTCGGCCTCACGCAGGCCGCCGTCCGCCGCCATCTGGACGCACTGCACGCGGACAATGTCGTGGAGCCGCGTGACCAGCGGGTCTACGGCCACCGTGGCCGCGGCAGGCCCGCCAAGGTCTTCGCGCTCACCGACTGTGGTCGTGACGCGTTCGACCAGGCGTACGACCAGCTCGCCGCCGACGCCCTGCACTGGATCGCCAGGTCCGCGGGCGGCGGCGAGAGCGGCGAGGCCGCGGTGTCGGCCTTCGCCCGCGCCCGGGTGGCCGACCAGGCCGAGCGGTACCGCCCCATCGTCGAGGCGGCGGCGCCCGAGGACCGCGCGCGCGCGCTGGCCCAGGCGCTGTCCGCGGACGGGTACGCTGCTACGGCTCGAAGCGCCCCCGGCCCCGCCGGGGAGCAGCTTTGCCAGCACCACTGCCCGGTGGCCCACACCGCCGAGCAGTTCCCGCAGCTCTGCGAGGCGGAGGCCGAGGTCTTCTCCCGCCTGCTCGGGACGCATGTCCAGCGGCTGGCCACCATCGCCCACGGCGACGGGGTGTGCACCACGTTCATCCCGCAGGTCAACCACGCGAGCACCATCCCGTCGGGAGCCCCACCTGACACACCACCGGGGACCCCGTCGGACCCACCCCAGAACTCACCCGAAGATCCCACAGCATCTGCCAGCACGTCCGGGAGGAACCCCGCATGACTGCTCCCACGGAGACCACTCACCCGGAGCTCGAGGGCATCGGTACGTACGAGTACGGCTGGGCCGACTCGGACGTGGCCGGCGCCGCGGCCAAGCGCGGCCTGTCCGAGGCCGTCGTCCGTGACATCTCGCAGAAGAAGTCCGAGCCCGAGTGGATGCTGAAGATGCGGCTGAAGGGCCTCAAGCTCTTCGGCAAGAAGCCCATGCCCACCTGGGGCTCGGATCTGTCGGGCATCGACTTCGACAACATCAAGTACTTCGTGCGGTCCACGGAGAAGCAGGCGGAGTCCTGGGAGGACCTGCCCGAGGACATCAAGAACACCTACGACAAGCTCGGCATCCCCGAGGCCGAGAAGCAGCGGCTGGTCGCCGGTGTCGCCGCGCAGTACGAGTCCGAGGTCGTCTACCACCAGATCCGTGAGGACCTGGAGGAGCAGGGCGTCATCTTCCTCGACACCGACACCGCGCTCAAGCAGCACCCGGAGCTGTTCCAGGAGTACTACGGCACGGTCATCCCGGCGGGCGACAACAAGTTCGCCTCGCTGAACACCGCGGTGTGGTCCGGCGGCTCCTTCATCTACGTGCCGAAGGGCGTGCACGTCGACATCCCGCTCCAGGCCTACTTCCGGATCAACACCGAGAACATGGGCCAGTTCGAGCGGACGCTGATCATCGTCGACGAGGACGCGTACGTCCACTACGTCGAGGGCTGCACCGCGCCGATCTACAAGTCGGACTCGCTGCACTCCGCGGTCGTCGAGATCATCGTGAAGAAGGGTGGCCGCTGCCGTTACACGACCATCCAGAACTGGTCGAACAACGTGTACAACCTGGTCACCAAGCGCGCGGTCGCCTACGAGGGCGCCACGATGGAGTGGGTCGACGGCAACATCGGCTCCAAGGTGACCATGAAGTACCCGGCCGTCTACCTGATGGGCGAGCACGCCAAGGGCGAGACGCTGTCCATCGCCTTCGCGGGCGAGGGCCAGCACCAGGACGCGGGCGCGAAGATGGTGCACATGGCGCCGAACACGTCGTCCAACATCGTCTCCAAGTCGGTGGCCCGCGGCGGCGGCCGGACGTCCTACCGCGGTCTGATCGAGATCGGCGAGGGCTCGTCGGGCGCCAAGTCCAACGTGCTGTGCGACGCGCTGCTGATCGACACCATCTCGCGCTCGGACACGTACCCCTACGTCGACGTCCGCGAGGACGACGTGTCGATGGGTCACGAGGCGACCGTCTCCAAGGTCTCCGACGACCAGCTCTTCTACCTGATGAGCCGCGGCATGACCGAGTTCGAGGCCATGGCGATGATCGTGCGCGGCTTCGTCGAGCCGATCGCCAAGGAACTCCCCATGGAGTACGCCCTGGAGCTGAACCGGCTGATCGAGCTCCAGATGGAAGGCTCGGTCGGCTGACCGCGACGGCTTCCTCGTCCACCATCCCCCCGGCCGGACACAATAAGGCAGAAAGCGAGCACCAGCACAGCCATGGCTGACAACACCCCTGCGGGCAGCACCACGGACGGTGCCATCACGGTGGGCCATCCCGCCGACGCCCGGGTCAGCGCGGCCCCGTCGTACGACGTGGCCGACTTCCCGGTGCCGCACGGCCGCGAGGAGGAGTGGCGCTTCACTCCGCTGGAGCGGCTGCGCGGCCTGCACGACGGCACCGCCGAGGCCACCGGCGCCCTCCGGGTCGAGGTGACCGCGCCCGAGGGCGTCACCGTGGAGACCGTGGACCGCACCGACGCCCGCGTCGGCAAGGCGGGCAAGCCCGCCGACCGCGTCACCGCCCAGGCGTTCAGCGCCTTCGAGAAGGCCTCGGTCGTCTCGATCCCCAAGGACACCGTCCTCACCGAGCCGGTCCGGATCGCCGTCCACGGCGAGGGCGGCACGGTCTACGGCCACCAGGTGATCGAGGTCGGCGCCTTCGCCGAGGCCGTGGTCGTCATCGACCACACCGGTGACGGCACCTTCGCCGCCAACGTGGAGGTCCTGGTCGGCGACGGCGCCAAGGTCACCGTCGTCTCGATCCAGGACTGGGACGACACCGCCGTGCACGTCGCCCAGCACACCGCGCTGGTCGGCCGCGACGCCACCTTCAAGTCGGTGGTCGTCACCTTCGGCGGCGACCTGGTCCGGCTGCACCCGCGGGTGATCTACGGCGCCCCCGGCGGCGAGGCCGAGCTGTTCGGCCTGTACTTCACCGACGAGGGCCAGCACCAGGAGCACCGGCTCTTCATCGACCACGACACCCCGCACTGCCGCAGCAACGTCACGTACAAGGGCGCGCTCCAGGGGCAGGACGCGCACGCGGTGTGGATCGGCGACGTGCTCATCAGGGCGGAGGCCGAGGGCACCGACACCTACGAGCTCAACCGCAACCTGGTGCTCACCGACGGCGCGCGGGTCGACTCGGTCCCCAACCTGGAGATCGAGACCGGCGAGATCGTCGGCGCCGGCCACGCCTCGGCGACCGGCCGCTTCGACGACGAGCAGCTCTTCTACCTCCAGTCCCGCGGCATCCGCTCCGACGAGGCCCGCCGCCTGGTCGTCCGCGGCTTCTTCGGCGAACTGGTCCAGCAGATCGGACTCGCCGACCTCGAAGAGCGGCTGATGACCAAGATCGACGCCGAGCTGGAGGCGTCCGTCTGATGAGCGTCGACAACGGCACGGTCGGATTCGTCCGCGCCTGCGCCGCCAGCGACCTGGAGGAGGACACCCCCCGCCGGGTCGAGCTGGACGGCGTCCCGGTGTCCGTGGTCCGCACCGCGGGCGAGGTGTTCGCCATCAACGACATCTGCTCGCACGCGAACGTCTCGCTCTCCGAGGGCGAGGTCGAGGACTGCCAGATCGAGTGCTGGCTGCACGGTTCCAGTTTCGACCTGCGCACCGGCAAGCCGTCCGGGCTGCCGGCCACGCGGCCGGTCCCCGTATACCCCGTAAAGATCGTTGGGGACGACGTGCTCGTCTCCGTCACCCAGGAGTCCTGAGGCACCCATGGCAACGCTTGAAATCACCGACCTGCACGTCACCGTCGAAGCCGAGAACGGCCCCCGCGAGATCCTGCGCGGCGTCGACCTGACCGTGAAGCAGGGTGAGACCCACGCCATCATGGGCCCCAACGGCTCCGGCAAGTCCACCCTGGCGTACTCGCTCGCGGGCCACCCCAAGTACACGATCACCGGCGGCACCGTCACCCTCGACGGTGAGGACGTGCTGGCGATGACCGTGGACGAGCGGGCCCGCGCCGGTCTCTTCCTCGCCATGCAGTACCCGGTCGAGGTCCCCGGCGTCTCCGTCTCCAACTTCCTGCGCACCTCGGCCACCGCGATCCGCGGCGAGGCGCCCAAGCTGCGCACCTGGGTGAAGGAGGTCCGCGAGACGATGGAACGCCTTCAGATGGACCCCGCCTTCGCCGAGCGCAATGTCAACGAGGGCTTCTCCGGCGGCGAGAAGAAGCGCCACGAGATCCTTCAGCTCGAACTGCTCAAGCCGAAGATCGCGATCCTCGACGAGACCGACTCCGGCCTCGACGTCGACGCGCTGCGGGTCGTCTCCGAGGGCGTCAACCGGGTCCGCGAGAGCGGCGAGGTCGGCACCCTGCTGATCACCCACTACACGCGCATCCTGCGCTACATCAAGCCCGACTTCGTGCATGTCTTCGCGCAGGGCCGGATCGCCGAGTCCGGCGGCGCCGAGCTGGCGGACAAGCTGGAGGAAGAGGGCTACGAGTCCTACGTGAAGGGCGGCCCCGTGAGCAGCGGAGCGAACTCCGAGGGGGACGCCGCGTGACAGTCCCCTCGTCCGTCGGCCGGGTGCTGCCGGGCCTCCTGGACACCGAAGCGATCCGCAAGGACTTCCCCGTCCTGGACCGCCTGGTCCACGACGGCAAGAAGCTCGTGTACCTGGACAACGCGGCGACCTCGCAGAAGCCGCGCCAGGTGCTCGACGCGCTGAACGAGTACTACGAGCGGCACAACGCCAATGTGCACCGCGGCGTCCACGTGCTCGCCGAGGAGGCCACCGCGCTGTACGAGGGCGCGCGCGACAAGATCGCCGCCTTCATCAACGCGCCCAGCCGTGACGAGGTGATCTTCACCAAGAACGCCTCCGAGTCGCTGAACCTCGTGGCCAACATGCTCGGCTGGGCCGACGAGCCGTACCGCGTCGACAGCGACACCGAGATCGTCATCACGGAGATGGAGCACCACTCAAACATCGTGCCGTGGCAGCTGCTCTCGCAGCGCACCGGCGCGAAGCTGAAGTGGTTCGGGCTGACCGACGACGGCAGGCTCGACCTGTCGGACATCGAGCAGATCATCACCGAGAAGACGAAGATCGTCTCCTTCGTGCTGGTCTCCAACATCCTGGGCACCGTCAACCCGGTCGAGGCCATCGTGCGCCGGGCCCAGGACGTCGGCGCCCTGGTGCTGATCGACGCCTCGCAGGCCGCGCCGCACATGGTGCTCGACGTGCAGGCGCTCGGCGCGGACTTCGTGGCCTTCACCGGCCACAAGATGCTCGGCCCGACCGGCATCGGCGTCCTGTGGGGCCGCCAGGAGCTGCTCGAGGACCTGCCGCCGTTCCTCGGCGGCGGCGAGATGATCGAGACCGTCTCCATGCACTCCTCGACGTACGCGCCCGCGCCGCACAAGTTCGAGGCCGGTACGCCCCCGATCGCCCAGGCCGTCGGCCTCGGCGCGGCCGTGGACTATCTGACCGCGATCGGCATGGACAAGATCGCCGCGCATGAGCACGCGCTGACCGACTACGCGGTGGGCCGCCTGCTGGAGGTTCCCGACCTGCGGATCATCGGCCCCACCACGGCCGAGGACCGCGGCGCCGCGATCTCCTTCACGCTCGGCGACATCCACCCGCACGACGTCGGCCAGGTGCTCGACGAACAGGGCATCGCCGTACGCGTCGGCCACCACTGCGCGCGGCCGGTCTGCCTGCGGTACGGAATTCCTGCGACCACGCGGGCGTCGTTCTATCTGTACTCCACCCCGGCCGAGGTCGACACCCTGGTCGAGGGGCTGGAGCAGGTACGGAACTTCTTCGGGTGATGGTGGTGTTGTGAAGCTCGACTCGATGTACCAGGAAGTGATCCTGGACCACTACAAGCACCCCCACGGGCGCGGCCTGCGGGACGGCCAGGCGGAGGTGCACCACGTCAATCCCACCTGCGGGGACGAGATCACCCTGCGGGTGCGGATGGACGGCGCCGTCATCGGCGACATCTCGTACGAGGGCCAGGGCTGCTCGATCAGCCAGGCCAGCGCGTCGGTGCTGAACGAGTTGCTGGTCGGCAAGGACGTGGCCCAGGCGCGGAAGATCCAGGAGACCTTCCTGGAGCTGATGCAGTCCAAGGGCCAGGTCGAGCCGGACGACGCGATGGAGGAAGTGCTGGAGGACGCGGTCGCGTTCGCCGGTGTCTCGAAGTACCCGGCGCGTGTGAAGTGCGCGCTGCTGAGCTGGATGGCGTGGAAGGACGCGACGGCGCAAGCGCTGGCCGACGGTCCCGAAGCCTCGGAAGCTTCCGAAGGGAAGACCTCATGAGCCCCGTACCGAACGGCCTGAGCACCACTCCGGCCTCAGAAGAAGAGATCCGCGAGGCCCTCTACGACGTCGTCGACCCCGAACTCGGCATCGACGTCGTCAACCTCGGCCTCATCTACGGCATCCACGTCGACGACTCCAACGTCGCCACCCTCGACATGACCCTCACCTCCGCGGCCTGCCCCCTCACCGACGTCATCGAGGAACAGGCCGTCTCCGCCACCGAGGGCATCGTCAACGACCTCAAGATCAACTGGGTCTGGATGCCCCCGTGGGGCCCCGACAAGATCACCGACGACGGCCGCGACCAGCTCCGCGCCCTGGGCTTCAACGTCTGATCTTTCTCCGGGCTCTCCGCCTCGGCATCGCAGGGCTCCGCGCCACGGCATCGGGCGGCCACCGCGTCTCACGCGGTGGCCGCCCGATGCCGTGTCCGGGCCGTTGACGGTCTCTTGGGGGTGTTGCGAAAATTATCGCAACTTCGTGAGGGAGGCGGTTGGGATGGCGAGCGGCAGTGGCGCGCGTGGGGAGATGCAGGCGTATGTGCGGGAGTTGGTCGATCCGCTGGTGCGGTACGCGAGCGAGGGGGGCGCTCGGATACGGCTGGGGGTGAACACGGCGCACCATGACGACACCGCGGCCGACCTGGAGGGATACGCGCGGCCGTTGTGGGGGCTGGCGCCGTTGGCGGCGGGGGGCGGGGAATTCGCGCACTGGGACCTGTGGGCGCGGGGGCTGGCGGCGGGGACGGACCCGGGGCATCCCGAGTACTGGGGGACGGCCACCGGCATCGACCAGCGGACCGTCGAGACGGCGGCCGTCGGATTCGCGCTGGCGCTGGCGCCGGAGAAGCTGTGGGACCCGCTCAGCGGCAAGGAACGGGACCGGGCGGGTGCCTGGCTGGCGAGCTTCCTGGGGGCCGACACGCCCGAGAACAACTGGAACTTCTTCCCGGTGCTGGTCAGCCTCGGTCTGGACCGGGTGGGGTACGCGCACGACCGGGACGCGCGGCACGCCCGGCTGGACCGGCTGGAGACGTACGCGCGCCAGGACGGCTGGTACGCCGACGGGAACACCGCGCAGCGCGACTACTACATCCCGTGGGCCATGCACTTCTACGGCCTGATCTACGCGGCGCTCGCGGGCGACGGCGACCCGGCGCGGGCGGCGCGCTTCCGGCAGCGGGCGGCCGACTTCGCGCCGGGCTTCCGGCACTGGTTCGCGGCGGACGGCGCCGCCGTGCCGTTCGGCCGCAGTCTCACGTACCGGTTCGCGCAGGGCTCGTTCTGGGGGGCGCTGCCGTACGCGGGGGTGGACGCCGTGCCGCCGGGGGAGGCCAAGGGGCTGCTGTCGCGGCACTTGCGCTGGTGGCGGGAGCGGTCGGCGCTGACGTCGCCGGACGGGGTGCTGACCATCGGGTACGGCTATCCGCAGCCGGCGGTCGCGGAGCAGTACAACGGGCCGGGCTCGCCGTACTGGGCGATGAAGGCGTTCCTGCCGCTGGCCCTGCCCGCGGACCACGCCTTCTGGACGGCGGACGAGGAGCCCGCCGCCGAGCTGCCGGAGACCTTGGCGCAGCCGGACGCCGGGGCGGTGCTGATGCGTTCGGGTGGGGACGCGACGCTGCTCAGCGGGTCGCAGCACAATCTCTGGGCGCGGGGCGGCGCCGCGAAGTACGCCAAATTCGCGTACTCCTCCCGCTTCGGCTTCAGCGCGCCGGTCGACGGTCTCGGCCCGGAGCCGGGGGCGTACGACTCGGTGCTCGCGGTCAGCGACGAGGCCGACATTGAGGAGGGGACGGCGCCGCGGCACTTCCGGGTGCGCGAGGAGCAGCACGATCCGGCGGTCGAGGACGGCGACACCGTACGCAGCACCTGGCGGCCGTGGCCCGACGTGGAGATCACCACCTGGCTCACCGCCGCCGCGCCCTGGCACCTGCGCACCCACCGCGTCCGTACGGGCCGCGCGCTGTACACGGCGGAGGGCGGCTTCGCGGTCGACCGGGACGCGGGGCTGACCCGGCGCGAGGAGAGCGAGGGCAGCGCGGTGACGGTCACCGGGGCCGGGGACCTCAGCGGGCTGCGCGATCTGGACGGCGGCCGTAGCGGCCGGGTGCTCGACCCGCTGCCGGGCACCAATGTGCTGGCGCGGCGCACGTCACTGCCCGTGCTGGTGGGTCAACTCCCGCCCGGCGAGCACTGGTTGCGCTGCGCGGTGCTCGGCGCCGGGGCCGCGGGGGCGGCGGCGTGGGAGGAGGCACCGCCGAGGGCGCGGCACTGAGGCCGCCGCGGACGCCGCGGGCGCGCCCGTAGCGGATCGGGAGCCGTACCGGGGCGGGGGGCGGGGCGGGTGGCTGGGCGGGGGGAGGACGGGTTAGCGTCTGGGTATGAATGAGCATCGTGCCCCCGGCGCCCTCGGCGTCGGCCTTGCCACCGTCGCCGACGACGGCACCGTCCTGGACACCTGGTACCCCGCACCGGAACTCGCCGCGGAGGCGGGCCCCGCGGGCACCGAGCGGCTGAGCGCCGAGCGCGCGGCGGAGCTGCTGGGAGCGGCGGCGCCCAAGGCGCTCGGGAAGGACCCGAGGCGCGGGGTGGAGGTCGTGGCGGTGCGGACCGTCATCGCCTCGACGGACGACAAGCCGCTGGACGCGCACGACGCGTATCTGCGGCTGCACCTGCTGAGCCACCGCCTGGTCCGCCCCAACGAGCCCAACCTGGAAGGGCTGTTCGGCCTGCTGGCGAACGTCGCGTGGACGTCGATCGGCCCGGTGCCGGTGGCGGCGGTCGAAGGGGCGCGGCTGGCGGCCCGCGCGGAGGGCCTGCACCTGGCGGTGTACGGCGTGGACAAATTCCCGCGGATGACGGACTACGTCGCCCCGTCCGGCGTGCGGATCGCCGACGCCGACCGCGTACGCCTCGGCGCGCACCTGGCGTCCGGCACGACCGTCATGCACGAGGGCTTCTGCAACTTCAACGCGGGCACGCTGGGCGCCTCCATGGTCGAGGGCCGCATCTCGCAGGGCGTCGTCATCGGCGACGGCTCGGACATCGGCGGCGGCGCGTCCATCATGGGCACCCTGTCCGGCGGCGGCACCCAGGTCGTCTCGGTGGGCGAACGCTGCCTGCTCGGCGCCGAGTCGGGCCTGGGCATCGCCCTCGGTGACGACTGCGTCGTGGAGGCGGGCCTGTACGTCACCGCGGGCACCCGCGTCACGCTCCCGGACGGCAAGATCGTCAAGGCGCTGGAGCTTTCCGGGGCCAACAACATCCTCTTCCGCCGCAACTCGACCACCGGCAAGGTCGAGGTCCTTCAGCGCACGGGTTCGTGGGGCGGCCTCAACGACGCGCTGCACAGCCACAACTGACGACGCGTCACGCGTGACCGGTTCACGCCGTACGAGCCGCCGCCGCGAGCACCGCACGCTCCTCCTCGGGGGACCAGCCGGCCTCCAGCGGCGGCTCGCCGCGTTCCCGGTCCCAGGCCAGGACGTCGGCGGCGGTGACCGCCAGCGGGGTCGCGGGCATCCCGGCGGCCCGGGCGCGCGCGGCGCTGCGCTGCTGTGTGGCGGTGTCCTCCCGGACCAGCGGGAACATCGGCGGTACGACGTCCGGCGTGACCCGTACGATCTTCACCTCGGTGCCCGCGGCCCGCGCGCACGTCTCGATCAACTCGCCGAGGGTGACCGGCTGTTCGGGGCCCACGGCGTGGAAGGCGCCGGGCCGGTCGTCCTCCAGCAGCCGGATCACCAGCCGGGCCAGGTCGCGGGAGTCGATGATCTGCACCGGCTGGGCGGGGTCGGCGGGCAGGGCGACCCGGCCGCCGCGCGCGGCGGCGCGCACCCAGTAGGTGAACATGTCGGAGGGGTCGTGCGGACCGGCGACCTTCCCCGCCCGCACGATCGTGGCGCGCTGCCCGTGGCGCGCGGTCACGTCGTCCTCGCAGGCGACCTTGCACGGCCCGTACGTGGCCTCGCTCAGCACCTCGGTGTCGCGGACCGGCGGGCGGCGCGGGGTGTCCTCGTCGGAGCCGGGCGCCACACCCTCGCGCTGGTACACCGCGTGGCTGGAGATGAACAGATACCGGCCGATCCGGTCGCCCAGCGCGTTCATGGCCTGCGCGACGTGCCGCGGGACGTAGCCGCTGACGTCCACGACGGCGTCCCACCGGGTGTCGCCCGCGAGCGCCGCGTAGTCGCCGGTGTCGCGGTCGCCGGTCAGCCGGGGGAGGCCCGGGAAGAGGCCGGCGCCGGTCCTGCCGCGGCCGAAGAGGGTGACGTCGTGCCCGCGGTGGAGTGCGTCCTCCACGATGGCGCGGCCGACGAAGGCGGTACCGCCCAGAACGAGAATGCGCATAAGGGGCGACCCTACTGTCGGTCCCGGCGGCCGTCACCCGGATATCGCGGTCGTGATCCGCCGGACAGGCCCTAGTGGTAGATCTTCTCCGCGTACGCGGCCCCGTAGTACGTCTCCAGCTCCGCCAGCGAGTCCTCGGTCCGCTCCAGCGTCTTGGAGATCCGCGCCCGCGACGCCAGCGCGTCGGGCTGCCACGTCTCCGGCTTCCACAGCGCGCTGCGCAGGAACGCCTTGGAGCAGTGGAAGAAGACTTCCTCGATGTCGACCAGGACCGCGACCTGCGGGCGGTGGCCCTTGACGACCATGCGGTCGAAGAAGTCGGCGTCGCGCAGGAGCCGCGCCCTGCCGTTGATCCTGAGGGTGTCGCCGCGCCCGGGGACGAAGTAGAGCAGGCCGATGTGCGGGTTGGACAGGATGTTGCGGAAGCCGTCCGCGCGGCGGTTGCCCGGCCGCTCGGGGACCGCGATGGTCCGGTCGTCCAGGACGACGGTGAAACCGGCGGGGTCGCCCTTGGGTGACACGTCGCAGGTGCCGTCGGCCGCCGAGGTGGCCATCAGGCAGAAGGGCGCCGCCTTCAGCCAGGCCACGTCCAGTTCGTGCAGCCGGTCGCGCGCCTTGTCGCGGACGACCGCGGTGGGTTCGCCGAGCAGTTCCCGCAGTTCGGCCTCGTCGGTGATCTCCTGCATGTGCCGTACACCCCCGGTGAGTGAGTACCTTCTGGGAACTCACACTGTACAGGGTGGCTTTTCCGGGCTTTCCTCGCGCCTTTCCCCTGGCCTTCCCCAGTCTTTCCCGCGCCTGCGATGAGTTCCGCGGCGGTCCCCGGTCTACCTCTTCGACAGCGCCACGGCGCATACGACAGCACCGCATCGACCCGACCAGAGGAGCCCCTCGTGTCCGTCGTCTCCACCTCCACCAGCGCCGCCCCGACCGGTACCGCGACAGCCGTCACCGCCCGCCCCGCCCGTAGCCGGGCGCGCACCGCGCTGCTCGCCCTCCAGATCGTGCTGGCCCTCTTCTACGGCGTGGCCAGCGCCGCCCCCAAGCTCCTCGGCATCGACGCCGCGGCCGACTCCTTCGACCGCATCGGCTTCGGCGACTGGTTCATGTACCTCACCGGCGCGCTCGAACTCGCGGGCGCCGTCGCCCTGTTGATCCCGGTGCTCTACCAGGTCGCCGCGGTCGCGATGATCGGCCTGATGATCGGCGCCATCATCACCCAGATCACCGTCTTCGACGGCGACAACGCGGCGACGCCGATCATCCTCATCCTGCCGCTGGCCCTGATCGCCTGGGCCCGCAGGGACAGTACGAAGGCGCTGCTGGCCCTGATCCGCGGCGCGCTCGCCCGGACCTGACCGCGCTCCCGTCGGCCGCGGCCGGCGACCGTACGCAACGCCGCACGGCGGACGGCTCGCGGTGCGATCCTGAGTACGGACGTCGCACGGATGTCGCGCGGATGTCGCGCGGGCGTCGTACGGCCGGCGCGACGACTGGCGCAACGGCGGTCGTACGGGCGGCCGTTCGGGGTCGCGCGGGATCGCGTCGCGGAGGACCGGAGACCGGAAGACCGGGGGTCGCTCATGGACAGCCTTGGCGCGCTGCGCGCGGTCGAATACGGGTATCTCGACGAGCGACGGCAGGTGTACCTCGACCACACCGGCGCGGGACTTCCCGCCCGCGCCCAAGTGCGGGCGCACGCCGACCGGATCGCGGCGGGCTGCTACGGCAATCCGCACTCGGTCAGCCCGGCCTCGCAGGCGTCGGGCGAACTGGTGGAGCGGGCCCGCGCACGGGTGCTCGCGCACTTCAGGGCCGATCCGGCCGAGTACGCCGTGGTGTTCACGGCCAACGCCACCGGGGCGTGCCGACTGGTCGGCGAGGCCTACCCGTTCGGGCCGGACAACCGGCTGGTGCTCACCCTCGACAACCACAACTCCGTCAACGGCCTGCGGGAGTACGCCCGCGGCCGGGGCGCGGGGACGGTGTACGTACCGCTGGAGGCGCCGGGCCTCGGCATTGACGCGACGGCGATGGACGCCGTCCTGACGGGCGCGAGGCCGCGGGCGGGCACGGAGTCCGGGGCCCGGGGGCCCGGACTGCTCGCGTACCCCGCGCAGAGCAATTTCAGCGGGGTCCAGCACTCGCTGGACTGGGTGACCAGGGCGCGGGCGGCGGGCTGGGACGTCCTGCTGGACGCGGCGGCCTACGTGCCCGCGAACGTGCTCGACCTCGGCCGGTTCAGCCCCGACTTCGTGGCCGTGAGCTGGTACAAGGTCTTCGGCTACCCGACCGGCATCGGCTGTCTGCTGGCCCGCAGGGAGGCGCTGACGCGGCTGCGGCGGCCGTGGTTCTCCGGCGGCACCATCCACGTGGTGAGCGCCCAGGGCCTGTGGCACCACATGGCCGACGGCGAGGCGGCCTTCGAGGACGGCACGGTCAACTACCTGAGCATTCCCGACATCGAATTCGGCCTCGACTGGATCACCGGCGTCGGCGTGCAGTCGATACACCGTCATGTCACCTCGCTCACCGCCGAGTTACTGGCCGGGCTGCGCGGTCTGCGGCACGCCGACGGCAGCCCGCTGGTACGGATCTACGGTCCGCAGGACACCACCGGCCGCGGCGGCACGGTCGCGCTGAATCTGCTCGGCGCCGACGGACGGGTGATCGACGAGCGGATCGTCGGCCGCGACAGCGCCGCGCACGGCATATCGCTGCGCACCGGCTGCTTCTGCAACCCCGGCACGGGCGAGGTCGCCTTCGCCATCGACCGCGACGTACTCGGCGGCGCCGTCCGTACCGCCACCGGCACCATCGACGACTACCTCGGCCGCCTCGGCCTCCCCTCCGGCGGCGCCGTCCGCGTCTCGCTCGGCCTGTCCTCCAACGCGGCCGACGTGTCCGCCTTCCTCGCCTTCGCCGCGCAGACCTACCGCGACCGCTCGCCCGACCCGGCGGGGCTCAGCCCACGGCTGGTCTGCTGACCGTGCGGCACTTGCGCGCCAGCACCGCCCACGCGGCGGCCAGGAACAGCGCCGTGAAACCGGCCAGCAGCAGCCAGCCCGCCCACACCGCCCGGTCGAACGAGCCGCCGTACGAGGCCAGCAGCGGCGGCCCCAGCGGCGACGCGCCATGCGCCCACAGCTCCCGCAGACCGATCCCGCCGCCCAGCGCCTCGAACGCCCACCGGTTGGTCATCGCCGCGCTCAACACCCGTCCCGCCCAAGCCATTTGGGGCACCGGCACAAAGGCCCCCGAGAACAGCACCTGCGGGAAGCAGAGCATCGGCAGCATCAGCGTGGCCTGCCCCGGATCGCCCACCGCCGCCGACGCCAGCAGCCCCAGCGCGAGCGCGGCGGCCGACGCGAGCAGCACGGTCAGGAACAGCGACCCGTACGTGCCCCACCCGGCGGCGGGCAGCCGGTTCAGACCGCGCAGCACCGCGAGCAACGCCGCGTCCGCCAGGGCCAGTACGGGCAGCAGCAGCGCCGCCTTCGACAGCAGATAGGGCCCGAGCCGCAGCACGGTCAGCCGCTCCCTGCGCACCACCGCCAGCTCCGCGCAGATCTGCAACAGGCCGTAGGTCAGGCCGAAGAAGAAGCCGCCGAAGGCGATCCAGAACAGGATCATCGCCGCGGAACCCGGACTCGGCGCCGCCGGATCGAAGGCTCCCGGCCGGAACAGCAGCGCGAACATCGCCACGATCACCAGCGGCGACCCCACGACGACCGCCGCCGTCAGCCGATTGCGCGCCATCAACTCCCCGGCCCGCCGGGTGAGCAGCCACCACTGCCCGACCGCCCCGAGCGGCGCCGGGCGTGTGGCGGCGGCGCCGTCGGCCACGGGCGCCGCCTCGGGCGCGGGGCCGGTCTCCTCCGCGGCGGTCTCCTCCGCGGCGGCCGCGTCCGCCGCCCGCGCCCCGCGGGCCACCGCCCCGTACACCTCCTCCAGCGTCGGGACGCCGTACGCCGCCGTGAGGGTGGCCGCCGTGCCCAGGTGGGCCGGGCGTCCTTCAGGGGTGAGGAACAGGACGCGGTCGCAGCGGGTCAGATCGGCGGGCGCGTGCGTGGTGAGCACGACGGTGACGCCGTCGGCGGTCAAGTCCCGCAGGGTGCGCAGGAGTTCCGCGCCGGTCGCCGGATCGAGTCCGGTCGTCGGCTCGTCCAGGAACAGCACGCGGGGGCGGGTGAGGAGTTCGACCGCGATGCAGGCGCGGCGGCGCTCGCCCTCGCTGAGGGTGCGTAGGGGCTGGCGGGCGCGGTCGGCGAGGCCGACGGCGGCCAGCGCGTCGCGTACGGCCGCGTCCAGGAGAGCGGCGGCGGTCCGGGCGGGCATCCGCAGGCGGGCCGCGTAGCCGAGGGCCCGGTCCAGCGGCAGGTCGTCGTGCATCACGTTGCCGTGCGGCAGATACCCCAACGCCGGTCGCAGGACGGCCGGTTCCGTACCGTCGTGCAGGACGCGACCGGCCGAGGGGGTACGGATTCCGGCCAGGATCTCCAGCAGCGTCGTCTTGCCCGACCCGCTGCCGCCCGCCACGGCCAGCAGCTCGCCGGGCGCGATCCGTACGCCCACCCCCCGCAGCGTCTGCCGCCCCGAGGCGACCCGCTGCCCCACGCCGTACGCCTCGACGCGGAGACCGCCATCGCTCATCGTGCCCCCTGACCGACCGCTTGGTACGTTGAAGGTGTCGCGGCGCCTCCCGCAGGGGCGGGCCGCCGGTAGCGTACGCGAGCCCCGGGAGCGGGCACAGGACGAAGGAGTCTGACGCATGGACGGACCGGTCTGCACCACCCGGCAGGGCGACGTACGCGGAGCGGCCGGCCAGGACGGCGTCGCCGTCTTCCGCGCCATCCCTTACGCCGCACCGCCGTTCGGACCGCACCGGTTCATGGCGCCGCAACCGCCCGCCGCGTGGGAGGGCTTACGCGACGCGGCCGCGTTCGGCCCGACCGCGCCCAAGGGCCCCTACGTCAAGCCGTTCGACGTGCTGCTGCCCGACCCGGACATCGCGGGCGAGGACTGCCTCAACCTCAATGTGTGGACACCCGACACCGCGGGCGGCGCACCGGTCATGGTGTGGCTGCACGGCGGCGCCTTCATGAACGGCTCCGGCTCGCTGCCGATCTACGACGGCGCCGCGTTCGCCCGCGACGGCGTCGTCTGCGTGACCGTCAACTACCGCCTGGGGACGGACGGTTACCTGTCCCTCGACGGGGCCCCCGACAACCGCGGAGTGCTCGACCAGATCGCCGCCCTCGAATGGGTCCGCGACAACATCGCCGCCTTCGGAGGCGACCCCGGCCGCGTGACCGTCTTCGGCGAATCAGCCGGCGCGATGAGCATCGGGGTGCTGCTCACCGCCCCCGGCGCCCGAGGACTCTTCCACCGGGCGATCCTCCAGAGCGGCGCCGCGCACCACACGATCGGCCGGGACACCGCCCGCAAGGTCGCCGCGCACTTCGCCGCGAAACTCGGCGTCGAACCCACCGCCGCGGCCTTCGCCGCACTCCCGCTGGACGTCCTGCTGCCCGCGCAGACCGCCCTGCGCAACGAGGTCACCGCCAACCCCGACCCCGCGCTGTGGGGCGAGGTCGCGCTGAACGCCATGCCCTTCGAGCCGATCGCGGACACCGCGAGCACCGCCGCCCGCGCCCACCCGGTGCCGGGACCCGGCGCCGACTGCGCCGTCGACCTGCTGATCGGCACCACCGCCGAGGAGTACCGGCTCTTCACCGTGCCCAGCGGCGTCATCGACTACATCGACGACAGGCACCTGCGGGCCGCGATCGCCCGGCACGGCCTGGACCCCGACACCGCGCTGCCGCTCTACGCGGCCAACCGCCCCGGCGCCACCACCGGCGACCTGTTCTCCGCCGTCCTCACCGACTGGTTCTTCCGGATACCCGCGGTCCGCCTGGCCGAGTCCGTGCCGCGCGCCCACGTCTACGAATTCGGCCGCCGCTCCACCGCCTTCGACGGCCGCCTCGGCGCCTGCCACGCCTCCGAGATCGCCTTCGCCTTCGACAACCTGGACGCGCCCGGCGAGACCATGCTGCTCGGCGAGGCCCCGCCGCAGCCGCTCGCCGACACCATGCACGCCGCCTGGGTCTCCTTCGCCGTCACCGGCGATCCCGGCTGGCCCGCGTACGACACCCGGGACCGTACGACCATGGTCTTCGGCACGGCGGACGACCCCGCGCACTGCGGTCCGGTACGCGACCCCCGCCCGGACGAGCGCGCCCTGTGGGACGGGGTGCGCTGAGCCCTTCGCGCCGGCTCCTCCCGCGCGCCGAACTCCCGTACGCCTGAGGGACGTGTGGCCGGTACGCACCCGGCGGCGGGCGGCGGTGGCCGGAACGTGTCGCTACGGGCGGGTGAACCGGCGGGGTGACGGGTGCGACGGGGCCGGGAGGCCGACGGTCGGGGGGTCGCAGGGCCTACGCTGAGTGCGCGCGTCCGGCGCGCGTACCGGTTCGCGTGTGCCGGTCCGATCCACCCGCCAGGGGTGAGCCGGACCGGCACACCCCTCACGCCGTACAGCCGTAGAGCCCTCTAGGAGTCACCCCATGTCCGAAGGTCCCCTCGTCCTGCCGCCCGTACGGCTGCTCCCCGCGGACGACCTCGCGCGGCTGGCACTGGCCGTGCCGCTGCTGGACCGAGCGCTGCGGCTGACCCGGTGGGCGACACCGGAACGGCCGGTCGACGCGATGGGCGAGCTGCTGGACGACGACCTGGTGGCCGCCGCCGCGGAACTCGGCCTCCCGGTGGACGAGGACGAGGAAGGGCTCGCCGAGACCGCCCAGGCATGGGGCGTCGCCGTCGACACCGGCCTGCTGGTCCTGGAGATCGACGAGGAGGCCGAGGAGTCCACGCCGGTCGGCGAGGTCGCCGGTCGCGCGCTGCCCGGCGAGGCGTACGAGCGGATCACCGCGGGCCTCCCGCAGGACGTGCTCGACATCTGGCTGGCCGCCGCCGAGTCGGCCCTCGCCGACGCCGCCGCACCGGATTTCGAGAGTCTGCGCGAGGTCATGGACGACGGCGACCAGGTGCTCCTGGACGAGCTGGACTGGGACCCGGAGAAGGAGGCCGAATTCCTCGACAGCGCGCTGGTCAACCTCTACGCGCTGATGGCCGTGGAGGACTCGGCGGTCGCCGAGGACGGGCCCGACGCGGTACCGCTGCCGGTGCTCGCCGCGTCCCTCGTCGTGCCCGACGAGATGGACCAGCCCAGCGACGCCGTCCTCGAAGAGGTCACCGAGGTGATGATGCGGCTGGACGACCACTTCCGGCTGCTCGCCACGACCGGACTGCTGGACTACCAGCCGGTCGACGAGGCGCTGATCGAGGAGGCGGAGGGTGACGGGGAAACCGGCTCCTTCCCCGAATTCCCCGAGGGGGCCGTCGGGGACGACCTCGACCCCGAGGAGGTCTCCCGCTACGGCATGGTCCTGCTCACGCCGCTCGGCGTGCACGGCATGCGCGAACGGCTCGTGGACGCGGGCGCGCAGGCCCCCGCCATCGGCGACCTCGCGGGCGGGTCGGGCGTCGACCTCCTCGAAGCGCTGACCGGCTACCCCGACCAGGCGGCGCGCGTGGAGGCCGAGCTGTGGCTGGAGGACCGCAAGCCGGCCGACGCCGCACGCGAACTGCTCGCCGCCGCGCGCGGCGACGACGCCGGTGCGCCGGGCCGTCGTCTTATCTGCCAGCAGACGCTCACCCTGCTCGGCGCCGAGGCCGAGCCCGCGCTGCGCGAAGTCCTCGACGACCGCGCGCTCGGCGGCCTCGCCCGCGTCTGGCTCACCGAGAGCGGCGCCGCCGACATCCCCGCGCCCGACGCGGACATGGTCTTCTGGCTCACCATCGACACCCTCGCCGCGCAGCTCGCCGCCGACGACGCCCCCGAGATCCTGGCCGACCTCGTCCGTGACCTCGTCGCCCGGCACGACGGCTTCTTCGACGCCGCCTGGCGCGTCGACCACCCCGCCACCGCCGACGTCCTCGAAGCCATGGGGCGTCTCCACCCGGACCGCAAATCCGCCAAGGACGCCCGCAAGGCGGCCTTCAAGGCCCGCTCCCGCCAGGGCCTTTCGGGCTGACGCGCGGCGGTCCACCGCTCGGGGCGCGCCCCCGCGCCGGGGGCAACCGGGTGGCCGCCTCGCGGAAGGACGCCGTTCATACGGGGTTGGCCGGGGGGCGGCACCGTGGGTGCTCAGCGCGACGTGAGGAGCCCCGGTGCCGGTCAGCCGTACGCGGGAGGCCGTGGTGGCCGACCCGAAGCGAGGTCACGCGTATCTGACCGCGGGAACGTCGTTGTGCCGGCGGACACCGCCGTCGGCGCAGAACGGTGGCGTGCTCCAGGCGTTCCGGTGCATCGACTCCGGGGGCCGCTACGTGGACGACCTGTCACGGGCGACCGGGCCCGGCACCGTGTACGGCGTGGACTGGGTGGAGACGCCGTTCGCGGCGGGCGAGGTCACGCGGGCGCACGGGCTGACGGGCCTGTGGTGGGCGGACGACGGGGTGTACCTCGTACGTGAGGGGGCCGTCTGGTTCTACGCGCCCGGCCGCCGCACGCTGACCCTGAAGACGCCGGGCTGCCGGGCTGCCGGGCTGCCGGGCTGCCGGGCTGCCGGGCTGCCGGACTGACGGGCTGACGGGCGGACCGCCGTCCGGCCGCGCTCGTCACCGCCGTGACGAGCGAGGCCGGGTGCGGCCGGGTGCGGCCGGAACGTTTCAGCAGCCGCTGAGGACCGACGTGAGCTTCGACTTCTCCGCACTGTCCACGGTCAGACCGTAGTAGTGCTTCACCTGCACCCACGCGCGGGCGTACGTGCACTGGTACGACGCCTGCGGCAGCCACTCGGCCGGGTCGCCGTCGCCCTTGGAGCGGTTGGAGTGCGCGGAGACGGCCACGAGCTGCGGGCGGGTCACGTCGTTGGCCAGCGCCTGGCGCTGCGCGGTGGTCCAGGCCCAGGCGCCCGAGGCCCACGCCTCGGCGAGCGGCACCAGGTGGTCGATGTCGAAGGTCGACGGGTCGGTGGTGGTCACGCCGTCGTACGGGCTGGTCCAGTTCCCCGAGGTCGCCTTGCACGAGCTGTCGGTCACCACGCTCGTGCCGTCGCGCTTGATCACGTACTCGCGGGTGTCGCAGGTGCCCGAGATGGTGATCCAGGTCGGGAACAGATTCCGGTCGTACGTCGAGGCGTGCGTCTCCGCGGTGGCCGTCATGCCGGACAGGTAACTGCGGGCGGTGGAGGCGGCGATCGGGGTCGGCAGAGCGGCCTGTGCGGGGCCGCCGCTGACGAACAGGACGGTCAGCGCGAGCAGTGCCGCGCTGACGGCGGCACAGATTCCGTGCACGAGACGGTTTTTGGGCATGACTGAGCGCTCCCGTGGCTAGGGGGTCGAGCGGTACGGGTGGTT
This sequence comes from Streptomyces sp. NPDC003300, assembly GCF_040610915.1. Lineage (NCBI taxonomy): Bacteria > Bacillati > Actinomycetota > Actinomycetes > Kitasatosporales > Streptomycetaceae > Streptomyces > Streptomyces sp. NPDC003300. The sequence goes on along the minus strand of NZ_JBEXNE010000002.1, from coordinate 101,299 downwards.
CCCGACCAGGGTCCCGGTCACGGGTCTATGCGGGTAGACCGTCAGCGGTAAATTTTATGTGACCATGACATGTTGATGTGCGAACGTCCGGTGGCGGTCCGGCCCGTACGAGGCCCGCGCGGCGCACGAGCCGGTGCGTGCCGGGGTCCCACGGCCTCCGAGCGCCGTGCGCACGGCGCCCCCGCGCCCGCCCGCTCCCGGTCCTGGCCCCGGCTCCCGCCGCCGTGCGGGGCGGCGCGCGGGACTTTATGGTCGGCGCGGGGGCCCGGGACGAATGGAGCTGCTGTGACCACTGCGCGCGACATCATGCATCAGGGCGTCGAGACGATCTCCGCCCACGAGACCCTGGACGTGGCCGCCAAGCGGATGCGGGACGCGGACATCGGGGCCCTGGCGGTCACCGGTGACGACGGCGGGCTCCAAGGGGTGCTCACCGACCGGGACATCGTGCTGCGCTGTGTGGCGACCGGCCACGACCCGGGCGCGGTCCGGGCCGCCGACCTGATGGACGGCAGCCCGGTGACGGCCGCGGCCGACGACGACGCGGGCAGCGTCGTCGCGACCATGTCCTCCCGGCGCATCCGCCGGGTACCGGTGGTCGAGGGGAGCCGCCTGGTCGGCATCATCAGCGAGGCCGACATCGCCCGGCACCTCGGCCCGGCCGAGGCGGGCGCCCTGGCGACGGCGATCCGCGCGGTCTGAGCCCGACGCGCGGTCCGAGCGCGGCCCGTGGTCTGAGGCCGCCGCGCGGTGTGAGACCGGCCTGCGATGTGAACCGGTCCGCGCCGCCTGAGGCCGGTCCCGCGCCGCCTGGGACCGGTCTCTCGGGCCGCCGCCCGTCCGCGCGGACTCATGCCAGCCTGCGCGGACCGGCGGCGGCCCCGCAGGGCACACGTCCGGTCCGCGGTGCCTCAGAGCGCCGCGGAGGCGGGCCGCACCATCCCCTTGGCGGTACGCGAGTCGATGAAGTCGCCCATGGCGGTCATCTCCCACTCGCCGGAGAACTGCTTGATCAGCTTGGCCATCAGCACACCCGTGCGCGGCTCGCTGCCGGTCAGGTCGAAGCGGACCAGCTCCTCGCCGGTGCCCGCGTCGAGCAGCCGGCAGTACGCCTTGGCGACCTTGTTGAACTTCTGCCCCGAGTACGAGTTCACCGTGAAGACCAGACCGGTGACCTCCGGCGGCAGCCCGCCCAGGTGCACGGTGATCGTCTCGTCGTCGCCCGAGCCCGCGCCGGTCAGATTGTCACCGGAGTGCTGGACCGCGCCGTTGAGGATGGACAGCTTGCCGAAGTAGCAGGTCGCGATGTGATTGCGCTGCGGACCGTAGGCGATCACCGACGCGTCCAGGTCGATGTCCCGGCCGCCGAAGGCGGGCTCCCAGCCCAGGCCCATCCGCACCGAGGACAGGAACGGCTTGCCCGCCTTGACCAGCGAGACCGTCTCGTTCTTGCGGAGATTGACCCGGCCCTTGTCCAGATTGACCTTGCCCGCGCCCGGCGCGGGAGCGGGCGGCGCGGCCGGGGGAGCGGAGGGCGGCGGCGGCAGATACGCGGCGGGCGCGCCGGAGGGCGGCGGCGCACTGGGCAGTCCCGGCGCGGGCGGCGGCGGGGTGAACGCGGCGGCGGGGGCCGCGGGGGCCGCGGGCTCCTCCACATTCACCCCGAAGTCGCTGGCGATGCCGCCCAGCCCGTTGGCGTACCCCTGGCCGACCGCGCGGACCTTCCAGGCGCCGCCGCGCCGGTACACCTCGACCACGACGAGCGCGGTCTCCGGGCCGAGCCCGGTGGGCGTGAAGGTGGCGATCACCGAGCCGTCGTCCGCGCTGCGGACCGTGGCCGTCGGTGTCGTACCCGCGAAGGGACCGCCGCCGTCCAGGCTCGCGGTCACCACGACCTTCTCGATCCCGGCCGGGACGGCCGCGGTGTCCACGGTGATCGAGTCGGGCCCGGAACCGCCCCCGGAGCGGTGGCTGACGCCGGGCCCCTGGGGCTGGTTGTAGAAGACGAAGTCGTCGTCGGAGCGCACCTTCCCGTCACCGGTCAGGAGCAGGCCCGAGACATCGAGCCGCGCGGAGGAGGCGGCGACGTCCACGGCCACTCGGGGCACGGAGAGCGGCACATTCGAGCCAGGCGTCATAGCGGTCATGCCCCCGTAACGACCGACTGTTGTTTGCGGTTCCATGACCCGGAGATCAGCTTCCGGCCCGTTATGGGCACCCGGTCCCGGCGCCCATTCCGGCGCCCGCGCCGGCTCGTACCGGCAGCGTCGCGCCCGCGGTCGCGTACGGTCGGACCCGTATCGGCAGCCCCGTACCCTCACACCCGCACGCCCCGCCCGTCACCGGCGGTCGCGGGCACGTCGAGGCCGTCCGGGGAGCCGGGCGGCAGGGCGAAGGCGGAGGCGACCTCGGGCGGGAGCGCGGACAGGCCGAGCAGGCCGCAGACGGCCCGGGTGGTGAGCGCGTGCCAGACGGCCGCCTGGCGCAGCATCGCGTGGTCGCCGCCCGGCAGCACGAAGCGGCACACCTCGGCGCCCTCGGCCCTGGCCCGCTCCGCCATCCGCAGCGACTCCACGGGCGAGGTGATCCGGTCGGCCTCCGCGTGCAGGAACACCAGCCTGGCCGCCGAGAGCTGCTCCACCGGCTCCCCCGGCAGGCACCAGGGGGCCAGCGCCACCGTGCCGACCACCCCGTCCGTACCGGCCACCCGCAGCGCCGCCCTGCCGCCCATGGAGTGCCCGACCATCACGACCGGCGCCCCGCCGGTCCGCCTGGACAGCTCCGCCAGCGCGTCGGCCGCGTCCCGCGCGGCGTCCGCCCGCTCCCCGTTCCAGCCGCGGTGCCGGTAGCGGGCCTCGGCGAGCACCACCCGGCGGCCCCGCGTCGCGCGGGCCAGCGCCCGGACGAAGGGGCGCATCCGCAGCCCCGGCGCGTTCAGCCGGGACGGCCGGCCCATACCGCGCTCCCGGCCGCCGTGCAGCACCAGCACCGCCGCCTCGGGGGCCGCCGCGGAACGCCGCATCACCAGGCCCCGATACCCCGCGCGTGCGCTGTCGCCGTCGCGGTCCTCTGCCACCCGTGCCTCCACCCGTGTCCGTTCCCTCCGCCGACGTGCCGTGACAGGTACGAACGGACGTTCCGGAATCCCCGTTCCGCCGTACCCCGTCAATCCTCCGTCATTCGTAGCGACGACGGTTCCGGATGGGTCGCGCGGCGGACCCGACGCACAGGTTGCCGGATCGAACAGGGGTCCGGAGGCTCCCGCATATACGCTCCTGTCCTGGGCAAGTACGCTCAGCGCAATCTCAATGGTCGGGCAGCCGAAGGCGGAGGAAGAAACGTGGTGCAGAGCGGCCCGGTCGGAGTTCCGGCCGGACTTCCGGTGGGCATCCCGCACACCCGCGACGGGCGTGACAGCCGTGATGTTCGTGACATTCGCGACAGTCAGAGTCCGCGCACGGCGCCGCCCGCCTCCTTCGGGCAGTCGGGCCCCGCGACGGTCCTGCTGGTCGAGGACGACGACGGCGACGCCCTGCTCGTCGAGGAGTACCTCGCGCTGAGCGACGCCGCGACCCAGGTGGTCAGGGCGAGCAATCTCGCCGAGGCGCTGGAGCTGCTGGCCCGCCGCGCCGCGCCCGAGTGCGTCCTGCTCGACCTGCACCTGCCCGACGCCTTCGGCGTGGACGCGGTGTCCCGGCTGCTGAAGGACGCGCCCGGCGCGGCCGTCGTGGTGCTGACCGGTCTGTCGGAGGAGGACGCCGGGCTCGCCGCGGTCGCCTCCGGCGCCCAGGAGTACCTGTCCAAGAGCGCCCTCGAACCCCAGTCGCTCAGCCGCGCCATCCGCTACGCCGTCCAGCGCAAGCAGATCGAGCGCGCGCACGTGGCGCTGCGCGAGAGCTCCATGCGGGCCGAGGAGAACGCCCGGCTGGAGCGCGGGCTGCTGCCCACCCCGCTGCTGCGCGGCGACGACTGGCAGGTGACCACCCGCTACCGGCCGGGCCGCGACCACGCGCTGCTCGGCGGCGACTTCTACGACGTCGTGCAGACCGAGGACGGCACGGTGCACGTCGTCATCGGCGACGTGTCGGGGCACGGCGCGGCCGAGGCGGCCCTGGGCGTGTGCCTGCGGGTCGCCTGGCGGTCCTTCGTCCTCGCCGGCACCCGCGGCGCCGAACTGCCCGGCATGCTGGAGCAGATGCTGGTCGCCGAGCGCGCGGGCGAACACGTCTTCGCCACCCTCAGCTCGCTGGAGTTCGCCCCCGACCGCACCACCGTCAAGATCGTCAGAGCCGGGCATCCGGGGGTGCTGCTGCGCCGCGGCGCCGACGTCCAGTGGTGGGAGCCGGCGTACGGGCCCGCGCTCGGGCTGCTGCCGGGGCAGGGCGTCTGGCCGGTGACGACCGAGACGCTGGACGGCGCGTCCGTGGTCCTGTTCACCGACGGCCTCTTCGAGTGGCGGTACGGCGACGGGCCGGAACGGCTCGGCGAGGACGGGCTGTTGGAGCTGGCCCGGAAGAACGGCGCACTGCCCGCGGAGGCGTTCGTCGACGCCTTGATCAACGCGGCCGAGACGGCGACGGCGGGGCGCGGCGGTCTCGAGGACGACGCGGCCGTGATGCACGCGGGATGGCGGGCGAGGTCATGACGGAACACCCGCCCGTGTCGGGGCCCGGTTCGGAGCCGACGGAACCCTCGGCGCCCGCGCCGGAGCCGACGCCTCAAGCCGCTGCCGGGGCCGCGTCCGCTTCAGGGACCGCGCCCGCTCCCGAGACCGCGCCCGTCGCCCAGTCCACGCCCGATCCCACGCCAGTTCCGGAGTCCGCGTCCGTGCCGCATCCCCCGACCGACCCGCCGCCCGTATCCGAGCCCGAGCCCGAGGCCGTATCCGAGTCCGTATCCGAAGCCGGGCCCGTGTCCGAGAGCGCGCCCGTACCCGGGCCGCGGTCCGAGTCCGGTCCCGACGTCGATCCCGGCCCCGACGTCGAACCCGCTCCGGACGTCGATCCCGCGCGGGATACCGATCCCGCGCCCGACGTCGTGCCCGCCCCCGTACCCGCTCGCGGGCAGAAGGCCCCCCGGACGAGGTCCGGCTTCCGGCCGCGCGAGAAGGGCCGGATCACGGTCCAGGGCGCGTTCAACCTCGTGCTCGGCGGGATGACGCTGCTCGTCCTCGTCTTCGCGGTGATCGGCGCGCAACTGCTCGCGCACACCACGTCGATCTCCGACCACCTGGCCAACCGGGTACAGCCCGCACGGGTGGAGGGGGTGCGGTTGCAGACCGCGCTGCTGGACCAGGAGACCGGCGTGCGCGGCTATGTGCTCACCCATTCGACGGAATTCCTCCAGCCCTACACCGAGGGCCTCGCGGACCAGAAGACGATCACCGCCAGGCTGCGCCCGCTGATCAGCGGCAACAAGCGCGCCTCCGCCGACCTGCTGGCGCTGGAGGAGGCGGCCGACCGCTGGCGCACCACGTACGCGCTGCCGCTCATCGAGCACGCCCGCGAGGGCCTGCCCGCCTCCGCCGACACCTCGCTGCTGGACAGCAGCAAGCGGGGCTTCGACACCGTACGCACCCAGTTCACGATCCAGGACACGCATCTGAAGGAGGACCGGCAGCACAGTCAGGATCAGTTGCGGCGCGTGCGCAACGAACGCGACGCGGTGTTCCTGGCGATGCTGGCCTGCTTCCTGGTGGCCATGGTCTTCCTGGCGCTGCTCCTGCGCCGGATCGTCGGCCTGCCGCTGGGGCGGCTGCGCGACGACGCGCTGCGGGTCGCGGGCGGCGACTTCGACACCGGGATCGAGCCCAGCGGCCCGGCTGATCTGCGGGTGCTGGCCGAGGCCGTGGAGGCGATGCGCAGCGGTATCGCGGGTGCGCTGGCCGAGGCGCACGGCCAGCGCGGACTGCTGGCCGCCCAGGCGGCGGAGCTGACCGAGCAGGCCGAGGAACTGCGCCGCTCCAACGCCGAGTTGGAGCAGTTCGCCTACGTCGCCTCGCACGACCTCCAGGAGCCGCTGCGCAAGGTCGCGTCCTTCTGCCAGCTCCTGGAGAAGCGCTACCGGCACGCGCTGGACGAACGCGGCGTGCAGTACATCGACTTCGCGGTCGACGGCGCCAAGCGCATGCAGATCCTCATCAACGACCTGCTGGCCTTCTCGCGGGTGGGCCGGGCGCAGGACGACCACCGGCCGGTCCAGTTGGAGAACACGCTCGACCAGGCGCTGTACAACCTCGCGGAGCGGCTGGAGGAGTCCGGGGCGCGCGTCGAGCGGCCCGCCGTGCTGCCGGACACCGTCGGCGACGCGACGCTGCTGGCCCTGGTCTGGCAGAACCTGATCGGGAACGCGATCAAATTCCGTTCCCCCGACCGGCCGCCGGTGATCACGGTGGAGTCGGGAACCGCCCCCGACGGCACGCTCGTCTTCAGCGTCACCGACAACGGCATCGGCATCCAGGAGGAGTTCAGCGAGAAGGTCTTCGTGCTCTTCCAGCGGCTGCACAGCCGCAACACCTACGAGGGCACCGGCATCGGCCTCGCCATGTGCCGGAAGATCATCGAGCACCACGGCGGGCGCATCTCGGTGGACAACGAGTACACCGGCGGCACCCGCATCCGTTTCACGCTGCCCGCCGGGGCAGAAGAGTCACCTGACCAGGCGGCGGCGCCTGGCATCGAGGGAGCAGAGGGAGCACCGCGCGTATGAGTCAACCCGTACAGCCGATCGAGGTCCTGCTGGTCGAGGACGACGCGGGCGACGAACTGATGACCCGGGAGGCGTTCGCCGACAACAGGATCGGCAACACCCTGCACGTGGTCCGCGACGGCGAGGAGGCGCTGGACTTCCTCTACCGGCGCGGCGCCCACCAGGACGCGGTGCGGCCCGACTTGATCCTGCTCGACCTCAACCTGCCGAAGTACGACGGGCGTCAGGTGCTCGAGATGATCAAGGGCGACCGGGACCTGGCCATGATCCCGGTGGTGGTGCTCACCACGTCCGCCACCGAGGAGGACATCCTCCGCAGCTACAAGCTGCACGCGAACGCTTATGTCACCAAGCCCGTCGACGTGGAACAGTTCATCAGCGCGGTGCGGCAGATCGACGACTTCTTCCTGTCGGTGGTACGGCTGCCCGGCCGCTGAGCGGCCCGCGGGCGGCGCGTCCGCGCAGGGTCCGTACGGCTCCGCGCGTCCACCTGTACGTCTCGCCACGCGTCTCGTCTGTCAGTACGGCCAGATCGGGGGGTCCGTGCAGAACGGGCCGCCGAGGTTGGCGTGCGCGGGATTGTCCGGGTCCAGCTCGCCCTGCTCGGCGATGAGCTTCGCGGCGAACGGCTCCGAGTCGTCCCGCGGTTCGTACCCGAGCGCGCGGGCGCCCGAAAGGTCCCACCACAGGCGGGTGTTGGCGGAGCTTCCGTAGACGACGGTGTGCCCCGTGGTCCCGGCGCTGAGCGCGGCGTGGAAGAGCCGGGCGCCGTCGGCCGGGCTCATCCAGACCGACAGCATGCGCACCGACGTGGGTTCGGGGAAGCAGGAGCCGATGCGTACGGAGACGGTGTCGATGCCGTGCAGGTCCGCGTAGAGCTGCGCCAGGTCCTCGCCGAAGCACTTGGAGAGCCCGTAGTAGGTGTCGGGGCGGCGCGGGGTGGTGATCGGGATCAGCGCCTCGTCCGGCACCGGGGAGCCCTGCGGCCGCGGGGTGAAGCCGACGGCGTGGTTGCTGGAGGCGAAGACGATCCGGCGGACGTTCTCCTCGCGGGCGGCCTCGTAGAGGTGGTAGGTGCCCTCGACGTTGCCGCGCAGGATCTTGTCGAAGGAGGACTCCAGCGAGATCCCGGCGAGGTGGATGATCGCGTCGACGCCGCGCACCGCCTCGCGCAGCGCGTCCCGGTCGGACAGGTCCGCGGTGATCACCCGCGTGCCGTCGGGCGCCCCCTCGACCGGGCGGACGTCGAACAGCCGCAGGTCGTATCCGTACGACGGCAGCAGGCCGCGCATGAGGGTGCCGAGGCCGCCTGCGGCGCCGGTGAGCAGGACGGTGCGGGGAGCGGGCATACGGGGTCTCCGTGTCTGGCGGGGGCTTCGCTGAGCTCAGGGGTCACTGTAGACGGCTGACGTCCGCCGTGGGTATGTCCATGGACGACGTTCAGGTATATGGACAATTCCTGGCGGCGGACGCGGTCGGCGCGGGGGCTCTTGGAGGTGCCCGTCGGCTTGACCTGCCCAGGTCACCTCGCCTAGCGTGGCAGCGTTCATGAATATAGACATGGATCAGATGAGCGCACAGACTTCAGGGGGAACCCGATGACCTCACCCGCCCTCGCCGAGCGCCTCGACGGCCTGCTGTTCTTCCCCGTGACGGCCTTCGGCCCGGACGGCGCTCTCGACCTCGACGTGTTCCGCGCGCATGTGCGCGCCGGGGTGGAGGCGGGCGCCGCCGCCGTCTTCGCGTGCTGCGGCACGGGCGAGTTCCACGCGCTGTCCCCCGAGGAGTTCCGCGCGTGCGTCGCGGCGGCGGTGGAGGAGGTCGCGGGGCGGGTGCCGGTGGTGGCCGGGGCCGGATACGGGACCGCGCTCGCCGTCCAGTACGCCCGGCTCGCCGAGGAGGCGGGCGCCGACGGCCTGCTCGCCATGCCGCCCTACCTCGTCGTCCCCGGCCAGGAGGGCATGCTGCGGCACTACGCGGCGCTCGCCGCGGGCACCGGCCTCGATGTCATCGTGTACCAGCGCGACAACGCTGTCTTCACCCCCGAGACGGTCGTCGAACTCGCCAAGGTGCCCAACATCATCGGCCTCAAGGACGGCCTCGGCGACCTCGACCTGATGCAGCGGATCATCAGCGCGGTCCGCACCGAACTCCCCGGCCAGGACTTCCTCTACTTCAACGGCCTGCCCACCGCGGAACTCACCGGCCTCGCCTACCGCGGCATCGGCGTACTGCTCTACTCCTCCGCGGTCTTCGCCTTCTCGCCCGAGATCGCCCTCGCCTTCCACAAGGCGCTCACCACCGGCGACGACGCCACCGTCAACACGCTGATCGACGGCTTCTACCGCCCGCTGGTCAACCTCCGCAACCAGGGCCGGGGTTACGCCGTCTCGCTGGTCAAGGCGGGGGTCCGGATGCGCGGCCTGGACGTCGGCGAGGTCCGCCCGCCGCTGTCGGAGCCGTCCGCCGCGCACGTCAAGGAACTGGCCGACCTGATCGAGCAGGGCCTCGCGCTGCTCGGCGACCGCTGAACGGGCCCCGGACATGCCGACCATGAGGACTTCCGCCTTCGTCTACCCCTGGGACGTCGTGGGCGACCCCGAGGCGGCCGAACGGATCGCCGCCCTCGGCGTCCAGCAGGTCACCCTCGCCTCCGCCTACCACTCCACCCGCGCGCTGACTCCCCGTCACCCCCGGCACCGGATCGTCACCGCGGAACACTCCGCCGTGCTCTACCCGCCCGACGAACAGCGCTGGGAGGGAAGGGAGTTGCGGCCCTACCCGGCCGGGAGCTGGGCGAGGGGCGGGTCCGGGTCCGGGTCCGGGGACAGGGGCGGGGTCGGGGTCGGGGCCGGGGATTTCGACGGGGACGGCGCCGGTGACGCCTTCGGTACGGCGGCCCGCGCGCTGGCCGCCGCCGGGCTCGACGTCCACACCTGGGTCGTGCTCGCCCACAACTCCCGCCTCGGCGCCGAGCATCCGGCCACCTCGGTGGTCAACGCCTACGGCGACCGCTACCCGTGGGCGCCCTGCATCGCCCAACCGGCCGTCCGTACCTACCTGGTGGACCTCGCGGCGGAGGCCGCCGTACGCCCCGGCGCGGGCGGCACCGAACTGGAGTCCCTGGGCTGGTACGGCCTCGCCCACCTGCACGCCCACGACAAGATCGCCGGGGTGCCGCTCGGCGACGCCGCCCAGTACCTGATGTCGCTGTGCTTCTGCGCGCACTGCCGGGACGGCTACGCCGGGCTCGGCGCCGAGCCCGCCGACGTGGCCGCCGCCGTCCGCCGCGCGCTGGCACCCGTCTTCGAGGGGGACGCCCCGGGCGACGCCGCCGGGCTCCCGGCGATCGAGAGGCTGCTCGGTGCGGAGTTGACGGCGCTCACCCTCACCTGGCGTACACAGACGGCCGGTTCGCTCCAGGAGCGGGCCGTGGCCGCCGTACGGGCCGCCGCCGCGCCCGGCTTCCAGGTGCTGATGCACGCCGACCCGGCGCCGTACCGCTGCGGCGCCAACGCGGGCGTGGAACCGGCCCGCGTCCTGGCCCACGCCGACGGGCTCGTCCTGCCCTGCGCCGGCGGTCCGGCCGCCCGCGAGGCGATGCTGACCCCGCTCGCGCCGCACCGCCGCGAAGGCACCGTACTGGCGGCGAACCTCACCGTCGTCTCCGGCATGGGCGGCAGCCCCGGCACGCTCGCCGAGGACGCCGCGCACGCCGCCGCGCTCGGCGCCACCGAACTGCGCCTGTACCACGCGGGCCTGGCCTCGGACGCCGACCTGAGGGCCGTACGGTCGGCGCTGGCCTGAGGCGCGGAGCCTTCACGGGTGCGCGCCGACGGCACGCACCGACGGCACGCGCCGACGACGGGCCCGCGCGGCGCGGGCACGCCGTGGGCGGGCGGGAGCACGAGACGTGCCGGGGCGCGGCGATCATGGGGGTACCGCCGCGCCCCGGAGCGTCACCCTCAGGTGAGGCGGGAGGGCTGTGCGTACTCAAGTCGCCACCGGGGCACCGGAGGTTGCCGCGTATGACGCGAATATTTCCGGCGGGCTACGGGAGCCGTCCGGTCAGAATCCGCCGTCGACCGACGACGTGCCGTCGGGCCCGGTCCAGCGGGCGGTATACGTGTCGCCGCCGGTGGCGCGGGCGCCCGCCGCGTGGTTGAACTGGCCCGAGAACGTGTACGTGCCGGGCGCCAGCGTGTTGTCCGCGTCGAGCGTCCAGCGGTAGACCAGCTCCGCGCCCTCCACGGTCACCGTGGGGTTCGTGCCGCCCGAGACGGAGGTCCACGAACCGGTGCTGCTGACGCCTTCGGTACGGGCCACGCGCAGTTCGACGCTGAGCGTCGTGAGCGGCTTGCCGGTGGTCAGCACCACATCGCTCTGCGTCCAGTAGTCGTTGCTCGCGCTGTCCACCGAACCCCGCGCGGTCAGCGTGCCGTTCCGCGCGGTCTCGACCGAGCCCGGCGCGCCGCCGTCGATGCCCGAGGTGGTGGCCGCCGACGACGGGGGAGTGCCGGTGGGGGAGGACGCGCCGCCGGACGGCGTGCCCGTGGGACGCGTACCGCCGGTGCCCCCGTGGCGGCCGGACGGGTGCGACGACGCGGCCGGTGAACGCGGCTGCGCGGCGGGGGAGTCGGTGCCGACCGGGCTGGAGGTCGCGGAGTGCGTGACGCCGGGCCCGCCGGAGGTCACCACGGACTGCGTCGGCTCGCCGTTGCCGGTCACGGCGCCGACCGCGAGGCCGCCGAGGCCGATCGCGCCCGCGACGGCCGCCGTCACCGCGGCGATCCGCATCCACGGCGCCCCGGTCCCGCCGCCGTGCCCGTCGGACCGCCCGCCGGTGCGCGACGGCTCCGCCATCCCGTGCCCGGCCATGTCGCGTTCCGCCATGCCCTGCTCGACCCGTGCCAGCATCCGCTCCCGGTCCGGCCGGTGGGACCCGGCCGCGTCCCGCAGCCGTTCCGGCAGCTCGGCCCTATCGGTCCCGGTCCTGTCGGCCATCACACTCCCCGTCCCGTACGAGTACGAGCCGCAGGACCCGCCGCACCCATGATGCGCGCCGCGCCGGGGCCGGTGACGACCGGGCCCGCGGCGCCGGGGACGGCGGGGCCGGGTACAGGGCCCGCACCGCCGGGGGCGCCCGCGCCCGGGACCGTACCCGCGCCCGGCACCGTAGCGGCACCCGGCGCCGCACCGGCACTTGGCACCGCCCGCACCCCGTCGCCCGCGGCCGGGTCCGGCTCGGCGCCGCCCGTCCGCGGCGCCAGCAGCCGCTCCAACTCCGCGACGCCGCGCGACGTCTGGCTCTTCACCGTACCCACCGAGATGCCGAGCACCGCCGCCGTGTCCCGCTCCGACAGGTCGAACGCGTGCCGCAGCACCACGCACGCCCGCTTGCGGAACGGCAGCCGCTGCAACGCCTCACGTACGTCGAGCACCGCCGGCACGTCGGGACCGTCGGTCCGGTCCTGCGGCTGCGACCAGAACAGCGCGATCCGCCGCCGCTCCCGTACCGCGCTGCGAATGCGCGAGCGGGCCAGATTGGTCACCACACCGCGGGCGTACGCGACCGGGTGGTCGGCTGCCCGCACCCGGTCCCAGTGCCGCCACATGGCGACCAGGGCGTCGGCCGCGAGATCGTCGGCCGCGTCCGCCTCACCGGTCAACAGGTGTGCCAGGCGCGCCAGTTCCGCGTAATGCTGCTCGAAGAACGCGTGGAAATCAGCGGCGGCGTCGGCGTCGTCGCCGATGGCTGTGCCCACGGTCACCTCTTCCTGCCCGGACCTCCCCGCCACGGCGCGGCGTGAGCGTAGCAGCGGTGGAAGGCCATGGGCAGAGGTCGGGAAACAGCACTTCGGCGACGGGCGGCGAACCCCGGATCAGCAGGCCGACTGACGGCTCGTCACGTCAGGGCGCAGCGCTGTACCCGGGTGACGATCTCCAGGTCGAAGGGGCCGCCGGAGGTCTCGGGACGGGACGTCAGATAGTCCCTGATCCGCCCCACCAGCGCCTCGCGCTCGGCGGGTTCGAGCACCAGGACGTGGGAGTGGGTGGCGACGGTGGCCAGCAGCGAGTCGACCGTCTGCGGCTGCCGGTGCGGGAACTCGCCGTGTTCGACGGGCGTGAAGCCGGTGTGCGGGTCGATGCCCTTGCCCGGCCGCCAGTCGATGTACGACACCCGGCTCGCCGTCACCGTGTTGAGCCCGGCGATCCACTCCACCCGGTCGTCGTCGGTGTTCCACAGCGCGCCCAGCGTGCCGCCGGGCCGCAGCACCCGCGCGATCTCCGGCATCGCCCGCTCCTGGTCGAACCAGTGGAACGCCTGCCCCACCACGACCGCGTCCACCGAGGCGTCCGCCAGCGGGATCTCCTCCGCGCCGCCCGCCAGCGCCGTCACCGACGGCAGCAGCCGCTCCAACTCCGCGCGCATGCCGGGGTCCGGCTCCACGGCGGTGACCCGGTGCCCGAGCGCCACCAGCGACTGGCTCAGCTTGCCGGTGCCCGCGCCGAGGTCCAGCACGTCGAGCGTGCCGCGCTCGTCGTCGGTCGCGTGCAGCGCCCACCGCACGCCCGCCACCGGGTAGTCGGGCCGGTGCGCGGCATAGGCGGCGGCCTCGGCGCCGAAGGAGGAGGCCCGGCGGGCGAACATCTGGGTATCGGATTCGCGCATGCCGCCGACCCTACGACGCCGACCCTACGACGCCGGCCGTACGACCGTCAGAGGCGGCGCGTGGCGAGCAGCAGCCGGTCCCGCGCGTCGAAGAGCGTGTCCTTGATCATCTGCTCGTGCCCAGGGGTCAGCCGGGCCACCGGCACCGAGCAGCTCACCGCGTCCCGCGCGGGCGTGCGGTACGGGATCGCGATCCCGAAGCAGCGCAGCCCGAGGGTGTTCTCCTCGCGGTCGACGGAGTAGCCCTGTTCGCGGATCTGGGCCAGCTCCTCGATCAGCTTCTCGCGGTCGGTGTGGGTGTGCTCGGTCAGCGGCTCCAGCGTCTCCGGCAGCAGCTTGCGCACCTGCTCGTCGGTGTACGTGGCCAGCAGCGCCTTGCCGAGCGAGGTGGAGTGCGCGGGCAGCCTGCGCCCGACCCGGGTGAACGGCCGCAGGTAGTGCTGCGACTGCCGGGTGGCCAGGTAGACCACGTTGGTGCCGTCGAGGCGCGCGAGGTGGATGGTCTCGCTGGTGTCGTCGGACAGCCGGTCGAGCGTGGGCCGGGCGGCGGCCACCACCTCGTCACCGTCGATGTACGAGGTGCCGACCAGCAGCGCGCGCACGCCGATGCCGTACCGCGTACCGGTGGCGTCCGTCTCGATCCAGCCGAGGTCGACCAGGGTGCGCAGCAGCATGTACAGGCTGGACTTCGGGTACCCCACCGACTCCTGCACGGCGGCCAGGCTGTGCATGCCGGGGCGGCCCGCGAAGAACTCCAGCAGTTCCACCGTGCGGACCGCGGACTTGACCTGGGAACCGGCTCCCTCGGCAACAGCCATCGCGTACGACCCCTCTAAGACGTTCGTGGCGCTCGTTCAGTCGTGCTCGTGTGTGGTGCGTGTTCGTCGTGTCTGTCTGTCGTGCTCGGTTGTCGTGACCGTTCGTCGTGCGTGTCCGTCGTGCGTGTCCGTGCGCGCGCCGTGCCCGGCGCCCGCCTTGTCCGGCCGGGCCCGTGGACGTAGGCTCCGGACGATCGGTGATTCATATCTGAAGACGTTGTTCAGTATAGAGAACGATGCCGTCGTGCAGTACGGAAATGTGGAGGTTCTTCCGGTGGCAGTACCAGTCTGGAGCGTCGACCCCCGAACCGGGAAGCAGCGGGAGCAGGTCGCGGTGGAGGCCACGGCCGACGAGGTCGACGCCGCCGTGCGCGCGGCGGCGACCGCCGTTCCCGCGCTCGCCGACCGCAGCGTACGCTCCCGCCTGCTGCGCGGCGCCGCCGGGCTGCTGGAGGACGAGGGCGCGGCGGTCATCGCGGCGGCCGACGCCGAGACCGCGCTCGGGCTGCCCCGCCTCACCGGTGAACTCGCCCGCACCGCCTATCAGTTGCGCGCGTTCGCGGATGTGGTCGACGAGGGCGGCTATCTGGACGTGATCATCGACCACGCCGATCCGGCGGCCCAGCCCATCCCGCGCCCCGATCTGCGCCGCTACAAGATCCCGCTCGGCGTCGTCGCCGTCTACGCGGCCAGCAACTTCCCGCTCGCCTTCTCCGTACCCGGCGGCGACACCGCCAGCGCGCTCGCGGCCGGGTGCCCGGTCGTGGTCAAGGCGCACCCCGACCACCCCGCCACCTCCGCGCTCTGCGCCGACATCCTGCGCCGCGCCGCCGTCGCCGCGGGCCTGCCCGCCGACACCGTCGTCCTGCTGCACGGCTTCGAGGCCGGGGTCGAGCTGGTCAAGCACCCGCTGGTGGCCGCGGCCGGCTTCACCGGCTCGGTCCCCGGCGGACGCGCCCTCTACGACGCCGCCGCCGCACGGCCACGCCCGATCCCCTTCCACGGCGAACTGGGCAGCCTCAACCCGGTCGTCGTCACCGAGGCCGCGGCGGCCGAGCGCGCCGAGCAGATCGGCACCGGGCTCGCCGGTTCCTTCACCCTGGGCGTCGGCCAGTTCTGCACCAAGCCGGGCCTCGTCCTGGCCCCCGGCGGCGAGCACGGCGACCGGCTGGTGGCCGCGCTCACCGGCGCCGCCTCGGACGCGGGCCCCGGTGTGCTCCTCGACGCCCGCATGCGCGACAACTTCCTCAAGGGCGTCGCCGCCCGCGCCGCCCTGCCCGGCGTCGAGACCCCCGTCACCGCGGGCGACGGCGGCGAGCACGCGGTGCGGCCCGGCTTCGTCACCGTCGCCGCGGCCGACCTCACCGAGCAGGGCGCGTACGACCTGCTCCTCGAGGAGTGCTTCGGGCCGCTGACCGTCGTCGTACGGTACGGGTCCGCCGCCGAACTGGCCGCCGTGCTCGACCGGCTGCCGGGCAGTCTCACGGCGACCGCGCACCTCGGTACGGAGGAGGCCGGGCAGCCCGGCGGCGAGGCGGCGGCGCTGCTGGCCCGGCTCACCGGCCTGGCCGGGCGCGTCCTGGTCAACGGCTGGCCGACCGGTGTCGCGGTGGCCCCCGCCCAGCACCACGGCGGCCCCTACCCGGCCACCACCTCGACCTCCACCTCCGTCGGCGGCACCGCCATCGAGCGCTGGCTGCGCCCGGTGGCGTACCAGGACACCCCGCCCGCGCTGCTGCCGCCCGAGCTGGCCGACGCCAACCCGCTGGGCGTCCCGCGCCGGGTCGACGGCGTCCTGGTCAGGTGATCCCCGGGGGCGCGGCCGTACGGCGCCCCGGGCCGGACTGACCCCGAGGTCCCGTCCGGTGCCGCCGGACGGGACCTCGGGACACGCCTTAGGGCGCGTCCGTGAGATGGGCCAGGAGCACGGGGACGTGGCTGTGCTCCGGGTCCTTCACCGCCGTCAGCAAGGTGACGCTCCCGGCGCGCGCCTGCTCGCGCAGCCGCTGGGTGGCGGGGACCTGCTCGGGACCCGCCAACTCGGCCCGGTAGCGCCGCGCGAAGTCCGCGTAGCGGTCGGGGTGGGCGTGGTACCAGGTGCGCAGCTCGGCCGACGGCGTGAGCACCTTGCACCAGTCGTCCACCGCCGCCCGCTCCTTGGACACCCCGCGCGGCCACAGCCGGTCGACCAGCACGCGCAGGCCGTCCCCGGCGTCCACGTCGTCGTAGATCCGCCGCACCCGGAAACCCGTCGCCGCGCCCGCGTCCTTCGCCATCCCGTCCGCCTCTCCGCTCCGTCTCACCCCTTCCAGTCCACGCCTCCGGCCGCCGATCCGCCACCGCGTCGGGACCGGGCCGCCTTGTCGGGACCGGGCGGTCTTGTCGGGACCTGGCCGCCCGGTCGGTCGCGGGCCACCGGGTCAGGAGTCGGCCGGGCGGCCGGGACGCAGGGCCGCCGCCGTGGCGACGGCGGTGACGGTCAGCAGGGCGGCGGACAGCAGGAGGCAGACGCGCATGCCGGACAGGAAGCGGTCCCGGTCCGCGACCAGCGCGCCGAAGGCGGCCACGCTCAGGGCGCCCGCGATCTGGCGGCCCGCGTTGAGCACCCCGGCCGCCAGCCCGGCGCGGTCGGCGGGGGTCGCGTCCAGCAGCGCGGCGGTCAGCGGCGGTACGGCGAGCGCGCCGCCGAGGCCGAGCGGCACCATGACGACCGCGAGCAGCGCGGCCGGGGTGCGGGCGGTGACCGGCAGCAGCACCAACAGCCCGGCGACCATGAGGAGTTGACCGGCGAGCATGGGCAGCCGGGCGCCGACGGGGGCACCTCCCGCCGAAGGCGGGGAGAGGGCGGACAGCCTGCCCGAGACGATGTTGACGGCGGGGATCAGCGCCGTCATGGGCAGGAACATGAGCCCGGCGCCGAGCGGTGACTGGTCGCGCACCTGCTGGAAGAAGAGGCTGAGCACGAAGATCATCCCGTAGAAGGCGAAGCTCAGCGCGGCGCCCACTGCCACACAGACCGCGACCGTACGGTCCCTGAACAGGCCGAGCGGCACCACCGGATGCGCGCTGCGCGCCTCGATCAGGAAGAAACCGGCGAGGACGGCCACCGCGACGGCCGCCGCCACCAGCCCGAGCCCGCCGCCCTCGATGACCGCGAAGGTCAGCGCGGCCAGCCCCAGCACCGCCGTGAGCTGCCCCGGCACGTCCAGCGGCGCGGGCCTTCGCGGCGAGCGGGGCGTCCGCGCCAGCAGCACGGCGGCGAGCAGACCGACCGGCAGGTTGATGAAGAAGATGGCGCGCCAGGACCACGCCGAGGTGAGGGCGCCGCCCGCGACGGGCCCGAGTGCCACGGCCGAGGCGCCGCCCGCCGCCCACAGGGCGATGGCGCGGGCCCTGCCGATCCTGCCGGACGCCGCGCCGGACGGATGCGGGGTGGACTCGGCGTCCGGATACGCCTGCCGCACCAAGGCGAGCGAGGCGGGCAGCATCACCGAGGCGGCCGTGCCCTGCACCACGCGGGTGCCGATCAGTACGCCGAGGCCGGGCGCGAGACCGCACGCGGCCGACGCGGCGGTGAAGACCGCCATGCCCGCGCCGAAGGCGCGCCCGGCGCCGATCCGGTCCGACAGCGCCCCGGTGGAGAGCATGAAGGCGGCGAAGACCAGCGTGTAGCCGTCCACGACCCACTGGAGCGCGGCGAGGCCGCCGTGCAGATCGGTGCCGATGGACGGCAGGGCGACCGTCACGACCGAGGCGTCCAGGGTGATCACGAAGAAGCCGAGCAGGGCGGCGGCCAGGGTGCGGCCGGGCGAGGGTACGGGCGCGGACGAGGGCGCGGGTGCGGGTGCGGGCGCGGGCGCGGGTGCGGCGACGGGTTTCCGGGCGGCGGGCGGGGCCGCACAGTCCGGACCGGAGAGACGCGGAGACATGCGATCAGCGTGGCCGCGGCCGTCGCCGTACAGTAGTGGCCTGAATGCCACGGTCCCGGAGGTTCTGGCCATGCCCTTCACGTGTCCCCGCCCGCACCGGGTCGCGGTGATCGCCGCGCGGCCGGTGTCGATGTTCAACCTCGCCGTGCCGGAGATGCTGTTCGGCAAGGTCCGGGTGGACGGCGGGCCCGGCTACGAGGTGGAGTTGTGCACGTCTGACCCCGGCAGCGTCGGGACCGGCGGCGGGGCCGAGCTGGTGATCGGGCAGGGTCTGGACGCGGTGGAGCGCGCCGACACGGTGGTCGTGGCCGGGACCGGGTCGCGGGAGGACCCGGACCCGCGTGTCGTGGCCGTCCTGCGGCAGGCGGCGCGGGCGGGCAAGCGGGTGGCGTCCATCTGCACGGGCGCCTTCCTGCTCGCCGAGGCCGGACTGCTCGACGGCCGCCAGGCCACCACGTACTGGGAGTACACCGGCCAACTCGCCGCGCGTTACCCGGCGGTGGTCATGGAGCCCGACGTGCTCTTCGTCCAGGACGGCCAGATGCTGACGTCCTCCGGGTACGCGGCGGGCATCGACCTGTGCCTGCACATCATCCGCACCGACTACGGCGCGGCCGTCGCCAACACGGTGGCCCGGCTGGCGCTGGTCGCGCCCGTACGGCACGGCGGGCAGGCGCAGTTCACCGACACCCCGCTGCCCGCGGAGACCGGCACGTCGCTCGCCGCGACCCGCGCCTGGGCGATGACCCGGCTCGACGCGCCGCTCACCCTCACCGACCTCGCCCGGCACGCGGCCGTCAGCGTCCGCACCCTCAGCCGCCGCTTCCACGCCGAGACCGGACTCAGCCCCCTCCAGTGGCTGCTGCACCAACGCGTCGAGCGGGCCAAGGAGTTGCTGGAGACCACGACCCTGCCCGTCGACCAGGTCGCCCGCGCCAGCGGTCTCGGCACCGCCGACTCGCTGCGGCAGCACCTGCTGCGCAGGGCCGGGCTGACGCCGAGCGACTACCGCGCGACGTTCACCCGCCTGACGACGGCCTGACCTCTGGCCGGTGGGCGGCGGCGCTTCTCGCCGGTCCGGGGCGTCCGGCGGCGGCGCCCTTCGCCGGTCCGGGCCGTACGACCGTACGACCGGCGACCGTACGGCCCGTGACCGCCGGGTGCCTCGTACAGTGCGGTGCATGGGTGAACGCGACGTGCTGCACATCAAGGGACGGGTGCTGGTCGGGCCCGACGAGGTCAGGGACGAGCTGTGGGTGGTCGGCGGGCGGATCAGCTACGACCGCCCGGCCGCGGCTCCGGCCGCCACCGTCACCGGCTGGACCCTGCCGGGACTGGTCGACGCGCACTGCCACGTGGGACTCGACGCGCACGGCGCCGTCGACCGCGACACCGCGGAGAAGCAGGCGCTCACCGACCGGGAGGCCGGCGCGCTGCTGCTGCGCGACGCGGGCTCGCCGAGCGACACCCGCTGGACCGACGACCGCGCCGACCTGCCCAAGATCATCAGGGCGGGCCGCCACATCGCCCGCACCCGCCGGTACATCCGCAACTACGCCCACGAGATCGAGCCCGGCGACCTGACGGCGTACGTACGCCGCGAGGCGCGTCGCGGCGACGGCTGGGTGAAGCTGGTCGGCGACTGGATCGACCGGGAGGCGGGCGACCTCGCGGCGTGCTGGCCGAAGGACGCGCTCACCGAGGCCATCGCCGCCGCGCACGAGGAAGGCGCCCGCGTCACCGCGCACTGCTTCGCCGAGGACTCGCTCGCCGACCTCGTCGCCGCGGGCATCGACTGCGTCGAGCACGCCACCGGACTCACCGAGGACACCATCCCGCTCTTCGCGGAACACGGCGTCGCCATCGTCCCCACCCTGGTCAACATCGCCACCTTCCCCGCCCTGGCCGCGGGCGGCGAGGCCAAATTCCCGCGCTGGGCCGACCACTTGCGACGGCTGCACGCCCGCCGCCACGACACCGTGCGCGCCGCGTACGACGCCGGTATCGCCGTCTACGCCGGTACGGACGCGGGCGGCAGCCTCGCCCACGGCCTGATCGCCGACGAGGTCGCGGAGCTGGTCGCCGCCGGGCTGCCCGTCAACGCCGCGCTCTCCGCCGCCACGTGGGGTGCCCGCCAATGGCTGGGCCGCGAAGGGCTCACCGAGGGCGCGCCCGCCGACCTGGTGGTCTACGAGAGCGATCCGCGCGCGGACGCACGGGTGCTGGCGGCGCCGCGGCGGATCGTGCTGCGCGGCACGGTCGTCGCCTGACGGGCCGTCAAGCTCCCTCGGGACCTTTCGCGGTCGCACCGTCCCGTTCGCCGCGCGCAGACGGTCGCGCCGCGCCGCTCGCGGACGCCTCCCGTGTACACCACGGCCGTTCGACGTGCGAGGACGTGAGTTGACCGACCGTGACGTACGGGAGCCGGGACGCGTTAGGCATCTTCGCGCACGCCCGGGGCGTCAACCGAGGTGAGGGGTGTCATCCCGTGGTCCGGGTGACGCTGGGGAACGGTCGTGCGGCGAGATTCGAAGAAGTTCACGGAAACCACCCTTATGGGTGAACTGACGCCGTGTGCCCGCCAGTTCACCCTCCGTGCGTAAACATTGCCGGGTCGAGGTCCCCGGCGGCTGTCCCCAACAGTCGTGCGCCGGGGACTCCATGCCACTTGTGGGGGTTTTCCACCGTGTACCGCACCATCAACATCAGCCTGCCCGCACGCCGTTCGGCCGCCGCCATCGGCGCCGCCGTCGCCCTCGCCGCGGGCACCCTCGCCGTAGCGCCGGGCGCGCAGGCGACCCCCGCGCCGTCGGGCGGCGGCACGTCCACCGCGACCGTGCTGCGCGCGGGCCTCGACGTATCGCTGCTGAACAAGACCGTGGACGTCCCGGTGAATGTCTCGCTCAACGATGTGAAGGCGCCCGCCGACGCGAAGGAGACCGCGCTGACCGTGAAGGTCGGCAGCGGTGTCGAGCAGGGTCGCGAGATCAGCATCCTGCGGGCCGACGTCGCGACGGCGAACGCGACCGCCGACCGTTACAAGGCGGAGGGCTACGCCAACGTGGCCAAGGCCGAGGTCCATGTCCCCGGACTTCCGCTGCTCTCGTTGATCAAGCTGGACGCCGTCACGTCCAAGGCGACCTGCCAGGTGGGCCACAAGCCCACCGCCAGCTCGAAGCTGGTCGGGGTGACGATCCTCGGCAGGACCATCTCGCTCAACGCGGTCGGCACCACCGACGTCCGCGTCGGCGGGGTCGGCGAGGTCAGTCTCCAGCTCACCAACACCGTGACCACCTCCCGTACGGCCGCCGCCACCGCCCTTCAACTGAAGGTCCACATCAACCCGTTGAACCTCGGGGTCGCCGAGGTCACCGGTGACGTCACGCTGGCGCAGGCCACCTGCCGTACGCCCCAGGCCGGCGGCTCGACCGGGGGGTCGACGTCGGGCGGCAACTCCGGCGGCTCGACGAACGGCGGTTCCACGAACGGCGGCTCGACCAACGGCGGTTCCACGAACGGAGGGTCCACCAACGGCGGTTCGACGAACGGCGGCTCCGCCAACGGAGGTGCCACGAACGGCGGTTCCACGAACGGGGGGTCCACCAACGGCGGCTCGACCGGCGGTTCCACGGGCGGTCACTCCACCGGCGGCTCCACCTCCGGCTCGTCCAACGGCGGTTCCGGCAACGGCGGTTCCAGCGGTACGTCCGGCTCCGCGGGCACCTCGGGCGGCTCCACCTCCGGCGGCAGCGACACCCACCCGCAGACCGGCACCGACACCTCGGTGAACACCGGCAACCTGGCCGAGACCGGCGCCAGTTCCTCCACGCCGTACATGGCGTACGGCGCCATCGGCCTGATCGCGGTGGGCGGCGGGGCCTTCCTGCTCACCAACCGCCGCCGCAAGGCCGCCGCTTCGCGCGGCGAGTAGTCCGGCCCACGGGGGGATCGGGGGAATACAGGGGAGGGCGGCTCCGCTCCGGGAGCCGCCCTCTACTCTGTTCCCTACGAACGGCGGCTCGACTGCCGTTCGACTTGGGGATGGGCGAACGGGGCGAACGAGTAATGGTCGACGGGCTTTTCGCGGGTCGTTACGAACTGGCGGAGCTTCTCGGCTCCGGCGGAATGGCCCGGGTGCACCGCGCCCGCGACACCCGCATGGGCCGCGCCGTCGCGGTCAAGACGCTCCTGCCCGAACTGGCCAGCGACCCCGACGCGCGCCGCCGGTTCGCCCGCGAGGCGCAGGCCGCGGGAGCGCTCAACCACCCCGGCATCGTCACCGTCCACGACCAGGACGAGGTCCGCACCGACGACGACACCGTGGTGCCTTACCTGGTCATGGAGTACGTGCGGGGCAGCACGCTCGCCCAACTCGTCCGCGAGCAGGTCTGGTTCGCGCCCGAGCGCGCGGCGCGCATCGCCGCCGACGTGCTGGACGCGCTCGCCCACGCGCACAGCCACGGCACCGTCCACCGCGACGTGAAGCCCGCCAACGTGATGATCACCACCGAAGGCGCCGTCAAGGTCGCCGACTTCGGCATCGCGCACGTCCTGCACAGCGACGCCCGGCTGACCGCCACCGGCTCGGCGATCGGCACGCCCAGCTACATGTCGCCCGAGCAGATCAACGGCGTCGACGTCGACGCCCGCAGCGACGTCTACGCGGTCGGCTGCGTCCTGACCGAACTGCTCACCGGCAGACCGCCGTTCACCGACGGCAACCCGATCAACCTCATGTACTGGCACGTCCACACCCCGCCCCCGGCCCCGTCCGCCCGCAATCCGCGGGTGCCCGAGGAGTTGGACGCGCTGGTGCTGGCCGCGCTCGCCAAGGACCCGGCCGAGCGGCCCGAGGGCGCCGCCGCCTTCCGCGACCAACTGCGCGGCTGGCTGGCGGCCACCGGCTCCTCCGCGCT
The DNA here is from genome assembly GCF_040610915.1 of Streptomyces sp. NPDC003300. Lineage (NCBI taxonomy): Bacteria > Bacillati > Actinomycetota > Actinomycetes > Kitasatosporales > Streptomycetaceae > Streptomyces > Streptomyces sp. NPDC003300. The sequence goes on along the minus strand of NZ_JBEXNE010000002.1, from coordinate 78,255 downwards.
GACCGGACCCGCCGCGGAACCCGCGGACGGCGGTTCGGGCAAGCGGTCGTCGGCGGCCGACCCCCGGGCGACCTTCGGAGTGCCGGGCGCCGGGCTGCCCGCGCTGCCGCCCAAGGCGGACCCGGCCGGAGCAGGCACGCCGCCGCGGGCACCGCGGACCCCCGCCGGGTCGCCGGGCACGCCTTCCCCGTCCGGCGGCACGCCCTCGCCCTCGTCCGGCACCCCTTCCCCGTCCTCCGGCACCCCCGCACCCTCGTCCGGCACTCCCTCCCCGTCCTCCGGCACTCCCTCCCCGTCCGCGGGCCGGGGCTCGTCCATACCGCCCGCCGCCGCGAGCGACGCGACCCCGCCGCCGCGCGCGGCCGGCTACCACCAGCCGGAGCACCCCGCGTACCGCGCCCCGCAGCGCCCGGTGCCGCCGCAGTATCTGCCGAGCACCCCGCCGCCGCTCAATGTGGGCAGGCCCGCGGAGCCGCCGCGGGGCGGGGCCGGGCGCCGCCGGTGGATGGCGGGCGCGGCCGGGCTGGCGGTCACCGCGGTCGCCGTGACCGTGACGCTCACCTTCGCGCCGTTCGGCGGCAAGAAGCACGGCGACGACAAGCCCACCGACAAGCCGACCGTGCAGAACGCGGCGCTCCAACTCCACGGCGGGAAGGAGGGTTCCGGCTACAGCGGCGGGCTGAACGGGGTGGTCAGACCCTCGACGGCCACCGGCGGCACGCTCAAGCTCATCTCCTCCTACGCCTCGGAGAATCTCCTCGACCCGGCCGCCACCTACGACCAGCCGTCGTGGAATCTCCAGCGCCTCTACCTGCGCAAACTCGTGGACTACGCGCCCGCGCCCGGCGGTGCGGGCCGCAAGGTCGTCCCCGACCTCGCCACCGACACCGGCCAGGTCAGCTCCGACGGCCGCACCTGGACCTTCCGCCTCAAGGACGGCGTCACCTTCGACAACGGAGCGCCGATCACCTCCAAGGACGTCAAGTACGGCATCGAGCGGACCTTCGCCCGCGACGAGTTCCCCGGCGGCCCGACCCACCTCGTGGACCTCCTCGACCAGGGGCAGAACTACCAGGGCCCGTACACCGACAGCGACCCCGGCAAGCTCGGCCTGCGCTCGGTGGCCACACCGGACGACCGCACGATCGTCTTCCGGCTCGCCAAGCCCTACGCGGACTTCCGCTACGTCCTCGCGCTCTCGATCGGCGCGCCCGTCCCGCAGTCCGCCGACACCGGCGGCGGCAAGGACTTCGGGAAGCACCCCGTCGGCAGCGGCCCCTACCGCGTCGCGAGCTACACCTCGGGCGCCTCGCTGCACCTGGTCCGCAACACCCACTGGGACCCCAGGACCGACACCGTGCACTCGGCGCTGCCCGACGCGATCGACCTGAAGATCGTCAGCAGTCAGGACGAGGTCGAGACCGACCTGCTCGACGGCAGCGCCGACCTCGACCTGGCCGGCCAGACGGTCAGCGACCAGACCGAGACCAAGATCCTCAACGACCCGGCGCTGAAGGCCAATACGGACCTCGTCTTCAACGGCACCACCCGCTTCCTGAGCCTCCAGACCACGGTGGCGCCCTTCGACCGGTACGAGTGCCGCTGGGCCGTGCAGTACGCCATCGACAAGGCGCAGGTCCGCGCCGTGCTCGGCGGGCAGTACGCCGGCGGCGAGGTGGCCACCACGATGCTGCCGCCGACCACCGACGGATACAGCACCTCGGCCACGCCCTTCGGCACCAACGCGGGGGTGTCGTTCCCCGACGAGGCACGCAAGTACCTGGGCAAGTGCGGCAAGCCCAACGGCTTCACCGTCACCATGGCCGGGGTCAAGGCGCCGGGGCGGGTCGAGGACGCCATGCAGTCCATCCGCGGTTCCCTCGCCGAAGTCGGCATCACCGTCAAGATCGTCACGCAGGACGCCAGTACCTTCTACGACACGCTGCTGTCGCCCAGCAAGCTCAAGAGCGCCAAGTGGGGCATCGTGATGACCGGATGGGCCGCCGACTGGCCCACCGGCGGCGGCTTCCTGCGCTCGCTGATCCAGCCGGGCAGCATCAACAACTACGCCCAGCTCGACGACAGCGAGATCAACGGCCTGGTCACGCAGGCCGACGGCGTCACCGATCCGGCCAAGGCCGCGTCCCTGTGGCAGGCCATCGATGCCAAGGTGATGGGCGAGGGGACCATGGTCCCGCTGATCTACACCCAGCACCTCGTCTACCGCGCCCCCCGCCTCACCAACGTCTACGAGCAGCCGGTCCTCGGCGGCGTCGACCTCACCGCCCTCGGCGTCAAGCAGTAGGCAGAAGCGGCCGGTTGAGCGCCCTGCTCTCAGGCCATGGCCGTGGCCAGGGCGTTCGCGAAACCGTCCGTCGTACGGCGGTCGCGCACGGCGATCCGCAGCCAGTCGGGTCCGAGGCCGGGGAAGGTGTCGGCGCGCCGGACCGCGTAGCCCATCTCCCGCAGGCGGAGCCGGACGTCGGCCGCTCCGGCCATGCGCAGCAGGACGAAGGGACCGGCGGGCGCGTCGCCCGCGACCTCGACTCCGGGGAGTGCGGCCAGCCGGTCCAGCAGGTAGGCGCGGTCGCCGACCACGGTACGGGCCGCCTCCGCCGCCTCCGCGAGCGCGTCCGGCTCCACGCAGGCAACGGCCGCCGCCAGCGCGGGAGTCGACACCGCCCACAGCGGCTGTGCGCTCTCCAGCGCGGCGACCGTGTCCGCGTCGCCGAGCACGTAGCCGATCCGCAGTCCGGCCAGGCCCCAGGTCTTGGTCAGGCTGCGCAGGACGAGGAGCCCCGGCACGTCCCGGCACCCGGCCAGCGACTCGCTCTCGCCCGGCACCGCGTCCATGAACGCCTCGTCCACCACCAGCGTGCGCCCCGGACGGGCCAACTCCCGTATCAGCGCGGCCGGATGGAGGACGGACGTCGGGTTGGTCGGATTGCCGACCACCACCAGATCCGCCTCCGGCGGGACCGCCGCCGGGTCGAGCCGGAAGCCGTCGGACGCGGACAACAGGACCCGCCGCACCTCGTGCCCGGCCGCCCGCAGCGCCGCCTCGGGTTCGGTGAACTGCGGGTGCACCACAACGGTGTGACGTGGCGTCAACGCCCGCGCGAGCAGCACGAACGCCTCCGCCGCTCCGGCCGTCACCAGCACCTCGGCGTCCGGCCGCCCGTGGCGCAGGGCCACCGCGTGCCGCGCCGCCCGGCCGTCCGGATATCCGGCGAGGCCGGTCAGCGACCGCGCGACGCGCTCGCGCAGCCAGGGCGGGGGAGTGTTCGCGCGGACGTTGACCGCGAGGTCGATCAGGCCCTCGCCGACCTCGGCGTCACCGTGATGCCGCAAGTCGTAGCCGTCGGCGGCGACTTCGGCGCGGCGGGCGTCATGGCCGTCGGGGGTGTCGCGGCCGTACGGGTCCGGCCCGCCGCCCGCCGCCGGGTCCGGCACGCGGTCGCGGTCAGTGGGTGTGCGCATGGTGGCCGCTTCCGTGGCTGTGCGACGGGTCGTCGGGGTGGTGGTGCGGCTGCTGCGGCAGCCCGACACGGTCCTCGAAGCCGGGGAGCTTGACCCGGTACACGCACGAGTCGCAGTTCATCCGCAGGTCGCCCCGTACCGTCTCCCGGTAGCGCTCCATCACCAGCTCCGCCAACTCCGGCTCGGGGCCGATCACGTCGGCGCAGCGCAGCTCCACGTCCGGCGCTTCCCCGGCCCACTCGCGGGCCTGGTCCCGTACCCGGTCCGGCAGCACACCGGTGAACAGGAAGTACGGCAGGACGACGACGCGGCGCGCGCCCAGCTTGCGGCAGCGGTCGAGACCGGCCCGCACCGACGGCTCGGCCAGCGACACGAAGGCCGTCTCCACCCCCGCGTAACCACGGCCCTCCCACAGCAGCCGCGCCACCTTGAACACCTCGGCGTTGGCGTCCGGATCCGTCGAACCCCGGCCCACCAGCAGCACCGTGGTCTCCGCGCGGTCGGCGCCCGCCAGCGCCTCGTCCACGCGCCGCTCCAGCACCGTCAGCAGATTCGGATGCGGCCCGAGCGGGCGGCCGTACGCGAACGACGTCCCCGGATGGCGCCGCTCCTCACGGGCCAGCGCCGCCGGTATGTCGCCCTTGGCGTGCCCGGCCGACACCAGCACCAGCGGAACGGCGGCGAAGTCGCGTACGCCCGCGCCGACCAGCTCCGCCACCGAGTCCGCCAGCGGCGGCGGCGACAGCTCGATGAAGCCGCCGCCGACCGCCAACTCCGAACTGGCCGCGCCCAGTTGCGCCACGAACGAGCGGAAGGCGGCCGCACCGGCCGCGTCACGCGTGCCGTGGCCGACGAGCAGAAGGGCAGGGGGGTGGGTCACTGGTCGTTCTCCTTGAAGGGATGGTCGGTGAGGTGATGGTCGGTGAGGGGACGGTCGGTGAGGTGATGTTCCGCGAGGGGATATTCCGTGTACAACAGGGCGTTGAGCGCCGCGGCGGCCACCGCGGAGCCGCCCTTCTCCGAGACGTTGCTGACCGCGGGCAGCCCCGACGCCCGCAGCCGCGCCTTGCTCTCCGCCGCGCCGACGAAGCCGACTGGCAGCCCGATCACCAACGCGGGTGCCGCGTCCAGGTTCAGCAACTCCTCCAGCGCCGTGGGCGCGCATCCGACCACCCACACCGCGCCCGGCCCGACCTCCGCGTACGCCAGCCGTATCGCGTGCGCGCTGCGCGTCAGTCCCGGCCCGGAGGCCGCGTCCGTGAGCCGGCACACCGAGGACCGTGCCGTGATCCCGGACGCGACCATCTCCACGTCCGCCACGATCGGCGCGCCCGCGTGCAACGCGGCGTGCGCGTAACGGAGTTCCGACTCCTCGCATACCAGGTCCTCCGCGTACCCGAGGTCCGCGCTCGAATGGATCACGCGCTCCACGACGGCCCGTCGCAGCGGCGTCATCCCTGAGGTGTCGAGCCGGGACCGCAGGATGCGGAAGGACTCCTGCTCGATGGGGTGGACCGTACGGTTCACGCGGCTTCTCCTCCGGAGGGGGTGGGGGCGGTCGGGGCTTGTGGGAACGGGTGACGGGGCGCCGTCATGTCTGCCAGCGGTAGCCGCGGGGGGTCACCATGCGGCCGGAGACGATACGGCTGGCGGTGTTGCCGACGGTCACGACCGTCACCATGTCGACCGTGCCGACGTCGAGGTCGGCGAGCGTCGTGACCTCGACCCGCTCGTCCGGGCGGGACGCCGCGTGGACGACGCCGACCGGAGTCAGCGGGGTGCGGTGCTCGGCCAGGACGGACAGCGCCTTGGGCAACTGCCAGGCGCGCCCGCGGCTGCGGGGGTTGTAGAAGGTCACGACCAGGTCGGACTCGGCGGCGGCCCGCACGCGCCGTTCGATCACGTCCCAGGGTGTGTGCAGGTCGGACAGGCTGATCGAGACGTGGTCGTGGCCGAGCGGCGCGCCCAGCAGGGCGGCTGCCGCCAGGGCGGCGGTCACGCCCGGGACGCCGATCACGTCGATGTCGTCGGCCGCCTCCGCCAGCGCGGGGGAGGCCATCGCGTAGACCCCGGCGTCACCGCTCCCGATCAGCGCGACGGCGTGCCCGGCGCGGGCCTCGGCGACGGCGGTGCGGGCCCGTTCCTCCTCCGCGCCGAGCCCCGACTCCAGCACGCGGGTGCCGGGCATCAGCAGGTCGCGGATCTGGTCGACGTACTGGTCGAGGCCGACGATCACGGAAGCGCGGCGCAGTTCCGCCACGGCGCGCGGTGTCACCAGGTCGCGGGCGCCGGGGCCCAGGCCCACCACGGCCAGCCGTCCGCGCGGTCGGCGCCGCGCGATGGCGGCTGTCGCCATCGCCGACTTCCGCTTCTCCACGATCAGTTGGCCGCCGGTCCCGGCGGCCAGGATCGCCGCCGCCTCCGCCACGGACGGTGTCCCGACCGCGGCGAGCGGCGCCGCCGAGGGGTTCGGCACGGCCGTCCTCGCCAGTTCCGCTGCCGCGTACGTCAGCAACGGCACCCCGAACTCCGCCGCCGCGGCCACGATCCCCTCCTCCCCGGCCTTCGCGTCCACCGTCGCCAGGGCGCTCACGCTCTTCTGCGCCAGCCCCGCCTCCGCCAGGGTGCTGCGCACCAGCCCGACCACTTCCTCCCGCCCGACCCCCCGGCTTCCCCCCACCCCCACCACCAACGACGGCGGCCTCACATACACCGCGACGCCCCCCTCATCTCCCTCCACCACCCGATCCGTCACCCACACCGCATACCCACCCGCGCCCGCCGGGCGGGGGACGGCGGCGTTCGGCGGTGCCGAGGTCAGCTCGCGCTGGGCCGGGGGCTCGGGCCGGAGCGTGGACGGCTGGTCCTGCCCGGCCACAGTCCGGGGGCCTTCGGGGGACGACGGTTCCCCTGAATCCGCCGCGTCCGGCGGACGCGGGACGGCGGTGTTCGGCGGTGCCGAGGTCAGCTCGCGCTGGGCCGGGGGCCCGGGGCGGAGCGTGAACGGCTGGTCCTGCCCGGCCACAGTCCGGGGGTCTTCGGGGGAAGTGGGTTCCCCTGAATCCGCCGCGCCCGCCGGACGGGGGACGGCGGTGTTCGGCGGTGCCGAGGTCAGCTCGCGCTGGGCCGGGGGCCCGGGGCGGAGCGTGAACGGCTGGTCCTGCCCGGCCAAGGTCTGGGGGTCTTCGGGGGAAGTGGGTTCCCCTGAATCCGCCGCGTCCGGCGGACGCGGGATGGCGGTGTTCGGCGGTGCCGTACGGGGCCCGGCGAAGGTCCGGGGGTCTTCGGGGGAAGTGGGTTCACCCGAATGTGCTGGGGTCCACTCTGCCGAGACCACCGTCAGGGGAAAGGCGGGGAGGGGCCAGGTCTGGTCGGTGTGGAGGCGGACGGGGGCGCCGTCGAGGAGGGCGCGGGTGAGGGGGGCCAGGGGCCCGTCCGTGGGGTAGGGGAGGGCGTCGAGCGCGGGGGTGCCGACGGAGTCGGTCGCGGTGGTGATGACGGGAGCGGACCCGAGGACGGAGGAGACGGCGGAGGCCAGAACGTTGGCGCCGCCGCCGTGCCCGCCGAGGAGGGCGACGGCGTGGCGGTGGGCCTCGTCGACGGTGACGACACCGGGATCCTCGGCCTTGCCGCGCAGCAGCGGGGCGAGGAGCCGCACGGCGGCGCCGGTCGCGAGGAAGAGGACGAGCTGGTCGCACTCGGCGAAGGCCGTCGCCACGACGGACCGCAGCGGACGGTCCGCGCCGTCCCCGTACAGCACCGTCCTGCCGGGCCACGCGGCGGCGAGCCGCTCGCATCCGGTGCGCCCCGCCGCGGTGGCGTGGATGAGGCCGATCACGAGAGCTCTCCTTCTTGGGGTGCGGGGCGCCGGGCCCACAGCACGAACACGGGATTCGTCGCGGCCAGCCGCGCCACCTCCCCGGGCAGCGGCGCGAGCCGCGACGACTGGAGCAGGACACCGTCGGGCACCAGCCCGGCGGCCCGCAGGGCACCGCGGACCTCCGCCACCCGGTCCACGGCGGCGAGCGTCACCACGACGGTCCGCCGCGCCCGCCGGGCGCACGCCGCGACGATCGCGGCCAGCTCCGGCCCGCCGCCGCCGACGAAGACGGCGTCGGGGTCGGGCAGTCCGTCGAGCGCGGCGGGCGCGTCCCCGTGCACGACCTGCACGTCCACGCCGTGCGCGACGGCGTTCGCCCGTATCCGTTCGACGCCGTCGGCTGTCTTCTCCACGGCGACCACGGCGGCGCCGAACCGCGCGCACTCCACGGCCACGGACCCGGACCCGGCCCCGACGTCCCACACCAGGTCCCCGGTGCGCGGCCCGAGCCGGGCCAGGGCCAGGGCCCGTACCTCGAACTTGGTGACCATGGAGTCGCGGTGCGCGAACTCCTCCTCGGGCAGCGCCCATTGGGCGGGTGCGGGCGGCGGCCCCGCGACCGTACGGGAGACGTCGGCCCGTTCGCCGAAGGAGTCCGCCGCCAGGCACAGCACCACCGCGACCCCGGCCCCCGACCAGTCCCGTTCGGCGGCCCGCGCGGGCGAGACCCGCTCGACGCGCTCGGCATCCGTACCGAGCGCGGAGGCGACAACGAGGGTACGGTCCAGGCCGGTACGGGCCAGCGCCGCGCCCAACTCGGCCGGTCCCGCGCAGGGTCCGGTCAGTACGGCGGTCTTGGGGTGCGCCCGGCACACATGGACGGCGGTGCGCAGATCGCGTCCGTGCGCGCTGACCACCACCGCGTCGTCCCAGCGCAGCCCGAGCCGGGCGAAGGCCACCGCGACGGACGGGGACGACGGCCGTACGTCGAGCGCCGCCGCGCCGAACCGCGCGCCCAACGCCCGTACGATCCCGAAGAATCCGGGGTCGCCCGAGGCGAGCACGACCACGCGGGCACCGGGCGCGGCCGCGTACTCCGCGATCGTGTCGAGCGCGGGTGCGAGCGGCCCGAGCACCACGCGCCGTGCCCCGGCGGGCAGTTGGACCGCGTCGAGGTGCCGGGCGGCGCCGACGACCAGATCGGCGGCGCCGACGTCGGGCACCGGGCCGCCCGTACCCACACCGAGGACGGTGATCACGCCGTCACCCATGGGACTCACGCGCTTCCCCCGAAGCGCGGGACTCCTCCGGCGTACGGGACTCTCCCGGAGCACGGGACTCCCGCAGGGCGCGCCGCGCCACCGGATCGGCCCGCCGGAAACCGTGGAAGTGGCCGGGGTGATAGAGGTGCGAGCGCGTCCCGGAGGCGGCGAGCGCGGGTCCGACCAGGAAGAGCGTGTGCTTCCAGAGCTTGTGCTCCTTGACGGTGGCCTCCATCGTGCCGACCGTGCAGCGCAGCAAAAGCTCCTCGGGCCAGGTGACCTGATGGGCAATCAGCACCGGGGTGCCGGTGACGTAGCCGCCCTCCAGCAGCTCGGCGGCGAGCTGCCCGGACCGCGCCGCGGACAGGAACACCGCCATCGTCGTACCGTGCCGGGCGAATTCCCTGACCTCCTCGCCCGGCGGCATCGGCGTCTTGCCGCCGCCCAGCCGGGTCAGGATCACCGACTGCGCGACCTTGGGAATCGTCAACTCCCGCCCGGCCAGGGCCGCGACGGCCGAGAACGACGACACCCCCGGCACGATCTCCACCTCGATGCCGAGCCCCGCGCAGCGGTCCACCTGCTCCTGCGTGCCGCCCCACAGCGCCGGATCGCCCGAGTGGATCCGCGCCACCCGCAGCCCCTCGCGCAGCGCCCGCTCGTACACCGCGACCACGTCCTCCAGCGACATCGCCGCTGAGTCCAGGATCTCCGCGCCGTCGCGGGCGTGCCGCAGCACCTCGGCCTGCACCAGGCTCGCCGCCCAGATGACGACGTCCGCCTCCGCGATGGCCCGCGCCGCCCGGAAGGTCAGCAGATCCGCCGCGCCGGGGCCCGCGCCGACGATCGTCACCTTCGCGCCGTTTGCGGCGCCCGTCCCCGGTTCCGTCGAGCCGCTCACAGCTTTCCTCCCCGGCCGCCGTCGCGCCGCGCGGGCGCGATCAGGGTCGACAGGTACGGCAGCGCGCCGTCCCGCAGCTCCTCCGCCAACTCCTTGGCGGGCCTGATCGATTCACCGGGCAGCCCCAGCGAACTGCCCCACACCGCGCCCTCGGTCCTGCCGGTCTCCCGCAGCGCCGCCGCCACTTCCCCGGCCAGCCGCCCGAATTTGTACGCCACCACCGTGCCGGGCCCCTCCAGCGCCGCCCGCAGCACCGCGGCCCCCGCCGTCACCGGCACCAGCGTCAACGGCTCGGTCCCCTCGGTGAGTACGGCCCCGCTGCGCGCCGCCAGATCCTGCATCGCCGTGATGCCGGGCACCGTCTCGATCCGCACCCCGGCCACCGACTCCGTGACCGTCTGCGCCAGATACGTGAACGTCGAGTACACATTCGGGTCGCCGATCGTCGCGAAGGCCACCGTCCCGTGCTCCCGCAGGAGTTCGGCCACCCGCGCGCCCGCCGCGTCCCACGCCGCCTCCCGCCGCGCCCGGTCGGTCCGCTCGTTCAGCGCGAACACCACCCGGACGATCCGCGCCGCGTCCACGTAGTGCAGTACGGTCGCCTCCGCCCGTCCCCGCTCGCCCGTGTCGAGTACCGGTACGACGACCACGGCCGCCGCCCGCAGCGCGTTCACTCCCTTGACGGTCACCAGCTCCGGGTCGCCGGGGCCCACCCCGACTCCGGTCAGCAGCACGGTCATTCGGCACACCTCTCTACGAAGCGCCGCGCCAGTGACGGCTCGGCGGCCCAGTGCACATGCAGATACGAGGCATGCACGTTCTTCTCCACGAAGCCGTCGACCCTGCGGGCGGCTTCTCCCGTGAAACCCCAGGCCGGGGTGGCGCCCGCACCCGGCTCCACGCGGGTCCTGTGGAACTCGTGGCCCCGCAGGCGGGTGCCGGCCGCCGCCAGCACGCTGTCGCTCAGCGCGACGGCCTCGCGGTAGCCCAGCGTCAGGCGGTCGGTCATCGTGGCCGTGGCGTTCAGCACCCCGCACATCGGAGCGCCGTCCAACTCCCTTGTCAGATAAAGGAGTCCGGCGCACTCCGCCGCGATCGGGCCTTCGAAGGCGGCGACCGCCTCGCGCAGCCGCTCATTCGCCGACAGGTCGGCGGCGTGCATCTCGGGGAAGCCGCCGCCGAGGATCACGCCGCGCGTACCCTCCGGCAGCTCCTCGTCCCGCAGCGGGTCGAACCCCACCACGTCCGCCCCCGCCGCCCGCAGCAGCTCCGCCTGCTCCTCGTACCCGAACGTGAACGCCGCCCCACCCGCGACAGCCACCACCGCGCCCCTCCCCGCATCCGAGCCCGACCCCCCGGCCCCACCCGCAGTGGCAGCCGGGGGAGGGGCCGGGGCGGAGCCACGGTTTCGGGGAGGGGCGGGGTGGGGGGAAGCGGCGCCGCAGGCCGCCAGCTCGGACAGCGGGTCCCAGGCGGTGCCCGGCAGGTCCGGGGCGCTGCGCGCCAGGGAGAGGAGCGCGGGCAGATCGCAGGCACCGCGCACGAGCGCGGCGAGCTCACGGACCCACCCCACGGCGTCGCCCCGCCGCTCGGCGACAGGAATGAGCCCGAGGTGCCGGGACGGCACATGAAGCAGCGGCGCGCGCCGCAGCACACCGAGCACGGGCACCCCGGACTCGTCGAGCGCGGCCCGCAAAAGGGCCTCGTGCCGATCGGAAGCGACCTGATTGAGAACGACCCCGCCGATCCGCACCTCGGGATCCCAGGAGGCGAAGCCATGGACGAGCGCGGCGACGGACCGCGACTGCGCGCCGGCGTCCACGACGAGAACCACCGGCGCCCGGAGAATCTTGGCGACCTGCGCGGTGGAGCCCAGCTCACCGCGCCCCGCGGCACCGTCGAAGAGCCCCATGACGCCCTCGACGACGGCGAGTTCGCATCCGGCGGCGCCGTGCGCGAAGAGCGGGACGACACGGTCGGGCCCGCACAGAAAGGGATCGAGGTTGCGGCCGGGCCGCCCGGCGGCGAGCGAGTGGTAGCCGGGATCGATGTAGTCGGGCCCGACCTTGTGCGGGGACACGGCGAGCCCGGCCTCGGCGAAGGCGGCCAACAGCCCGGTGGCGACGGTGGTCTTGCCGCTGCCGGAGGCGGGCGCGGCCACCACGAGGCGCGGGACGTTCACCACTCGATGCCCCTCTGCCCCTTCTGCCCGGCGTCCATGGGGTGCTTGACCTTGGACATGTCGGTGACGAGGTCGGCGGCGTCGACCAGCGCGGGCGGCGCGTTGCGGCCGGTGATGACGACGTGCTGGGCGCCGGGCCGGTCGCGGAGCACGGCGACGACCTCGTCGGTGTCGACCCATCCCCAGTGCATGGGGTACGCGAACTCGTCCAGCACGTAGAGCCGGTACGTCTCGGCGGCCAAGTCCCGCTTGACCTGCTCCCACCCCTCGCGGGCCGCGTCCTCGCTGGACTCCAGGGACCGTTGCACCCAGGACCAACCCTCGCCCATCTTGTGCCAGGCGACGGTCCCGCCCTCGCCGGAGTCGCCGAGCACGCGCAGCGCCCGCTCCTCGCCGACCTTCCACTTGGCGGACTTGACGAATTGGAACACCCCGACCGGCCAGCCCTGGTTCCAGGCGCGTAGCGCGAGACCGAAGGCGGCGGTCGACTTCCCCTTGCCGACGCCGGTGTGCACGATCGTCAGCGGCCGGTTCCTGCGCTGACGGGTCGTCAAACCGTCGTCGGGTACGGCACTCGGCTGCCCCTGCGGCATTACGCGGCCCTCCGTACGTCGTTGACGAGCGCGGACACCGTGTCGGCGCGCAGTTCCTCCAGCGTCACCGCGACGCCGCCCAACTCCTGTGCCAGCGCGCCCGCCAGGCCGAGCCTGACCGGGCCCGACTCGCAGTCCACGACCACCGAGGCGGTGCCTTCTGCGGCCAGCAGCCGGGCCGCCCGCCCGGCGAGCGCCATCGGTTCCAGACCGCTCTTGACCGTGCTGCCCGCCGCCGCCCGGCTGCCGGTCGCCCGGCCGTCCGTCACCACGATCAGCAGCGGGCGCCGCGTGGCGTCCCGCAACCGCTCCACGCGCAGCACCTCACGCGCCTTGAGCAGCCCGGCGGCCAGCGGCGTACGCCCGCCGGTCGGCAGCTTCTCCAGCCGGGCCGCGCCCGCCTCGACCGACGACGTCGGCGGCAGCACGAGGTCGGCGTCCGCGCCGCGGAAGGTGACCAGACCGACCTTGTCGCGCCGCTGGTACGCGTCCAGCAGCAGCGACAGCACCGCGCCCTTGACCGCGGTCATCCGCTCCCGCGCCGCCATCGAGCCGGACGCGTCCACCACGAACAGCACGAGATTGCCCTCGCGGCCCTCCCTGACCGCCTGCCGCAGATCGTCCCGGCGGATCACGAGCCCCGCGCCCGACCGGCCGCGCGCCCGCTGGTACGGGGCCGCCGCCTGCACGGTGGCCGCCAGATGCAGCTTGCCCAGCGAGCCGCGCGGACGCCTGGCGGAGGTCGTCCTGCCGTGCGCCGTACGGGCCCTGGACCTGCGCCCGGCCGCGCCCTCGCCGATGCCCGGCACATCGAAGTGCCGCGTCCTGTACGGGTCCCCGGCGCCGACCGCCGAGCGCTCGCCCTTGGGCCCGGAGCCGTCGCCCGCGCTGTCGCCCGCACCCGCGCTCGCGGCGGGGGAGTCCTGGCCCGCGGGCGCGTCCTGCTCGCCGCCGGGCTGTTCCCCAGAGCCGCCCTGCGGGCCGCCCTCCGGCTCCCGAGGCCCGGACGGCCCGCCGCCGGGGCCGTCCGGGTCGGTGTCCGGGTCGTCGTCCCCCTCGCCGTCCCGCCCCTCGCCCTGCTCTCCCTCTCCCTCGCCGGCCCCGCGCTCCCGCTCCAGCGTCTCGTCCAGCTTGTCCTCGTCGAGACCGGGCGCGTCAAAGGGGTTGCGACGCCGCCGGTGGGGCAACGCCAACAGCGCGGCCTGCCGTACGTCCTCGGCGAGGACGACCGTGCGGCCCGCCCACGCGGCCAGCGCCGTCGCCGTACGCGCCATGACGATGTCCGCGCGCATCCCGTCCACCTCGAACGCCGCGCACGTCGCCGCGATCTGCCGCAGCGCGCCGTCGCCCAGGCGCACCGACGGCAGCAACCGCCGCGCGGCGGCTATCCGTTCACGCACCGCCTGCTCGTCGGCCGCCCAACGCGCCCCGAAACCGGCCGGATCCGCGTCGTACGCCAGCCGCCGCCTGACCACCTCGACGCGCTCGTCGGTCTCCCGCGAGGCCGCGACCTCGACCGTCAGGCCGAACCGGTCGAGCAACTGCGGGCGCAGCTCGCCCTCTTCCGGGTTCATCGTGCCGACCAGCAGGAAGCGGGCCGCGTGCCGGACGGAGACGCCTTCGCGCTCCACGTAGCTCGCGCCCATCGCCGCCGCGTCCAGCAGCAGGTCCACCAAGTGGTCGTGGAGCAGATTCACCTCGTCCACGTACAGCACGCCGCGGTGCGCCGCCGCCAACAGGCCCGGCTCGTACGCCTTCACGCCCTCCGACAGGGCGCGCTCGATGTCCAGCGCGCCCACCAGTCGGTCCTCGCTCGCGCCGACCGGCAGCTCAACCACCCGCGCCGCGCGGGCCGTTCCCCCGCCCGTCTCATGCGGGCCGTCCGGGCACTGCGCGTCCGGGGCCGCCGGGTCGCAGGAGAACCTGCACCCCGGCACCACCGGTACGTCCGGCAGCAGTGTCGACAGCGCCCGCACCGCCGTGCTCTTCGCGGTGCCCTTCTCCCCCCTGACCAGCACCCCGCCCACCGCCGGGCTCACGGCGTTCAACAGCAGCGCCAACCGCAGGTCTTCCTGGCCCACCAGGGCCGTGAACGGATACGGCGTACTCACGATGCCTCCTCGTACGTGCACAAGCGGTTCGCTGACATCTCTCCCCCCACCCCGCCCCTCCCCGAAGCCCTCAATCGCCGGGCGGGCTGGAGAACCGGGGCGGGGTGCGCGAGGGCGGCTCCCGCCTCCGGCGGGTGGGCGGCGGGCAGGGGAGTTGGGGTGGGGTGCGCGCGGGCGGCTTCCGCCTCCGGCGGGTTGGCGGTCCGTGCTGCGCACGCCTCGGCGGGTTCCGGCTGCGGCTGCCGGAGGGTCGGTGCTGTGCATGCCTCGGCGGGTTCCGGCTTCGGTCGCCGGGCGGGCTGGGGAATGGTGAGAGGGGTGCGGCACGACGAGCCTGTCCGGCGATTGAGGACAGGGGGGACGGGGGCTTGCCGCCGGTTTCGGGGAGGGGCGGGGTGGGGGAGAAGGCCCGCCGCAGGCGTAGCGGTGGCGGTGGGGGTCACGCGTCGCCCTCCAGGTCACCCTCGAGGTCGAGATAGGTGGAGCGCAGGCGCTCCAGGGTCTCGGGGTCGGGGGCGGACCACAGCCCCCGCTCGGCCGCTTCGAGCAGCCGCTCCGAAATCCCCCGCAGAGCCCAGGGATTGGACTTCCGCATGAATTCTTGGTTCTCCGCGTCGAAGACGTACTCGGTGGCGAGCTTCTCGTACATCCAGTCGTCCACCACCCCCGCCGTGGCGTCGTACCCGAAGAGATAATCGACGGTCGCCGCCATCTCGAAAGCCCCCTTGTACCCGTGCCGCCGCATCGCGGCCATCCAGCGGGGATTGACGACCCGCGCCCGGAACACCCGGTGCGTCTCCTCACCGAGGGTCCGCGTGCGGACCTGGTCCGTGAGCGCGGAGTCGCCGACATAGGCCCGCGGGGAGTCGCCGGTCAGATGCCGGACCATGGCGACCATGCCCCCGTGGTACTGGAAGTAGTCGTCGGCGTCGACAAGGTCGTGCTCACGGGTGTCGACGTTCTTGGCGGCGACCTGGATACGGCGGAAGGCGGCCTCCATGTCACCGCGGGCGGCCCGCCCGTCGAGACCGCGGCCGTAGGCGTAACCGCCCCAGACGGCGTAGACCTCGGCGAGGTCGGCGTCGGAACGCCAGTTGCGGGCGTCGATCAGCGGCAGCAGCCCGGCCCCGTAGGCACCGGGCTTGGAGCCGAAGATGCGGGCGGTGGCGCGCCGCCGGTCCCCGTGCTCGGCGAAGTCCTCGTCGGCGTGGGCGCGTACGTAGTTGACGTCGGCGGGCTCGTCCAACTCCGCGACGGCCCGCACCGCGTCGTCCACGAGGGCGACGACGTGCGGAAAGGCGTCGCGGAAGAAGCCGGAGATGCGGACGGTGACGTCGATCCGGGGCCGCCCCAACTCCTGGGCGCCGACGACCTCGAAGCCGGTGACCCGCCGGGACGCGTCGTCCCACAGCGGGCGGCAGCCGAGCAGCGCCAGGATCTCGGCGATGTCGTCGCCCTGGGTGCGCATGCACGACGTGCCCCACACGGTGAGGCCCACGGACTGCGGATACGCGCCGGTGTCGGCGAGGTGCCGGGCCAGCAGCGAGTCGGCGAGCGCCGTGCCGACGTCCCAAGCGAGCCTGGACGGAATGGCCTTGGGGTCGACGGAGTAGAAATTGCGGCCGGTCGGCAGGACGTTGACCAGGCCGCGGGTCGGCGACCCGGAAGGCCCGGCCGGTACGTAACCGCCGCGCAGCGCCCGCAGGATGTGGTCGATCTCGTCGGTCGTACGGGCCAGGCGCGGCGCGACCTCGCGGGCGGCGAATTCCAACACCCTTACCGCGTCCGGCACTTCGTGGTCGCCCAGCACCTGCGCGACCACCCCGGCGGCGGCGTCACGGTGCCAGTCGGCGGCCTCCATCGCCTCCGCGAGCCGCCGCGCGAGCTGCTCCAGCAGGTCGACGGCGTCGGAGGCGGTCCGCGCGGGGCCGGACGCGAGCGAGGTGAGCGCGGACGGCAGCTCCACGCGGGCGCCGGGCTCGGCGAGCAGCGTCTTCTCCACCAGGCCGAAGGAGAGCGCGAGCGCGGCCCGCAGCCCCGGCAGCGCGCCGCCGACCCCGCCCCACACCTGCGAGGAGCGCAGCACGGCGAGGACCAGATTGGTCCTGGCCTCGCCCACCGGCCCGCCGCCCAGGATGTGCAGACCGTCCCTGATCTGCACGTCCTTGATCTCGCAGAGCCAGCCGTCGACATGCAGCACGAAGTCGTTGAAGTCGTCCTCCTCCGGCTGCTCGTCCACGTGCAGGTCGTGGTGGAGTTCGGCGGCGCGCACCAGGGTCCAGATCTGGCTGCGGACCGCCGGGGCCTTGGCCGGGTCGAGATCGTTCACCAGGGCGTACTCGTCGAGGAGTTGCTCCAGCTTCGCGAGGTCGCCGTACGTGTCGGCGCGGGCCATCGGCGGCACGAGGTGGTCCACGACGGTGGCGTGGCCGCGCCGCTTGGCCTGGGTGCCCTCGCCGGGGTCGTTGACGATGAAGGGGTAGACCAGGGGGAGTTCGCCGAGGACGGCGTCCGGCGCGCAGCCCGCCGACAGCCCGAGGCCCTTGCCGGGCAGCCACTCCATCGTGCCGTGCTTGCCCAGGTGCACGATCGCGTCGGCGCCGAAACCGCCCTCGGCGGTCGCCGTCTCCAGCCAGCGGTACGCGGCCATGTAGTGGTGGGACGGCGGCATGTCGGGGTCGTGGTAGATCGCGATCGGGTTCTCGCCGAAGCCGCGCGGCGGCTGGATCATGATGACGACATTGCCGAACCGCAGGGACGCCAGCACGATGTCGTCGCCGTCGAGGTAGAGGGAGCCCGGCGGCTCGCCCCAGTGCTCCAGCATCCCGGCCCGCAGGTCGGCGTCGAGCGTCGCGAACCACTTCTCGTAGTCGGCCAGCGGCACGCGCGCGGGCGCCGCCGAGAGCTGATCCTCCGTCAGCCACTCCACGTCGTGACCGCCAGCCGCGATCAGCCGGTGGATCAACTCGTCGCCCCCGGAAGGGTATTCACCGGTCACGTATCCCGCCTCGCGCAGCGCGTCCAGCAGCCGTACGGCGGAGGCGGGGGTGTCGAGGCCGACCGCGTTGCCGACCCGGGAGTGCTTGGTCGGGTAGGCGGTGAAGACCAGCGCGAGCCGCTTGTCGGCGTTCGCCTTGTACTTCAGCGCCGCGTGCCGGACCGCGATACCGGCGACCCGCGCCGCCCGCTCCGGATCGGCCGCGTAGACCGGCACATCGCCCTCGCCGGTCTCCTTGAACGAGAACGGCACGGTGATCAGCCGCCCGTCGAATTCGGGGATCGCCACCTGCATCGCCGCGTCCATCGGCGTCAGCGCCGCGTCCGACCCCAGCCACGCCTCGCGCGACGAGGTCAGGCACAAACCCTGGAGCACCGGCACGTCCAGGTCCGCCAACGCGCCGATGTCCCACGCCTCGTCGTCCCCGCCCGCCGTCGCCTCGGACGCGACGGTGCCGCCCGCCGCCAGCACGGTCGCCACGATCGCGTCGGCCCGCCCGAGCAGCGCGTACAGCCCCTCGTCGGCGCTGCGCAGCGAACCGCAGTACACCGGAAGGGCGTTGGCGCCCTTCGCCTCGACCGCCTCGCACAGCGTGTCCACGAACGCGGTGTTCCCCGACAGTTCGTGCGCCCGGTAGAAGAGGACGGCGACGGTCGGCAGGGCCTCGTCGTACGCGTACGCGCCGTGCACGCCGTACTCGGGCATCCGGCGGGGCGCCTCGAAGCCCTCGCCGCTCATCAGCACCGTGTCGGACAGGAAGCGGGCCAGCTCCGTCAGATTCTCCGGGCCGCCCTCGACCAGATAGCGCAGCGCCTCCGCGACGACACCCGCGGGGACCGACGACAGCGCCATCAGCTCCGCGTCCGGCACCGACTCGCCGCCCAGCAGCACCGTCGGCACCCCGGAGGCCGCGAGCGCCGCGAGCCCCTCCTCCCAGACCCGTCGGCCGCCGAGCAGCCGGACCACCGCGATGTCCACGCCGTCCAGCAGCGCGGGCAGTTCGGCCGCCGGATCGACGCGGGAGGGGTTGCCGATCCGGTAGGAGACGGCGGACGAGTCGGCGGCGCGGGCCGCCAACAGGTCGGTGTCGGCGGTGGACAGCAGCAGAACGGTGCTCACGTGTGCCCCATCGTCATCGTCACGTCCCGTTCCCCGGCGGGGGAACGGGTGGGTCTGCGGCCGGCCGCCCCGGAGAAGTCCTTACGGGTGCCGCCCCGGCCGTCGTTCCTGCCGTTGTCCCGGCTGTTGCCCCGGCCGTTGCCCCGGCCGTCGTCCCGGTTGCCGTTCACGGCGCGCCCGGCGGCACGAACGGCAGGTCGGGCGGCGGCCCCTGCTCGATCAGCCGCAGCAGCGCGCCGGTGTCCGCGTGCTCCTCGATCAGATCGCCCAGCCGGTCCAACTGCGCCTCGCGCAGCGCCCCGAAGGACGTGTCGGGCGCCGGGACGAAGCGCCGCCCGGCGGCGGCGGCCACCCGTCGCAGGAACGCCCGGCGGAAACCGTCGCTCTCCAACGAGCCGTGCCAGTGCGTGCCCCACACCGCGCCGACCCGGCAGCCGTCGAGGAACTCCTCGTCACCGCCCAGGACTTCGGCCACCCCGTGGTGGATCTCATAGCCCTCGACGCGCTCCCCGTACGCCGTCCCGACCGGCCTGGCCAGCGTCTTCGCGGCGGCGAAGCGCACCCGGACCGGCAGCAGGCCAAGACCGGGGACCGAGCCCGCCCGCGACTCGACGTCGTCCTCGATGCGGTCGGCCAGCATCTGGAAACCGCCGCAGACACCCAGCACCGGACGCCCCTCGGCGGCCCGCCGTACGACGGCGTCGGCCAGGCCGCGCTCACGCAGCCACTCCAGCGCCCGCACGGTGCCGCGCGTGCCCGGCAGCACCACGAGGTCGGCGTCCGCCAACTCCTCGGCCCGGTCCACGAACCGCACCACCACCCCCGGCTCCGCCGCGAGCGCGTCCACGTCCGTGAAGTTCGACATCAGCGGTACGGCGACCACCGCGACCCGCAGCAACTCCGCGCCGTGCGGCGGCGCGACCACCGATTCATGGGCGGCGCGCGGCGACACGCTCCCCCGAACTCCGCCCCGGGGGACCCCCAGCCCGTCCTCCTCGTCGATGCCCAGGCCGTGGGCGAACGGCAGCACGCCGAGCGTCGGCCGGCCGGTCAGCTTGTGCAGCATGTCCAGACCCGGCCGGAGCAGCGAGACGTCACCGCGGAATTTGTTGACCAGATAGCCCGCGACCAGCGCCTGGTCCTCGGGCGCGAGCAGCGCCGTCGTCCCGAAGAAGGAAGCGAAGACGCCGCCGCGGTCGATGTCGCCGACCACGACCACCGGCAGTCCGGCCGCGCGGGCCACGCCCATGTTCACGATGTCGGTCCTGCGCAGATTGATCTCGGCCGGGCTGCCCGCGCCCTCGCAGATCACCGCGTCGTACCGGCCGCGCAGCTCTTCGAGGCAGCCGGTGACCGTGCCCAGCAGATCGGCCTGCCGTCCGCCGTGGTAGCCGCGCGCGCTCAGTTCGCCTACGGCCTTGCCCAGGACCACGACCTGGCTGCTGCGGTCGCCGCCCGGCTTGAGCAGCACCGGATTCATCAGCGCCGACGGCTCCACGCGGGCGGCCTGCGCCTGCATCGCCTGTGCCCGGCCGATCTCGGCGCCCTCCCGCGTCACGAACGAGTTCAGCGACATGTTCTGCCCCTTGAAGGGGGCCACGCGTATGCCCTGTCGCACCAGCCACCGGCAGATCCCCGCCGTCACCACGGACTTGCCCGCGTCCGAGGTCGTCCCGGCGACCAACAGGCCGCCCCCGAGGGCCGTCACGAGGTCCCCCCGGCGCCGGAGAGGGACCGCGCCCGGCGCGACACCGTCGGACTCCACCCTCGTGCGTCCCGCCGCCGCGGCGGACGTACCCCCACGCCGACGGCACGTCCCCCGAAGGGCCGTTCCCCCGGTCGGCCGTGGCCCGGCGCCGAGCCGCCCCGTATCGCCGCCGTCAGGACGCAGAGCGCCGCCGCGGCGGCCGAGACCCGCCGCGACAGCCGGACGGCCCGCGCGATGTCGGCCGGGGCCGGGGCCGGGTGTTCGGCGCCCAGGACGGCGCGGTGTTCGGTGCGGCCCGCGTAGGAGAGGGTGCCGCCGAGACGCAGGCGCAGGGCGCCGGCGAAGGCGGCTTCCACGGGTCCCGCGTTGGGGCTGGGGTGCGCGGCGGCGTCCCGGCGCCAGACGCGCAGGGCGGTACGCGGCGAGGGCCCGGCGAGGACGGCGAGCGCGGCGGTGAGGCGGGCGCCGGGGTAGCCGACGACGTCGTCCAGCCGCGCGGCGGTCCAGCCGAACCGCAGGTGGCGCGGCGACCGGTGACCGACCATCGCGTCGAGCGTGTTGACGGCGCGGAAGCCGACCAGCCCCGGCACCCCGCCCCACGCGCCCCACACCAGGGCCCCGACGACCGCGTCCGAGGTGTTCTCCGCGACCGACTCGACCACGGCGCGCGCGATCCCCGCCGCGTCCAGGGAATGCGGGTCGCGTCCGCACAGGTGCGGCAGCCGGGCGCGCGCCGCCTCGATGTCCCCGGCGTCGAGCGCGGCGGCGACGGCCCGCGCCTCACGGGCCAGTGACGTCCCGCCCAGCACCGACCAGGTGGTGGCGGCGGTCAGCGCGACGCGGAGCGCGACAGAGGACCGTACGGCCCGGTCGGCCAGCGCGGCGGCACCCACCGCACCCCCGGCGCACAGCACGGCGTACGCCGCCCCACTGCCCCGGTCGTCACGCCACATCCGGCGCTCCAACGCGCCCGCCGCGCGCCCGAACACCGCGACCGGATGGCCGCGACGCGGGTCGCCCGCGACGAGATCGCCGAGAAAGCCGAGTGCGGCGCCGTACGCGAACACGCGATCGGCACGCACCGGTTCAGCCCGCGTCCACGCCGTCCAGGTGAAGTGCCGGACAGGGTGGCGTACTTGTGCGCACCTGCGTGCGGTGGTCCGTGACGAGTCGAGCGCAGCCGGGCATGGCAGAGGTCCTCACTCAGGGTCCGCGCCCTGGTTCGACGTGACCGGCGGTGAGAGTCTCCTGGCTCCCGGATCTACGCACTCCCGGCCTTCCAACCGGATTTCCGGCCGTGACGTACGGGTTGGGAGTGCACTCCCCGGTGACAGTGGCGGGACCGCGCCGGATTCGCACCGGACTTCCTCTCCTGCCGCCGCATGGCCTCCGCAGTCCACCACGTGCGCGCAGGCAGGTCAACTCACCGTTGACCTGGGAAGACGGAGTGTGGCGAGGTCCACATCCGCCGCCGAAACCCGTGAGTTCAGGCCACGATCAGATAGATGCCGTACGAGACCGCCGCGGCGCACACGGCGAAGCAGGCGTAGCCGCCGGTCCGGGCGAGCAGGGCGCCCCCGTGCGAAACGGAGCCGGACCCGGATGCGGCGGGGGAGCCGGAGCCGGAGTCGGACGCCGGAGCGGAGCCGTGCTTGGTGAGGCCGACGATGCCGAGGGTGAACAGGCCGACCAGGCCCACGGTCGCCACGAGGGTGACGCCGAAGACCGTGCCGAGCGCGTGCCAGTCGATGCTCATGAGGGGGTCCCTGGGTCCTTGAGGTAGAGCGGGGAGGCGCGGGGGAGGGGCAGGTCAGGCCGTGGCGGGTGCGCCGGGAACGGTGTCGGAGGGGGCGCCGGGCGCGACGGTCCCGGCGGGCGGCGGGATGACGGCCGCGATGGCCGCGGTGACCGCGCCCTGCGGCTCGACCGCCGCGTCCGGACCGGCGGCCGGGTCGCCGTCCAGGTCGTTGACGTTGGCGTGCGTGACCGGCTTGCGGCGCGACGCCGTACGGATGACCGCGCACACGGCCAGGCCGAGGACCGCCACGGCGGTGACGCCCCAGGTGCCCTCGTCGGCCAGCAGCGCGGCGCCGGCCGCGACCAGGCCGGCGGCGGGCAGCGTGAGCCCCCACGCGGCGACCATGCGGCCCGCGGTGCTCCAGCGGACCACCGCGCCCTTGCGGCCGAGGCCCGCGCCCATCACGGAGCCGGAGCAGACCTGCGTGGTGGACAGCGCGAAGCCGAGGTGCGAGGAGGCGAGGATGGTGGCCGCGGCGCCGGTCTGGGCGGCGAAGCCCTGCTGCGGCTGGATGTCGGTGATGCCCTTGCCCATCGTGCGGATGATCCGCCAGCCGCCGATGTACGTACCGAGCGCGATGGCGCTGCCCGCCGAGACGATGACCCACAGCGGCGGGTCGGCGTGCGGGGCGACGACGCCGCCGGTGATCAGCGCCAGCGTGATGACGCCCATCGTCTTCTGCGCGTCGTTCGTGCCGTGCGCGAGCGAGACCAGGCCCGCGGAGGCGATCTGGCCCGCCCGGTAGCCCTTCGAGGTGGCCTCGGGGTCGGCGTGGCGGCCGATCCGGTAGGTGAGCCGGGTGGCGAGCGTGGCGGCGAGACCGGCCACGATCGGCGCGGCGACGGCCGGGATGAGCACCTTCATGACGACCGCCTCGCCGTGCACACCGTGGGTGCCGACCGAGACGAGGGTGGCGCCGATGAGGCCGCCGAACAGGGCGTGCGAGGAACTGGACGGGAGTCCGGCCAGCCAGGTGAGCAGATTCCAGACGATCGCGCCGACGAGCCCGGCGAAGATCACTTCCGGTCTGATGCCGGAGGACTCGTCGATGATGCCGCCGGAGATGGTCTTGGCGACCTCCACCGAGAGGAAGGCGCCGACGAGGTTGAGCACGGCGGACATGGCCACCGCCGTCTTTGGCTTGAGTGCGCCGGTCGAGATGGTGGTGGCCATCGCGTTGGCGGTGTCGTGGAAACCGTTCGTGAAGTCGAACACGAGTGCGGTGACGATCACGATTCCGATCAGGAGCGTGATGTGTTCCATGTACCCAGGCATTCGTTTGATCGGACAGTGGCGAGGCGACCGTACGGAGAGCGGATGAACGGAAGATGAACTGACGGCGGCTTTGTGGTGCCGGAGCGGTCGGGCGGCCTCAGTCAGTATCGAGCCGATCCGGCCGATCGGACCCCTCGGGGAGGCGATCCGCGCCCGCCGGGGGCCGGGCGGTGATAATGCCCGTGTGCAGGACTCCTTGGAGAAGGCTTGGTCGGACGTGGTGGACACCGCCCGGCGCACGGTCGCCGACGGGCTGGTGGTCGGCACCTCGGGCAATGTCTCGGCCCGCGTCGGCGATCTCGTGCTGGTCACCCCGACCGGCGTCCCCTACGACCGGCTCGGCCCGGCGGACGCCGTAGTGGTGGATCTCACGGGCCGCCGCCTCATGGGGGAGCTGCGGCCGACCAGCGAACTGCCCATGCACCTGGCCGTCTACCGCGCCACCGACGCCCGCGCGATCGTGCACACCCACGCCGCGCACGCCACCGCCGTCTCCACCCTCGTCGACAAGCTGCCCGTCATCCACTACATGGCGGCGGCCCTCGGCGGCCAGGTCAGGGTCGCGGACTACGCCACCTACGGCAGTGAGAGGCTGGCCGCCGCCGTCCTCAAGGCGCTCCGCGACCGCACCGGCTGCCTGATGCGCAACCACGGCACCCTCGTGTACGCCGACACCCTCGACAAGGCGTACGACAACACCGCCCAGCTGGAGTGGATGTGCCGCGTCTGGCTGCTGGCCGGATCGGCCAACGGCCACGAGCCCCGTACGCTCCCCGGCCGCGAGCTGGCCAAAGTCGCGGAAAAGCTGCGCGGCTACGGGCAGGGCGCGCCGGAGGCCGCCGACTAGACGACTCGGGCCGCCGCTTCTCCACCGTCTCCACACACGCCTCTCCACGCGCCCGCCGCGCCCGGCCGCCCCGCACACGCCGTCCGCCCCCCCCGGACGCCACTCGCCTGTCCGTCACCCGGCCGCCGCCGTCGCCTGGCCGCTTTCGGCCGACGCGCTCACACTGGAAGAGATGCGTACCCGAACCGCGGTGGCCATGGCAGCCACCACCGTGCTGGGTGCCGGAACGGCCGCGCTGGCGGCCGGCCGGTACGGATCCCGCTTCGCCCTGAGGCCGTCGCTGAGAGGCCCGGTGCCCGAGGGCGACGTGACGCTGCACAGCGTGACCGCGGACCAGGTGGTGCTCACCCGCACCCTGTCCTCGGCCCGCCCCGGCGTCTGGGGCCTGACCGGCGACGATCTGCACGCCGCCGTCGGCGACGTGCTCGACCTGACCCCGTACTCGGTGACCCGGCGGCTGCTGAGCGTCCAGCGCGGCGCCCTCACCCCCGGCGCCCGGGTCCGGCTGACCCCGCAGGCGTGCGCGGGCGACCCCGGCAGCGCCCTCGGCCTGGACCACACCGAGGTCCTGCTGCGCGGCGAACTCGGCCCGCTGCCCGCCTGGTTCGTGCCCGGCGCCCGCGACACCTGGGTGATCGCGGTGCACGGCCTCGGCGCCACCCGCGAGCACCCGCTGAACGTGGCGACCGCCCTGCACGCCCACGGCCTCCCGCAGCTCCTGCTCGCCTACCGCAACGACCCCGGCGCCCCCGCGTCCCCCGACGGCATCGGCCACCTCGGCGCCACCGAATGGCGCGACCTCGACACGGCGATGCGGTACGCGGTCGAGTACGGCGCCCAGCGGCTGGTGCTCTTCGGCTGGTCCACCGGCGCCACGATGGCCCTGCACGCGCTGGCCGGGTCCCCGGTACGCGACCGGGTCAGCGGCCTGGTGCTGGACTCCCCGGTCCTCGACTGGGAGGCCACCGTCCGCGCCGCCGCCGAGTCCAACGGCGTCCCCGACGCGCTGATGCCGCTCGCCGTCCGCGCCGCCGAGGGCCGTACCGGCATGCTCCCCGAGCCGGTCGCCGCCGCGGCGGACCCGGCGCGGCTGACCGTTCCCACCCTGCTCGTGCACGGACCGGGCGACACCCTCGCCCCGTGGGCCGCCTCCCGCGAACTCGCGGCCCTCCGAGCCGACTTGGTGACCCTCCACACCGTGCCCGACGCGCCGCACGCGGCGATGTGGAACGTCAACCCGGCGGACTACGAGGAGACGTTGCGGCGATTCCTCACACCACTGATGTGACCGGTGTCAAGACCGCCCCATCAGGGTGAGAGCCGCCCCGGAAACCCCCGCTGAGCTGCGACGACGCGAGCGCGAAGGGGCCCGGAAGAGCGCCTCCGGGGCACCCTTGTAGATCATCGGGCCGGGTTCCGTTTGGGATTATGGGCGCTCACCGGAGAGACTTCTCCAGTGACGTCCCGTAGCCCGCGAGACACTCCGCTCCGCCTTGTCCCCCGACGGCCGCTCACCGCCGCCCGCCGGACCGCAACGACGCGCCGGTCCAGACCCCCGCGGCCGCCCGAGGGCACGCCGCCGCTGCCGCAGCTCGCCCGGCTGGCCCGCGCCGAACTGGCCGACGCCGCACGGCTCGCGCGCTGGGCCGGCACCGGCCCCGGCACCGCAGGACCGACCGGCATACTGCCCGACGACGCCGCCGCGCAGGCCGCAGCGGCGCTCAACCTGACCCGGCCGCAGATCCGTACCGCATGGGACCGGGCGCGGCTGTCGGGGCTGATCGAACTGCACGGCGGCACCGCACGGCCCGGCTGGCGGCTGCGGGCCTGGGACACCGACGACACCGCCGTGCTGCGCGGCTGGGTCGCGCTCTTCGACGCCTGGTCGCTGGCCCACCCCTTCCTGCCGGGCCCGCAGGCCGGTCCCGACCCGGCGCTGGTCGCCGAAGTCATCGAGGCCGCACCGCAGTTGCTGTCCTTCCTGCACCTGTCCAACGAGCCGGTGCCGATCGACACCCTGCTCGACCTGCTGCGGCAGCGCGTCGCGGAACTGCGCGCCGAGCGGCACGAACCGCCCGCCGACGGCGCGGGCGACGCCCCCGATCCGCTGCCCGCGCTGCTCGACTGGACGCTGGACGCCGTCGCCCGGGTCGGCGCGCTGCGCCCCCGCGACCCCAAGCGCCCCGACGAGGTCACGCTCACCGCGATCGGTTCCTGGGCGGTGTGGGTCAAGCTGGAGCAGATCTGCGTGGCCGCGCAGGGCCCCGCGGGGCACATGGAGCAGTCCGCCGAGACCATGCTGCGGGCCAGCGCCCGCCTCTCGCCGGGGCCGGCCCGCGCCGAGTACCGCGCCTGGCTGGCCGCCCGCCCGGTCGCGCTGGCCGTCGGCGAGTTGCTGGACACCGCGCGCGGCGACGACGCCCTGCTGCGCGGCCTCGCCTTCGAGGCGCTGCGCGTGGTCGGCGACCCCGCAGAGCCGGCCGTCCGCGACGTGGTCGAGGAGCCGACCCTGCGCCCCTACGCGGTGCTGTGGCTGGCGGAGTTGGACGGCGGCGACCCGGACACCGCGACCGGCCTGCTGACCCGCGAGGAGGCCACCTGGCTGTGGATCGACACGGCCGCGGCCGTCGCCGACCACGGCGAGGACCACCTGCTCGTCAGCCACCTGGAGACCGCCGTCCAGGGCTCGGTGCCCGGGCTGCTCGAAGAGGTCCGCAACGTCGGCCACCCCAGGACCGTCCAGGTGCTCGTGGCGCTCGCCGCCGCGCACCCGGACCCCGCCCTGGCCAAGGCGATGCGCAGGGCCGCCTTCCAGGTCCACACCGGCGAGACCTGAGCCGCCGCGAGCGGTACGCGACCCCCGCGCCGTACAGCGCGCGGGGACCCGTACCGCCAGCCGGTCCTCAGCCGAAGGTGTCGCAGGCCGCCAGGTCCCCGGTCCTCAGCCCGGTGGTGAACCACTGCTGACGCTGCGCCGCGGACCCATGCGTCCAGGCGTCCGGCGTCACCCGCCCCTGCGCCCGCGACTGGATCGTGTCGTCGCCGACGGCCGCCGCCGCGTCGAGACCGCGCGCGATGTCGTCGGGCGTCACCGCCGTGATCAACGAGGTGCCGGTGGCCGGATTGAGGGTCCTGGTGGCGTTCTTCGCCCACAGCCCGGCATAGCAGTCGGCCTGCAACTCCACGCGTACGGACGCGGTGTCGGCCCCGCTGCGGCCGTCCTGGGCCGCGCTCAGAACACCCGTCAGATTCTGCACATGGTGGCCGTATTCGTGCGCGACGACATAGCTTTCTGCGAACGGCCCGCCTTTGGCGCCGAATTGGGTCTGCAACGTCTGGAAGAAATTCAAGTCGATATAGACCTTGCGGTCCGCGGGGCAGTAGAACGGCCCGGTCCGCGGGTCGGCCGGACCGCAGCCGGTGCTCACCGGAGCGTCGAAGAACACCGTCGGCGCGGTCCGGTACGCGGCGCCGCGGCGGCTGAACTCGGCGGTCCAGTACGCCTGCACGCTGTTGACCACGGCCACGATCCGGCACTGCTCCTGCGCGTTGGCGTCCCGCCCGGTCGAACAGCTCCGCGCCAGACCGGCGCCGGCCGCGCGCGTGTCCGAGACGGTGTCGGAGCCGCCGCTGAGGCCGAGTTGGTCGGGGCTGATGCCCAGCACCAGGCCGATCACGACCGCGAGCAGCCCGGCGATTCCGCCGCCCACCAGCTTCCCGCCGGGGCCGCCGCCCGAACCGCCCCGCCGGTCCTGGACCTGCGAGGTGTCGAGCGGAGTGTCGTCGTCGAACCGCATGTGCCGATTATGTGTGATGTGCCCCACTTCGGCGCACCGGTGGCCGGGTACCGGCGCGCCCCTGACCGGGGGCGGGGGCACTCGGCCCCGCGACGCCCGCGCCCCCCGGCGCGGTAAACCGTTTGCCGGCCGCCGGTAGACTGAGCCCCATGGCAGTTCTATTCCTCGATTAGCCACGGCGTACGACCTCGCGCCCGTTTCCGTCGTCCGTCCTGTCCTGGAGCTTTTCCCGTGATCACTGCCACCGGCCTTGAGCTGCGCGCCGGCGCCCGCATCCTCATCGAGTCCGCCTCCTTCCGTGTCGCCAAGGGCGACCGCATCGGCCTGGTCGGCCGCAACGGAGCGGGCAAGACCACCCTGACCAAGGTGCTCGCGGGGGAGGGCCAGCCCGCCGCAGGCACCGTCACCCGCAGCGGCGAGGTCGGCTATCTCCCGCAGGACCCGCGCACCGGGGACCTCGACACCCTCGCCAGCGACCGCATCCTGTCCGCCCGCGACCTCGACACCGTCCTGCGCAAGATGCGGGAGAACGAGGAGCGGATGGCCAACGGAAAGGGCGCCACCCGCGAGAACGCGATGAAGAAGTACTCGCGTCTGGAGACGGAATTCCTCACCAAGGGCGGATACGCCGCCGAGGCCGAGGCCGCCACCATCGCCGCCGCGCTCGGACTGCCCGACCGCATCCTCGGGCAGCAGCTCCACACCCTCTCCGGCGGCCAGCGCCGCCGCGTCGAACTGGCCAGGATTCTCTTCTCCGACGCCGACACCCTGCTCCTGGACGAGCCCACCAACCACCTCGACGCCGACTCCATCGCCTGGCTGCGCGACTACCTGAAGACGTACCGCGGTGGATTCATCGTGATCTCGCACGATGCCACCCTCATCGAGACCGTGGTGAACAAGGTCTTCTACCTGGACGCCAACCGGTCGCAAATCGATGTGTACAACATGGGCTGGAAGCTCTACCAGCAACAGCGCGAGGCCGACGAGAAGCGCCGTAAGCGCGAGCGGGCCAATGCGGAGAAGAAAGCCGCCGCCCTGAATTCACAGGCCGACAAGATGCGTGCCAAGGCCACCAAGACGGTCGCCGCGCAGAACATGGCGCGCCGCGCGGAGAAGCTGCTGTCCGGCCTGGAGGCGGTACGCGCCTCCGACAAGGTCGCCAAGCTGCGCTTCCCCGACCCCGCCCCGTGCGGCAAGACTCCGCTGATGGCCGAGGGCCTGTCCAAGTCGTACGGGTCGCTGGAGATCTTCACCGACGTCGACCTCGCGATCGACCGCGGCTCGCGGGTCGTCATCCTCGGTCTGAACGGCGCGGGCAAGACCACGCTGCTGCGCCTGCTGGCCGGTGTCGAGCAGGCCGACACCGGCCAGGTGACGCCCGGACACGGCCTCAAGCTCGGCTACTACGCGCAGGAGCACGAGACGCTCGACCCGGACCGCACCGTGCTGGAGAACATGCGGTCGGCCGCGCCCGACACCGATCTGGTGGAGATCCGCAAGATCCTCGGCTCGTTCCTCTTCTCCGGCGACGACGTCGACAAGCCCGCCGGGGTGCTCTCCGGCGGCGAGAAGACCCGGCTCGCGCTCGCCTCCCTCGTCGTCTCCAGCGCCAATGTGCTGCTGCTCGACGAGCCCACCAACAACCTCGACCCCGCCAGCCGCGAGGAGATCCTGGGCGCGCTGCACACCTTCACCGGCGCGGTCGTCCTGGTCACCCACGACGAGGGCGCCGTGGACGCGCTCCAGCCGGAGCGGATCATCCTGCTGCCGGACGGCGTGGAGGACCTGTGGGGCCAGGACTACAAGGACCTGGTCTCGCTGGCCTGAGCCCCGGCGGCGCCCGGCCTGGTGCCGCCCCGCGCGGGGCGCGGGGCGGCTCAGAGGCCCGCACCCGCACGAAGTGATCATGTCGATTCGATCATTCGGCCCACTGATCATCCTTCATCTGCGTGAGTCCGGCTCGTACCGCGCGCCCACGGGGCGCGGTACGGGCGACCGCCGCCGTGATCAGTGGTGTGACGTCGGAGAACTCCTTACCGACCACGGCTGACCTGCCGCTATTGCCCGCACACCCTTCTCCGTACGGAATTGCCGCCCCGGAAAAGCCGCTCCCGGCCCCTTCGCACCGGCGTATCCAGGCATTCCTCCGGTGAATGTCCCGTGATGGACCTTGTCGAATGGGTGGCCAGGAACGCCCTTAGGGGTGATCATGAGAGTCCATAGCGCACTTCCCTGGAGGAGGCACGGGTGGCCGAGACTCTGAAGAAGGGCAGCCGGGTGACCGGCGCCGCGCGCGAGAAGCTCGCGGCAGACCTGAAGAAGAAGTACGACTCCGGTGCGAGCATCCGGGCGCTGGCCGAAGAGACCGGCCGCTCCTATGGATTCGTGCACCGGATGCTCAGCGAGTCCGGCGTGACCCTGCGCGGTCGCGGCGGTGCCACACGGGGCAAGAAGGCCGCCACGGCCTGAGGGCTCCGCGAGTATCAAGGGCCGGGGGCGGTCCGGCGGGTCCGGTTGGTTACTCTTCGGTAATCCAGTCCGGTCCGCTCGGAGGTGCCCAGTGCCCGACGCCAAGATCCTGCTCGAACGTGACGGAGTCCGGCTAGCCGTCGACGACTCCGTCGCGCACATCACCCTGTGCAATCCGGCCAAGCGCAACGCTCAGTCGCCCGCCCTGTGGCGTGCCCTGACCGAGGCGGGCCAGTTGCTGCCGGGACAGGTACGCGTCGTCGTGCTGCGCGGTGAGGGCGTGTCCTTCTCCGCGGGCCTCGACCGCCAGGCGTTCACGCCCGAGGGCTTCGACGGTGAGCCGTCGTTCCTCGACCTCGCGCGTGGCTCGGAGGCCGGGCTCGACGCTGCCATCGCCACGTACCAGGACGCCTTCACCTGGTGGCGGCGGACCGATGTGATCACGGTCGCCGCGGTCCAGGGCCACGCCATCGGCGCGGGCTTCCAGCTCGCCCTCGCCTGCGATCTGCGCGTCTGCGCGGACGACGCGCAGTTCGCCATGCGCGAGACCGGTCTGGGCCTGGTCCCCGACCTCACCGGCACCAAGCCGCTGGTCGAACTGGTCGGATACGGCCGCGCCCTGGAGATCTGCGCCACCGGCCGCTTCGTGCACGCCGACGAGGCCGAGCGCACCGGCCTGGCCAACCTCGTCGTGCCCGCCGCGGAACTCGACGCCGCCGTCACCGACCTGGTCGGCGCCCTGCTCGCCCCGCCGCGCGACGCGGTCGTCGAGACCAAGGGCCTGCTGCGCGGCGCCGCCGCCCACACCGAGAAGGAGCAGTACGCGGCCGAACGCGCCGCCCAGGGCCGCCGCCTGCGCGACCTGGCGGGCGTGGGCGAGTAGCCGCCCGTCCGCGCCGGACGTTTCACGGGGCGCGGGAGGGATCAGCCCGCGTCCGTCACCACGATGGCGGTACGCACCGGACCGGGCGCGCCCTCGGCCGCCGCGACCGCGACGGCGGCGGCCACCGACCGGGCCACCTCCAGCGGCCGGTGGCCCGGCGACACCGCGATCTGCACCTGGACGCGGCGGCCCGGCGCCTCGTCGGAGCCCGCCGAATCCCCGGCCGGGTCCGCCGCCGTGTCCTGGATCCGCACACCGGAGCCGAGGCCGACCGGCCGCCTGCTCAGCCGTACGACACCGGGCACGGTCAGCGCCGCGGTTGCCACGGCTTCCGCGAGGCCACTGGGGTCGAGCGGTACGGGAGCCTCGTCGCCGTCCGGCTCCGCGTCCTCGGCGCCCGCCAGCTCGCTCACGGGCGCGTCGTCGCCGTCCAGCAACCCGGTGACCTGGAGGTCCACTTCCGTCACGGCGATGCCGAGCCCGTCGCGCGCGGTCGTCCACAGCACGTCGCGCAGCCGGTCGGCGGCCTGCGGCAGCGGCTCGTCGGCGGTCGCCTCGAACGACGCCTCGATCCGTACCGGCAGGTGCGGCAGCGCGCCCACCGGACCGGACTCCGGCGCCTCGCCCCCGCTTTCGGCCAGCGCCAGGGACACCCCGCCCAGCCGTACCCCGGACAGCCCCGCGCTCGTCCACCGCAGCGCGCGTACGGCCGCGCGCTCGGTCATCCAGGCGTTGTCGTCGGGGGTGCCGAGCGGGAGCAGGCGGCCCAGCGCGACCTGCTCCCGTACGGTCCGGGCCAGTCGGTCCATGGTCACCAGATATCGCCTTCCGCAGGCCGACCACTCTCTTGGGGGGTCGGAACAGCCCTCTCGCCGGTTCCCCGCAGCGCGCGGGGGCATGCGCACATAGTGTGGGGCACGGAGCAGCCCATACGAAGGGACGACTCGCGATGACGGACACCGCACAGTACGACCGGCCGGAGCCCGAGGGCTCGTCAGCGGCCGAGGGCAGGACCCTGGACAAGGGCAGCGCGGGCGGGCGCAAAGCGCTCGGCGACCCGGCCACGCGCGGCCGCACGACGATCGCCGACGGCGTGGTGGAGAAGATCGCCGGACTCGCCGCCCGTGACGTGGTCGGCGTGCACGCGATGGGCACCGGCCTGTCGCGCACCTTCGGCGCGGTCCGCGACCGCGTGCCCGGTGGCACCAAGTCGGTGTCGCGCGGCGTGAAGGCCGAGGTCGGCGAGGTGCAGACCGCGCTCGACCTGGACATCGTCGTCGAATACGGCGTGTCGATCGTCGAAGTGGCCCGCGCCGTACGGGAGAACGTGGTCAACGCCGTGGAGCGGATGACCGGTCTCGAGGTCGTCGAGGTCAACGTCGCCGTGGGCGACGTGAAACTTCCCGACGAAGATGACGACGACGAGCGTGAGCAACGGGTCCAGTAAGGGTCCAAGACAGTGCAGACGGAGATGGTCAACACGACCAATGGGACGG
The DNA here is from genome assembly GCF_040610915.1 of Streptomyces sp. NPDC003300. NCBI lineage: Bacteria > Bacillati > Actinomycetota > Actinomycetes > Kitasatosporales > Streptomycetaceae > Streptomyces > Streptomyces sp. NPDC003300. The sequence continues at coordinate 45,513 of NZ_JBEXNE010000002.1, read as the reverse complement.
AGTGCGGACGATGAGCATGGCGGTGATCGGCCTGGCCGTCGGAATGGCGCTCGGATTCGCCGGGTATTTCGGCGGGTTCGGTGCTTTTCTGCTGGTGGCGGCGCTCGGCGCGGTCGGTTTCGTGGCGGGCAAATTCCTCGACGGCGACCTGGAACCGGGGGAGTTCTTCCGCTCGCGTGACCGTGGCCGCGACCGCGACCGGCGGCGCTGATGGGGACAGCCGTCCCCGCACCGCTGCCCGCGGCCGACCGCGGGGCACTGCGGATCGCGGACCGGGTGGTCGCGAAGATCGCCGCCCAGGCGGCCGGCGAGGTCCTGACGGACGCGCCGGGCGCCGCACTGGTGCCGAAGGACCACTCCCCGCACGCCTCGGTCTCGGTCCGCAAGGACAGCGCGCGGCTGCGGCTCACCCTTGAACTGGGCTACCCCACCGACATCGGCTCGGTGTGCGGCTCGGTGCGCAGCCATGTCACCTCCCGCGTCGAGGCGTTGACCGGCATGTCGGTTCCCGAGGTCGCGGTCGAGGTGGAGCGGTTGCACTCGGCCGCCGACCGCCGCAAGGACGAGGGAAGGGTCCAGTGAGCGACAGCGAGAGTCCCTGGAAGAAGCCGAACGACGGCGCTGAGCCGGGGCAGGGGGAGCGGCGGGGCCCCGAGCAGGGTCCCGACGACGACCGCTCCCGGCGGACTCCCGAGCACGGCTCGGAATACGCTCAGGACCAGGAATACGGGGCCTCCGAGTACGGCTCCGGGCAGGCTTCCGGGCAGGCTTCCGAAGGGGACGACGGCGGCGCCGAATACGGCTCGGAGTCCGGATACGCGGCGGCCGAGCAGGGCCCGGGCGCGGGGTACGGCCCGGCGTCCGGTCCGGGATCGACCCCCGCGGGCGGTACCCCCGGCGTCCTCGCCGGAGGCGACACGCTCACGGACCCCGCCACCCGCACCCTTGAGCCGTACGCCCTGACCGCGGATCAGACCCCGGTCAAGGCGCGCCGGTTCTGGGCCGGACGCCGGGTGCCCGCGGCGATCACCGCCGCGGTGCTCCTCGGGATCGCCGGTCTCTTCCTGTACGACATCGCCGCCGTCCGCGCCGACCGGCGCGCGATGGCCTGGCGGACCCGGCTCGCCGACGAGCTGGCCACCCGCCACCTGGACAACGTCTGGGTGATCGTCGGCGCCGCCGTGGCCGCCGTGCTCGGCCTCTGGCTGATCCTGCTGGCCCTCACGCCGGGCGAGCGCGGACTGCTGCCGATGACCCGGCGCGGCGAGAACGGCGTCCGCGCCGGACTCGACCGGCACGCGGCCGAACTGGTGCTGCGCGACCGGGCGATGGAGGTACCGGGCATCCGCTGGGTACGGGTCAAGGTCGGCCGCCGCCGGATCACGGCGCACGGCTCCTCGCACTTCCGCGAACTCGACGCGGTGCGCACGGACCTGACGACCGCGCTGGGCAACGCCGTACGCCAGCTCGGCCTCGCCAAACCGCCACAGCTCCACGTCCATGTCCAGCGCGCAGAGAAGAAGGGGTGACCGGGCGGATGCGTACCGTACTGAACCGGATCCTGCTCGCGCTGACCGGACTCGTCCTGCTGGTCGTGGGCCTGTCCGTGCTGCTCGGCGGGCTCGACCTGCAACGCCGGTGGAATTTCACGATGCCGCACTGGTGGCCCTTCACCGGCCCCAAGGACGTGCTGCTCACCGCGCACGACAGGACCCGCTACCGCTCCGACGGCTGGTGGTGGCCGGTGGTCATCGCCGTGCTCGGCGTGCTCGTGCTCGCCGCCCTGTGGTGGCTGCTCGCCCAGGCCCGCACCCGGCGGCTGCGCCAGCTCCGGGTCGACAGCGGCGACGGACAGGGCGCGCTGCTGCGCGGCCGGGCCGTGGAGAACGTGCTGACCTCGGAGACCGAGGCGTACGACGGCGTGGAGTGGGCCAGAGCGGCGCTGCGCGGCAAGCGCGGCGCACCGGTCGCCCGGATAGTGCTGGGCCTGGCGGCCGACGCCACCCCGGACGAGGTCGTCGCCGGTCTCGACAGCGCGGTGCTCCACCGCGCCCGTACGTCGGCCGGTCTGGACAAGCTGCCCGCCGAGGCGCGGCTGCGCGCGGTCAGGCACCGCGCGGCGCGGGTCAGCTGACCCGGCCGCCCGCCCCGCTCTCGCGGAGCCCCCACCGAGCCGTCGGTGGGGGCTCTTCGCGTCCCGTCACAGGGCGCGCTGGGCGCCGCCGTCCACCGGCAGCAGCACACCGGTCAGATACGACGCGGCGGGCGAGAGCAGGAAGGCCGCGGCCCTGCCGAACTCCTCGGGCGTGCCGTAGCGCCGCAGCGGGATCGTCGCGCTCGCCCTGGCCCTGGCCGCCGCCTCGTCGCCGCCGAGCGCGTCCAGCTCCCGTACCCGGTCGGTGTCGATCCGCGACGGCAGCAGGCCGACCACCCGGATGCCGCGCGGCCCCAGCTCGGCGGCGAGGGTCTTGGCGAAGCCCGCGAGGCCGGGCCGCAGACCGTTCGACATGGCGAGGCCGGGGATCGGCTCGCGGACCGAGCCGGAGAGCACGAAGCTGATGACACCGCCGTCCGACAGCTCGGCCGCGGCGGCGCGGGCCAGCCGCACCGCGCCCAGGAACACCGTCTCGAAGGACCGCAGCCACTGCTCGTCGGTGCTGTCGGCGGCGGCGCCGGCCGGCGGTCCGCCGACGCTGATCAGCACCCCGTCGACCCGGCCGAAGCGCTCGCGGGCCGCCGTCAGCAGCCGCTGCGCCGTGTCCGGGGCGGAGTTGTCTGCGGCGACGCCCAACGCCGTGTCCTGGCCGCCCAGTTGCCCGGCCGCGGCGGCCACCGCCTCCGCCGTGCGCCCGGAGACCACCACCTTCGCGCCGTCGGCGACCAGTTCGCGGGCCGTGGCGAAGCCCAGGCCGCGGCTGGCGCCGGTGAGGACGTACACCCGTCCGTCGAGTCCGAGATCCATGGTCAGCAGTCCCTTATGGCAGGCACGCCCGACAGGGCGAGCGCGGTGTTGACGAGCCCGACGTGGCTGAACGCCTGCGGGAAGTTGCCCAGCAGCCGCCCGGCGACCGGGTCCCACTCCTCGGCGAGCAGCCCGACGTCGTTGCGCAACGTCAGCAGCCGCTCGAACAGTTCGGTCGCCTCGTCCTGGCGGCCGATCGCGTACAGCGCGTCCGCGAGCCAGAACGAGCAGGCCAGGAAGGCCCCTTCGGAGCCGGGCAGTCCGTCCACGCCGACCGCGTCCGGGGTGTAGCGGCGGACGAAGCCGCCGAGGTCCAGTTCGCGGCGGACCGCCTCCACCGTGCCGATCACGCGGCGGTCGGTGGGCGGCAGGAATCCCACCTGCGGGATGAGCAGCGTCGCCGCGTCCAGCTCCTCGGAGCCGTAGGACTGCGTGAAGGTGTTGCGCCGCGCGTCGTAGCCCTTCTCGCAGACCTCCGCGTGCACCTGGGCGCGCATCGAACGCCACAGCGCCACATCGCCCTTGAGCCGCGGCAGCGCCTCCACGGTCCGCACCGCGCGGTCGGCGGCGACCCAGGCCATCACCTTGGAGTGCACGAAGTGGCGGCGCGGGCCGCGGACTTCCCAGATGCCCTCGTCCGGCTGGTGCCACGCGGACTCCAGGAAGTCCATCAGGGCGCGTTGCAGATTCCAGGCGTGCGGCTCGTCGCGCATCCCGGCCGCCCGTGCCAGGAACAGCGAGTCCAACACCTCGCCGTACACGTCGAGTTGGAGCTGTCCCGCGGCGGCGTTGCCGATCCGGACCGGCGCCGAGCCCTCGTAGCCGCGCAGCCACGGCACCTCGTACTCCGTCAGCCGCCGCTCGCCGCCGATGCCGTACATGATCTGGAGGTCGGCCGGGTTGCCCGCCACCGCGCGCAGCAGCCAGTCGCGCCAGGCGCCCGCCTCCTGGAGGTAGCCGCCCTCCACCAGGGCGTTGAGGGTCAGCGCCGCGTCACGCAGCCAGCAGTAGCGGTAGTCCCAGTTGCGGACCCCGCCGATCTCCTCGGGCAGCGACGTGGTCGCGGCGGCGGCGATGCCACCGGTGGGCGCGTACGTCAGCGCCTTGAGCGTGATCAGCGACCGCACCACGGCCGACCGCCACGGCCCCTGGTAACGGCAGCGGGCCGACCACTCGTCCCAGTCGGCCAGGCTGTGCTCCAGCGCCTCGTACGGGTCGAACCGGCGCGGGCGCTTCTCGTGCGAGGGGTGCCAGGTCAGTATGAACGCGACCCGGTCGCCCTCGGCGACGGTGAAGTCGGAGTACGTGCGCATGTCCTTGCCGTACGCCCGGACCGGCGGGTCGCTGCGCAGCCAGACCGAGTCGGGGCCCGCGACGGCCACCCGGTGCCCGTCGGCGCGCCGCATCCACGGCACGACCGCGCCGTAGTCGAACCGCAGCGTCAGCTCGGCCCGCATGTCGACCTGGCCCGACACGCCCTCGACGATCCTGATCACATCGGGCGCCCGGTCGCGCTGCGGCATGAAGTCGGTGACCTTGACGGTCCCGGTCGGGGTCTCCCAGAAGGTGTCGAGCACCAGCGTGTCGCCCCGGTACGAGCGGTGCGAACACGTCCGCGCGCCCGTCGGCGCCAGCAGCCAGCGGCCGTTGCCCTCGTCACCGAGCAGCGCGGCGAAGCAGGCGGCCGAGTCGAAGCGGGGCAGGCACAGCCAGTCGATGGAACCGTCCCTGCCCACCAGCGCGGCGGTCTGGAGATCGCCGATGAGCGCGTAATCCTCGATACGTCCTGGCACGGTGCCGCCTCGCCGCCTTCCGGTGGTCCTCGCCTCGCCCGGACACGGTGTGCGCCGGGCCCTCGTCTCCGTAGCGTGCGGGGGCGGAGCGTCAGACCGCTACCGGAACGCTGCCCTCGGGTTCCTGCGGGCTCTCCGGATTGTCCTGCTTCTCGCGGGCCGCGAGCCGTTCGGCGCGCTCGCGGCGCAGCAGCACCACCCAGCCGACCGGCACCATGCCCGTGAACAGCCACCACTGGATCGCGTACGCCATGTGCGGGCCGATGCTGCTGTGGTCGGGCTCGGGGATGAGCGCGGGCTGGTGCGGACCGGGCTTCGGCGTGATGGACACCAGCTCCATGTAGCCCGAAAGCAGCGTCTGCGGCATGTACTTCGCGTCCACGGTGCTGCTGATCAGCATGATCTGCCGGTCCGGCAGGCCCGAGCGGTTGCGGATGCCCGTCGACGACGTCGTCTCGTCGGGGCGCAGCCGCCCGGTGACCGTCACTTCGCCGGACGGCGGCGGCGTGATCTTCGGGAACGCGGTCGGGTCGTTGCCCGGCGAGATCCAGCCCCGGTTCACCAGCACCGCGCGGCCGTCGGCCAGCACCAGCGGGGTGATCACGTGGTAGCCGACCTCCTGGCCGCCGCCCGACGTGTCGTCCGAGCCGTCGTTGCCCGCCGTCCGGTGCCGGGCCACCACCTCGTGCGCCGTGTCGAAGTGCCCGGTCGCCGTCACCGACTTGTACAGATCGGTCTTCGGCAGCACGGCACCCGGATGTGTCACCGACTCGACCTCGACCGGGGCGGCCTTCAGGCTCGCCGCGATGATCTTGTTGTTCGCCACCCGGTGCTCGTGCCGATGGAGCTGCCAGAAGCCCAGTCTGACCATGGTGGGCATCATGACCAGACCGAGGAGGGTGAGGATCACCCATTGGCGGGACCAGAGGAAGCGGTACACCCCACGACGGTACAACTCGGTCGGGGCGGGGCTTCCGGAGGGGGGCCTCAGGCGGGGGCGGCCGTGGTCGGACGGGGTGCGGGGCGGCCGACCGGGCTCAGGCGATCGAGCCGACCTTGTCCACGATCCCGGCCGCGCCCTCCGCCTTCGCGCAGTGCCCGCCGCAGTACCAGTGGCCGTCCACCTCCACACCGTGGCCGACGATCCGCACCCGGCAGTGCTCGCAGATCGGCGCCATACGGTGGATGGCGCACTCGAAGCTGTCGAAGACGTGCACCGCGCCTTGGGCGTGCACCTCGAAGCTCATGACGTAGTCGTTTCCGCAAACCTCGCATCGGGCCATGTGCCCAGGCTGCTGCCCTGAGCGCGCCGGGGCAACGCGGGAGGCCCCGCGTCGCGCGAGAGTCACCTGGATGGAGCCCCGCACGGCCCGCCCGACGCGCTAGCCGTGCCCGCTCGCCGCGCTCGACGCGCTCGCCCGGTCCGCCCGGCCCGCTAGCCGTACCCGCCCGGTGCGATGCCCTAGCCGTGCACGCCCGCCGCGGGGGTGACGGCCTTCAGGAGTTCGGTGAAGCGGGCCTCGTCGATGATCGGGGTGGCGAACTGGCGGGCCTTGACGGCCTTCGAGGTGGGGGAGTCCGGGTCGTTCGTGACCAGGAGGCTGGTGAGGCGGCTGACGCTGGAGGCGACGTGGAGCCCGGCGTCGGTGGCGCGGTCCTCCAGCAGCTCGCGGTCGATGCCGGTGTCACCGGAGAAGGCGACCCGCATCCCCTGGACCAGGGGCCCGTCGGGAGCGAGGCGGCCGGGGTTGGGATACGGGCACGCGGGCCGTTTGCGGGCCGGGCGCCAGCCGGTGGCGCGGTACGAGCCGGGCCCGTAGGAGGCGCCGGGGCGCGGCGAGGGGACCGTGTCGGAGCCGTCGACCCACTCGGTCAGCGGGCGGCAGGTGTGCAGCGGCAGGGGGAGACCGGCCGCGGCGGCCAGGTGCAGGCTCGGGCGGAACGCCTCCGCCAGGACGCGCGCGTCGTCGAGGGCGTGGTGGGCGCGCCGCTGCTCGACCCCGTAGTGCGCGGCCAGCGACTCCAGCTTGTGGTTGGCCAGGGGCAGCCGCAGCTCCTTGGCCAGGACGATGGTGCACAGCCGCTGCTCGACGGGTGCGACGGACCGGGCGCGCGCGTACTCGCGGGCGAGCATCGACCAGTCGAAGACCGCGTTGTGCGCCACCAGGACGCGCCCCGCGAGGCGTTCGGCGAGCTGGTCGGCGATCTCGGGGAAGAGCGGGGCGTCGGCGAGCATCGCGCTGGTGAGTCCGTGGATCCACACCGGGCCGGGGTCGCGCAGCGGGTTGACGGGCGAATACCAGTGGTCCTGCACCTCGCCGCGGGCGTCCAGCCGGTACACCGCCGCGGACACTATCCGGTCGTCCCGGCCGAGCCCCGTGGTCTCGACGTCGACCACGGCGTAACCGTCCGGATAGGCGGGAGGCCACGGGGACGGCGGCGGTGTCTGGGCGGCTAGGTTGTCGAGCATGGTCACAGAGAATACGGCTCGCCACTGACAGCTACCGCCACCCGCTTTCCTTACTTGTCGGTAACAAGGTCTGGCGGGTGCCCTGTACGCGCCTTTATGGTGCGCTCATGCCCCAACTCCCCGATGTCGTGCTGTGGTCGATACCCGCCTTCGTACTGCTCACCGTCGTCGAGATGGTGAGCTACCGCTTTCACCCCGACGAGGACTCCGCCGGATACGGCACCAAGGACACCGCCGCGAGCCTGTCGATGGGTCTCGGCAGTCTGGTCACCGACGCGCTGTGGAAGATCCCGATCGTGGCGGTCTACTCCGGGCTCTACGCGTTGACCCCGCTGCGGGTGCCCGTCGAGTGGTGGACGCTGCCCCTGATACTGCTCGCGCAGGACTTCTTCTACTACTGGTCGCACCGCGGCCACCACATGATCCGCGTCCTGTGGGCCTGCCACGTCGTGCACCACTCCAGCCGGAAGTTCAACCTCTCCACGGCGCTGCGGCAGCCCTGGACCAGCCTCACCTCCTGGCCGTTCTACCTCCCGCTGATCGCCCTCGGCGTGCACCCGGCCGCCCTCGCGTTCTGCACCGCCGTCAGTCTCGTCTACCAGTTCTGGATCCACACCGAACGCGTCGGCAAGCTGCCCGCCCCGCTGGAGTTCACCCTCAACACCCCCTCGCACCACCGCGTCCACCACGCCTCGCAGGGCGGCTACCTCGACCGCAACTTCGGCGGCGTCCTCATCGTCTGGGACCGCCTCTTCCGCTCCTTCACCCCCGAGACCGACGCCCCCGTCTACGGCCTCACCAAGAACATCGCCACCTACAACCCGCTGCGGGTCGCCACCCACGAGTACGCCGCCCTCGCCCGCGACCTCCGCGCCGCCCCCACCTGGCGCGCCCGCGCCGGCTACCTCTTCCGCGGCCCCGGCTGGCGCCCCGCGGACGCGGCCGGGCCGGCCCTGACGCCCGCCGCGCCCGACCTCGCGTCCAGCCCGTCCGGGATGTGAGGACCGCGGGCCCCTGGCGTACCGTGGAGACGCCCCACCGACAACGAGCTGACCAGCGAGGACACCGCCATGCGCGCCACCGTGATCCAGGCACCCCACGACCTCAGGGTGGAGGAGGTGCCGGACGCGAGGATCCGGCGGCCCGGCGACGCGGTGGTCCGCGTGGTGCGCGCCTGCATCTGCGGAAGCGACCTGTGGGCGTACCGCGGCGAGTCGGCGCGCAAGCCCGGCCAGCGGATCGGCCACGAATTCCTCGGGGTGGTCGAGGAGACCGGCGCCGAGGTGGCGGGGCTGCGCCCCGGCGACCTGGTGGTGGCGCCCTTCGTGTGGTCGGACGGCGTGTGCGCGTACTGCGTCGAGGGCCTGACCACGTCGTGCGCGCACGGCGGCTTCTGGGGCTCGATCGGCGAGGAGGGGCAGTCCGACGGCGGCCAGGGCGAGGCCGTCCGGGTGCCGTACGCCGACGCCACGCTGGTGAAGCTGCCCGCGGCGGCGCTCAGCGACGAGCGGCTGCTGACCGCCCTGCTGTCGCTGTCCGACGTGCTGGGCACCGGCCACCACGCGGCGGTCGGCGCGGGCGTGCGGCCCGGCGCGACGGTGGCGGTGGTCGGGGACGGCGCGGTCGGCCTGTGCGGGGTCCTGGCCGCCAAGCGGCTGGGCGCCGAGCGGATCATCGCGCTCGGACGGCACACGTCGCGCACCGACATCGCGCGGGACTTCGGCGCCACCGACGTGGTCGCCGAGCGCGGCGACGAGGCCGTGGCGGCGGTACGTCAACTGACCGGCGGCCAGGGCGCGCACGCGGTGATCGAGGCGGTCGGCACCGAGCAGTCGATGCGCACCGCTGTCGGCATCACCCGCGACGGCGGCGCGATCGGCTACGTCGGCGTCCCGCACGGCAGCGGCACCGGTCTCGACCTCGGCGAGATGTTCGACCGCAACATCACCCTGCGCGGCGGCGTCGCGCCCGTCCGCACGTACATCCCGGAACTGCTCCCCGACGTGCTGGACGGCACCGTCGACCCGTCCCCGGTCTTCGACCTGACGGTCGGTCTCGAGGACGTCCCGAAGGGCTACCGCGCGATGGACGAGCGCACCGCCCTCAAGGTGCTGGTGAAGCCCTGAGGGCGGTACGCGGCCGGTAACGGCCGTGCGTGCGGGGCGTCTTGGCGGGCGTTACCTGGTGACGGCGTTCAGCGCGTCCACGATGCCGTGACCGTAGAAGCTGTTGTACGCCTTCGGCCCGGTGCAGGTGGCGTCCTGCGCGGGCCCGGTCGGGCAGCCGGGGTTGTTCGCCTCGATCTTGAGCAGCGCCTGGAGCTGCGCGGGCGAGGCGTGCGGGTGACGGCTCTTGATCAGCGCCGCGACCGCCGCCACGTGCGGGCTGGCCATCGAAGTGCCCTGGAGGTAGCCGTACGTGCCGCCGGGCAGCGTCGACAGGATGCGGCCGTTGCCGGACGGGGTGTCGGGGATCTGCCTGCTGTCGCCGCCGGGCGCGGCCACGTCGATCACGGTCAGGCCGTAACTGGAGTAGTACGACTTGAGGTTCTGGGCGCCGGTCGCGGAGACCGTGACGACGCCGGGCAGTTGGGTCGGGAGGTCGAGGCACACGTGCGGGTCGACGGTGCGGGTGACCGCGGTGGAGTCGTCCGGGCTCGATGTGTCGGTCAGGGCGTGGGAGTTGAGGTCGTCGTCGCTGTTGCCCGCGGCGGCGACGTTCAGTACGCCCTTGCGCTCGGAGTACGCGGCGGCGCGTCGCACGGCGTCCACGATGGCCCGCTGGTCGGGGTCGCTCGGGCAGTTGTAGAGCCACGGGTCGATGTAATAGCTGTTGTTGGTGACCGCGATGCCGTGGTCGGCGGCGAAGACGAAGGCGCAGACCACGCTCTCCGGGTAGAACAGCGCGGTGCCCGGCTCGCTGACCTTGATCGCCGCGATCTTCACGCCGGGCGCGACCCCGGCCACGCCGATCCCGTTGCGCGCGGCGGCGATCTCACCGGCCACGTGGGTGCCGTGGTAGTCGGCCGCCGGGTCCCAGGGGCGCCAGGCGCCCGGTGAGGTGTCGGCGACGCCGCCCACACAGCTCGCGGACTGCTTGGCGGAGAAGTTCGCCGCCAGGTCGGGGTGGGTGTCGTCCACGCCGGTGTCGATGACGCCGACGGTCACCTTGGAACTGCCCGGATTGACCCCGGCCGCCTTGTCGGCCCGGATCGCCCGCAGGTCCCACTGGTCCGCCTCAAGCGGCTCCTGGCCGGGCGCCTGGTGCGTCGAGGCGGCGGCCACCTCGGCCGCGGTCAGCGTCCGTACCCCGCCCGCCTGCGTCGTCGCGGACGGCTCGATGGCGGCGGTCCTGGTCGCGCCCGCGCTCCGTACGCCGTGGACGCGCCGCAGCGTCGCGCCGAAGTCCGGGTTGGCCGAGTGCACGACGATGACGCCTATCCGGTCGTACGCGATCACCACCTGGCCGCCCGCCCGCTCTATCGCGCGCTCCACCGACCGCTGCGTGCCGCGCCCGCCGTCGATGTTGACGACGTACGACAGCAACGGGCCGTCCGTGCGCGGCGGTTGAGAGCCGTGCGCGGCGGCGGAGGCGCCGGAGGCGGAGGAAGCGGAGGAAGCGGAGGCCGGGGCGGCTCCGGGGAGTACGGCGAGGGCGGCTGCCGTCACCAGACCGAGACCGGCCGCGAGCGCGCGGCGGCGCCGGGGGAGGCCGGGAAGCGGAACCATGGGATCTCCAATCGTCCATCAGCCGTGGGACGGCAGGGTCTGCCGTCCGACGTGTGCATGACGAAGGAAACTAGTGCCCAACGGCCGGTCAAAGAAGCGCAATTCCATGGATCGGTCGGAATTTCCCCGTCGCCGACGGCGGTTCAGCCATACCGGCGGCCGGATCGCAGCGCGGCGATGCTCAGCGGCGGCAGCCGGACCCGCCGCGCGTACCAGCCGGTGGGCGCGGCGGCGCCGGTTCCCGGCCGGGCGGCGGCAGGTCCCGTGAACAGGTCGGCGGGCAGGTCGGCGGGCAGCCGTACGCTCCCGTACGGCCTGCGGGCCGGGAGCTGCGGCCGGTGCGACGGGGGAGGAGGGGGCGGGGGCGGAGGTGGGGTCATCGCGGCGAGTCCTCGGCGGTCCTGGGCGGCGGTCCCCGGCCCGCGGAGCGGCGGGGGACGGTGACGGCGTGGTGGGCGCCGCCGGGCTGTCCAACGAACCGGCCGCGCCGCGGTGTCGGTGTGCGGCGCCCGGTGACCTGGTCGCGGGACACGGGCGGGCCGGCCGGGTGGGCGGACGCCGGGCCGGACGGTGAGCCGACGGGACCGGACGCCGAGCCAGCGGGACGGGACGCCGAGCAGCCGTTTCAACAAACTGTTGTAATTTGGCGCCCGTCGCGTACGCTGCACCGACAGGCCCCACCCGCCCGGCGGCCCCGCCGGGTTGTCCGTGCGACGTCATAGGGTGGAGGAACGGCGGCGCGCCGAGCGCCCGCCGCAGGAGCGACGGCGCGCGAGCGTCCAGGAGGGAGGCGGAGCCCGTGCTGATCGACACCTACGGCCGAGTGGCGACCGACCTGCGCGTCTCCCTCACCGACCGCTGCAATCTGCGCTGCACCTACTGCATGCCGGAAGAGGGCCTCCAGTGGCTGGCCAAGCCCGACCTGCTCACGGACGACGAGATCGTCCGGATGGTCGGGATCGCGGTCCACGAGCTGGGCGTCACCGATGTCCGCTTCACCGGCGGCGAGCCGCTGCTGCGGCCCGGCCTGGTCGGCATCGTCGAGCGCTGCGCCGCCCTGGAGCCGCGCCCCCGGCTGTCGCTGACCACCAACGGCATCGGCCTGCGCCGCACCGCCGACGCGCTGCGCGCCGCGGGTCTCGACCGGGTCAATGTCTCCCTCGACACCCTGCGCCCCGAGGTCTTCCACACCCTCACCCGCCGCGACCGGCACCACGACGTCGTCGCGGGCATGGCGGCGGCGGCCGACGCGGGCCTGACCCCGGTGAAGATCAACACGGTGCTGATGCGCGGTGTCAACGACGACGAGGCGCCCGACCTGCTGGCCTGGGCCGTCGAGCGGGGATACGAGCTGCGGTTCATCGAGCAGATGCCGCTGGACGCGCAGCACGGCTGGCAGCGCACCGACATGGTCACCGCCGACGAGATACTCGACCGCCTGCGGACCCGCTTCACCCTGACCCCCGAGGGCGAGACGGTCCGCGGCTCCGCGCCCGCCGAGCGCTGGCTGGTCGACGGCGGCCCGGCCACGGTCGGCGTCATCGGCTCGGTCACCCGGCCGTTCTGCCGCGCCTGCGACCGCACCCGGCTCACCGCCGACGGCCAGGTCCGCAACTGCCTGTTCGCCCGCGAGGAGTCCGACCTGCGCGGCCCGCTGCGCTCCGGCGCCGACGACGAGCGGATGGCGGAGCTGTGGCGGGCGGCGATGTGGGGCAAGAAGGCGGGCTCGGGCCTCGACGACCCGGCCTTCCTCCAGCCCGACCGCCCCATGTCGGCCATCGGCGGCTGAACCGCCGCACCCTGAGGCCGCTCGGAGAACCGCCGCGCCCTGAGGCCGCTCGGAGAACCGCCGCCCCCGGAGCCCCCGGAGCCCCGCCGCGCCGCTACCGCTCCCGCTCTCCCCGCTCCCACTCCGCCAGCGGCACGACGTCCTTCAGGAACCCGCGCATCCCCAGGAACTGCGACAGGTGCTCGCGGTGCTCGTCGCACGCCAGCCACGTCTTGCGCCGCTCCGGCGTGTGGATCTTGGGGTTGTTCCAGGCCAGCACCCACACGGCGGGGGTACGGCAGTCCTTGGCCGAGCAGATCGGCTTCTCGTTCTCGTTCACATTGTTCCCGGCATCGCTCACGACGCCCAGTAAACAGAACCGCCGCTGGACATGGCGACGCCGGGCAGCCACGGGGGGAGCCGCCCGGCGTCGGTCCGTCGCTCCGACGGGGGATGCGGAGCGCGTACGAAGTATGTCACGCGCTCAACCGTCCGTGGAGTGGAACTTCACGATTGATCTGAGCTTTTCTTGAGGTTCGGCGGCACGGGTACCGGCACCGGCTCGCCGTAGCCCTCAGGATCGGACGGATCGCCCATTTCGAGCATCGGCCTGGCCTGCGGAAGGACGAACGACGACGGCAGCGAGGGCACGTTCTCCCGGCCCGCGTTCGCGAACACCACCGCCACGTACGGCAGCAGCAGCCCGACCACGAGCATCCCCCAGGCCAGTACCCGCTCCACGTCCCAGAGCACCACGGTGAGGATCACCGAAAGAGTACGGATCGACATCGAGATGATGTACCTGCGCTGCCGTCCGGCCACGTCCTCGGTCAGACCGGTACGCGCTCCCGTGATCTGGAAGACCTCAGGCCCGCCCTGCTTCCGCATCGCGCTCCACCACCCGCTCGCTCCGCCGGACTCTCCTGAGCACGGGTCGGCGCCCGGCCCGGCCTCACCACGGTACGCCGCGTACCGCCCGCCTTCGATAGCGGGGGCACCATCCGTGCGGCGCCGCTGTCGGGCCGTACGGCGGACGGCCCACTCGACATGCGGCGTAGCCGGAGCGGGCACAGACTGGCCGGACGAGTTCCGGGCGTACGCCGTCCGGACGCGAGGAGGCGAGTGACATGGGTTGGTTGTGGGCGATCATCGTCGGTCTGGTGCTGGGTCTGATCGCCAAGGCGATCCTCCCCGGCAAGCAGTCCCTGCCGCTGTGGCTCACCGTGATCTGCGGTATGGGCGGCAGCATTCTCGGCAACGCCGTGTCGACCTGGATCGGCGTCAACGACACCAAGGGCATCGACTGGACCCGGCACGTGCTGCAACTCATCGGCGCCGTCGTCGTCGTGGCGATCGGCGACGCCCTGTGGTCGATGTTCAAGGGCACGCGCAAGACCGCCGCACCGCGGTGACGCCCGCACCGCGGTGACGCTCAGCCCGTGGGGTGCCGCCGCAGCCACCGCGGCGGCACCCGGTCGGTCAGCCACACGCCGTTGGCGCTGATCCGGAAGACATGGCCCTCGGCGGCCAGCCCCCTGGCGTCCAGCGCGAGCACCACAGGACGGCCGTGCCGTGATCCCACGCGCACGGCCGTCTCCACGTCCCGTCCACCCACCCGGCCTCGTCGAGAGTGAGGCCGACGCTGTCGGGCCGGTGCCGCAGCACCATCGACAGGAACCTGGAGATCCTGACCGTCTTCTTCTCGTCGGGCACGGGCGTCAGACCCCCTGGCTGACCGAACTCATGTTGAAGTCCGGAATCCGCAGGGCCGGGGCGGCGGCCCTGGTGAAGTAGTCGCTCCACTCGCGCGGCAGCGTCCGCTCGGTGCGGCCCGCCTCGGCGGCGCGGCCGAGCAGGTCCACCGGGGACTCGTTGAAACGGAAGTTGTTGACCTCGCCGGTCACCTCGCCGTTCTCCACCAGGTAGACGCCGTCGCGGGTGAGGCCGGTCAGCAGCAGCGTGGCCGGGTCGACCTCGCGGATGTACCACAGGCAGGTCAGCAGCAGACCGCGCTCGGTGGCCGCGACCATCTCGTCCAGCGACCGCTCGCCGCCGCCGTCCAGCACCAGGTTGTCGGCGGCGGGCGCGACCGGCAGGCCGGTGAGCCCGGCGCTGTGCCGGGTGGTGGTGAGCCGGGCGAGCGAGCCCTCGTGGATCCAGTTCACCGGCTCCACCGGCAGCCCGTTGTCGAACACCGAGGTGTCGTCGCCCGAGGAGTGCGCGATCACGAACGGCGCCGCCTCCAGGCCGGGCTCCGCCGGGTCGCTGCGCAGGGTCAGCGGCAGCGGCGACAGCTTCTCGCCGACCCGGGTCCCGCCGCCGGGCTTGCTGAAGACCGTACGGCCCTCGGCGGCGTCCCGGGCCGCGGCCGACCAGAACTGGTAGATCATCAGGTCCGCGACGGCCGACGGCGGCAGCAGCGTCTCGTACCGGCCCGCGGGCAGGTCGATCCGGCGCTCGGCCCAGACCAGCCGGCGGGCCAGGTCGGCGTCCATCGCCAGCGGGTCCACGTCGGTGAAGTCGCGGGTGGCCGCGCCCGCCCACGCCGAACGCCTGCGGTCGGGGGACTTCGCGTTCACCTCAAGGGTGCCGGTCGGCTGATCGTGCCGCAGCCGCAGCCCGGCCGAGGTGCCCAGATACGTCGACGTCACCGAGTGGAAGGCGAAGCCGTACAGCTCACGGCCGCCCGCCCGCGCCGTCGCGAACGCCTCGCCGAGCGCGGGCGCGAAGGACGCGAAGACGTCGGAGTTGGTCTCGGCGGGCCCGTCGGTGAAGGCCGCCGAGTGCGGCACGCCCGTCACCAGCGGCTGCGCGTCCTCGGCGGGACCGGCCTCGCGGGCCGCCGCCTCGGCCGCCCGTACCAGCGGCTCCAGCTCGTCGGCGGTCACGGCCGAGCGGGACACCACACCGGACGCGGTGCCCTCGGCGCCGTCCACGGTGGCGATCACGGTGAGGGTACGGCCGCGCGTGACGCCGTTGGTGGTCAGGGAGTTGGCCGCCCAGCGCAGATTCGCGCTGGACTCCTCCTGGGCGATCACCACGCAGCCGTCCGCGTTCGACAGCTCAAGCGCCCGTTCGACGATCTCGTGCGGCTTGGTCGTCACGCTGCTCATCGTCCGGCCTCCTGGGTGGTGTTGAGAATGCTGACGCCCCGGAAGAGGGCGGCCGGGCAGCCGTGGCTGACGGCCGCGACCTGGCCCGGCTGGGCCTTGCCGCAGTTGAAGGCACCGCCGAGCACATACGTCTGCGGGCCGCCGACGGCGTCCATCGAGCCCCAGAAGTCGGTGGTGGTGGCCTGGTAGGCGACGTCCTTGAGCTGGCCCGCGAGCCGCCCGTTCTCGATCCGGAAGAACCGCTGCCCGGTGAACTGGAAGTTGTAGCGCTGCATGTCGATGGACCACGAGCGGTCGCCGACGACGTAGATGCCGCGTTCGACGCCGCCGATCAGCTCTTCGGTCGAAGGGCCGTCGGGCGCGGGCCGCAGCGAGACGTTCGCCATCCGCTGCACCGGGACATGGCCGGGGGAGTCGGCGTACGCGCAGCCGTTGGACCGCTCGAAGCCGGTGAGCTTCGCGATCCGCCGGTCGAGCTGGTAGCCGACGAGCGTGCCGTCCTTGATCAGGTCCCAGGACTGTCCCGCCACGCCTTCGTCGTCGAAGCCGACGGTGGCCAGGCCGTGCTCCGCCGTACGGTCACCGGTCACATTCATCAGCGGCGAGCCGTACTTGAGCGTGCCGAGCTGGTCGAAGGTGGCGAAGGAGGTGCCCGCGTACGCCGCCTCGTACCCCAGCGCGCGGTCCAACTCCGTGGCGTGGCCGATCGATTCGTGGATCGTCAGCCACAGGTTGGACGGGTCGACCACCAGGTCGTACGCGCCCGCCTCGACCGAGGGCGCGCGCATCTTCTCGGCCAGCAGCTCCGGGATACGGGCCAGCTCCGCGTCCCAGTCCCAGCCGTGGTCCGCGCCGGTCAGATACTCCCAGCCGCGGCCGACCGGCGGCGCGAGCGTGCGCATCGAGTCGAAGTCGCCGCTGTCGCCGTCGACGGCGACAGCGGTGAGCTGCGAATGGAGGCGGACGCGCTGCTGCGTGGTCGTGGTGCCCGCGGTGTCCGCGTAGAACTTGTTCTCCTGCACGGTCATCAGCGAGGCGTCCGCGTGGTCGACCCCGTCGGCCGCCAGCAGCCGGGCGCTCCACTCCGCGAGCAGCGCCGTCTTCTCCGCGTCCGGCACGTCGAACGGGTTGATGTCGTACGCCGACACCCACACCCGGTCCGCGTGCACCGGCTCGTCGGCCAGCTCCACCCGCTCCCGCGACCCCGCCGCGGCGATCACCTTCGCGGACAGCTTGGCCATCGCGACCGCCTGCGAGGCGACCTTGGCCGCCGCGTCCATCGTCAGGTCGACCCCGGAGGCGAAGCCCCAGGCGCCGCCGTGCACCACCCGTACCGCGTACCCCAGATCGGTGGTGTCGGAGGTGCCCGACGGGCGCGCGTCGCGCAGCCGCCAGGTCGCGCCGCGCACCCGCTCCAGCCGGAAATCGGCGTGGTCCGCGCCCAGCGCGCGGGCGCGGGCCAGTGCGGCGTCGGCGAGTGCCCGCAGGGGCAGCGCCAGGAATGACTGATCGACCTCATGAGGCACGACGAACTTCCCCTTCGACCGTTCGACAGGTATCCGCAGTGAATCATGTCCCGCCGACCGCCAGCGCGTGCTTTTCCGCAGGACGCGGCGTGTGCCGGGGCGGGCGGCCGGCGAATCGTCAGATGCCAATCCGCGCCGAGACCTTGAGGTTGGTCCAGACCAATCTCTATGCTCATGACGCCGCCCTCACTCCTGTCCGCTGCACCACACTCCGCACGACGAGGAGCCCCCCACATGTCAGTACGCCGTAATGCCGCCGCGGTCGGCGCGGTCGGCGCCGCCGCCTTGACGATCGCCGCGCTCACGCCGGTGACCGCCAGCGCCCACGGCGCGCTCAGCGCACCGGTCAGCCGGATCTCCGGCTGCTTCGCCGAAGGCCCCGAACACCCCCAGTCGCAGGTCTGCAAGGACCTGGTCGCCGACAGCGGCACCCAGCCGCTGTACGACTGGAACGAGGTGAACATCGCCAACGCCAACGGCCAGAGCCGCACGATCATCCCCGACGGCCACCTCTGCTCGGCCAACCGCGACAAGTACCGGGCGCTGGACTGGGCCCGCACCGACTGGCCCGCCACCGCGGTCTCGGCGGGCACCACCACCGTCAACTTCCGTGTCACCGCGCCGCACAAGGGCACGATGACGCTCTACATCACCAAGGCCGGATACGACCCGACCAAGCCGCTCAAGTGGTCCGACCTGGACGCCACCCCGATCGCCGTCTACAACACCGTCGCCTCCGCGACGAACGGCTACTACACCTTCAACGCCACCCTGCCCAGCCGCACCGGCAGGCAGCTCATCTACCAGGTGTGGCAGCGCAGTGACAGCCCCGAGGCCTTCTACGGCTGCTCCGATGTCGTCTTCGGCCAGGGGGTACAAGCGGCGGCGGTCGCCGCGCCCCAGGCGCCGACCGACCGGCAGATCGCGGCCGGCGCGTCCAAGTCCACCGTCAGCCACCACGGTCACGGCGGCGACGTCGCCGTGACATCCACCACGGCGAAGCTCGCGACCAGCGACGTGACCGACAACCGCGCGGCCACCGGCACCCTGGAGACCGCCCTGTCCGGCAGCGCCGTTCTGGCGTCGGGCGCCGTGGGACTGCTGCTCTGGAGCCGCCGCAGGGCCGCCGCCCGCGCGAACGGCTGACCCATGGTTCTGTAGGAAACCCACAGGGACCACGGGAGCAGCCTGTCGGGGCCGATTCCCCGGATCGGTGCGAGGACCGATAGCTTTTCACGGAGAAACTCACGACTGAGGGAGTGATCCGTTGAGCCGCTCGGTTCTCGTCACCGGAGGCAACCGGGGCATCGGCCTCGCCATCGCGCGTGCCTTCGCCGACGCGGGCGACAAGGTCGCCATCACCTACCGCTCGGGTGAGCCGCCCGCCGAACTGGTGGCGCTCGGCTGCCTGGCCGTCCGCTGCGACATCACCGACCCCGAGCAGGTGGAACAGGCTTACAAGGAGATCGAGGAGAAGCACGGGAACGTGGAGGTGCTGGTCGCCAACGCCGGCATCACCAAGGACCAGCTCCTCATGCGGATGTCGGAGGAAGACTTCACGTCCGTCCTCGACACCAACCTCACCGGAACCTTCCGGGTCGTGAAGCGCGCGAACCGCGGCATGCTGCGGGCCAAGAAGGGCCGCGTCGTCCTGATCTCCTCCGTGGTCGGGCTGCTGGGCTCCGCGGGGCAGGCCAACTACGCGGCCTCCAAGGCGGGGCTGGTCGGCTTCGCCCGCTCGCTCGCCCGTGAACTGGGCTCGCGCAACATCACCTTCAACGTCGTGGCGCCCGGTTTCGTCGACACCGACATGACCCAGGCGCTCACCGACGAGCAGCGCGAGGGCATCGTGGCGCAGGTGCCCCTCGGCCGCTACGCGAAGCCCGAGGAGATCGCCGCGACGGTGCGGTTCCTCACCTCGGACGACGCCTCGTACATCACTGGAGCCGTCATCCCCGTTGACGGCGGATTGGGCATGGGTCACTGAGAACATGAGCGGAATCCTCGACGGTAAGCGCATCCTCATCACGGGTGTGCTGATGGAGTCCTCCATCGCCTTCCACGCCGCCAAGCTGGCCCAGGAGCAGGGTGCCGAGATCATCCTGACCGCCTTCCCCCGGCCCACCCTCACCGAGCGCGTCGCCAAGAAGCTGCCCAAGCCGGTCAAGGTCATCGAGCTGGACGTGACGAACACCGAGCACCTGGAGCGTCTTGAAAAGGTGGTCCGCGAGGAGCTGGGCGGCCTCGACGGTGTCGTGCACTCCATCGGGTTCGCCCCCCAGGACGCCATGGGCGGCAACTTCCTCAACACGTCGTTCGAGTCCGTCGCGACGGCCATGCACGTCTCCGCGTTCTCGCTGAAGTCGCTCACCATGGCGTGCATGCCGCTCATGCCCGCGTACGACAGCGCCACCGGCGCGGGCGGCGGCTCGGTCGTCGGCCTCACCTTCGACGCGCAGTACACCTGGACCGGTTACGACTGGATGGGCCCGGCCAAGGCGGCACTCGAGGCCACCTCCCGCTACCTCGCCCGTGACCTCGGCCCGCGCAATGTGCGCTGCAATCTGGTCTCGGCCGGGCCGATCGGCTCGATGGCCGCCAAGTCCATCCCGAGCTTCGGCGAGCTGTCGGACACCTGGAACCACCTCTCCCCGCTGGAGTGGAACACCGCCGACCCCGAGCCCGCCGGGCGCGGTGTCGTGGCGCTGCTCTCCGACTGGTTCCCGAAGACGACCGGCGAGATCATCCACGTGGACGGCGGCCTGCACGCCGTCGGCGGCTGACCACCCCGAGGACTGTGGCAGGGCCCCCGTACCGACCGGTGCGGGGGCTCCGCCGTGTACGGCCCCGCCGGGTCAGGCGGGTGAGGCGGATCAGGAAGGCCAGGCGGGTCAGGGCGGGTCAGGCCAGCGTCGTGCCGAAGCGGCAGTGGAAGGCGTGGTCGCGGGCCTCGGCCGCGGCGTGCTCCGGGTCGGCCGCGCGGATCGCGTCGACCAGCCGCGCGTGGTCGAGATGGTCCTCGGGCCGCAGGTCGGTGCCGACGTCGGCCCGCAGGAAGTCCCGCAGCACCTCGCCGAGGTCGGCGTAGAGCGCGGTGAGCACGTCATTGTGCGAGGCGGCCACCACCGCCAGGTGCATGGTCGCGTCGGCCTCGACGAAGGACTCCGCGTCGCCCGACTCCCAGGCCCGTTCGCGCCGGTCGAGCGCCGCGTCGAGCTGCGCCAGGTCGGCGTCGGTACGGCGCTGCGCCGCCAGACCCGCGGCCGTCCCCTCCAGCGAGCCGCGCAGCTCGGCCACGTGCAGCGGGTCGGAGTCGGCGAAGCGCGCCCGCATCACCCCGGCCAGTTCGCTGGTGGCCACCACATAGGTGCCGGAGCCCTGCCGGATGTCGAGCAGACCGTTGTGGGCGAGCGCCCGCACCGCCTCGCGGACGGTGTTGCGCGCCACCCCCAGTTGCTCCACCAGCTCCGGTTCGGTGGGGATACGGGAGCCGACCGGCCAGGCGCCCGAGGTGATCTGGGCGCGGAGGCTGCCGATCGTACGGTCGGCGAGCGTGGTGTGCCTGGGCACTGGACCGAGATTCATCCCATCATTCTATGATGGGGAAATGCGTGACGACGAATCCCTCGCCCTCGACCCCGCCCGGACGCCGCCGACGGCCCCGCCGACGGCACGAACGACGGCCTCCGTGACGGCCGCGGAACCCGTACAGGACACGGGCTCCGGCCCGGTCCCGGCCACCGGCCCGACCGCCGCCCCGGCCCGGGACCGTACCGGCACCGCGCCCGGCACCGCGCCCGCCGCCGCGCCCGCCGCCGGTCTCGCCGGGAACCCCTGGCTGCGCCGCCTCGTCGTCGCCGGTCTCGTCCTGGCCGCGCTCAACCTCCGCCCCGGCATTACCAGCCTCGGCGCCCTGCTCAAGGAGGTCCGCGACGGCCTCGGCATGAGCGGCACCATGGCGGGCCTGCTCACCTCCGTGCCCTCCGCGTGCTTCGCGCTCTTCGGCTTCGCCGCCCCGAGGCTGGCCCGCCGCCACGGCCCCGGCGCCGTGATCTGCGTCGGCATGGCCGCCATCACCGCCGGGCTCGCGCTGCGCCCGCTGGCCGGGAACACCGCGGTCTTCCTGGCCCTCAGCGCCCTCGCCCTCGGCGGCATCGCCGTCTCCAACGTGCTGATGCCGGTGATCGTCAAGCGCTACTTCCCCGACCGGGTCGGCGCGATGACCGGCCTGTACTCCATGGCCCTCTCCCTCGGCACCGCCCTCGCCGCCGCCGTCACCGTCCCCATGACCCACGCCATGGGCCACGGCTGGCGGCTCGGCCTCGGCGTGTGGGCCGCGCTGGCCGCCGTCGCCGTGGTGCCCTGGCTCGCGCTGGTCCGCGACCGTACGGGTGCGCCGCCCGCCACCGGCGCCCGGAAGGACGCCGCGGCCGTCAACACCGACGCGGCCCGGAAGAGTGACGCGGCGCGCGCCGTGGACGGCGGCCACGGCCGTATCACCGGCAGCCCTACCGCCTGGGCGCTCGCCTGCTTCTTCGGACTCCAGGCCACCGCCGCGTACATCACCATGGGCTGGATGCCGCAGATCTTCCGGGACGCCGGACTGTCCGCGGGCAAGGCGGGGCTGCTGCTCGCGGTCACCATGGTGATGGGCGTGCCGCTGTCCTTCGTGCTGCCGCCGCTCGCCGCCCGGATGCGGGCGCAGGGCCCGCTGGTCGTCCTGCTCGGCGCCTTCGGACTGGTCGGTTACGCGGGCCTGTGGGCCGCCCCGGCCGCCGCGCCGTGGGTGTGGGCGCTGCTGCTCGGCATCGCCAACTGCGCCTTCCCGCTGGCCCTGACGATGATCGGGATGCGGTCGCGGACCGGCGCGGGAGTCGTCCGGCTGTCCGCCTTCGCGCAGAGCACCGGCTATCTGATCTCGATCCCCGGACCGATCCTCGTCGGCACCCTCAACCAGGCCAGCGGCGGCTGGGGGCTGCCGATCGCCTTCATGATCGCGCTGATGGTGCCGCAGATCGTCTGCGGGGTGCTCGCCGGGCGGCGGCGACACATCGAGGACGAACTGTGACCCCGGTGCGGCGGCACGGCGGCCCGGTGCGAGACTGAACGCATGCCCGTACTCGAACCGAATCCCCCGCAGAGCCAGCGGCGCCTGCTGATCGTCTTCGGCCTCATGCTCGGCGTGCCCGCGCTGGTCGCCATCGTCGCCACCTTCGCCGCCCGGATGGGCTGACCGCCCCCGCCCACCGGCCCGTTCGGGCCACGACCCCGAGTCCGGAGGTGGGGACAACCCCACCTTCCCTAGGGGGCCAGGGTCAGGGTCAAGTGGGTGGACGGCCGGATGGGACCGCACGGCGCCCGCCCGTAGCGTCGAAGTGCAAGCAGACAACGGCACTTCGACGGTTTTCCACGGAGGCGGTCACCGTGACCACGCAGTCCCCGCACCTCTACTCCCGGCAGTCCCGGCCCACCGTCGAGTCCGCCACGGCCGCGGGGTCCGCCGGGGCCGGGAAGCCCGGACGCGGAAACGCGTCGTCTGCGAACGCGTCGTCCGGGAACGCGTCGTCCGGGAACGCGTCGTCCGGGAACGCGTCGTCCGGGAACGTGCAGACGAGCCTGCCGTGGTGGGCCGTCGCCCTGCCCGCGCTCGCCTTCGCCGCGCTGCTCGCCCTCCTCAGCGGAGGCACCGCGGACGCCTCGACCGCGGCCTCCTCCGGCGACCTGCTCGGCCACATCGCCTCCTCGCTGCCGGACCTCGTCCAGCGCTTGCTGTGAGCCTCACCCCTGACCTTCCGCCGTTCCCGCCCCGCCGCCCCCCGTACGGCCTCTGACCTGCGCCCCCGGCGGCCCCCGCGGCGGTGGAGATGTGCCATCCCGCGCCTGACAGCGGGTTTTCTGGAAAGCTGAAGGACATGACCGTCGATTCGACCCGCACGATCGTCCTTCTCCGCCACGCCAAGGCCGACTGGCCGTCGGTCGCCGACCACGAGCGGCCACTGGCCGACCGCGGCCGGCTGGACGCCGCTGCGGCGGGCCTCCGTTTCGCCGACGACGGCATCACCCCCGACGTGGCGCTGTGCTCCACCTCGGTCCGCACCCGCGAGACCTGGAAGCTCGCCGCCCACGAAATGCCGCACCGCCCCAAGACCGTCTACGAGGAGCGGCTCTACGAAGCCTCGCTCGGCGATCTGCTCGCGCTGCTCACCGAGACCTCGGACGAGGTCGGCTCGCTGCTGCTGATCGGCCACAACCCCGGCATGCACGCCCTCGCCGACGCGCTCGCGGGCACCGCCGAAGGCGACACCGCGGCCCGGATGACCCGCGGCTTCCCCACCGCCGCCTTCGCCGTCGTCACCTTCTCGGGCTCCTGGAAGTCCGTCGAACACGGCGTCGGCCGCCTGACCGCCTTCTGGGCGCCGCACGACTGACCGGTACGAGGCCCGCGCGGCCGGTACGAGCGCCGTAGCCGCTACGGGACGGCGCGAACCGGTGCGCGTGCGTACGGATACGTATCGGCGCCCGGCCCGGCGCGGGAATTGTCGCGGTCAGAGCGTCGGCACGCCGTCCAGCGCGTCGGCGGCCTCGATCTCCTCGCGGGTGATGCCCAGCAGATACAGCACGGTGTCGAGGAAAGGTACGGTCACGGCGGTGTCGGCCGCCTGGCGTACGACGGGCTTGGCGTTGAAGGCGACGCCGAGCCCGGCCGCGTTCAGCATGTCCAGGTCGTTCGCGCCGTCGCCGATCGCGACGGTCTGGCTGAGCGGCACCCCGGCCTGCTCGGCGAAGCTGCGCAGCAGGCGCGCCTTGCCCGCCCGGTCCACGATCGGGCCGACGACCTTGCCGGTGAAGCGGCCGTCCACCACTTCGAGGGTGTTGGCCGCCGCGAAGTCCAGGCCGAGCCGCACCTTCAGGTCGTCGGTGACCTGGGTGAAGCCGCCGGAGACCACGCCGACCTGGTAGCCGAGCCGCTTGAGCGTACGGATCAGGGTGCGCGCGCCGGGCGTGAGCCGCACCTCGGAGCGGACCTTGTCGACCACGGACGCGTCGAGACCGGCCAGCAGCGCCACCCGCGCGTGCAGCGACTGTTCGAAGTCCAGCTCGCCGCGCATCGCGGCGGCCGTCACCGCGGCGACCTCGGCCTCGCAGCCCGCGTGGGCGGCGAAGAGCTCGATCACCTCGTCCTGGATGACGGTGGAGTCCACATCCATCACGACCAGCCGCTGCGCCCTGCGCTGGAGACCGGCGGGGACCACGGCCACGTCGATGCCGAGGGCCGCCGCCTCGACCGAGAGCACCGAGCGCAGCACACCGGGCTCGGCGCCGGAGACGGCGAACTCCACCGCCGTCACCGGGTACTTGGCCAACCGGAAGATGCGGTCGATGTTGCCGCCCGCGTTGGTGATCAGGGCGGCGGTGGCCGCGGTCGACTCGGCGGTCAGCGGGCGGCCGAGCACGGTGACATGCGAACGGCCCTCGCCGCGCGGCCTGTTGTCGCCTGTGCCGGAGATGATCTCCGCCTCCATGCCGATGGACTCGGCCCAACTGTGCACGGTGGAGCGCAGTTCGCCTTCGAGGCCGGGGGAGGGCGCCGTCACCAGGGCGCACAGCACTATCCGGCCCCGCGTGACGACCTGCTCGATGTCCACCACGTCCACCCGGAAGGCGGCGAGCGTGTCGAAGAGCCCCGCGGTGATGCCGGGACGGTCCTTGCCGAAGATCTTGACCAGAATGGTGGGCGCGTCCGCCGGCGGAACGGCGGCGACAGGCGCGGTCTGCGAGACGTCGTTCATGGTGCTCCCACCGTAGCCGCCCCGCCCGGCCCGATGATCGGCCGTCTCGGTTGGCGGACCGCCCCCAAGACCGCGGGCCTCGCCTTCAGGATCGGAGGTGCGGCGCGGCGCGGCTGCGCGGGACCAGGTTTTCCGGGGGGCGCGGGCCTCGCCTTCAGGAGCGGAGGTGCGGCGCGGTGCGGCTGCGCGGGACCAGGTTTTTCAGGCGGTGCGGTGGCGCTGCGCGGGACCAGGCTTTTCAGGCGGCGCGGTGCGGCTGCGCGGGACCAGGTTTTTCAGGGGCGCGGGGAACTGCGCGACCAGCGCTCGCGGTGGCGAGCTGTGAACACCGCCCTCATGGGGCAGACGATGTTCGCTGTCGGGCCGTGAGCCCGAGGGGTGCGGGGCCCGCAGATCCCCGCACCCGCGGCGGACGCCGGCTCAGCGGGGCCGGCGCGGCGCGGCAGGCGGCGGGGGAGGCGGCGGCTCCGGCCACTTCTCCTCCGGCCGACCCGAAGCCCCGGCCCCGCCGGAGCCGCCTCGCGGCCGACGGAAACCGGGCGGCGGCGGCCCCGCGATGGTCGGCGCGGCGTCCACCCCGCCAGCCTGCGGGGCCTTGTACGGATTCGGCTCCTCACCGGGCCGCGGCCCGGCGTAGGGATTGGGCTCGCCGCCGCCCCCGGCGTACGGGTTGGGCTCCTCACCGTCCTCCGGACGGTAGACCGGGCTCGGCAGATACGGTCCCGCCCGATAGGCCAGCTCCGGATACGTACGGCCCGCGTCGTCGCCCCCGGCGGAGCCGGACACGTGCACGCCCTCCTCGGCGCCCGGCGCCGGACCGCCGCTGTCGTAGGCGCCGTCCCCCGTATCGGGAAGCGCGCCCCCGCCCGGCCGGGCCAGCGCCGCGACCTGCTGTCCCGCCGCCCCGGTGGCCAGCGCGAGCAGCGCGCCCACCGCGCCCATGCCCGCGCCCCAGACGGCGCCGAGCAGCAGTCCCAGCGGGAGGCTGCCGTGCAGGTCGACCCCGGCGCCGACGGCGTCGAAGCCGAAGACCGACAGATTCGCGTTGACCTTCACCTTGCTCAGATGCGACAGCAGCGGCAGCGCCACGGCCGTGACCAGGCCGAGCCGCACCGCGCACCGTCCGACGAAACCGCCCTTGGCGGCACCGTCGAGCGGAGTGCGGGTGGCGGTGAGCGCGCCCGCGAGCAGCATCATCACCGCGATGGCGACCGGCAGCAGCCAGACCCGGCCGTCGAGTTCGGCCAGCGCGCCCGGTGTGATCGTCTTGCCGGACCCGCCCGCCAGCAGCTTGTCGACGGGATCGGGCAGGAACGACGTCAGCGGCCCCGACGCCTGCCCCTTCCACGGCACGAACAGGCCGAGCGGTACCGCGAGCCATACGCCGTTGGGCGCGCCGAGCAGCGCCGCGCCCATGATCCGGCCCGGCTCGTCGCCGGTCAGCGCCGCGTAACAGGCCGCCGCGTCACCCGCGAGCACCGCGACCACCATGACGACGGTCAGCGCGGACACGGCGGGCCGCACCGCGCGGTGCACGCCCTCCCATCCGGCCGGCAGCGGTGTCCTGCGCGAGGCGAGCAGCGCGATCAGCAGCACGCCGAGCACCCACACCAGGCCGCCCGCCAGGGTCCGCCCGGTGGCGACCTCGAAGGTGATCGACGCCTTGGTCTGGATCAGCCCCTGCAACCCGTCGGTGAGGCCGCCGCTGATCTTGCCCACGCCGGGCAGCTTGCTCAGCAGGTCGTCCGTGGTGCCCTTGGACGGGCCGAGCGCGGCGCCGTCGATGGCCACCGTGTCCTGCCCCGCCCAGGCGAGACCGCCGAGGACCGCCAGGAACAGCACGGCGGTCGTCACGACCCGCGCCGCCAGTTCCCCGACACCGACCGTCGGACCGGCCCTGCGCAGCGAGCGCAGGAACACCCACGACAGCAGCAGCGCGCCGACGAGTGCCACACCCAGCGGCGCGATACCGATCGCGCCCTGGGTCTGCGATCCGCTCAGTCCGAACGCGCCGACGTCACCGCCCGGCCGCACCTTGCCGCCCACCGCCATCGCGACCACGGCTGCCGTCATCGGCCCCAGTGATCCGGCGGTGTCCGCGCCCAATAGATGTAAGGCGAGAGCGGCGGTGCCCGCCATCGCCAGGAACGCCCAACTCACCGACGCCACAGCGGCGAGCATGACGCTCGTCCAGGGCGTGGTCCGTGCACTCATCCCGACCCCCGAGGCCGTTCGTCCCCCCATGCACCCAATGCGCCCCACTCTCGGGCGCGGACGGGTGCCGCGTCAACGTCCGTTGCGGAACACGTACATCGGGCTTGTTTTCTGTTACGAGACAGGAGCCTGCAATAGTTCCTCCCGAACTTCGCTATCTCTAGACTCCCCCCATGGGGGACTACTCGGGGGACAACACATGGGGCTTGGGGTGCCTGAACTCGTACTCGAATTGAACGGACGGACCTGGACGCTGGACGCGTCCCGCTCGTACAGCCTGGGGCGCGATCCGTCGGGGGACCTGGTACTCGACGACGCCAGGGTGTCGTGGCGGCACGCCACCATCCGCCGTGCGGAACGCGGTTGGGTGATCGAGGACCTCGGCAGCACCAACGGCACCTATGTACAGGGGCAGCGGGTCCAGCAGACCGAGGTGGGGGCCGGTTCGACCGTCCACCTCGGCAACGCCACGGACGGACCCCGGCTGAACTTCACCGCGGGCGCGCAGGCCGGCGCCGATGTGTACAGCGCGGAGACCGCGCACGCGACGCCGCAGCAGCGCTACCCGCAGGCGCGGGCCGCGGCACCCGTCGGACAGGCCGGGGCCCCGCAGGCCCCGGCCCCGCAGCACGTCCAGCCGCCCGCCCAGGCCCAGCCGCAGGCGCAGATGCACGCGCAGGCGCCCGCCGCCCCGCCGCGTCAGCAGCAGCCCGGCGGCTGGGGACAGCCGCCCGCGCAGGTGCCGCCGCAGCAGTACGCGCGGCAGCCGCAGCCTCCCCAGCAGGGCCAGGGCGGCCAGGGCGGCTGGGGTCAGCCGCCGGTCCAGCAGCCGCCCGCCCCGCGCGCGCAGCCCCAGCAGCCCGCGGGCGGACACCCGCAGGGCGTCCGCAGCCCCACCACCTTCCACCAGCTCGCCCTCGGCCGGGTCATGAAGATCGGCCGCGCGCTGGAGAACGAACTGGTCGTCTCCGACCTCCAGGTCTCCCGGTACCACGCGGAGTTCCGCGCGCACCCCGACGGCCGCTACGAGATCGTCGACCTCGGCAGCCACAACGGCACGTACGTCAACGGCCAGCCGATCCAGCGCCATCTGCTCGGCCCCAACGACATCGTCGGCGTCGGCCACTCCACCTTCCGGCTGGTCGGCGACCGCCTCGAGGAGTTCGTCGACACCGGCGAGGTCTCCTTCTCCGCCCGCCGCCTGACCGTCACCGTGCCGCACGGCAAGGTGACCAAGCAGATCCTCAAGGACGTCTCCTTCGGCGTACCGGAGAAGTCGCTGATCGGCGTGATCGGCCCGTCCGGCTCCGGCAAGTCCACGCTGCTGCGCGCGCTCACCGGCTACCGCCCCGCCGACCAGGGCGAGGTGCTGTACGACAACCGCAATCTGTACAAGCAGTTCGCCGAGCTGCGGCAGCGCATCGGCCTGGTCCCGCAGGACGACATCCTGCACAAGGAACTCCAGGTCAGGACGGCACTGCGGTACGCGGCCAAGCTCCGCTTCCCCGGTGACACCGCGTCCGCGGAGCGCGAGGCGCGGATCAACGAGGTACTGCGCGAGCTGAAGCTCGACATCCACGCCGACAAGCGCATCACCTCGCTCTCCGGCGGCCAGCGCAAGCGCGTCTCGGTCGCCCTCGAACTGCTCACCAAACCCTCGCTGATATTCCTGGACGAGCCGACCTCCGGCCTCGACCCGGGCATGGACCGCGACGTCATGAAGCTGCTGCGCGGCCTGGCCGACGACGGCCGTACGGTACTGGTCGTCACCCACTCCGTCGCCGAACTGGCGCTCTGCGACAAGCTGCTGGTGATGGCCCCCGGCGGCTCGGTCGCCTACTTCGGCCCGCCGGACGAGGCGCTGAACTTCTTCGGCTACGAAACCTGGGCCGATGTCTTCTCCGCCTTCGAGAACTACCGCGACTACGACTGGTCGGGCCGCTGGCACGGCTCGCAGCACTACCAGATGTACGCCGCGGACCTGGACCAGGCGGCCCCGCAGCAGGCGCCGGTCATCCCGCACCAGGTGGCCAGGCCGCCCAAGCCGCAGGCGTGGCTGCCGCAGCTCGTCACCCTGATCCGCCGCTACATGTCGGTGATCGCCTCCGACCGGGGCTTCATCGCCCTGATGTTCATCCTGCCCGCGGTGCTCGGTGTGGTCAGCATCGTCATCCCGGCGGCCAGCGGCCTGGGCCCCGGACCGGTCAAGGCGCACGGCGTCAACAAGGACGCGGGCACGATCCTGCTGATCCTCGCGGTGGGCGCCTGCTTCTCCGGCGCCGCCAACTCCGTCCGCGAGCTGATCAAGGAACGGGTCATCTACGAACGGGAACGGGCCACCGGCCTGTCGCGTTCGGCGTATCTGATGTCCAAGGTCATCGTGCTCGGCCTGATCACCGCGGTGCAGGGCGCCGTCATCTGCGGCATCGGGTTCGCGCCGCGCGCGATGCCCACCGAGGGCGTCATCATGAAGAGCCAGCCCGCGGTCGAGATGACCCTGGCCATCATCGGCCTCGGCTTCACCTCGATGATGTTCGGCCTGATCATCTCCTCGCTGGTGAAGACCGCGGAGAAGACGATGCCGCTGCTGGTCATGTTCGCCATCGTCCAGGTGGTGTTCACCGGCGTGCTCTTCCAGCTCTACGACTCGCCCGGCATCGAGCAGTTCGCCTGGCTGATGCCCGCCAGGTGGGCGGTGGCCGCGCTCGGCACGACGGCGAATCTCAACGTGATCATGCCGTGGGACCCGGGCAACCCCGACGCGCTGTGGAAGCACACCGCGAGCCAGTGGACGATCGACATGGTCGTCCTGGTGCTGCTCGGCGTCGTGTGCGGCATCGTGGTCTCGCGGCTGCTGCGCCGCCACGAGCCGGAAGTCATGCGGAAGTAGTGAAACGGAAGTAGCGAATCCGAATACGCCGAAAGGGCGGCGGGACCGAAAGGTCCCGCCGCCCTTTCACGCTGCGGCTGTGGGAGCCGAACGCGCGGATCAGTACGCGGAGTTCACGTTGTCCATGGAACCGTAGTTCGCCGCGGCGTAGTTGCAGGCGGCGGTGATGTTCGCGACCGGGTCGTAGATGTCCCACGAGGTTCCGTCGACGTGGTACGCCTGGAAGGTCGGGTCGATGACCTGGAGCAGGCCCTTGGACGGAATGCCGGCGGCGGCGTTGGAGTCGTACAGGTTGATCGCCTGCGGGTTGCCGCTCGACTCGCGCATGATGTTGCGGTAGATGCCGTCGTAGCTGCCGGGGATGCCCTTCTGGGCCATGATCGCCAGCGACTGCTTGATCCAGCCGTCCAGGTCGTTGGTGTACGTGGTCGTGGCGGCGGTGCTGGCCTGCGGGGCGGCCTGCACGGCGGTACGCGTCGTGGAGCGGTTCGCGGCGGCCGTGTCCTTGGCGCGCTGCGCGGCGGCGTCGGCCGCGGCCTTCTTCTTGGCGGCCGCGTCGGCGGCGGCCTTCTTGGCGGCGGCGTCCGCTGCCGCCTTCTTCCGCGCCGCGGCGTCGGCCGCGGCCTTCTTCTTCGCGGC
Source organism: Streptomyces sp. NPDC003300 (assembly GCF_040610915.1). Taxonomy (NCBI): domain Bacteria; kingdom Bacillati; phylum Actinomycetota; class Actinomycetes; order Kitasatosporales; family Streptomycetaceae; genus Streptomyces; species Streptomyces sp. NPDC003300. Next base: position 14,620 of record NZ_JBEXNE010000002.1, on the reverse strand, counting down.
GGCCTCGTCGGCCGCCTTCTTCTTGGCCGCCTCGTCCGCGGCCTTCTTCTTCGCCGCGGCCTCGGTGATCGCGCGCTCCGAGGCGATGCCGGCCTGCGCTTCGATGCTCTTGACCTGGTCGCCGGTGGAGACCTGGAAGCCGGTGGGGTCACCGACCGCGGCGGAGGCAGTCCCGCCGGTCCCCTGGAGACCGGTGACGGCCAGGACGACAGCGGTCGCGGCGACGGCGCCGGCCGCCGTGATCTTGTGGGTCTTGGTAAGCCGGCCGATCTTCGGGATCGTGGGGAGCTGCATAGGAATTAACCTCTTCCGTTTGCGGACCCGAGAATTCTTAGAGGGTCGGAAAACGGAGGTCAACGAGCCTTCCTACGAACTCCTTTCGTAGACGGTCGAGGGACAAATCGGAATCGGCATTCCCCCGGACAGTGGCGTGAGGCGCCCTTTCCACTAGGCGACTTAGTATGTGACGTACGTCCTATAGGTCACCTCACACGCCGTCGCCCCCTCCGTCGCCCAAGGTGACGGAGGGGGCGCTTTATGTGACGTTTATGGCAGCAGGAGATTGACGTCGCCGAATTCGTGCCAGAGGTAACCACCGCGCAGCGCCTCGGCGTAGACCCGCTCCAGCAGCCGGTCGCCCGACAGCGCCCGCAGCATCAACAGGTGCGTGGCCTCCGGCTCGTGCAGTCCGGTCAGCAGCCCGTCCACCGCGCGCACCCCGCGCTCCGGGGTGACCACCAGCTCCGTCCAGCCGCCGCCCGGCCGCACCACACCGCGCTCGTCCGCCACCGACTCCAGCGCCCGTACCGCCGTCGTCCCCACCGCCACCACCCGGCCGCCCGCCGCGCGCGCCGCGTTCACCTGCCAGGCCGTCGCCGCCGACACGGTGTACGGCTCGGCGTACGGCGGCTCGTGCGCCTCGACCGACGCCACCCCGGTGTGCAGCGTGATCGGCGCGACCTGCACGCCCCGGCAGACCAGCTCCGTCACCAGCGCCGTGGTGAAGGGCCGCCCGGCGCTCGGCATCTCCGCGGAGCCGAGGCTGTCCGTCGACCGGGCGGAGAACACCGTCTGGTACGCCGCCAGCGGCTGGTCCCGGTCGGTGTAGCCGTACCGGATCGGCCGCCCGTACCGCCGCATGTACGCGACCGGGTCCGGCAGCGAGGGCGCGGCCACCCACAGCCGGTCCCCGGCCGGGTCGAGCGGCTCCTCCAGCACCAGCCGGGCCCCGGCGCGCAACTCGACCGCCGCGCCCGCGGGGCCGCCGGCCCTGCGGACCGTCGAGCCGTGCCCGTCCGGGTCGCGGACCTCCACCACCCAGCGGCCGTCGTCCCGGCGGGTGGACCAGTGCACCACCACCGGCTGTCCGTCGAGCCGCCCGTCCACGGCCGCGGGCAGCGTCCGCGAGGTGTTCACCACCAGGACGTCACCGGCCCGCAGCAGCTTCGGCAGGTCGCGGAAGCCGTGGTGGGTGACCGCGCCGGTGTGCTGCTCGCCGACCAGCAGCCGTACCGTGTCCCGGCGGGCGGCCGGGGCCGTCGCGAGCAGCGAGTCCGGGACGCGCAGCCCCGCCAGCCCGGCCCGCGGGGCCCCGCCCGGGCCCCTGCCCCGCCCGATGTCCTTATTGCCCGCTCCTGTCCTCTTTATATAGGGGTCCTTCGCGGCCCCCCGCCCGGAGTCCTTCGCGGGCCGCGCCGCCTGCGCACCCTCCCGTACCGCACTCATCGCGCCTCCAGCAGCACCGGGGCGCTGTAGCGCCCGCTGGGCGCGGCCTCGTCGAGCAGCCGCAGGAAGGCCGGGACCACCGACTCCGGCAGCGGCCGGGCGGCGAAGTCCGCGTCGTCGGGCACGGCCGCCGCGTACAGCCCGGTCCGCAGATCGCCCGGGTCCACCCACCACACCCGCAGCCCCGGCTCCTCCTCGGCCAGCACCGCCGACAAATGGTCGAGCGCCGCCTTGCTCGCCCCGTACCCGCCCCAGGTCGGATACGCCTCCACCGCCGCGTCCGAGCTGACGTTCAGCACCGCGCCGCCCGCCACCCGCAGCAGCGGCAGCGCCTCCCGCACCAGCGCGAACGGCGCCGTCACATTCGTCTCCAGCGCCTCCCGCAGCCCCGCCACCGGCAGCTCGGCCAGCGGCACCAGCGGCTCAGCGCCCAGCGCGCTCGCGTTGTTCACCAGCAGATCCACCCCGCCCAGCTCGCGCGCCGCCGCCACCAGCTCCGCCCGGTGCCCCGCCGCCGTCACGTCGCCCGGCACCGCCCGCACCCGTGGCCGTACCGCCGCGCCCCCGGCGTGATCCGGGCCGTACCGTTCCAGGTCCGCCGCGGCCGACCGCAGCGCGTCCGCGTTCCGCCCGTCCAGTACGAGGTCCCAGCCGCGCCCCGCCAGCTCGGCGGCCAGCGCCCGCCCCAGTCCGCGCGACGCTCCCGTGATGATCGCTACCGGCATGATCCAGCCCTCCGCACCGGGGCCCGGCCGTCCGCCGGACCACCTCGTGCCCTCACCGTAGGAACGCCCCGGCCGCACACGCCTCGGCCGGCCGCCGCACGCCTCACGGTCACTTGGAACTAGGCCACACGACCGAGGACGGTCGGTCCGGCGGCGCATACGGACCGTCACCCGGCGCCGGTACGGTGGAGACATGCCCATCCGGCCGCCACGAGGCGGAATCGAAGCGGTCAGCGCCGCGGTCCTGGCGATGAGCCGCCAGGTGGAGGTGCGCGACGTCCTCCAGACGATCGTCGCGTCCGCCCGCGAGCTGCTCGACGCCGAATACGCGGCCCTGGGCGTGCCCGACGACCACGGCGGCTTCGCGCAGTTCGTGGTCGACGGCGTCAGCGACGAGGAGTGGAAGGCCATCGGCCCGCTGCCCCGGCAGCACGGCATCCTCGCCGCGATCCTGCACGAGGCGACCCCGCTGCGGCTCGCCGACGTCCGCACCTTCGAGGACTTCCAGGGCTGGCCCAAGCACCACCCCGACATGCGCGACTTCATCGGCATGCCGGTGGTCGACGGCGACGAGATCCTCGGCGCGCTCTTCCTCGCCAACAAGAAGTGCGGCCCCGGCGGGACCCGCGGCGCCGACGGCACCTGCGGCTTCACCGAGGACGACGAGGACCTGCTGCGGATCCTCGCCGACCACGCCGCGATCGCCCTGACCAACGCCCGGCTCTACGAGCGCAGCCGCGAGCTGACGCTGGCAGGGGAGCGGGCCAGGATCGCGCACGAACTGCACGACGCCGTCTCGCAGAAACTCTTCTCGCTGCGGCTGACCGCCCAGGCCGCCGCCGCACTGGTCGACTGCGACCCGGCGCGCGCCAAGGGCGAGCTGAAGCAGGTCGCGGCGCTCGCCGCCGAGGCCGCCGACGAACTGCGCGCCGTAGTGGTGGAACTGCGCCCGGCCGCCCTGGACGAGGACGGCCTCGTCGCCACCCTGCGCACCCAGGCCGACGTCCTGGACCGCGTCCACTCCGCCGACGTCACCTTCCACGCCGTCCGGGTGCGGGCGCTGCCCGCCGCACAGGAGGAGGCGCTGCTGCGGGTCGCCCAGGAAGCGATGCACAACGCCCTGCGGCACGCGCACGCCGACGCCGTGGACGTCATCCTGGAAGGCCACGGAAAGGGCGCGCTGCTGCGGATCCGCGACGACGGCCGCGGCTTCGACCCCACCGCGGTCCGCCGGGCCGGACGGCACCTCGGACTGGTCTCCATGCGGGACCGGGCCGGCGGCGTCGGCGGCCGGCTCACCGTGCAATCGGAGCCCGGCAAGGGCACCGTCATCGAGATGGAGGTGCCCGGTGGCTGAGAACACCATCCGCGTGCTGCTGGTCGACGACCACCAGGTCGTCCGCAGGGGGCTGCGCACCTTCCTCGAGGTGCAGGGCGACATCGAGGTGGTCGGCGAGGCGGGCGACGGCGAGGAAGGCGTGGCCCGCGCCCAGGAACTGCGGCCCGACGTGATCCTCATGGACGTCAAGATGCCCGGTGTCGACGGCATCGAGGCGCTGCGGCTGCTGCGCGACGCCGAGAACCCGGCACGGGTGCTGATCGTGACCAGCTTCACCGAACAGCGCACCGTCGTGCCCGCGCTGCGGGCGGGCGCCGCCGGATACGTCTACAAGGACGTGGACCCGGTCGCGCTCGCCGACGCCATCCGCTCCGTGCACGCCGGGCACGTCCTGCTCCAGCCCGAGGTCGCGGGCGCGCTGCTCTCCCAGGAGCAGGGCGGCACCGGCCAGGGCCGGGGCAACGCGCTGACCGAGCGGGAGCGCGAAGTCCTCGGCCTGATCGCCGACGGCCGCTCGAACCGGGAGATCGCCCGCGCGCTGGTGCTCTCCGAGAAGACGGTCAAGACCCACGTCTCCAACATCCTCATGAAGCTCGACCTCGCCGACCGCACCCAGGCCGCGCTGTGGGCGGTGCGCAACGGCGTGGGGAACTGACGGGACCGCTCGCGGCGCCACCGTGTCCACCTGCCTGTGCGGGCCGACCACCACGTGGCCGTGCGGGCCGACCACCACGTGCCCGTGCGGGCCACCGTCCACCTGTCCGTGCGGGCATCCGTTCGGCGGAGTGAGATTCATACTGTCGGGTGTATGTCGTCCGAACGGCGCAACCTGATCCACGGTGACCCGTTCTGCAGGGCGTACCGCGGCGGATTGCCGCGGTGCACCCCCAGCCACGGCTGGGAGGTGCCCCCAGCAAAGAGGAAGTTCGAAGTGATGAACCTCAAGAAGGCCGCGACCGTCACCCTCGTGGCGGGCGGCCTGGCCGTCGCCGGTACCGGTGTGGCCTCCGCCGCCAGCGGCGCCGACGCGTGCGGCACCGCCGTGAAGTCCCCGGGCGTGGGCTCCGGCAACCTGGTGCAGGTTCCGGTGCACATCCCGGTCAACCTCAGCGGCAACTCGGTGAACGTGATCGGCCTGCTGAACCCGGCGTTCGGCAACGTCGCCGTCAACAAGTAACCACGGACGACGCGGACTTCCGGCCCGCCTCGCCGAAGGCCCCGCGGCACGGGATCCCTCCCCGTAGCCGCGGGGCCTCCCCACGCGCCGCCGCGCCGCGCTGTGGGATGTCAGGTCCCGTGCCGCGCCCCGCGTGGGATGTCAGGTCCTGCGCCGCTCCGCCTCCTCGACATACGCGTTGTACGCCGCCACCTGCGCCCTGCGCGCCGTACGCTCCACCGGCCGCAGCAGCTCCGCCCGCGCCGCGATCTGCGAGGCGCTCACCGCCGCGCCGTGCCCGTCGGAGGCGATCGCCACCAGCGCCGCGACCCGCTGCGCCAGCGCCAGCACCCGTACCGCGCGCGGCGGATACCCCGGCGCGAGCACCTCGCCGCCGCGCTCGGCGCGCGCCCGGTACGCCTCGAGCGCCGCGTGCGCGGACGGACCCGCGCCCGCCACGTCCAGCCGCGCCAGCGCGTTCGTGGCGTCCCGCAGCGCCTCGGCCAGCTCCCGCTCGGCCTCGCTCAGCGACGGTACGTCGGCGGGCGGCGCGTCCCGTACCGGCAGGCACCGCCACTCGACCTCGACGTGCACATCGCCGGCCGGGCCCGCCTCGCGGACCTCGGGCACCAGACCGAGCGCCGCGCCGCCGACGGTGACCACCGCCTCGCCCGCGGCCAGCGCCCGCGCGTTGAACTCCGGCGGCCCGCTCAGCCCCAGCGGATGCCCGGCCACCGGCAGCGCGAGCCGCAGCCCCGTCACGCCCAGCGCGCGCAGCCTGCCGAGCCCCAGCGTCAGCCCCACCGGGACGTGCTCACCCGGCAGCCCCGAGATCCGGTGCACGGCGTCGTCCGCCGTGATCTCCTGTGCGACGTCATCGGGGGCGGCAAGTCCGGCAAGCAGGGCATTTCCCCACGCGGTCAGCCGCCCTGAGCGAGGTTCATCAAGCATGCCCCCAGCCTATGGAACGGACCCGTCGCGCGGTGGCGTAAGTTTTCCCCGGGGGATCCTTCTGCCGGTGCCTACCCGCGCACACGGCAGACAGCCGAGACTGCAATGGGAGACAACGCGCTCATGAGCGATGTGCTGGAGCTGGTGGACGTATCCGTGGTCCGCGACGGACGGGCTCTGGTGGACCACGTGTCGTGGTCGGTCGCCGAGGGGGAACGCTGGGTCATCCTCGGACCCAACGGGGCGGGCAAGACCACCCTGCTCAATGTCGCGTCCAGCTATCTCTTCCCCACCACCGGCACCGTCCAGATCCTCGGCGACAAGCTCGGCAACGTGGACGTGTTCGAACTCCGGCCGCGGATCGGCATGGCGGGCGCCGCCATGGCCGAGAAGATGCCGCGCAGGCAGACGGTCCTGGAGACCGTCCTCACCGCCGCGTACGGCATGACCGCCACCTGGAACGAGGGGTACGAGCAGGTCGACGAGGACCGCGCCCGCGCGTTCCTCGACCGGCTCGGGATGAGCGAGTACCTCGGCCGCAAGTTCGGCACCCTGTCCGAGGGCGAGCGCAAGCGCACCCTGATCGCCCGCGCGATGATGACCGACCCCGAGCTGCTGCTGCTCGACGAGCCCGCCGCCGGTCTCGACCTCGGCGGACGCGAGGACCTGGTCCGCCGCCTCGGCCGGCTGGCCCGCGACCCCATCGCCCCCTCGATGATCATGGTCACCCACCACGTCGAGGAGATCGCCCCCGGCTTCACCCACGTCCTGATGATCCAGCAGGGCAAGGTCGTCGCCGCGGGACCGATCGACCTCGAACTCACCTCCCGCAACCTGTCCCGCTGCTTCGGCCTCCCGCTGGTCGTCGAGCGCCGCGGCGACCGCTGGACGGCCGCCGGACTGCCGCTGTCCTGAAGGGTTTTCGTCCGGGTTTCCATTGCGTACTGCCGCAACTGCCCTCCGCACGCCTACGATTGGCGACGTGGACGCATGGGTGTGGTGGCTGATAGCGGCAGTGGGTCTCGGGATACCGCTGGTGATCACGGCGATGCCCGAATTCGGGATGTTCGCCGTCGGAGCGGTGGCCGGGTCGGTCACGGCCGGAATGGGCGGCGGGATCGTCGCCCAGGTGATCGTCTTCGTCGTCGTCTCGGTCGCGCTGCTGGTCTTCGTACGGCCCATCGCGTACCGCAACCGGCAACGCCCGGAACAGCGCAGCGGTGTCGACGCCCTCAAGGGCAAGCAGGCCGTCGTCCTGGAACGTGTCGACGGCGGTGCCAACGGACGGATCAAACTCGGCGGAGAGGTCTGGTCGGCCCGCGCCCTGGAGCACGGCCGGGTCTACGACCCGGGGCAGCAGGTGGACGTGGTGGAGATCGACGGAGCGACCGCCGTCGTCATCTGAACACCCGGCCTCCGGACACCTGAACACCCGACATCCGAACACCCGACATCCGAACACCCGACATCCGAACACCCGACATCCGAACGTCGCCGACGAGGGCCGGGAAATCACCGAACCCGCCCGCGACAGGCGGCCGTTCTGCCAGAATTGATCATGCCGGAGTACGTCGTACTCCCGCAGCCGACCCGCGCGGGGAGTGGACATGCAGCCCATCATCATCGTCCTGATCATCCTGGTGGTGCTCGTCTTCATCGCGCTGATCAAGACGGTCCAGGTGATTCCGCAGGCCAGCGCCGCCATCGTCGAGCGCTTCGGCCGCTACACCCGGACCCTCAGCGCCGGCCTCAACATCGTGGTGCCGTTCATCGACACCATCCGCAACCGCATCGACCTGCGAGAGCAGGTCGTGCCGTTCCCGCCGCAGCCGGTGATCACCCAGGACAACCTGGTGGTCAACATCGACACCGTCATCTACTACCAGGTGACCGACGCCCGCGCCGCGACGTACGAGGTCGCCAGCTACATCCAGGCCATCGAGCAGCTCACCGTCACCACGCTCCGCAACATCATCGGCGGCATGGACCTGGAGCGGACCCTGACCTCCCGCGAGGAGATCAACGCGGCACTGCGCGGCGTCCTGGACGAGGCCACCGGCAAGTGGGGCATCCGCGTCAACCGCGTCGAGCTGAAGGCGATCGAACCGCCCACCTCCATCCAGGACTCGATGGAGAAGCAGATGCGCGCCGACCGTGACAAGCGCGCCGCGATCCTCACCGCGGAAGGCATCCGGCAGTCCCAGATCCTCACCGCGGAGGGCGAGAAGCAGTCCTCGATCCTGCGCGCGGAAGGTGACGCCAAGGCCGCCGCGCTGCGCGCCGAAGGTGAGGCCCAGGCGATCCGCACGGTCTTCGAGTCGATCCACGCGGGCGACCCCGACCAGAAGCTCCTCGCCTACCAGTACCTCCAGATGCTGCCGAAGATAGCCGAGGGCGACGCCAACAAGCTGTGGATCATCCCCAGCGAGCTGAACGACGCGCTCAAGGGCCTCGGCGGCATCGTCAACCTCCCGGGCGCCCCCGGCGCTCCCGGCAACGGCTCACGCGAGCCCGCCACCGCGCCCGCCCCGCGCCGCGAGTCCCCGCCCTTCGACAAGGACTGACCAGCGCTGACCAGCGCTGACGAGCAGTGACCAGCACTGACGAGGACCGCCCCGGCCCGGAAGCCCGCCGCAGCCCCCTATGACATGATCGCCGCGCACCCCTCGACCTCGACGGCGGGGAGGACGCGCGAAGATCATGGAGACGACGCATGACTCTGCCGGAAGCCCTCGCCGTGTTCGCGGCCGGAATCGGCGCGGGCACCATCAACACCATCGTCGGCTCGGGGACGCTGATCACCTTCCCCGTCCTGCTCGCCGTCGGACTGCCGCCCGTCACGGCCAACGTGTCCAACTCACTGGGCCTGGTGCCCGGTTCGATCACCGGCGCCATCGGCTACCGCGGTGAACTCCAGGGCCAGCGACCGCGCCTGCTGCGGCTCGGCGCCGTCGCCCTCGTCGGCGGACTCATCGGCGCCGTCCTGCTCGTGACCCTGCCGTCCACGGCGTTCAAGGCGATCGTCCCCGTCCTCATCGCCATCGCGCTCGTCCTGGTCGTGCTGCAACCCCGCCTGGCCCGCGCCGTCCAGGCCCGCCGCGACCGTACCGGCACCCAGGCCCCCGCCCACGGCGGCACCGCCCTCGTCGTCGGCATGCTGCTCGCCAGCATGTACGGCGGCTACTTCGGCGCCGCCCAGGGCGTGCTGTACCTCTCCCTGATGGGCCTGGTGCTCAACGAGTCCCTGCAACGCGTCAACGGCATGAAGAACGTCCTCGCCGCCGTCGTCAACGGCGTGGCGGCCCTCTTCTTCATCATCGTCGCCCACATGAACTGGACCGCCGTCGGCCTCATCGCGGGCGGCGCCGTCATCGGCGGCCTGATCGGCGCCCGCGTCGGCCGCCGCCTCCCGCCCGCCGCCCTGCGCGGACTCATCGTCGTCGTCGGCACCGCCGCGATCGTCCAACTCCTGCTGAAATAGGGCCCCTCCCCGAAGGGAAGGGCCCCGCCCCGTCGGGACCTCACGGCCCCACGACCTCGATTCCCCGCATGCGAAGGGGCGCTCAGGCCGACGCCGGAACGGGCAGCCACTCCGGCAGCCCGAAACCGTCCCGCACCCCCAGCGCCAACAGCAGCGTGTCCGCCGGCGTCGGCTCGAACGGCCGGACCAGCAGCCGCATCCCCGCCTGCTCGGGAGTACGGTCCGCCTTGCGCTGATTGTCCTCGCCGCACGCGGCCACCGTGTTCAGCCAGGTGTCACCGCCCCCGCGCGACTTCGGCTGCACGTGGTCGACCGTGGTGGCCCTGCGCCCGCAGTACGCGCACCGGTGCCGGTCACGTACCAGCACACCGCGCCGCGACCACGGGGCCCGTTGTCGGAACGGCACCCGCACGTACCGGCAGAGCCTGATCACCTGCGGCACCGGAACCTCCACCGCGGCGGCACGGATGCGCAGCCCGGGATGCGCCTGCTCCACGACGGCCTTGTCCTGCATCACCAGCACGACAGCACGCCGCAGCGACACCGTCGACAGCGGCTCGAAGCTCGCATTCAGCACCAGCGTCTCACGCATCCCGCCCACCTCCCGGGCCCTGCCCCGCCCCCATGGCGAAGTGGATCCACTGTGACCCCGGGACACGGCCGCCGACAACGCAATTTCACGGCCGCAACCGGAAGATCGGCAGGTGGAAAGGTCCTGTTCATCCCGGATTCCGCGCCGGGGCACGTCCCCGCGTCCCTCCGGGCTCGGCCGGGGGCTCGTCCCGGGGGAAGGTCTGCGCTCCGGGTGCCGTCCCCCGTGTAGAACGGGCACCCGGAGCGCGTCCGTCGGCGTGGACGCCCGGCCCGCAGACCGAACTCCGGCAGACGGCGGACGCAGACGCCCGGCCGCCCCCGCCACCGCGGTGCCGACAGCCTGAGGACGGTGGTCACGTCGTCAGGCACGCACCACTGTGCGACGGGGAACGGCGGAGCGCAACGTAATATCCCGAGCGCTCAGCGCGACAGACCGACCGGCTCAGCCTCCGGCCCGCATCTCGTACTCACCGATCAACTGCGCCCTGCCCAGCGTGTGGAAGCGCAGATTGAACCCGACGAACGCGGGCGAGGCGTCCGCGTCCGGGCCCAGCTTCTCGGTGTCCACCGCGTAGACCGTGAACACATACCGGTGCGACCCGTCACCGGGCGGCGGCGCCGCGCCACCGAAATCCCGCGTCCCGTAGTCGTTCCGCGCGTGCGTCGCGCCCGCGGGCAGCCCAGGGAAAGCACTGGAACCCGCACCGCGCGGCAGCTCCGTCACCGACGCCGGGATGTCGAACAGCACCCAGTGCCAGAAACCGCTGCCGGTCGGCGCGTCCGGGTCGTAGCACGTGACGGCGAAGCTCTTCGTCCCGGCCGGGAACCCCTCCCACCGAAGCTGCGGCGAGACATTGCCCGCCGCGTACACCTGATCGTCCTTGAGTACCCCGCCCGGTACCACGTCGTCGCTCACCACGGTGAACTCCGGCACCTGCGGGTGGAAGTCATGGGGGAGCGGCCGTCGCGCTTGCTCGGTCACCTCGACACCTCCTGATCGCACACGATTGATTCCGCCCCGAGCCTAGGGCCCGCGTCAGAACCAGTTCCGCTTGCCGCCCACCTCGGCGAGCCACTGGTGCAGATAGGCCGCCCAGTCCGTCTCCTCGAAGGAGTGCATGCTCATCGTGAAGGAGCGGTACGTGTCACTGCCGCCGCCGAACAGCCCCGGCTTCTTGTCCATCTCCAGGACGACATCCATCTCGTCGCCGTCCGCGACGAACGTCAGCTCCACCTCCTTGAGCCCCCGGTACTGCTCCGGCGTACGGAACTCGATCTCCTGGTAGAACGGCAGCCGCTGCCGCGTGTTCCGCATCGTCCCCTTCTCCAGATCCGCGCTCTTGAAGGCGAACCCCAGCCGCCCGAACGCGTCGAGCAGCGCCTCCTGCGCGGGCAGCGGGTGGACGTTCACCGGGTCCAGATCCCCCTTGTCCACCGCGCGGGCGATCTGCAACTCCGTCGTCACCCCCACGTTCATCCCCGTGAGCTGCCGCCCCATGAACATCGTCACCGGCGTCTCCCACGGCACCTCCAACGAGAACGGCACATCGTGCACCGCCCCCGCCCGCACCATGAACTCGCCGGCGATCTGCCGCGTATGGAACTCGATGTTCTGCAAGGACTCCGTCTCATTGCCCTGCGCGTCCCTGCGCTCCACCTCGACGCGCGCCTGCAACCCGACCGTCAGCCCCTGTATCCGCTGCTCGACCGAACCGCCCTGCACCCGCACCGAACCCTCGACCACCCCGCCGGGCACCACATCGGCCTGGTGCAGCTCCGTCTCCACCGACGCCCCACCGGCCCCGAGACTCGCCATCATCTTCCTGAACCCCATACGCACTCTCCCTGACCGCATCCACTGGCTCACGCTGTGCGAACTCTACGAACGCCGGGACGCCCCGTCCGGTTCCACTACGCTCCTGAACCGTGATCACGCCACCCGAACAGGTCCCGCTCGACCGGGCGTTCTTCGACCGGCCGGTCCTGGACATCGCCCCCGACCTGCTCGGCCGCACCCTGGTCCGCACCACCGACCAAGGACCGGTTACCCTGCGCCTCACCGAAGTCGAGGCGTACGACGGCCCCAACGACCCCGGCTCCCACGCCTACCGGGGCCGCACCGACCGCAACGCCGTGATGTTCGGCCCGCCCGGACACACCTACGTCTACTTCACCTACGGCATGTGGTTCTGCCTCAACCTGGTCTGCGGCCCCGAAGGCACCCCCAGCGGAGTCCTGCTGCGCGGCGGCGAGATCACCACCGGCGCCGACCTCGCCCGCGCCCATCGCCCCACCTCCCGCAAGGACAGCGACCTCGCCCAAGGCCCCGCCCGGCTCGCCACGGCACTGGCCGTCGACCGCTCGCTCAACGGAGCCGACGCCTGCGGCCCCGGCGGACCGCTGCGCGTCCTCACCGGGACCCCGCCCCCGCCCGCCCTCGTCCGCACCGGCCCGCGCACCGGCGTCGGCGGCGCGGGCGCCGACCACCCCTGGCGCTACTGGATCGACGGCGACCCCACCGTCAGCCCCTACCGCGCCCACGCCCCGCGCAAGCGTCGATAAACGACTGGCCGGAACCGCGTACCCTCGGACACGCTTCACGCACCGGGTACGCGAAGCCGTATCCGACCCCCAGCACCCACAAGAGGGAGACACGAGACCCGTGACGGACATCGTCGACGAGCTGCGGTGGCGAGGGCTGATCGCCGTTTCCACTGACGAGGACGCACTGCGCAAGGCGTTCGCGGACGGCCCTGTCACGGTCTATTGCGGCTTCGACCCGACCGCGCCCAGCCTGCACCTCGGCAACCTGGTCCAGATCCTGACCATCCGCCGCCTCCAGCTCGCCGGCCACCGCCCGCTCGGACTGGTCGGCGGCGCCACCGGTCTGATCGGCGACCCCAAGCCGTCGGCCGAGCGCACGCTGAACGCGCCCGAGGTCGTCGCGGAGTGGGTCGAGCGGGTACGCGCCCAGATCGAGCCCTACCTCTCCTTCGAGGGGCCCAACGCCGCGACCATGGTGAACAACCTGGACTGGACGTCGGGCCTGTCGGCCATCGAGTTCCTGCGCGACATCGGCAAGCACTTCCGGGTGAACAAGATGATCAGCAAGGAGGCCGTGGCCCGCCGCCTCAACTCCGACCAGGGCATCAGCTACACGGAGTTCAGCTACCAGATCCTCCAGGGCATGGACTTCCTGGAGCTGTACCGGCGGTACGGCTGCACGCTCCAGACCGGCGGCAGCGACCAGTGGGGCAACCTCACGGCGGGCATCGACCTCATCCACCGCGTCGAGGGCGCCTCGGTGCACGCGCTGGCCACCCCGCTGATCACCAAGGCGGACGGCACCAAGTTCGGCAAGACCGAGGGCGGCGCCATCTGGCTCGACGCGGAGATGACCACGCCGTACGCCTTCTACCAGTTCTGGCTGAACGCCGACGACCGTGACATCGCCACCTTCCTGCGCATCTTCAGCTTCGCCTCGCGGGCGGAGATCGAGGAGCTGGAGCGCTCGACCGAGGAACGCCCGCAGGCCCGCGCGGCCCAGCGCGCCCTCGCCGAGGAGCTGACGACGCTGGTGCACGGCGCCGACCAGTGCGCCGCCGTGATCGCCGCTTCCAAGGCACTTTTCGGCCAGGGCGAACTCGCCGACCTGGATGAGGCCACCCTGGCCGCCGCGCTCAGCGAACTCCCGAAGGCGCAGGTCAGTGAACTGGCCCCGGTGGCCGACCTGTTGGCCCTGATCGAACTGGTCCCGAGCAAGTCCGCCGCCCGCCGCACCATCAAGGAGGGCGGCGCGTACCTCAACAACACCAAGGTGACCAGCGAGGACGCGGTTCCCGCCGACTCCGATCTGATCCACGGGCGTTGGCTGGTGCTGCGCCGGGGCAAGAAGAACCTCGGAGCGGTCGAACTCGCTTGACACGGCTGGAAATCTACGTTTGAGCGGCGGCCGAGCTTGACTCGGTCGCCGCTCGTGCGTAACGTAGTCCAAGCCGCCAAAACGGTGGGGATGGTTCACATCAGCCCCTACCGCACCGGGCGGCCACCCACTACCTACGTCTTCCCGATCATCGGGCTGTATTTTGGTGCGCCAAAATCCAATTCGATGGACTCGATTATGAGTCGCCCGGGAAATGGGCTAACGTAGTGGACACGCCGAAAGGCGGGAAACAAACCCCGATCCAATCAGGGGCCGGAAACGCACAGCGGATCTGGTAGGGTTGGAAACACGAAGGGAAAGCCCGGAGGGCCGGTGAAACGGTCTGAAGGAAGCTTCCGTTCCTTGAGAACTCAACAGCGTGCCAAAAGTCAACGCCAGATATGTTGATACCCCGTCTTCGCGGACCGATTGTGGTTCGTGGGGCGTGGTTCCTTTGAAGAACAAAACACAGCGAGGACGCTGTGCGCGACGGGGATTATTCCTCCCGGTCGCGCCGCTCTTGCGTGTTGTTCCGGGATATCCCGGTGACATTCACGGAGAGTTTGATCCTGGCTCAGGACGAACGCTGGCGGCGTGCTTAACACATGCAAGTCGAACGATGAAGCCTTCGGGTGGATTAGTGGCGAACGGGTGAGTAACACGTGGGCAATCTGCCCTGCACTCTGGGACAAGCCCTGGAAACGGGGTCTAATACCGGATAATACCT